>NZ_JBEZFP010000096.1:0-36439 GCF_040649515.1 Streptodolium elevatio
AAAATAAAACACACCACCCCCAAACCCGCTCCTGCCGCCGAGTTTCGTGTTTTACTGCGTTGTCCTTTTCCCTTGTGGGGCGGGGGGGGGGGCCCCCCCCCCCCCCGCACAACACCGGTGACCGCCAGGCGAATTCGTACAGGTACGCCCGTCCGCCCGCCGTCGCGTGCGCCTCGGCGACCCACATGGAGGGCATGCGGAACACCTGGTCCGAGAACATCAGCGTGTACAGGCCGCGGGCGTCGAGTCCCCGGATCCGCCGCCCGGTACGCCGCGAGCGCCCCCTCGTGCAGCCCCAGGCGCTTCGCCGTCGCCGCCAGGTCCGCGGGCACGTCGCGCCGGCCCGCGAACAGGCTGTACTCGTCCGTGGTGTACCCCGTCATCAGATCCACGTCGCGCCGCGCGCCGGTGCGCAGCACCGACCAGGGCGTGTCGGCCACCAACTCGCCGTCGAGCACCGGCGCGAAGCAGGTCACGTTGTCGGGCATCGACCACGCGTCAGGGTCGGCCGCCATCGCCGCCAGGGGTACGTCCTGCAGCGCCACCATCTGCTCCGGCCGCAGTGAGCGCAGCCCTTCCAGCGTGGCCGGCACCCCGGCGGCGTCGGCGACGAGCCCGGTCACCCGGTGTGCGTCGGCGAGCGGCAGCGGCGCGCGTCCCGCGACACTCTGAGCGATGGCCCGCCGGAACAGTCCCTCGGTACGCGGCGTCGCCAGCAGGCTCACGACCGATGTCGCCCCGGCGGACTCGCCGAAGACGGTCACCCGGTCCGGGTCGCCCCCGAAGGCCGCGATGTTCGCACGTACCCATTGGAATGCGGCGATCTGATCGAGGAGTGCGCGGTTCTCCGGCATGCCTGGCACGTGTCCGAGACCCTCGAACCCCACCCGGTAGTTGAACGTGACCACCACGACGCCGGCCCGGGCGAGCTTCGTCCCGTCGTACATCGGGACCGCCGATCGGCCGAACCGCCAAGCGCCGCCGTAGGTCGTGTCTTCAAATTCCCGCCGGGCCCGCGAACCGTGGCACGCACGCTCGCCGCGTTACGACCCTTGCCGCCGGGCCTGGCGGCCCTCCCAAGCCAAACCCAGGCCGAGCCGCGGGCCGCGCCTTGCGAGCGCACGCACCACGGCCCGCGGGCTATCCGACGGGAATTTGAAGAGACTCCCCAGATCCACACCATCACCGGCATGCCGGCGGCACCGAGGTCGGGCGTCCAGACGTTGGCCGTCAGGCAGTCGAGTCCGTCCTCGGGTTCCCACGGGGAGGCCTCCCCCGGCACCATCGCGGTCTGCGGCGGCGCCGCGCCGAAGACGTACGCGGGCCGGATCCCCGACCACGGTTCGCGCGGCGCCGGAGCGACGGCCAACTGGCAATGTGGCGGCGGGTCCTGACGAATCCGGCCGCCGAATTGACGCACTCCCGCGAGTGCGCCGGGCCACCGGCGCCGGCGCGTCCGTGCCGGCCGCCGCGGACTCGCGCGCACCTGCGTGGCTTGCGCGACTCGCGCGCCTTGCGTGGCTTGTGCGGACCGACATGGACGCACCGAACGCGGCCTCCGGTGCCAGTGCGTCCGCGTGCCGTCAATCACATTTCGGAAGGGCAACGCGGCCCGGAGATCGCGGCGTCGAGCAGGACGGGAACGCGGTACGACAAAGGGGTAATTCATGGCAGCGGTGAACGCACGCGGAGCACGGCGCCTGCGGCGCGGGTGGGTCGGCGCGGTGGTGGTGGTCGGGCTCGCCCTGACCGGGTGTTCGGGCGGCGGATCGGACTCCGGTGACGGTTCCGGGGGCAAGCCCGCGGGCAAGGCCGCGCCGCAGGATCCCGGCAGCGCGGCCCCGGCCGCCGCTCCCGCCGCGGTCCTCACCATCACCCCCGGGGACGGCGGAGTCCTCGCCCCCGGCGAACCGGTCACGGTGAAGGTCGAGGGCGGCAAGATCGGCGCCGTGACGGTGACCGGCGAGGACGGCAGCGAGATCGCCGGGGACACCGCCGACGACCTCGCCTCGTGGCGTTCGACCGGCGCGCTGCACACCGCCACCCGCTACACCGTGAAGGCCTCCGCGACGAACACGGCCGGGCAGCAGGCGCAGGCCACCGCCGCGTTCCGGACCGAGCAGGCGGACAAGAAGGTCCGCTACCAGGTGAACGTCGCCGACGGCCGGCAGATCGGCGTGGGCCTGCCCATCTCCGTCGTGTTCGACTCACCGGTCAAGAACCGCGCGGCGGTGGAGAAGGCGCTCTCCGTCGTCGCCGACACCCCGGTCACCGGCGCCTGGAGGTGGGTCAAGGACCGCAACCTCAACGACGGCCAGCGCATCGACTTCCGCCCCAAGGACTACTGGAAGCCCGGTACGGAGATCACCTTCAAGGCCGACCTGGACGGCGTCGACATCGGGGACGGCCGCTTCACCATCCGGGACTCCGAGGCCAAGGTGACCGTCGCCCGCTCGCTGGTGGCGACCGTCGACGTCAAGACGCACCAGATGACCGTGGTCGAGGACGGCAAGCCCGACACGGTCATCCCGATCACCGCGGGCGCGCCGGGGATGGACACCTGGAACGGCACGATGGTCGTGATGGACCGCAACTCCAGCGTCCTCATGGACGGGCAGACGGTCGGCTACGGCGGCCAGTACCGGGACTACTACAACTGGGCGCTGCACACGACGGCGTCGGGCACGTATGTCCACGAGAACGCCAGCGCCAACGTCAACGCGGGCAAGAAGAACGTCACGCACGGCTGCGTCGGCCTCGCGAACGACGGCACGGCCAAGAAGTTCTACGACCGCGTCATCGTGGGCGACGTCATCAAGGTGGTCAACTCGGCCTCGGAGACCGTCGACGTCGGCAACGGCTACGGCGACTGGAACCTGTCCTGGGAGCAGTGGACTTCGGGCAACGCCGCGGTCGCGGCGGCGGCCGGCTGACGAAGGGCCGCACCCGGTACCCGGGCCCGCCGCACATCCCCCGCAGGTCCGGTCGCCGCCGCCCCCCGGCGGCGACCGGACCGCCTGCGGTCAGAGCCCCGAACTCCGTTGCCAGATAAGGCGTGAAGGTGCGTGTGGATCGGCCACCACGGACGGCTCGCGGTCCCAGATGCGCACACCCGGGTCGACCGCGGCGTGCCCTTCCGCCGGCCACGTCGAGGGCATTCGGAACAGCGAGTCGGAGTTCATGGCCGTGTAGAGCCACCCGTCCGAACTTCCCGGGTAGCCCGTCCGGTAGGCGTCAGGGGCGTCCGCCCCCAGGCCGAGGACCCGGGCCGTGTGCGCGAGGCCGATGTCGCGCCGCGCCGGTCGAGGGGCGACTGCGCCATCGTGAGCATGAGCGGCGCGGACTTGACCATGTCGGTCAACGTCGGCCGCAGGGCGCCGTGTTGTAGCGACCGCAGTGTGAACCCGTCACGCGTGTGCCCGGAGATGAGGTCGACGTCGCGGGCGGCGCCGGACCGCAGTGCCAGCCACGGCAGGTCGACGACCGTGGCACCGTCGACGGTCGGTGAGAACGCCGTGATGGCCTCGGGTCTTCCACGCGTCCGGGTCCGACGCCGTCGCGGCCAGCGGTACGTCCTGGACGGCGAGCAGGCGTTCCGGTGCGGCGTCCGCGAGTGCGCCCGGGTCGGCGCCGGCCGCGGCGCAGATGGGCCGCGAGACGCGTTCCGCCTCCTCCTCGGGCGGGTAGCGTCCGGCCAGGCTCTGCACGATCGCGCGGCGGAACGGGCCGCGCGCGCCGGGGGCGGTCAGCAGCGCCGCGATGCACGCGCCGCCGCCGGATTCGCCGAACACCGTGACGTTGTCCGGGTCGCCGCCGAAGCCCACGATGTTGTCGTGCACCCAGGCCAGGGCGGCCGCCTGATCCAGAAAGCCCCCGGTTGGCGGGTGCGCCGGGCGCCAGATCGAACCCCTCGAAGCCCACCTGTAGTTGAAGGTCACGACGACGACGCTGTCACCTGCCGGCACGGCGCCGTCGTGGGCGGGGTCGGCGGCATGCCCGCGCTTCCACCCGCCGCCGTGGATCGAGACCAGGCGGCGCGGCGAACGGAGTTCCCTTGAATACGGTGAGGCCGTCGAGCACGACGCCTTCGACCGCGCCTGCGGTTGTCTTCACGACAGACCCTATGGTGGGCGTCCTTTCGGGGGATCGGGCCCATCCGCATCCCACGCGCCGACAACGCGGCAAAGGGGTCGAGCGATGGTCGTCCGGATTATCGGGTCGACGCGCGGTGGATTCATTTCCTGCATTCACCGGATGAATTCCCGATTGCCGCCCGCACTCGGAGACAGCACCCCGGTGACCCGTCCTTGACACGTTCCGACAACGCTGACGAGCATGAGCGCCATGACCCCTCGAGGCGGATCGCAGCAGGTGCTGCGCGCCTGGAACCTGCGTCGGCTGCTGGAGTGCCTGGAGCACGGCCCCATGTCGCAGGTCGAGCTGGCCGCGGCGGCGGGGCTGTCCGAGGCGACCGTCTCCAATCTGGTCCGCGTGCTGCTCGAGGACCGGCTAGCGGTCCAGGAGGCGGGCCTGCGGAACGGGCGGCGCGCCAAGCTGCTCCGGCTGCCCGATGCGCACCGTGCCTGGCAGGTGGGGATCGACATCGGCCGCACGCGCATCAGGGTGGTGGCGTCGCCCGGACCGGCGGATCCCGAGGGTGCGCCGGACGGCCGGCGGCCGACGTACGAGGCGGCGATCCCGGTGCCGTGCCCCTACTCGCACGCCATTGACACGGTCGCGCGCCTGGTCGACCGGTGCGCGGCGGACGGCCGGACCCGGGCCGACCTGTCCGGCGCCGTCGTCGCCGTACCTGGGCTGGTACGGGTGAGCCGGGAGCCGGGCGCGCAGGGCCTGTTGGGCGAGGGCTACCACCAGCACATGGGCTGGGGCAGCGTGCCCTTGGCCCGCGACCTCGGTGCCGCGCTGGGGACCGAGGTCGTGGTGGAGAACGACTGCAACCTCGCGGCGCTGGCGGAGATGCACGCGGGGGCGGCGCGGCCGTACCGCGACTTCATGTTCGTGCTGGGCGAGGCCTACACCGCCGGCGGCCTGGTGCTGGGCGGGGAGATCTACCGGGGCGGCGGGGGTGTCGCGGGCGAGTTCGGGCACTGCGTGGTCGAGCCGGGCGGGCGGCCCTGCTGGTGCGGCGGGCGCGGGTGCCTGGAGACAGTGGCGGGCGAGGCGGCGCTCCTCGCCGAGGTCACCGGGGTCACTGGGCTCACCGGCGGCTCCGGGATCGCCGGCGTCACCGGGGTCACCGGGGTCACCGGGCTGTCGCCGCGCGCGGGGTTCGGGACGCCGGCTGCCGGCGCGGGGGCCGGGGAGCCGGGTCCGCAGGGCGCGGGTCGACCGGGCGCGCCGCGGGACCTGGCGGAGATCGTGGCGCGGGCGCTGGCCGGCGATCCGGCGTGCCAGGCGGCCGTCACCAAGGCGGGCACCGCGATCGGCTCGCTGGTGGGCGCGGTGGCCACGCCGCTGGACCTGGACTGCGTGGTCGTCGGCGGCACTCTCGCCCGCGCCGGAAACCTTCTGCTGGAAGCCGTCCGGGCGCATCTCACGCTGTACGTCGGGCGCCTGCACCCGGCCACCGTCGCGGTCCTCGCCGCCGAGCTGGGCGACGACGCCCCGTTGCGCGGCGCGCTCCTCCAGGCACGGCACACGATCCTCGCCCGGTCCTGAACTCCCGCGGGCGGGCGGCCTCGTGGCTGCGACGCCGTCCGCGATGCCGTCTGCGGCACCGTCTGCGGCAACGTCCGTGATGCCGGCTGCGACGCGGCACGAGGGCAGTTCGGGAGATGTACGGGAGAGGCGTACGAGAGGCACGGGATAGGCACACCCTGCGCATTGACTGCCGGTCTGAGCGAAAAATACCTTCGCGTCATGACAACGGTGGGGGACATTCTGGTGATCGGTGCCGGTCCCGGCGGCGTCGCGGCCGGTGCCCGGCTACGCCGGGCGGGGTACGACTTCCTGATTCTGGACCGGGGTTCCGAGGTCGGCGGGACCTGGCGCGACAACAACTATCCAGGCTGTGCCTGTGACATCGCGTCCTCGCTGTACTGCTTCTCCTTCGCGCCGAATCCCGACTGGAAACGGGCTTACGGCGAACAACCGGAGATCCGCGACTACTTGCAGCGCACCGCACGCGATTTCGACGTAATGCGCTCGATCCGCTTCAACGAAGAAGTGAAGTCGGCCCGGTGGGACGGGCAGGCCTGGGAGGTCAAGTCCACCGGCGGCACCTACTCCGCCCGCGTGCTGATCACCGCGACCGGGCCGTGGAGCGCGCCGCTGGTCCCGGAGTTGCCCGGTCTCGACCAATTCCCCGGCGAGATCTTCCACTCCGCGCGCTGGAATCACGATTACGACCTCAAGGGGAAACGGGTCGCGGTCATAGGAACGGGCGCGTCGTCCGTACAGTTTCTGCCGATGGTGCAGCAACAGGTGGACAACCTCTATCTGTTCCAGCGCACCGCGCCGTGGATACTGCCGAAGTCGGACTACCGGCTGTCGAAGCTCGAGAAGGGCCTTTACCGCAAATTCCCCCGTTCGCAGAAGGCGATGCGGACGGTGCAGTACGGCATCCTGGAGTCGCTGAGCTACTTTTTCCGCCACCCGCGGGCGATGCCGGCACTGCAGAAGGCGGCCCTGTGGAACATCCGCCGCGGGGTCAAGGACGAGGCGCTGCGCGAGATCCTCACACCGGATTTCGTCATGGGCTGTCGGCGCGTGCTGCTGTCCAACACGTACTATCCGGCGGTCGCCGCGGACAATGTCGAGGTCATCCCCCACGAGTTGGTGCGCGTCGAGGGCGACCGCGTGATCGGGGCTGACGGCACCTCGCGCGCGGTGGACGCGATCCTCTTCGGCACCGGATTCCACTACAGCGACCCGCAGATCGCCGCGAAGGTCAGCGACGAGAAGGGCCGTACGCTCGAAGATTTGTGGAAGGGAAGCCCCGAGGCCTACCTCGGCACGTCCGTGCACGGCTATCCGAACCTGTTCATGCTGCTGGGCCCGAACATGGGCTCCGGCACCGGTTCGGCGATAGCCGCGATCGAGGCCCAGGTCCGGTATGTGCTCAGTGCGCTGGACACCATGCGGGACAGGGGCTGGCACAGCGTGGACGTACGCGCCGGGGTGCAGGACGAGTACAACGCCGAGGTCCAGAAGGCGCTGAGCTCGACCGTCTACAACCCGGTGGGCTGTACGGGCAACTACATCGACCGCAACGGCCGCAACAGCACGATCTGGCCATGGTCGTTCGTCCGACTGAACCGGCGCATCAAGGAGTTCGTCCCGGACGAGTACCACGCGGTCGCCGGCAAGGAGTCCGCGATGTCCTGACCGCAGCTCGGCACGGACAAGCCCCGCGCGCCCGGCGCGCGGGGCTTCGCGTGTGCTCAGGCGTCGGCGGACGTGAGGGGCCCGCGGGACGCGTCGGACCGGTACCGGGCCTCGACGGGGCCGTCCAGTGTCTCGTGCCGGGGCCGCAGTGCACCGGTGACGAACAGTTCGCGCATGTACGTGCGCCGCTTCTTGCCACTCGTGCTGTGCTTGATGGTGCCCGGTTCGACGAAGCAGATGTTCGCGACCGCGACTCCCGCGTACTTGCTCAGGTCGGCGATCGCGATCCCCGCCAGGTCGGCCGGAGACAGGTCGGGCGCCGCGGCGCCGCGGTCGTCGCCGGACTCCCCCTGGGATCCGGTGAGTTCGGGTCGTTCGGCCGGGGCGGGGCGCTCGGGGCGTGGACCGAGTTCGTGGAGCATGACGACGTGCTCGCCGTCCGCGCACTCGACGCCGAAGGCGACGGTGTTGCCGGCCGCGAACGCCGGGTGCAGCGTGCCGAACCGCGCCTCGAGGTCCTGCGGGTAGATGTTGCGGCCCCGGACGATGATGAGCTCCTTGAGTCGCCCGGTGATGTAGAGCTGTCCGCCGGAACGGACCGCCAGGTCGCCGGTGCACAGGAACGGGCCCTCGCCGTCGGCGGTTTGCCCGCCGAAGACCGCGGCCGTCTCCTCGTCGAGCCCCCAGTAGCCCATCGCCACGCCCGGACCGCGCAGCCAGACCTCGCCCACGCGCCCGTCCGGCAGCTCGCGGCGGGTGCCGGGGTCGACGATGCGCGCGTCGTAGCCGAAGGGGTCGGGGCCGCTGGAGACCAGCGCACGGTACGCCGACTCGTCCAGCGGGCCGCCGTCCGGTCCGGTCTTGCCGGTGGCCACCGGCACGAACTCCCCCTGTTCCAGGGCCTCCGCGTGTACGTCGGTCACCACCGGGTCCTGTCCCGGCGAACTTCCGGTGATGAACAGCCCCACCTCGGCCATGCCGTAGCACGGACACATGGTCTCGGCCCGGAACCCGGCCGGTGCGAACCGCTCGCGGAAGGCGGCGATCGTGCCGGCGTGCACGGGTTCGGCGCCGTTCGCCGCCACCAGCCAGTTCCGCAGGTCGAGTCCGGCGGCACGCTCCGGGGACACCCGCCGCACGCACAGGTCGAACGCGAAGTTGGGGGCGGGGCTGAGGCCGGAGTGGTATCGGCTGATCAACTCCAGCCAGCGGGACGGGTCCCGGAGGAATGCGGTCGGCGTCATCTTGACCGCCTGCCCGCCTTGGCGAAGCGCGCTCAGCAACCCGCCGATCAGGCCCATGTCGTGGTAGAGCGGGAGCCAGCTGACCGTGTTCATGCGCGGCGGCAGGTGGAACGATCGCTCGATGAGGTCGATCGTGAAGACCAGGTTCTCGTGCGAGAGCATCACTCCCTTGGGCTCGGTGGTCGAGCCCGAGGTGAACTGAAGCATGGCGAGGTCCCGTCGACGCACCGGCCGGGGCCGCCAGTCGGCCGCGCCGCCGAGTGCCGCGGCGTCGGTCGCGACGCAGCGCAGTTTGCCGCCCTGGGCCAAGTCGGCCACGAGCGGGAGGTGTTCGGCGTCGATGAGGACGACCGATGCGCCGGACGCGTCCAGGATCCGCTGGAGACGGCGGAGTTGGCTGCCGCTGCTGTTGAGCGGCAGCGGCGCGGGCACCGCGACGACGCCGGCGTACAGGCAGCCGAAGAAGGCCGTGGCGAAGGCGGTCCCGGTCGGGTAGAGCAGGACAGCCCGGTCGCCGGGTGCGCAGTTGTCGGCCAGCCACGCGGCGATTCGGCGTGCCCCGGCGTCGAGTTCGCTGTACGTCAGGGTCGCGTCCGGGTGCGCCGGGTCGTCCGGCACACAGGTGACCGCGTGGCGCGACGGCACTTTCGCGGACAGGTTCCGGACGTCGCGGACTATGGTGTCGAACTCGTCGGCGCCGGGGCCGTGTGCGGGCCACCCGGGATGCGGGCCGCTGTCCCAGGCCCCTCCCGGGTCGGTGACGTCGACGGGCACGACGTGGTGCTCACGCATGGTTCCTCCTCGGATCCGCACGGTTCTGGTGGTCCGGCCCGGTGACGCGGTCCGGCCCGCGAACTCGCGGGCGGGCCCGTGTCGTTCACCCGCCTCGGGCGGCGCCCGCACAGGGCCGGGGAGCGTCGGCGCCGCACTTGCTCCGGCAGGACTCGGGCACGGAGCACAGGCATCGGGACAGGGCATCGGGGACCGGACGTCAAGGACGAGGCATCCGGGGGAGGTAGCGGCGGAGCAGACGGCGGAGACCGTGGACCGGGGCCGTCTTCACCCGGTCCGCGGTGGTCGAACCGCGGGATCCCCGGCGGGCGCCGCCGCTGTACTGCACGGGCGGCATCGCCGGGGTGGCGGCGGTCAGCTGTGCTCAGGCATGTGTTCCCTTCAGGTCGGCGTGGTCGCCGGGCGCCGCGGGTGCGGTCTCCGCGGGCACGGCCGGCTGCGGCCGCCGGGGCATCCAGACCACGGCGATGACCGCGCTGACGAGGGCGACTCCGGCACCGACCCACATGGCCGCGGACAAAGCGTCCAGGAACGCGGCGTGCGCGGGCCCGGCGAGTTCCGGCGCCGCGCGCAGCGTGCCGCTGAGCGACGACGCCGACTCGTCGGACAACCCGTCCCCGGCGGAACCGAGTTCGCTGCGGTACACACTGCCGAGCACCGACCCGAGGACGGCGATGCCGAGTGCGCTGCCGGTCTGCCGCATCGTGTTCGCGATGGCGGACCCCGCCCCGGCCCGCGCGCGCGGCACCTCGGAGAGCGCCACCGCGATGACCGGGGAGAGCGTGAGCCCGAAGCCCATGCCGGTCACCGTCTGCGCGATCTCGAACGCCCACAGCGGGGTGTCCCGGTCGACCGTCGCGTAGTACGCCAGCGCCGCGGCCATCAGCAGCGCGCCGGTGGCGACCACCGCCGCATGGCCGAACTTGGCCGTCAGGGCGTCGCTGCGCGCTCCGCTGACGAGCGCGCCGACCGCCACCGGCAGCATGAGCAGACCCGACTCCAGGGGCGTGTAGCCGCGCGACACCTGGAGGTAGAAGACCATCACGAAGCCCCCGCCCAGCACGGCGAAGGCGGAGGAGAACAGGACCGTCGACCCGGCCGCGAACGAGCGCTTGCGGAACAGGGACAGGTCCAGCGAGGGGTTGTCGATGCGGCGCTCCACGGCGAGCAGCACCACCAGGATGACGGCGCCCGCGGCGATGGGCACGAGCACGACCGGGCGCAGCCAGCCGTCCGGTTCGCCGCCGGAGATGATGCCGTAGACCAGCGCGCCCACCCCGGCGATGGACAGCGCGACACCGGCCAGGTCCAGGCGGCCCGGCGACGGGTCCCGGGTCTCCGGCACGTACATCACGATGAGCACGACGGCGGCCAGCGCGAGCGGCACGTTGACCAGCAGTACCGATCCCCACCAGAACCCGCCGAGCAGCGCGCCGCCGACCACCGGGCCGGACGCGATGGCCAGGCCCGCGGACAGCGACCACAGCGCGACGGCCTTGGCCCGCTCGGCCTCCGGGAACACGTTGGTCACCACGGCCAGCGTGCAGCCGGGGACGACGGCCGCGCCGATGCCCATCGCGCCGCGCCAGGCGATCAGTTGCGTCGGGTCTCCCGACCATGTCCCGATCGCGGACGCGACGGTGAAGAACAACAGGCCGGCGACCAGCACCCGGCGGCGTCCGTAGCGGTCGCCCAGGACGCCGGCGGTGAAGAGCAGGGAGGCGTACACGAGGGTGTACGAGTCCATCGACCACTGCAACTCGGCGTTGGACGCCGAGAGTTCCTTCTGCACCTCGGCCAGCGCCGCCGTCATGATGTTGTTGTCCATCACCGTGATGAACATGCAGAGCATCATCACGAGCAGGATCAACTTGCGGCGCGGGTGCCCGGTGTCCTGCGGCGTCGCCTCGGCCGTCACCGGCGTACCTCCTTGACGTCCGCCGGACGGGCGGCGGTGCCCCGTGCCGCGGCGTGCGGCTCCCGCGGTGTCCTTCGCAACGCTTCGGTGCTGTGCCGTGGCACTTCGGCGCCCCCTCCGTCGGTCCAGCCGATTGGTCGCGCCGGGGATCGAGAGCGCCGGAACTGCCCTCTGAGCGTGCGTGACGGACCCGGGGCATTTGCCGGGCGCCTCGGGCCCCTGGACGTCTCCACGCATCCGACGCTGTGCTACCCCCGTGCCGAACGGCCAGTCCTCGCAAAGGAATCCGGGCCGTCCGGGCCGTGTGCTGAAGGCTACCGCCGGGTAGGACGGTCGGCAACGACCCCGCCCCGGCCAAAATTCGGCGTCGTCACGTGTCGATCCGGCCCCCGCTCCGCGCAGGTGGCACCCGGCGCGGAAGATCGGGAACGGCGTTCCGATCTTGGCCTGTTCACGACGCCGGGACCCGCGCCGACCGGCGTTCGCGGCCACGCGAGCGGCACCCGCGGGCCGCCACCGGTCGCCGGTACGCCGTCCGGCCATGCCGCCGCAACGATTCTTCCGAGGCACCGGCCGACTCGCGGCAAGCTCCCCGAGCCATCCGGAGAAAAGCCCTCCGAAAGCGGGCGCGCCGGATATCCGGCGGCAAGTCCGACAACAGTTCCCGAGGCAGGTGGGTCACGAAGAGCCCGGCCGCCACCCCGAACGAGACCCCGGCCTCGGGACGCATCCCGAAGTTTCGCCTCCCGCCGGAGTATTCCGCACCGCGCTCGCTTCCACACGCCGGCTCCTCGAAATCCATTCCTTGACTTCTTGAATTCAATGAATTCAATTCCCGAAAAGCCGCGCATTCGTTATCGCGAATCATTGACGGACGCAGTTCTTCCTCTATACGTTGCGGCGAGTCCCGCTCGTGTGAGGAAGGTGGGCATGGCAATCCTCCGCCTGGTCTTGCGACGACTCGTCTCCTCGGTCCCACTCCCGTTCACCGTCTCCGCGCTCACCTTCGCCCTCGTCTCCCTCGTCCGGCAGCTGACGGCCAAGGACACAGCCCCGCATCCGCCCACCGAGGAGGGACGCCCCACATGACCGATTCCCCGCCCCTGCCCGTCGCCGAGACCACGCTCGGCCCGGTGCGCGGAACCCGCGAGGCCGGCCTCGACGTCTTCCGGGGCATCCCGTACGCCGCTCCCCCGGTCGGCGACGCCCGCTGGCGCGCCGCCCGGCCGCACGAGGGCTGGTCCGAGGTGCGCGACGCCTCGGCCTACGGCCCCAGTTCGCCGCAGCCGCACCGCGTCGACCCGGTGCTCGGCGGGCACGGCTCGCCGCCCTTCGACGAGGACTGTCTGACGCTCAACGTGTGGACGCCTGCCGCCGACGACGGGCAACGGCCGGTTCTGGTGTGGCTGCACGGCGGCGGCTTCGTGTCCGGTTCGGGGACGCTGCCGATCTACGCGGGCGACCCGTTCGCGCGCAACGGCGACCTCGTCGTCGTGACGGTGTCGTACCGCGTGGGGGCGCTGGGGTTCCTCTTCCTCGGCGAGGCGGACGGCGCGGACAGCGGGAACTTCTGGATCACCGACCAACTCGCGGCCCTGGCCTGGATCCGCGACAACGTCGCGGCGTTCGGCGGCGACCCCGGCAACATCACGGTCGCCGGGCAGTCCGGCGGCGCCTTCGCGACCCTGGCCATGGCGTGCCGTCCCGAGGGCCGCGGGCTGTTCCACCGGATGATCCTGCAGAGCCCTCCGCTCGGCCTCACGCTTCCCGACCCGGAGGAAGCGCTGCGCACCACAAGGCTGTTCATGAACCTGGCCGGGGCCGACGACGTGGCGGCCCTGCGGGCCATGCCGTGGGAGGAGATCGTCAGGACAACCCTCGCGATGTTCGGCGCGACAGCGCGCCCCGGCCGGTGGCTGCTGCCGTTCTGGCCGGTGCTGGACGGCGTCACTCTCGACCGCGACCCGCTCGCCGCGGCGGCGGCCGGAGCCGCGCGGGACGTCGACGGGCTCCTCGGCTGGACGCGCGACGAGGCCACGTTCGCCTTCGCGTTCGACCCGCAGGTCGACGCCGCCACGACGGCCGGGGTCACCGACGGGTTCTTCCGTGCCCCGGGCCTGGGCCTGGCCGAGGCCCGTGCGAAGGACGATGTGCCGCTCAGGCTCTACCAGTTCGACTGGGCGACCCCGGGCGCGGAGGGCCGGTTCGGCGCAACCCACTGCCTGGACCTGCCGTTCACGTTCCACAACGCCGAACGCTGGTCGCACGCCCCGTTCCTGGCCGGCGCGGACCCGGAGGAGGTCGAGGCACTCGGCACCGCAATGCACCGGGCCTGGATCGCGTTTGTGCGTACCGGCAACCCGGACCATCCGGGGATTCCGCACTGGCGGCCGTACGACGAGGACACGCGTGCGGTGCTGCGCTTCGACACGGCCGTCACATCGAGCGCACCGTTCTCCCTCGAGGAGCAGTCGACGGACGGCGAGGACCGACTGCGTTGAGGGGGTGGCCGCGCACGACCGCACTACCGTGCGGCGGTTCGCCGGCGGTCGGCGCGCGGCCCCCGGGTCGGCGCCGCTCAGTCCTCGACCGGCAGGCCCGTCACCAGGTGCACATGGTCGAGGCTCGACGGGGCCAGGTGCTTGTGCAGGGCCTGGAAGACCCGGCGGGCATCGACGGCGTTCCAGTCGTCGGGTAGGAGTTCGGTGGGCAGGCCCGGGTCGAGGTAGGGCAGTCGGCGCCATTCGGTGAGCATGGGGACGTACGCGCGGAAGGCGGCGTCCGGGCCGACCGGCGGGCCGGTGGCCAGGGCTTCGGCGAGGGGGCCGTACGTGGCGGTGAACTCGGCGTACTGGTCCTCTATCGCCTTGAAGTCCCACCATTCGCTGACCGCGGTGTGCAGGTCGGAGAACGCGGCGTAGTCGCCGGCGAAGAGGTGGACGTAGTCGCTGAGCCCGACGCGCGTGAGGGTGGAGCGCGCGTCGTCCAGGAGGCGCCCGGGGGCGACCCAGACGCCCGGGGACGCCTTGCCGAAGCCGAGCCAGGTCAGCCGCGAGCGCAGTTGGTGGCGGTGGGCCCGCTCGCTCTCCGGGACGGAGAAGACCGCCACCACCCAGCCGTCCGCGAGGGCGGCGGGCTCCAGGTTGCCGAAGATGCGGCGGTCGCCCTCGTCGAAGACGGGGCCCATGGCGTCGCCGAGGCGGTAGCCGGTGCCCGTGCGGCGCTCCTGGACGAGCGTGCCGCGCTTCTTGAGGCGCGAGATCGCGGACCGGACGGCCGGCGCGTCGACGTCGAGTTCGGCCATCAGCGTGATCAGGTCGGCGATCGAGATCCAGCCGCCGCAACGTCGGACGAACGCACCGTAGATGGTGTTGATGAGGGAACCGGGTCGCGTCGCGCTCTCGCCCATGACCGCCTTCCTGGATTGTGCCGCGGTGATCCTACCCAGGGCCGGTCCCGAGGGTGGTTCCGGGCCGTGATCTCGGCGCCGGGTTCCTGACGGCGGGTGCTGAACGACGGGTGCTCACTGACGTGTGCTCAGCTACCGGGTGCCGGGTCGAGCAGACCTGGTGGGCCTGGTACCAGGGCGAGCCGGGGGGGCGCTGGCCGGCCGGGAACGGTACCCGGCTCGGCCCGCGCCCGCCGACACCGCCCCGCTCACCCCGACGCGCTCATGCCTCCCCGATCGGGGCGTCGGCGTACGCCCCCGACAGCAGGTGCCCGGCCCCCGGCGCCACCGCGGGCAGCCCCAGCGCGCGGAGCATCTGGTGCGCGGTGCAGATCGCCGCCGAGACGACCGGCTTGCCGAGGCGCTGCTCCGCGTCCTCGACGACTCCCAGCGACGGCATTTGCACACACGCCGACAGGACGACGGCGTCCGCGTCGGCGTGCTCGAGGGCCGCGGCGATGTCCGGGAGGCGTGCCGGGTCGTGTGCCGCCACGTCGAGGTTGTCGGGGATCTCCAGGGCCGCATGGTCGAGGACCTCGATGCCCTCGTGCCCGAGGTAGTCCACGACCATCCGGGTGAGCGGCGCCATGTAGGGCGCGATGAGCGCGACCTTGCGGGCGCCAAGGGTGTGCAGCCCGTGGACCAGCGCGCCCGCGCTGGTGACGACGGGGGCCGGGGCGCCGTTGGCGGCGGTACGCCCGGCCAACCGCAGCTCGGACTCGCGGTGGTAGCCGAGGCCCATGCTCACGATGGCGACCAGGCACGCGTACCCGAGCACGTCCACGCGGGCGTCCGAGAGTTCGTCGGCGCAGCGGTCGGAGTCGGCGTCCATCGCCTTGAGTTGCTCGGGCGTGACGTGGGTCATCCGCATGCGGCTGGAGTGGAAGGTGAACCGCTCCGGCGCCACGCCCTCGCGGGCACGCAGGATGGCCGGGATTTCGGTCTCCATCGTGACGTTGGAACTGGGCACGATCTGGCCTATGCGGTAGGTGCGTCGGGGGTGCGTGGACACGCGGGGGCTCCCGTCCTGTGGGCTTTCGCGGTGGTGGCGGTCAGCGGGCGTCGACGACGGGGTTGGTGAGGGTGCCGATGCCCTGCACGGTCGCCTCGACGACGTCGCCGGGGACGAGGAACTGCGGCGGCACCATCGCCGCGCCGACGCCGGACGGGGAGCCGGTGGAGATGACGTCGCCCGGTTCCAGGGTCATGCCGGACGAGATGTCGGCGATCAGCCGCGGGATGGCGAACAGCATGTGCCGGGTGTTGGACTTCTGCCGGATCTCGCCGTTGACGGTGAGCGACAGGTCGAGGTTGAGCGGTTCGGGCACCTCGTCGGCGGTGACGACGGCGGGTCCGAACGGGCAGTAGGAGTCCTGTCCCTTGGAGAAGAACCACTGGCCCGAGCGGCGTTGGTCGCGCGCGCTGATGTCGTTCATGATGCTGTAGCCGAAGATGTGCCCCCAGGCGTCCTCTTCGCTCACTCGGAAGGCCTTGCGGCCGATGACGACGGCGAGTTCGCACTCCCAGTCGAGCTGCCGCGTCAGGTCCCCGTTGTGCAGGATCGGCTGGCCGCTTCCGGTGACGGCGGTGGCAGGCTTGCCGAACAGGACCGGCCGGTCCGGGAGTTCCTTGGCCGTGTCGAGGCTGCGGCTCGACTCGGCGACGTGCTCGACGTAGTTGAGCCCGACGCCGATCACCTTGCCGGGGCGCAGCGGGGCGCGCAGGGCGACGGCGTCCGGTGCCCGGGTGGCGGAGGCCGGTACGTCGGCCAGCAGGCCGCGCAGCGTCTCCAGGGCCTGCGGTCCGGCCTGGATCAGGCCGAGGAGGTCGGTCGGCAGGCCGGTGGTCCCGTGGTGGGCGGCGAGGTCCGCGACGTCGACGACGCGGCCGTCGGCCTCGACGCCGAGCCGGAGGCGTTCGCCCTCGGGCGGGGTGCCGGCTGCGGTCGTGGCGTAGGTGATCAGTCGCATTTTTCCTCTTCGCGGTAGAAGCCGAGCGAGCGCATGACGGGGAAGTCGTTGAACGAGAACAGGCAGGCGTCGTCGGACTGGTCGAGGTTCGCGTGCTCGTGCCAGGCCCACGAGGGCACGCAGAAGATGTCGCCCTTGGTCCATTCGAGGCGTTGGCCCGCGACGACGGAGACGCCGTGGCCTTTGGCGGCGGTGTAGACGACCGTGCCGGTGTGCCGGTGCGCCTTGGTGGCCTGGCCGGGGCGCAGGAGCTGCATGTGGGCGCTCATCGTCGGCATGACCGAGCCGCCGGTGACGGGGTTGGTGTACTCCATGATGACGCCGTCGTACGGCGATCCCTCGGTGGTCTTGGCCAGGTCGCGCAGGGCCTGGTAGGTGGGCTCCCACGGCCACGCGAGGAGCGGCGAGTAGGGGCGGGTCCAGTTCTCCGCGCCGTACGGCAGCAGGTTGCCGCCGTAGGTGAGCACCGATTCGTTCGCCACCGGCCGTGCCTGCTGGTACAGGTCGGGGTGGACCTCGTAGAACCCGGCGTCGAGCGCGTTGACCAGCGGGATGTCGAGGCCGTCCTGCCAGATGACCGGCTCGTCGGTCCCCTCGTTGCCGTGTTCGTGCCAGGTGCCGTTCGGGGTGATGGCGAAGTCGCCCGGTCCGACGCGGAGTTTCTCGCCGTCAACGATGGTCCAGGCGCCGACGCCCTCGTGCACGAAGCGCAGCGCGGACGCCTGGTGGCGGTGCGCGGTCATCGACTCGCCGGGCCCCATGATCTGCAGGCCGGTGTAGAGCAGCCCGGCGGCGGCGCTGAGGTCGCGGCGCCCGGGGTTGACCAGCATGACGACGCGGCGGCCCGCGTCGTCGGCCTTGACGAGGTCGAGGGCCTTGCGGACGAGCGGGCGCAGTTCGGCGTACCGCCACAGGACGGGTACGGAGGCGGGCTGCGGGTACCAGGGCTCGATCTTGTTGGCGACGGTCCACAGCGCGCCGGCTTCGAGGGTGGCCAGTTCGCGGTAGTACGCCTCCAGTTCTGGAGTGTCAGCGACCCGGGCGCGGCCGAGCATGTTGTCGTCCTGGGTGGTCATGACTCCTCCTCCGGGGCCTTGGGGCCCTGCTCGGCGGGGGCGGCTGCGTCCGAAGCGAACGTCACCGGCCCGCGCGGGCGGTCGTCGACGTGCAGGCTGAAGATGTCGAAGCGGTTGTAGTGGCCGAGGATGTCGTGCATCTGCTTGGGCTGGATGCACCGGTTGAGGTCGATCTCGGCGTAGACGATGCCGTCGTCGTCGACGAGCGGTTCGGTGACGGGCCGCCCGTCGGGGCCGAAGATCCCTGACAACGCGCTGTGCTTGCGGCGCAGTTGCTCGCGGATCTCGGCGTCGTCCCCGGCGACCGCGTCGACGATCTGATCGGAGATGGTGGAGCAGGAGACGACCGAGAACACCTTGCCCTCGAAGCAGTGCGCGGCGGTGCGCATCGCGATCGCCTCGGCCATGTCGTAGTCGGCCGGGGCGACGGGCAGGGCGATGTAGCTTGCCGCGTGGACGAGTTCGCCCTGCGCGAGCAGCGTGAAGCGGGCCAGGGTGTTGGTGTTCTCGCCGCACGCGAGCACGCCGAGCGGGCCGACGGGGGTGGGGTGCACCTTCAGCGAGCTGCCGTCGCCGCCTGTCCAGGTCAGCTTTTCGGCCCAGGTGGGCACGATCTTGCGGTGCACGCCGACGAGTTCGCCGTCAGGGCCGATGGTGACCATCGTGTTGTACAGCTCGCCGACGCTGTGCGCGCCGCGTTCGTTGACGCCGATGACGACGACCGCTCCGGCGTCGCGGGCGGCCGCGCGCAGACGTTCGACGTGCGGCCCGGGGATGTCGACGGACGCCCGGTACAGGCGTTCGAACCACGGTGATCCCTGCACCGGGTTCATCGTCCAGTTCCAGTACGGGTATCCGGGGACGAACGCCTCCGGGAAGACGATCAGCGACGCCCCGTTCCCGGCCGCCTCGCGGATCAGCGACACCGCTTTGTCGACGGTGGCGGCCGGGTCCAGGAAGACCGGCGAGGTCTGCACGGCCGCGGCGGTGAAGCGCGGCAGATCGTCTTTCTGATGGTCCAAGAGGTTCTGCATGGGTCTCTCCTCGGGTCCCGCCCTCGGCGGGGTGCGTCAGGGGCCGGTCGCGGCGGACAGCACCGGTCGGGCGGGTGTCCATCGCGGGCGGACGACGGCTTCGGCGTCGCGCAAGAGCCGGAGCCGGGGCGGCACGCGGTCGCTGCGCGCGCCGGGCGGCTTGCGGCTGCCGGCGCGCCAGGCGTCGGGCCACCGTGCGCCGGGGCCGTCGTAGCCCTGGTCGGCGGCGGCGTGCAGGGTCCAGAGCGGGTCGTACAGGTGCGCGCGGCCCACCGCGCACAAGTCGGCGCGTCCTGCCAGCAGGATCGAGTTGACGTCGTCGTACGTGGACACCGCGCCCACCGCGATGACCGGTATCCCGGTGGCGTTGCGCACGAAGTCGGCGAAGGGCGTCTGGTAGCTACGGCCGTACGCGGGACGCTCGTACGCCACCACCTCGCCCGTCGAGACGTCGATCGCGTCCGCTCCCCCGGCGGCCAGCGCGCGGGCGATCTCGACCGCGTCCTCGCGGGTCGTGCCGCCGTCCGCCCAGTCGCTCGCGGAGATGCGGACGATCAGTGCCTTGTCGGCCGGCCACACCTCGCGCACGACCGCCAGGACGTCAAGGGGGTAGCGGAGGCGGTTCGTGAGCGGGCCGCCGTACGCGTCGGTCCGCCGGTTGGTCAGCGGCGACAGGAATCCGGAGAGGAAGTGGCCGTGGCCGTATTGGAGTTCGAGGACGTCGAAGCCGGCGTGGTCGGCGCGTCGGGCGGCCGCCGCGAACGCGTCGCGGATCCGGTCGAGTTCGGCGCGGTCGGCGGCGATCGGGGTGGTGCTCTGCGCGTCCCAGGCCACCGCGGAGGCCGCCACGGTGGGCCAGCCGAGGTCCCGCAACGCCGCGCTGGAGCCGTCGGATTCCGGCACGGTGCGGGCGGCCTTCGCGCCCGCGTGGGTGAGTTGGATGCCCAGTGACGCGTCGGACTGCGCGGTCACGGTGTCGACGATGTGCCGCCAGGCGCGGGCCTGGTCGTCGTTCCACAGGCCCGGGTCGCGGGTGGTCGTGCGGCCGTCCGGCGACACGGCGGTCATGCCGGCGAGGACCAGCCCCGCGCCGCCCAGCGACAGCGCGCCCAGGTGCGCCGTCTCGAACGTGCCGGGCACGCCGTGTGCCGCGCTGTAGGTGGCCAGCGGCGGGACGACCACGCGGTTCGGCAGGGACACTCCGCCGATGCGGTACGGCCGGAACATCGGCGGCGTGGTCACGGCGACAGCGGCCGTCGCGGCGGATCCGGTGGCGGATCCGGCGGCAAATTGGGCTGCGGATCCGGCGGCTCCGGGCGTGGGTTCCGCGGCCGGCTCTGGCCGGGTCGCCATACCGGCGTTCACCGAGGCCACGAATCCCGGGTCGCGGACCCTCAGGTTCTCGTAGGTGACCCGGCGGCTGCGGGTGAGCAGGTTGAACGCGAACTGCTCGGCGCGCTGCCCGACGTACCGCCCGATGTCCTCGAACCACTCCAGGCTCGCCTGCGCGGCCCGCTGCGTGGACTCGACGACCGGTCGCCGCTCCTCCTCGTAGCGGGCCAGCGCGTCCGGGATCGAGTCGTGTTCGTTGAGGCACGCGGCGAGGGCGAGGGAGTCCTCCATCGCCAGCTTGGTGCCGGAGCCGATGGAGAAGTGCGCGGTGTGCGCGGCGTCACCGAGGAGCACGACGTTGCCGTGCCGCCAGGTGGCGTTGCGGACCGTCGTGAAGCGGATCCACCGTGAGTTGTTGGGGATCAGGCGGTGGCCGTCGAGGTGTTCGGCGAGGAGTTCGGTGCAGCGCGCGATGCTCGCCGTGTCGCTCGTGCCGGGCGCGGCGTCTCGCCCGGCGAGTTCGGCCATGTCGGCGAACCCGGCGCGGTGCCAGGCGTCTTCGGCGATCTCGACGATGAACGTGCTGCGGGTCACGTCGTACGGGTACGCGTGCACCTGGAGTGCCCCGTAGTCCCCTTCGGCCACGATGAACGTGAAGGCCTCGAAGACTTTGTCGGTGCCGAGCCACATGTAGCGGCAGTTGCGTTCGTCCAGTTCGGGGCGGAAGACGTCGGCGTACCGCTCCCGGACCGCCGATCGCACACCGTCGGAGGCCACCACGAGGTCGTGTGACACGGCGAGTTCGTCGACGGACGGCGCCTCCGTGCGGTAGCGCACGTCCACGCCGAGGGCGGCGCAGCGCTCCTGGAGGATCTGCAGCAGCCGCTTGCGCCCGAGTGCGGCGAAGCCGTGGCCGCCCGAGGTGAGCACCCGGTCGCGGTAGCGCACGTCGATGTCGCTCCAGCGCGCGAACTCGGCCGACATGGCGGCGTGTACGGCGGGGTCGGCGTCGGCGATGCCGTCGAGGGTCTCGTCGGAGAAGACGACGCCGAACCCGAAGGTGTCGTCGGCGGCGTTGCGTTCCCACACGGTGATGTCCCACGCCGGGGACAGCTGCTTGGCGAGGGCGGCGAAGTACAGGCCGCCCGGGCCGCCGCCGACGACGGCCACGCGCACGCGGCTGGAATTCAGCATGGGGGCTCCTGGAGGTACCGAGCGTTCACTTTGCGTCCTGGCGTCGATCGTCGTCCGGGGGGCGGCCCGGACCGGGCACGGCGTTGCGCTATCCGCCGGTGTAGGTCTCGGGTTTCTGCGGCCCGGCGTGGGCCAGGGCGTGGCGTACGTCGTCCGGCCACGGCTGCGACGCCGGCGCACCAGCGTCGGCCGTTCCGCGCGGGGCCACGGCCGAGTGCACGATGGCCATGGCCCCGGTCGCCGCGACGCCCTCGCTGCCGTGCACCTCGAAGGCGTAGTGCAGCGAGGTGGTGCCCACCTTGGCGACCCGCAGTTCGACGGTGACGGTCTCGCCGAACCACAGCCGCTGGTGGAAGTCCGCCTCGAAGTGCACGCGCGGGGTGCTGCCGAACAGGTGCTCCAGGCCCAGCCGTCGCAGCAGGACGGCCTCGGCCGCCTCGGCCCAACGCAGGACGGCGGAGAAGTGGTAGTGCCCTGCGGCGTCGGTGTCCGACCACTCGACGCGGCGTTCGACCGCGACGGCGGCGGGGGTCCCGGCTTCCATGGGTGGCCCTTTCGGTGGGCGGCGGCTGGTGCCGCGTGGGGCGGTCGGCATAGTGGCCGGCACTGGGCGGTCGGCACTGGGCGGTCGGCACTGGGCGGTCGGTGTCGCGGGGTCAGCGTCCTGCGGCGGCCCATTCGCGCAGCACGGCGCGCTGGAGCTTTCCGTTGGAGGTGCGCGGCAGGGCGTCGACGAATTCGACGGCGCGCGGGTACTTGTACGGCGCGACGGTGTTCTTGACGTGCGCCTGGAGATCCTTGACGGTCGCGTCGTCGGCGGTGGCCCCGGCCCGCAGGACGACGTACGCCTTGACGATCATGCCGCGGGCCTCGTCGGGCGCGCCGACCACGCCGCACTCGGCGACGTCGGGGTGCCCGGCCAGGGCGACCTCGACCTCGGGGCCGGCGATGTTGTACCCGGAGGAGATGATCATGTCGTCGCTGCGGGCCTGGTACCAGAAGTAGCCGTCCGCGTCACGGATGTACGTGTCGCCGGTGAGGTTCCAGCCGTCGCGGACGTACGCCGCCTGCCGCTCGTCGTCGAGGTAGCGGCAGCCGGTGGGGCCCTTGACCGCGAGCATGCCCGGCTCGCCGTCGGCGGCCGGGGCCCCGTCGGCGCCGAGCACCGCGGCGCGGAAGCCGGGGACTTCGCGGCCGGTCGCGCCCGGGCGGATGTCGTCGTCGGCGGCCGAGATGAACACGTGCAGCATCTCGGTGGCGCCGATTCCGTCGATGATGCGCACGCCGGACGCCTGGTGGAAGTCCTGCCACACGGTCGCGGGCAGGGCCTCGCCGGCGGAGATGCAGCGGCGTACCGCGGCCATGCGCCCGGCGAGCCCCGCGGCCAGGATCGCGCGGTACGCGGTGGGTGCGGTGAACAGCACGGTGACGCCGAACTCGGTCACGAGGTCGACCAGTTGCCCGGGGGTCGCCTGCTCGATCAGCAGCGTGGCGGCGCCCGCGTGCAGCGGGAAGACGACGAGTCCGCCCAGACCGAAGGTGAAGCCGATCGGGGGTGTGCCGGTGAACAGGTCGTCGGGGTTCGGGCGGACGACGTGGCGCGAGAAGGTGTCGGCGTTGGCGAGCACGTCGCGGTGGAAGTGCATGGTGGCCTTCGGGCGGCCGGTCGTGCCGGAGGTGAAGCCGATGAGCGCGACGTCGTCGGCCGCCGTCTCGACCGGGTCGAAGACGCCCGCCTTGGCGGCGCAACGGGCGACGAGGTCGTTCTCCGCGTCGTCGGGGCCGCCGTAGGTCAGGACCGTCGCGCCGGTGTCGGCCGCGGTCAGCTCGGCGGCGAACCGGTGGTCGGAGATGGCGACGACGGGCCGGCTGATGCCGCACAGCGTCGTCAGTTCGTGGGCGCGCAGCAGCGGCATCGTCGTCACGACCACGCCGCCCGCCCGCAGTACGCCGAACCAACAGGCGACCAGCCAGGGGTTGTTGGGTCCGCGCAGCAGGACGCGGTTGCCGGTCACGAGGCCGAGGTCCTCGGTGAGGACCTGGGCGACCTGGCGTGCGCGGTGCAGGAGGTCGCCGTACGTCCAGGTCTCGTGCGCGGTGACCAGGCAGCGGCGGTCCGGTCCGAATTCCGCGATGCGGTCGTCGAGCAGGGACGTCGCGCAGTTGAGCCGGTCGGGGTAGTGCAACTCGGGTAGTTCGAAAAGCAGTTCGGGCCACTGTTCAGTGGGCGGTAGTCGATCGCGACAGAAAGTGTCCGCGTGAGCGGATGGGGACAGCTCCATGCATGCCACCTCGTCCTGGTGTCAGCGGGTCCACTGTCAAGTTATCCCTCAATCCTGACGACAGTCAACGGTACGCGATATCTGTTCGGCGCCAACCTGCGAAAATCACCCGGTCGGCCCCGCACGACGCACAGCGCTGGAGCGTGAGATGGACGTGATCGTCGGCACCGCGTACGGCAAACTCCGTGGGACCGCCTCGGACGGCGTCACCCGTTTCCTCGGAGTCCCTTACGCGGCACCGCCGTTCGGCGCGAACCGCTTCCGGCCGCCGCGGCCGCCGGCCCCCTGGGAGGGCGTCCGCGACGCGGACGCCCTCGGCCCCACCGCCCCCAAGGCCCCCTACCCGGCACCCCTGCACGACCTGCTCCAGGAGATCGCCGTCGACGGCGAGGACTGCCTCAACCTGAACGTCTGGGCACCCACGGGAACGGTGGCCGCTCCGGTCATGGTGTGGATCCACGGCGGCGCGTTCCGCAACGGTTCCGGGTCCGCGCCCGTATACGACGGATCGGCTTTCGCGCGCGACGGCGTCGTGTGCGTGACGTTCAACTACCGCCTCGGCGTCGAGGGCTTCGCCGAACTCCCCGGCGCGCCGCGCAACCGCGGCCTGCTCGACCAGATCGCGGCACTGACCTGGGTGCGCGACAACATCGCGGCGTTCGGCGGCGACCCGTCCCGCGTCACCGTCTTCGGCGAGTCCGCGGGCGCGATGAGCGTGGCCACGCTGCTCGCCATGGACCTCGGGCTGTTCCACCGGGCGGTCGCGCAGAGCGGGGCGGGGCAGATCCTCCAGGAGCCCGAGGACGCCCTCAAGGTCACCGCCGCCGTCGCCGGCCGGCTCGGGGTCGCCCCCACCGCGGAGGCCCTCGCGGCCGTCGCCCCCGGGGACCTCGTCGCCGCCCAGGCCGAGGTCGCCGCCGAGGTGGCCGCCGCTCCGGATCCGCGGCGCTGGGGCGCCTCGACGGTCCACTCCGGCATGGCCTTCATGCCGGTACGCGACGACGCACTCGTCCCCCGCCCGCCCGTCGAGGCGATCAGAGCGGGCGCGGGCCGCGGCGTCGACCTTCTCATCGGCTCGAACGCCGACGAGTTCCGCCTCTACCTCGCGCCCGCGGGCCTGACCAAAGTGCTCTCCGAGGCGACCGCCGCGCGCGTCCTCACCGGGCTGGGCATCGACCCGGGACTGGCCGCCGCGTACGCCGCGAACCGGCCCGACGCCCGCCCGGGGGACGTGGCCGCCGCCGTCGCGACCGACGGGTTCTTCCGGATCCCGGCGTACCGCGTCGCGGAGGCCCGGGCCGGGCACGCCGCCACCTGGGTCTACGAATTCGCCTGGCAGTCCGGCGCGGTGGGGCTCCCCGACGAACTCGGCGCGTGCCACGCCCTGGAGATCGGGTTCGTGTTCGACACCCTCGGCCGACTGGACGGCGCCGGCCTCGCCGGACCGAACCCGCCGCAGTCCGTCGCCGACGCGATGCACGCCGCGTGGGTCGCCTTCGCCCGGGACGGCGATCCGGGCTGGCCCGCGTACGACACCGCGACGCGCCCGGTGCGGGTCTTCGACACCGAAACGCGGCTCGACCACGACCCCCGCCCCGACGAACGCGCCCTGTGGGCGGACCGCTGAGGCGTCCCGCGGAAGATCGACTTCACCGTTCCCCGGCGCATGCGGACGGGGCTGTGCCACGATCAACGTGTGGAGCACATCCGACGGTGACAGCGGCGGACGCCGACCGAGGCGCAATGCCCGGTGCGTCCGTGCACCCGGACGGAGGGGGGAAGACACATGGGGATCAAGGGCTATGACGTCTCCGACTACCAGCAGTCGATTCCGGACGACGCGCAGTTCGTGTTCGTCAAGGTCACCGAGGGCCGCGGCCACATCCAGGACAACTGGAGGGCGAAGGTCAAGGAAGCCCGGGCCCAGGGCTGCGTGATCGGCTACTACCACTTCGGCCGCAGCGACGTGCCGCCCGCCCAGGAGTTCGACAACTTCCGGCGCGAGGTCGTGAAGGAACTGCGGGCCGGGGAACTGCTGGTGTACGACTTCGAGCCGTACAACCAGGACGTCTCCGCCGCGACGGCCACCACCCGCAAGAACGAGTTCCTGCGCCTGATGAAGGACGCGTTCCCGGGCCACCGGTGCGGGATGTACACCAACGTCGACTGGTGGACGCGCACCGACGACAACCACGGCGACTTCCTCTGGATCGCCGACTACGTCGAACCGGGCAAGCCCGGGATCCGCGCGCGGTGGATGTTCCACCAGTACACGGAAGACCCGATCGACACCAACTTGTACCCGGGCACCCTTGCCGAACTGCGCGCGTACGCGGGAGGCGGCACGACCGGCACCACCGCCGCGGGCGGCGGCACGGTCCTGCTGCCCGTCAACGGCTACCTCGCGGCGGCGGCCTGGCAGCCGGGCGACGGCGAGCGCGTCACGTACGGCAAGCTCATGAACGTCCGCACGCGCCGCATGCTGCAAGCCGCCGAGGCGATCCTCGGCCGCAAGTTCCGCGTCACCCAGGGCAGTTTCAGCACCGGCGTCAGCGCGAGCGCGGGCACCCACGACGGCGGCGGCGTCCTCGACCTCGTCCCGCTGGGCTACGACGAGGTCAAGGCCCTGCGCCGGGCGGGCTTCGCGGCGTGGAACCGCCTCAAGGCGGACGGCTTCCCCGACGAGCACATCCACGCGATCGCCGTCGGCGACCCGACCATGTCGCCGTCCGCGAAGGACCAGGTCGACTCGTTCTTCCGCGGACGCAACGCGCTCCGCGGCCAGGGGCCCGACAACTTCAGGCTCCGGGAGGCCGACCGCGTCCTCACCGGCATCCACCCCGACGAACCGCCGCCCGCCGCTCCGACCCCCGAGGAAGACGCCGAAATGTTTGCCCCGTACGAGTTCACCTCCGGCGCCACCACCATCCCCCTGGAGCCGTCCAACGGCGGGGCGATGAAGTGGGGGAGCCTCTACTTCGCCTTCAAGGTCGCGGAGGGCGACAACAACAACAAGCCGGTCGCCAGCGTGCGCATCGAGCTCCAGCACGACGACGGCCGCTGGTCGCTGTGGAAGCCGAACTTCGAGCAGACCGTGGACAGTCCCCGCTGGGTCGCGGTGCTGCCCGACGGGTACGCCGCGCTGCGCTTCTACACCAACGTCCGCTGCCACGGCTACGTGACGGGCAAGTCCAACGCCTGACCGCCACGCTGTGCGGCACCGGTCACCAGGCGAAGGCCTCGGGGGACGGGCCCGGGCCCGGGAACACGGCGTCCAGGTCGGCCAACAGGCTTTCCGGAAGCGTGAGTTCGACGGCCCGTAGCGCCGAGTCCAGTTGCTCGCGGGTGCGCGGCCCGAGGATCGGCGCGGTGACGCCCGGGCGGGTGAGCAGCCATGCGAGGGCGACTTCGGCCGGGTCGAGGCCGTGCTCGGCGGTGAGGTCCTCGTACGCCTGGACCCGTGCGCGCGTCGCGGGGTCCGCGAGGCCCTCCGCCGAACGGCCGCTCACCGACCGTGATCCGCCGCCTTCGCGCTCCTTGCGCAGCGCGCCGCTCAGCAGGCCGCCGCGCAGCGGGGACCACGGGAGCACGCCGAGGCCGTAGTCCGTCGCGGCCGGGATCACCTCCATTTCCGCGCGGCGTTCCGCGAGGTTGTAGAGGCACTGCTCGCTGACCAGGCCGAGTCGGCCGGTGCGTGCGGCCGTCTCGTTGGCCTGCGCGATCTTGTAGCCGGGGAAGTTCGAGGACCCGGCGTACAGCACCTTGCCCTGCGCGATGAGGACGTCGATCGCCTGCCAGATCTCTTCGAAGGGCGTGGCGCGGTCGATGTGGTGGAACTGGTAGATGTCGATGCGGTCGGTGCCGAGCCGGCGCAGGCTGTCCTCGACGGAGCGGCGGATGTTGAGGGCGGAGAGCCGGTCGTGGTTGGGCCAGGACGGGCCGCCGGCGGCCATGTTGCCGTACACCTTCGTGGCCAGCACGACCTTGTCCCGGCGCCCGGCCCCCTTTGCGAACCACGAGCCGACGATCGACTCGGTGAGGCCCTTGTTGTCGCTGCCGCCGTAGGCGTTCGCGGTGTCGAACAGGTTCACGCCGGCGTCGAGGGCGGCGTCCATGAGGTCGTGGCTGTCCGCTTCGCCGGTGAGCGCACCGAAGTTCATCGTGCCCAGCACGAGGCGCCCGACGCGGAGGCCGGTGCGTCCCAGTTGCATGTATTCCATCGCTCCAGCCAACGCCGCTCGCGGCGGGCGGGCAAGCGGGACGCGCCGGGCAGCAGGCGCAAACGAAGCCGACGGGGCGGGCCGGTACCCAGCGGCAGCCGAGTCTGCGAATGCCGATGCGGGCAGGCCGTCGGTTCTCCGGCCTGCCCGCGCCCACGCTCCGGGGCCGTACGCGGCTACTTCTTCCAGCGGCCGTCCTGGAGCAGCTTCCATGCGGTGTTGCAGCTGTCCGTCCGGCACTGCTTCAGGTACCCGAGGGTGTCGCCGTAGTGCTGTCCGGGGAACCGCTGACGGATGCCGGCCTTGCGGCATCGCGAGATGAAGTTGTTGGCGATCTCGCCGAGGTTGTCGCGGGCGTCGCAGACGCCCCGGGCCAGATCGGGGGCGGCGGCGGACGCCGCCGGCAGGCCCGGTGCCGCGGCGCCGGCCACGGCGGGGGCGCCCGCGAGCGTACCCAGCGTCAGGGCGGCGGCGACCAGGCCGCGGACGAGGTTGGCGCGCACGGTCAGCAGCTCACGAACTTGGCGTAGGCGATCCACACTTCGCCCTTGCCGTTGAGGCTGACGTTCCCGGTCTTGTGGAGGCCGGTGTACTTGCCCTGGTAGTGCCGCAGCTCGCCGAACTGCGATTCGAGGGTCATCGACGGGGAGTCGAGCGCCCAGTCGCCGGAGTACTCGGCCCAGACGCCGTCGATGCCGTCGGTGCCGCTCCCCCAGCAGGCGCGGCCGCCGTGGTACAGGACCAGGTTGCCGTCGTACTGCATCTCCAGGCGGTAGCCGCCGTTGGTGAGGCAGCGCCCGGGGAGCAGCTTGTCGGTGAACGACGAGCCGACGCCGCGGCAGTCGCTGCGGGCCGCGGAGTCGGCGGCCGGCGCGGCGGGCGCCCTGCCGGAGGCGGCGCCGGTGGTGCCGGTGACGGCGGCGAGCACGCCGACCGCCAGGAGGACACGGGCACGCGAGAACTTCCTCATGCGGGACCGCCCTTCGTTACAGTGCGAGTGCGAACGAGCACTGAAAGTAGCAGTCACCGTCCGGGCAAGTCACCGGTTGGTTGCCCGGTTCGCCAGTACGTGTGAAGACTGTTCCGCCGTGTGCGGCCGGCTCAGGCCGGTGTGCCGCCCCAACTTCCGGGCGAATACCGCTTGGTCGTCGCTCGGCGTGCGATCACGAAACGGGCGCGCCGGCGGCGACCGCCATCCGGGCGACGAGCGCGCGGACCTCGTCCCGGATGTCCCCCTCGGTACGGTCCCCCAGCCCCGCGGCGGGGATCAGGAACGGTGCGAAGAGCCCCCAACCGAGCACCGCGAGGACCGCGGTCGCGGACACCACGCGCGGGTCGAAACCGGACGCCTCCCCGGTGTCCGGGATGCGGCCGGGCGCCGCTGTGCTCCCTGCCTCGGTGCGGCTCGCCTCCGTGCTCCCCTCCTCCGTGCTCCCCGCCTCCGCGGCCGCGGCCTGCCGTGCCCACTCCTCCTCGATGAGTTCGCGCACCCGGGTGACCGCGGGCGTCTCGTCGGTGAAGACCTGCGAGGTGTCGCTGTCGAGGATCGCCCACGCCAGCATGCGCGCGTACGCACGCGGGTTGCGGCCGAGCTGCCCCAGAGCGGTGTCGAGGTCGTCGGCGCCCGCGACCACCTCGGCGCCGCGGGCGGAGGAACGCCGGAACACCTCGGCGAGGATCGCTTCCTTGGTGCCGAAGTAGTGGTGGATCAGGCCGTAGTTGACGCCCGCCTTGCGGGCGATCTCGCGCAACGAGACCGAGGCCGGGCTGCGCTCGTGGAACAGCTCGGTCGCGGCGTCGAGGATCTTCGCGGCGGCTGCCTGTGCGTCGTTCGCGCGGGGCCGGGATGCGGCCGCCGTACCGGCGTGGGCCGGTGCGGGCTCGGGCGTGCGGTTGTCCATACGGAGAAGTCTGGCGGATCCGCGGCGCTCGCCGGCACCTGCCCTGTTACCGCGTGTTCGGTGTGCCGTCCGGCTCACTGCCGGACGGCGGTCACGTCCAGGTTCAGGACGACCTTCCGGCTGATCGTGAGTGCGGTGGCGGCGTTCCAGTTCACTCCCCAGTCCGTGCGGACGATCGTCGTACCGCCGGCGAAGGAGATCCGGCATGCGCCGCGCGGACCGCTGGGGTCGTGCTCGGCGGCGGTGAGCACCAGGTCCAGCGTGACGGGGTTCGTCACGCCGCGGATCGTGAGGTCGCCGGTCAGCTTGAAGGCGTCACCGTCGAGCCGTTCGACGGCGGTCGAGGCGAAGGTGACCACCGGGTGGCGTTCGGCGTCCAGGAACTTGCCGACCAGCAGGCCGTCGCGCTGCGCGTTGCGGGTGCGGATGCTGTTCGCCTCCATGGTGAACCGCACCTCGGACCGGGCGGGATCGTCGCCGTCGAGGTATCCGCCGCCCTCGAACGCGCCGAACCAGCCGGGCACCCTGGTGGCCATCGTGTGCCGGGCCACGAACCCGATGCGGGTGCGGACGGTGTCCAGGACGTAGTGGCCGGTCAGCTCGCTGAGCTTGGTGGTGGTCGCCATGGTCGGGTCACTCCTTGCGGGAAGATGCGCTGCTCACGGATGTGGGCGCGGGCGCGGATGCCGGTGCGGGCGTCGCGGACGTCCGCCGGGTGCCGCGCCCTCACCCGTACGACGACGGCGGTCCGCAAAATGTGAGGTCGGTGCCCGCGTCACATTCCGGCGGGCTGTCTCGTCGTACCCGGTGACGGCACATGCGGCGACGAGGAGCGGCGACACCATGGAGAGTGCGGGAGAACCGGGGAACGGCCGGCCCGATCCGAGGCTCGGCGCGATCATGAGCGAGCGGCGGCACCTCTTCAACCTGGCGTACCGGATGCTCGGCTCTCTGGCCGATGCCGAGGACGTCGTCCAGGAGACCTATGTCCGGTGGTACGCCATGCCCCGCGCGCGCCAGGACGCCGTCGACTCCCCCGCGGCCTGGCTCACCAAGGTCGCCGGACGCATCTGCCTGGACGTGCTCGGCTCCGCACGCGCCCGTCGCGAGAGCTACGTGGGCGAGTGGATCCCGGAACCGCTGCCCGACCGCGGGGAGTGGGCGTTCGGGCGTTCGGACGCCGCGCTGGCCGCCGATCCCGCCGACCGGGTCACCCTCGACGAGTCGGTCGGCATGGCGTTCCTGGTCGTGCTGGAGTCGATGACGCCGGCCGAGCGGCTCGCGTTCGTGCTGCACGACGTCTTCCGCTATCCGTTCGGCGAGGTCGCCGAGATCGTCGGCCGGTCCCCGGCGGCCTGCCGCCAGTTGGCCACGTCCGCCCGACGCCGACTGCGCGCGACGCGGATCCCCGCCACCCCGGCGGCCCGGCGCGCCGAGGTCGTGCGGGAGTTCAAGCAGGCGTGGGAGGCCCAGGACATCGACGCCCTGATCGGCCTCCTCGATCCCGATGCCACCGCGGTCGGGGACGGCGGCGGCCTCGTCGAGGCGTCCCTGCGGCCCATCGACGGCAGCGAGCAGATCGCGCGCTATCTGATCGACACGGTGGGCATGCCGGCCGGGCTGACGCTGCTGGAGCGTACGGTCAACGCCCAGCCGGGCCTGGTCGCCCGGCAGGACGGCGTCACCGTGGCGGTGTTCGCGTTCGACGTCGCGGGCGACCGGATCACCCGCATCTGGGGTGTGCGCAATCCCGATAAGCTCCGGCCGTGGACGACCCCGTGCGCGGGCGAGTCGCCCCCGGGGCGGGCGCCGTCCCCGGAGCGGGAGTCAGACGAGTCCTAGCATGTCGAGGGCGTTGCCGCGGGCGATGCGGTGCAGGTCCTCGGGGCCGACCATGCCCGCGATGCGCTCCAGGATCTCCCGGGTGCGCGGCCATGTGCTGTCCTGGTGCGGATAGTCGGTCTCGAACGTGATGCGCTCGATGCCGACGGCCTCGCGGGACAGGACGCCGAAGTCGTCCTCGAAGAAGCATCCGAACACCCGTCCCGCCGCATAGCTGCTGGGCAGTTCGGTGATCGCGGGGTCCAGTCCCGCCCACGCGGCGCTGTGCCGGAAGATGTTGTCGACCCGTTCCAGCACGAACGGCATCCAGCCGATCTGGCCCTCCGAGTACGCGATGCGCAGTCTCGGGAAGCGCGCGAGCACTCCGGACATCAGCCAGTCCACCAGGGAGTACTGGGCGTTCGCGAACGTCAGCGCCATGCGCACGCCTTCGGGCGCGTCCGGCGAGGTGACCGGCATGCGCGAGCTGGACCCGATGTGCATGCACACCACCGTGCCGGTTTCGTCGCAGGCCGCGAAGAACGGGTCCCAGTGCCGGTCGGGGTCGTGCACGGAGGGCAGGCCGAGATTGGCGGGCAGTTCGGTGAAGGCGACGGCCCGGCAGCCGCGGGCGGCGTTGCGGCGTACCTCGGCCGCGGCGGCGACCGGGTCCCAGAGCGGGATCAGGCACAGCGGCAGCAGTCGGCCGCCGGAGCCGCCGCACCACTCCTCGATCATCCAGTCGTTGTACGCGCGAACCCCCAGCATCGCCAGGTCGCGGTCCTTCGCCTCCAGGAACGCCTGGCCGCAGAAGCGCGGGAACGTCGGGAAGCAGAGCGACATCTCGGTGTGGTTGAGGTCCATGTCGGCCAGCCGCGCGGCCGGGTCGTGGCAGCCGGGGCGCATTTCCGCGTACCGGATCGGCGCCATGGTGAGGCTTTCGCGCGGGAAGCCCACGCATGCCACCACCTGCGGGATCGGTTTGTGCAGGTCTTCGTAGACCCACCAGTCCGTCTCCGGGCCGTCGCCCCCGAAGTGGTACTTCACGGTGTTGGCGGTGACGTGCTCGGTGCGGCAGGTCGCCCGCACGACGCGCGGTCCGGTGTCCCGGTGGCGCGCCGGAAGGCGGCTCGTCCACACGTCCGGCGGTTCCACGACGTGGTCGTCCACGGAGACGACCAGCGGGAGTTCGGCGGTCGGTCCGGCGGTCGGTACTGGGTTCACGGTGGTCCTCCGAGTCCGGCTGGGCTACGTTTAGCCAATGGCTAATGAGCCGTGAAGTCAAGACGCATGAGACGGCAAGGAGGTGTCCCCGTGTACGACCTCGTGATCCGCGGCGGAACGGTGGTGGACGGCTCGGGCCTGCCCGGCCATCGGGCGGACGTCGCGGTGGCCGGCGACCGCATCGCCCGCGTCGGGCGCGTACGGGAGCGCGGCGCGGTGGAGATCGACGCGACCGGGCACGTCGTCACGCCCGGCTTCGTCGACGGCCACACCCACATGGACGCCCAGGTCTTCTGGGACGAGCAGGGCAGTTGCTCGGCGTGGCACGGGGTCACGACCGCCGTCATGGGCAACTGCGGCTTCACCCTCGCCCCCGCGCGCAAGGACGCCCGTGACCTGGTGACCCGCAATCTGGAGCGCGCCGAGGAGATCTCCGCCGCGGCGATGGCCGAGGGCATCGAGTGGACCTGGGAGACGTTCCCGGAGTACATGGACGCCGTCGACCGCCTGCCCAAGGCCATCAACTACGCGGCGCAGGTGGGCCATTCGGCTCTGCGGACCTGGGCCATGGGCGAACGCGCCTTCGACGGCCCCGCCGACGCCGACGACATCGCCGAGATGGTCCGCCAGTTGCGGGCCGGGCTGCGCGCCGGGGCGTTCGGGTTCACCACCACGCGCAACGACAACCACGAGACCGCGGACAACCGGCCCGTGGCGTCCCGGCTCGCGGACTGGGACGAAGTCCGCCGCCTGGTGGGGGTCCTGGCCGAGGAGGGTGCCGGCGTCTTCGAGATCACCCACGAACCGGCCGCCGCCCGCGGCGACGAGGAGCGCGAGGAGTACTTCGCCCGCCTGCGCGATCTGGCGGCCGAGACCGGGGTGCCGTTCAACTTCGGCGTGTCGGGCCGCGGCGGCGTGTTCCACGGCCTGCGGCTGCTGGACGCGATCGCCGCCGCGGGCGGGGTCGCGTATGGGCTCGGCCACAGCCGCGGCATCAACACGGTGACGTCGTTCCGCACCAAGACGGCGTTCGACACGCTGCCGCTGTGGCGCGAGATCCGCACGCTGCCCCTGGAGGAGCAGCGCAAGGCGTACGAAGACCCGGACACCCGGGCCAAGTTGGTGGAGATCGCGGACAACGGGCCCTACGGGCGCGCGATCGGTGCCGAGGCGCGGCGCCCCGACTTCGAGCGCATGCGGGTGTACGACCGGCCGATGCCGCCGCTGCGCACCGTCGCCGACGTCGCCCGCGAGCGCGGTACGCACCCGGTCGAGACCGTCCTCGACCTGGCGCTGGAGACGGACTTCCACCAGTTCTTCATCCAGGCCGTCGTCAGCGACGAACCGGCGGACCTCCTCCCGGTGTTGCGGCACCCCCGCGCGGTGATGACGTTCACCGACAGCGGGGCGCACGTCGGGTCGATGGCCGACGCGTCGCTGCACACCCTGCTGCTGGGCTACTGGGTGCGGCAGGAAGGCGCCTTCAGTCTTGAGGAGGCGGTCCGCATGATCACGTTGGCGCCGGCCATCGCCTGGGGCTTCCACGACCGGGGGATGGTGCGCGAGGGCATGGCGGCGGATCTGAACGTGATCGACCCGGCGACGGTGGCGCCGCTGATGCCGGAGGTGGCGTACGACATCCCCGGCGGCGCGTACCGCCTGCGCCAGCGCGCGACCGGGATCCACGCGACCGTGGTCGCGGGCCGCGTGGCGTTCCGCGACGGCGTGCACACCGGCGCGCTGCCGGGCCGCCTGGTGCGCGGGCCGCTCGCGTCGGGGCGGCGCTGACCGCCGCACCGGCACCGAGCGGTCGCCGAGCGCCCCGGATCCGGCCGCCCGGAAGTCCTGCCGCGTGGCCGACGTGCCGCATTATGCGAACACGTCGGCTATCCATGCCCATAAGGCAAGGGGCATGGACGCCCGTCCGACACAGGTATACAACGTCCGTGCACCTGTGCAAGTCGAGGACGTGGAGAGGCCGTTGGAGCCCGTCAGCGGCGCACCGGAGGACGAGGGAGGGACCGCCGACGTGCTGCTCGGCCCCCGGGGTGCCGCGACCCGGTCCCGCATTCTGGAGGCGGCGGCCGTGTGCGTGCGGCGCTGGGGCATCCGGCGCCTGTCGATGAACGACGTGGCACGCCAGGCGGGCGTGTCGCGGCGCACCGTCTACATGTACTTCCCGGACCGCGACACCCTGGTCGAAGCGGTGCTGGAGGCCATGGCGGCGGCCCTCGTGCTGTCCATCACGCCGGACGTGCGCCGGCACGCCACGCTCGCCGCGCAGGTCGCCGAGGCGGCCGTACGCGTCCATGCCCTGCTGCCCGCCGAGGCCGAACTCGGCCTCGGCCGCCGCCCCGGGGAGTCGGTCAGCGCGGCCATGATCCTCGTGCGGTGTCCGCGCGTCGTCCGGACCTGGCTGGCCTTCTGGCGCCCTCTCGTCGAGGCGGCCCGGGACCGCGGCGAGATCCGCGCGGACATCGACGCCGACACCGCCGCCGAGTGGATCATGCGCCTGCACATCTCGCTCGTGACCTTCCCCGCGCAGACGTTCGACGCCGAGGACCCGGAGCAGGTGCGCCGCCACGTCGAGGCGTTCGTGCCCGGCGGCTTCGCCTCCTGACCGGCCCCGAACACCCGTGCGGCGCAAGCCCGCACGTCCGCGGCCGGCGCCGAATTCGCCTGGCTCGCGCCACCATTCGCCAGGCATCGCAAGGGCCGCATCGCCGTTGGAGGCCGGTGTGAACCGGCTATGCTCCGGATGACCCAGTGACGCGCGGCGACTACTGCCAGTACTCGCCGCCGCCGGGCTCCATCGACCGCCGAGGCGGGGTGGCAGGGGGCCAGCGCAGACCCCCGGCGCCGACGGGACGGCACGACAACGGGACGCGGCACGCCCGTTGGCCGTCGGGCACGTCGTGTCGCCACGCTCCGCGAAACCCAGCGGGCACCGGGCACCCGGGCACGTTTCTTCGCCATGCCCTTCGGCATGTCCGCATCCGGTGCCCTTCCCGTCCGCATGATTCCGAGGAAGTCCATGGTCCGAGTCGGGTCACCACCCGAATCCCCGCGTCCTGCCGCCCCCGCCGGTCCGGTCTGGAATGGTCCGGTCTGGCTGATCCCCGTCACCGCCACGGTCGCCTGTTCGGCCGTCGCCGTCGCGCTCGTCGACGGTGACGCACGCCTGGCCGTGGGAATCTGTCTCGCCGTCGCCTCTGTCGCGGTGGCCCTGGTCACCGCGGAGTCGGCGCGCCGAGGCAGTCGAATAGTCGCTCACCAGGCCCGGCACGAGGCCGCGACCGGCGACCTGCGCGCCCGGCACCAGGCCGAGATCGCCGCGCTGCGCCGCGGTATCGCGGCCCAGGAGTCGGCGATGCTGCGCCTGACCGGCGAACAGCTGCCGAAGGCGATCCTGCACGTGCAACAGGGCGAATCCGCCGAGGAGGTGCTCGACGGACTGGTCCGCGGCCAAGTCGACGCACCCGAGGTCTCACCCGACTTCGCGGCGGCGCGCCTCGCGGTGCTGCGCTCGGTCGCCGAGGCGGTCGAGGCCGAGGAGGGCATGCGTGACTCCGCGCAGCGGGCGTTCGTCAACATCGCGCGGCGTGTGCAGGCGATCGTCCACCAGCAGGCCACCGA
>NZ_JBEZFP010000097.1:0-36319 GCF_040649515.1 Streptodolium elevatio
GCGATGAGCGTCACCGGGGTCAGCCAGTTCACGAACGCGTCGTTCAGGACGAACAGCCCGCCCGCGAAAACCGATCCGAACGCCAGCACGATTCCCTACGCGGTCCTGCCGGGTTTTCGGTCCGGCCGGGCTACTTGGTCCCGCCGGGCTTCCTCGGCCTGCTCGGCTTCTCTGCCCGACTGGGTGCGCCGGCAGGCTCTGTTGGCCTACTGCGCCCGCACGGTCCACTTCTGGTTGGCCTTGGTGTGCGGCGCCCAGAGTTGTACGGCGGTGCCGTTCGTGGTCTTGCTGCCGGCCACGTCGAGAACCTTGCCGGTACCGGCGTTGACGATGCGGTTCGCGCTGTCGATGCGCCACTTCTGCGCCGCGGTGCCGTTGCAGGTGTGCAGTTGGATCTTGTTGCCGTTCACGTTGCGCTGGGAGTAGTTGTCGAGGCACTTGCCCAGCGCGGTGATGGTGCCGTCTTTGTTGAAGATCCACTTCTGGGCCCACGAGCCGTTGCACTGCCACAGCTGGATCCGCGTGCCGTCGGCCGACTTGCCCTGCGTCGCGTCCAGGCACTTGCCGCCGATCCCGACGACGCTGCCCTGCGTCGGCACCGGCGCCCCACCGCCGCGGGCGATGGTGCGCAGGCCCTGGAGGTCGAACTGCTGCACGTACCGTCCGGCCGCGCGGTCCTGGTAGGCCTTGGACGGGCGGCACATGACCGGCAGTTGGCCCGCGTCCGTGCCCTTGGCGCAGTCGCTCGCCGCCTCGCTCCGGTTCGCGTGCGAGAGCCCCATCGCGTGGCCCAGTTCGTGGGTCACCAGATTCTTCAGGCCCGCGGTGCCCATGGCGGCCGAGGCGTTGCCCGCGGCGTCGAAGTGCTCGGTGTTGATCCAGACGTGGCCGCTCAGGTGCACCCGGTTGGCGTCCCAGCGGTTGAAGCCGCAGCTGAAGCCGGAGGCGCCCGTTCCGTCGGAGACGCCCACGTACTTCGACGAGATACCGGTGCCGCTGACGTACTTGCAGGGGCGGTTGTACAGGTTGACCAGCACCTCGCCGACCTGCAGCTGGTACGCGGCGCCGACCGGTGTGGTGTCGACGCTGAAGCGGAGCCCGGTGATCTGCGCCAACTGGCCCGCGATCGAATCGATCTGGGGGCGCAGCCAGTTCACCGCCCGCTGGTCGCGGAACTTGATGGTGTAGCCGTTCGGCTGGTACGCGACGGGCCCGCTGGACTTCCAGCCCTCGCCCGAGGGCGGCGTCACGGGGGCCGCGGCCTGCGCGGCCGCGGCGGCGGCGCCGGCCGGGGCCGGCGCCGGGCCCGCGCCGGGCTTCGCCGCGGAGGCGTCCGATTCCGAGGGGTTGTACTCGGGCTCGTGCAGCGCCTCGGGGTCGCCGGGGGCTTCCGTCGCGGCCGGAGTCGGCTCGGCGTACACCGCGGCGGGCGCTGAACCCCCGTCGCCCTGGAGCGCGTTCGCCCCCTGGATGCCCCCGAAGATCGCCAGGGCGCTGATGGCCGCGATCAACGCCGTACGGCGCGGTCGCAGCGACGGGCTTGCATGTTTTGCGCGCACCGGTGAGTGGGTCCCTCCGAGTCCGGGGCGCATCTCGCCGGCGCCTGGTCCGGCGCCGAGGCTAAGGGGGCGTCGGGGGGTGGGAGCTAGCCAGTCGGCGCGGCGGCCGCCCGCGGTTTTCGGCCAGGAGTGCGGGAACCGGCGCTGTCCTGCGCCGACGGCCGCGGCGCGTACCCGTACGGCGGGCCGCCCGGGCAAGTCGAGGGATGTCCCTCACGCAAAAAGTGATATCACTTTGCTAACCTGATGGTGTCAGGTCGACGAGTGGAGGACACCATGGCCGAAACGGCTCCCGAGATCACGGTGGAGATGCCCGCGCCGCAAGTGCGCGAGCGGCTGGTGCAGGGCGCGGGCGGGTTTCCCGCCCTCGGCGTGGGGTTCCTCGCGCTCGCGCTGTCCGTGGTGCTCTTCTTCGTCAGCGCGACGGTGCACGGCGGCTCGCGGGCGGGCCTCATCGCCCTCGGCGTCGTCATCGCGATCGGTTCGCTCGTCGGCTTGTGTGGGCTGACCACGATCGCCCCCGGGCAGGCCCGGGTCGTCCAACTCTTCGGCCATTACAAGGGGACCGTGCGGCACGAGGGCCTGCGGTGGGTCAACCCGCTGACCGACCGCACCCGGATCTCGACCCGCATCCGGAACCTGGAGACGCAGACCGCCAAGGTCAACGACTTCGACGGCAGCCCGATCGAGATCGCCGCCGTCGTGGTGTGGCAGGTGCAGGACACCGCGCAGGCGATGTTCGAGGTCGACGACTTCGAGGAGTTCGTGGCGATCCAGACCGAGACCGCGGTGCGGCACATCGCCAACAGCTACCCGTACGACAACCACAACACCGAGGGCTTCTCGCTGCGCGACAACGCCGACGAGATCACCGCCAAGTTGTCGGCGGAGATCGGCGTACGCGTCGAGGCGGCCGGCGTGCGGGTGATCGAGTCGCGCATCACGAGACTTGCGTACGCCCCTGAGATCGCCCAGGCCATGCTGCGCCGCCAGCAGGCGGGCGCGGTGGTCGCCGCCCGTACCCGGATCGTCGAGGGCGCGGTCGGCATGGTCGAGCTCGCGCTCAACCGCCTGGAGGAACAGCAGCTCGTCGAACTCGACGACGAGCGCCGTGCCGCGATGGTCAGCAACCTGCTAGTCGTGCTGTGCAGCGAGCAGGCCACGCAACCGGTGATCAACTCCGGTTCGCTGTACCAATAGCCTCGGCGCCGATGAGCGAGCGCAAGAAGATCCTGCTCCGCCTGGACCCCGCCGTGCACGACGCGGTGGCCCGCTGGGCGGCCGACGAACTGCGCAGTACCAATGCCCAGATCGAGTTCCTGCTGCGCCGGGCCCTGGGCGACGCGGGCCGCATGCCCGGCGACGCCGGCCGCCCGGTGCGGCGCGGCAGGCCGCCGAGGCGGCGTGAGGGGGAGGGGGACGACGGTGTCGCTCGAGACGATGCTCGCGGTGCTGGCGACGGTGACGGCGGCGCTGGCGACGATGGCGGTGTCGAACCGGAACCCGGCTGACGGTGACCCCGAGGACGGTGCCGCGGACCGCGCTGAGGCGGCCGACCGGACCGCGTCCACGGCCGCGTCCACGGCGACGGCCACGGCGACCGTGATGGCCATGACAGCGGCGATGACCAAGGCGGTGGTCTTGGGGACGACCGCGGCCGCCGCAACGGCCTCCGCGACCACAACCGGACCGAGAGTGCGAACCAGGGCAGGAGGGTGACCCACCATGGAACCGCAGGACGATGTATCCCTCGTACACCGGGTGTTCCTCCTGGCGTACCGGCCTGAGCGGCAGCGGCTGGCCGGCGGCCAGCACATGGGCCTCGCACTCAATGCCGCGGCGCTGCAAGGGCTCCTCGACGCCGGCTTCCTCGCCGACGAGGGCGGCCGGGTGCGGGTGGCCGCGTCGCGCGGGGCGGTGCCGGACGGGGCGCTGGAGGCCGACGTGTTCGCCCGGGTCGTCGCGTCCGACCGGTCCCGGTCGTGGCGGCACTGGGTGAAGAAGTCCGCCGCCTTCGCGGTCGGCACGGTACGCACCGAACTCGCCCGCTCACGCGTCCTCCGCGTCGAGAAGACCCGGGTGCTGCTGGTCTTCCCCTACCACTCGGTCGCCCTGCGTCAGCCGCGCATGCGGACCGCGGCCCTGGCCGGCGTACGCGACGCGCTGCGGGCCACGCAGCCGGCGTCCCGCGTACCCCGCTGCCAGGCCGCGACGACGGTCCTCGTGCACATCGCCGAGATGAACACGGTGATGTCGGGCCGCGAGCGCCGCGCGGCGCGCGGCCGGGTCGACGAACTCGCCGCCGGCCTCGGCCCGGTGCCGGAGGCGCTGCGCAAGGCCGTGCGCGACGCGAAGGCGACGTCGTCCGGCGGAGGCGGCTGACCACGCCGCGTCGAGGGCCGATCACACTGCTCACACCGCTGATCACGGCGGCTGATCGCTCCGCGGCCCTTGATGACCGCTGCCGACCCGTGTAAGACCGAACTCGACCGACGACAAGATCCGCGACGGCACGGCGCGAACTTGGCAAAGATCCAAGTATCGCGGCGTGCCCGCCCGTATCTTTGGTCGTTGGTCATGGGTCACACGCAGTGCCGTCGTACAAGCGCCATCGAACCCTGGGAGTTCGTGTGAGTCGCACGTCGCGTTCCGTCCCCACGCTCGCTCTCGCCGCCTTGCTCGCGGGCTTCGCCCTCACCGGCTGCGCCGACTCGAAGGCGGGCGCCGCCGCGGTGGTCGACGGCGAACGCATCGACATCTCCACACTGAACTCCCGCGTCGAGAAGGCCGCGGACGCCCGGGAGAGCGTCGGCGCCGCCCCGGTTCCGGGCGTCACGGCGTCGCAGGAGGAACTGGTCCTGCTGCTCCAGACCAAGGTCCTGGACGAGGCCGCGGAGCGCAGCGGCATCGTGGTCACGCCGACCGACATCGCCGAGCAGAAGAACGAGTGGCTGGCCCAGAACAGGGGCGTGCCGATCGAGGAGTCGCTCGCGGAGAAGGGCGTGCCGGCCTCGGGCGTGGACGCCTTCACCCGGTCCCAGATCATCATCGAGCGGCTCATCGCCAAGAACGGCAACGCCGGCGCGGACAAGATCTACACCGAGACCGCCGAGTCGATGGAGATCACCGTGAACCCCCGGTACGGCAAGTGGGACGTCGCCGAAGGCCTCGTTCCGGTGGCCTACAAGTGGCTGACGCCGGACAACATCGCCGGGACCGCGGGCACGGGGGCCGCCGGCGCGTAGCGCCCGCCCCAGCGGTCGGGGGCCGGGGGCGCTTTGGCAGGATGATCGCCCCGATCCCGCCTGTCCGAGGAAGCCGGCCTTGACCCGATCCCGCACCGCCCGTCCCGCCGCCTTGGGGGCCGCCTTGGGCACCGCCCGTCGCGCCGGTCGCCACACTGTGCGTCGCACTGCCCGTCGTACGGCGGTCGCGCTCCTGCCGCTCGCGCTCTTCGCCGCGACGGCGTGTTCGTCGGGCGCTGCCGGAGGCGTCGCGGATGCCGCTGACACGGTCGGCGGGTCAGGCGGGTCAGGCGGCTCGGGCAGGTCCGGTGCCGCTTCGGCGCCCGCGGGCGGCCCGGCGACCCCGACGCCCGCCCGGACCGGTGCGGGCTCCGCCGCGGAGTCGCCCAGGAGCGGTCAGTTCGCGTACCTGACCGACGAGCAGCTCCGCACCGCCCTGGTGCCCGAGAGCGCGCTGCCCTCGGGGTGGACGGTGATCGGCGGCGCCGATGACGACGACCGCGGCGACGGTGGTGACGGCGGCGACACGTCGGACAAGCCGGAGTGCGACGCGATCGACGAGATGTTGTCGCCGGGGAACGCCGAGTCGGTGACCGCCAAGGGCAAGGCGTCGGTGATCGCCATGGACACGCCCGGCGGCGGCAAGGCGTACGCCATCGTCGGCGTCAACCTGGCATCGTTCGCCGCCGGCGACGCCGAGAAGCTCCTCGGACAAACCGAGCAACTGCTGCCGCGTTGCGCGGACGTGCGGCGGACCTCGTCCGACGGTCAGGCCTTCAGTAGCGGCTACGTCAAGCAAAAGTCCCCCGCCCTCGGCGACCAGGCGCTGGCCTTGTCGCAGACGACGCGCACAGCGGACGGTCGGGCGTGGGTGCACGGCATCGTCGCGGTGCGCGTCGGGACGACCCTGGTCGAGGCCACGTACGTCAACCTCACCGGTCCCGACGTCGTCCTGCCCGACGAGGAACTGGTGCGCATGCAGGTGGAGCGCGTGCGGGCCGTCCTGGCCGGCGAGACCCCGCGCGACTGAGCCCGCCCGTCCCGGGGACCCCTTACGGTGATCCCGTGAGCGAGCAACAGAGCGGTGTGCCGCAGAACCGGCTGATCCTCCTGACGGGCACCCACCGGGTGGCCCCCGGCCTGCTGAGCTGGCCCGCGTGGCAGGTGCTGCGCGAGACGTCGGCGGCGAGCGGGGGACAGGTGCTGACCGGGGAGGCGACGCATCCCCAACTGCCGTACGTGCGCGACGCCGGAGTCGACGTGACGGTGGTCGTTGACGACGACCAGGGCGCCGCCGCGCCGCAGGTGCTCGCCCGGCGCCTGCTCGCGGACGCGCGGACGGGTCCCGTCGTCTGGCTGGCCGGCTCGGACGGCGACCCCGAGCTCGGCGCGGCACTCGGCGCGGTCGCGGCCGGCGGTACGCAGGCGCTCCCGGCCATCGAGGTGGTGCCCGGTTCGTGGGACCTGCCGGGCTCGCGGCTCCTCGACCTGGTCGCGGTGATGGACCGGCTGCGCTCGCCGGGCGGATGCCCGTGGGACGCGAAGCAGACGCACCAGTCGCTGGTGCGCTACCTGGTCGAGGAGGCGTACGAACTCGTCGACGCCATCGACTCCGGTGACCGCGCCCATCTGCGCGAGGAGTTGGGCGACGTGCTGTTCCAAGTCGCCTTCCACGCCCGGGTGGCCGAGGAGGACCCCGAGGACCCGTTCACGATCGACGACGTCGCGGGGGAGATCGTGGCCAAGCTGATGCGGCGTCATCCGCATGTGTTCGCCGACGTCGTGGCGGAGAGCGCGGAGCACGTGGAGCGCAACTGGGACGAGCTGAAGGCCGCCGAGAAGTCCGGGCGCGAGTCGGTCGTGGACGGCATCCCGCTCGGCCAGCCCGCACTGTCCCTCGCCGGCAAGGTGATCGCGCGCAGCAGGCGTGCCGGATTCGACGTGCCGGTACCGGGATCCGTCACGGTGCCGGAGCACGTGGACGACGACTCGGTCGGCGAACTGCTCCTCGCCGCCACCCAGTTGGCCGCGACGCACGGCGTCGACGCGGAAACGGCGCTGCGCGCGGCCGCGTTGCGGCACCGGGACGCGGTCCGGGCGGCAGAGGCCGCGGCGGCTGCGAGGTCCGCGGAGCCCGGGGAGTCCGCGGCACAGGAGTGACGGCGGGCGGGGCCGTCTGCGGCATGTGCCGCGGACGGCCCCGCCTTTCCGGGAGACGGCAGGTCAGAGCAGGTGCCGCACCGCGCGGTAGGCGGCGTCGAACGCGGCGTGCGTGTAGCCGAAGGCCTCGGCGTCGGAGTTTGCGATCGCGATGCGACCGACCGGGCGGCGGGCTTTGGCGTACGGCCGCTGCTCCTCCGGCCCGAACAGCGCCGGATCGTCGAGGGAGTTGTACTCGTACGCGTAGCCGTGCGCCCACCGGTTCACGGTGATGGCGGTGATGTCCCGGCCGGGGTCGAAGCCGTACGACCCGAGCGCGCGGGTCATCGAGTCGCGGATCTCCCGCTCGAAGTCCTCGAAAGGCATGCGGATCAGCGTCCGGCGGCCCGCCTTGTGCTGGTCACGGCACTTGAGCCCGGGCGAGTTCGGGGTCGCGGACAACGAGATCACGGTGGGCAGTTCGGGCTGGTGCGGCATCGTGAAGTCGCCGATGTCGGTGACGGTCGGCAGGCCGAAGCTGCTGAAGAAGCGGGTCGGCGTGCTGACGTTGCGCACCCGCGCGGCGGCGAAGGCGCGCCAGTCGCGCAGCGCGACGCGTGTGTAGACGAGCGGGACCTTGACGCCGTACCGCATGGCCTCGATCTGGTCGGCCTTCAACTCGGGCATGACGTAGGACGCCACCGAGTTCCAGCACGCCATCACGACGCCCTTGGTGCGGACCCGGTAGCTCCGGCCGCCCTGGGAGTAGCTGACGACGGCGCCGCGGCGTCCGTCGTTGCGGACGTCGAACGCCGTGCTGGACAGCCGGATGCGGACGTCGGAGTCCGGGTGGTCGAGGCGGTCGTACCGGGCGTGCGCGGTGGGGATCTTCCGCCAGTCGAGCCGGTTCTCCTCGAACGCGTGCGGGACGAGCTTGTTCACCAGCAGGCGCGCCACCGAGGCATTGCCCTCGGGGAAGTAGAAGTTGCCGTCCTCGTCGGTCTCCGCGAGATGCATCAGCGGGGTGAACCCGGCACCCGGCCACGGCGTGTGCGCCAGGTTGAGACCGCCGAAGCCGGGCTGCCCGGTGGCCCAGGCGTCGGCCGAGGAGACCCGGTCGACGTCCACGCCCCACAGGCCGTTGGTGCCGCGCCGCATGACCGCGAGCGCGTCGTCGTCCATGCCGATCTTCTCGCGCAGGTACGTCTCGTATGGCGTACGGGCGAGGATCTCCTTCTTCTGGGCGTCCGTCAGGCCCGGGTAGAAGTCCTCGGTGGTGCTGTAGAGGCGGACCAGTGCGGCCTTGCTCGCCGCGCTCATCGGGAGCTTCTGCGCGAACGACGCCCAGGACTCGCCGGATTCGCGGATGACGAGCTGGTCCTTGCCCCAGCGCTCGGAGTTGAACAGCGTCGCGCTGCGCAGCCCGTACGGCGTGTACGCGTCGCTCTTGACCGTCGCCTCAAGGCCCTTCAGGTCGATGCCGAGGTCCTTGGTCACCAGGTCGTATGCCGCGCGGTTCCAGGTGCTCGGGGTGTCCAGGTTGACAGTGCCGCCGTTCGACAGCAGCATCGTGCGGCCCACGTGGAACTCGTTGCGGCGGGCGTGGCCGCCGAAGTCGTCGAGCGCGTCGAGGATCAGGATGCGGGCCCGGGAGCCGGCCGCCTTGCGGTAGAAGTGCGCCGCGGCCAGGCCGCTGAGGCCGCCGCCGACCACGACCAGGTCGTACGTCTCACGCAGTTCGGTGATGCGGCCGGGCGTGAAGGCTCCGTCGCGGACGGCGTGGGCGACGTCGTACGCACCGGCCTGCTGGCCGCGCAGGCCGGTCTGGGTCGGCGGGTAGGGCTTGCCGGAACCGCCGTTGCCGCCGTGGCCGTTGCCGCCGCCGTTCCCGGGGCCGCCGTTTCCGGGGCGGCCGTGCGAGCCTCCGGACGAGGCCGACGCGACGCTCGGGAACGCGGCGGAGGCGGCCACCACGGCGGCGCTGAGGGCCACGCCGTCCAGGAAGTCCCGGCGGGTGATCTTCCGGTCCATCCCGAGTTCGCGGTCGCTGAATCTGGACATGCATAACCCCCAGAAGGGAATGTGCTGATTCCGAAGCTGGATTGCCTGTTCGGGATGGTATCCAGTTGGTCATCGGACAATGAAGAACGAAATCAATTGTCTAATGAGCAATATTCTGCGGATTTAGTTGTCGCTGAGTTGTCGATCCGACAGTGCGGCGTAGCCGGAAAGATAGGTGGAAACGCGGCATTCCGCCGCAAGGTCCAGGGGTACGAGTCGGGCCAGAGGCCCGAAAAGCGGGACTGCGGAATCTGCGCCCGGACGGCGCCCATCGCGCGTAGACGGCACAGGTATCCGAAGGTCCCCAGGCACGCCCGGGGACCGGATCGGAGCTTCCGCGCGTCAACCCACGTGTACGCCCTCGTGGTGTTCGATGCGCCTGGGCAGGGCCAGGATCAGGACGGACACCAGGACCATGCCCCCCGCGACGCCGTACAGCGTGCGCTGGAACGAGCGGGCGAAGTCGGTCGCCCCCGCCTCGCGCCCTGCCTTCTCCACCGCCTGCAGCACGTTGTCCCGCACGGGCTGCGGGAGTTGGCGCAGCGGGGCATCATCGCACGACGCGGGGACGACGGCGGGGTCCTGCTCCTCGGTGCGGTCCCGCACGCAGTCGCGGAAGCCCGCGACCATTTGGTCCTGCGCGGGCCCGTGGATGCCCGCCGCCGCCAGGTCGCGCCGCAACTGCGGTGCGGCGGACGACGCTGCGGGCCCGGCCTGTGCGGTGAGGAGACCGAAGAAGATCACACCGACCACCGCGATGCCGATCGCGTTGCCGAGCTGGTTGACCGCGTTGAGCACGCCGGACGCCGACCCCGCGTCCTTCTCCGCGACGCCCGACAGCACGGTGTCGGCGAGCGGCGGGAGCAGCAGCCCCATGCCCAGGCCCGCGACCACCAGAGGGACCAGCATCTGCCACGCGGATATGCCGGTGCCGAAGTGGTCGACGGCCCACGCGTACACGAGCATGCCGACGGCCATCACCACCGCGCCGAGGCTCAGCACGTGGCGGCCGAGCCGGGGCACCAGGAACTGGATCGACAGCCCCGCCGCGACCGAGACGCCGAGCGAGAACGGAACGCCCGCAAGACCCGCGTGCAGCGGCTTCCAGCCGAGCCCGAGCTGCTGGTAGAGGCTCCACGTGAGGAAGAACGCCGCCATGCAGCCCTGGAACAGCAGCAGCACCAGCATGCCCGCGGAGAACGAACGGGCCTTGAACAAACCCAGTTCGACCAGGGGTGAGCCGTCGCGGCGGGTCTTGACGCGCTCGTACGCGACGAACACCGCGAAGAGCGGCAGGGATCCGGCCATCAGCGCGAACGTCCACCACGGCCAGTCCAGTTCGCGGCCCTGCACCAGCGGGAAGACGAGCATGAGCAGCGCCGTCGTAATGAGGCCGACACCGACAAGGTCCAGCTTGAGCGCGTGCGGCGCCTTGGACTCGCGTACGTACACCAGCGTCGCGACGATGCCGAGGATCCCCACCGGGATGTTCACCAGGAAGATCGGCCGCCAGCCCCAGCCGAACACGTCGGCCTCGATGAGGAGTCCGCCCACGATGGGGCCGCTGATCGCGGCCATGCCCGCGATGGCGCCGTACATCCCGAAGACCTTGCCGCGCTCGGACGGCGGGAAGGTGACGTGCACGATGGCGAGGATCTGCGGCACCATGATCGCCGCCATGAGGCCCTGGAACGCCCTTGCCCCGACGAGCATTCCGGGCCCGGTCGCGATGCCGCACAGCAGCGACGCGACGGTGAACCCCGTCATGCCGATCAGGAACAGGCGTCGGCGTCCGAAGATGTCCCCAAGCCGCCCGCCGGTGATCAGAACGACCGCGAAGGAGAGCGCGTACGCCGCCACGATCCACTGGATGGACGCGTAGCTCGCCCCCAGCTCGTCCTGGATCGCCGGGATCGCGACGTTGACGATCGTGACGTCCAGCAGATCCATGAACCCCGCGGTGAGCACGACCGCGAGCGCGATCCACCGCCGCCGGTCGAGTTCCGGCTCTTCCTCGCCCCCGCCGTGGTCCGCCGCCTTCTCGATGGTGTCGGCCATGCTGCCTCCCCGTTGCACGAACCTCCGCGTGCTTGATTGTGCCAATCACCTTGTGAACGGATTCACGCGGGGTGCCCAGCGGTAACAGCGTTGGCATTCCTACTGGTTGGTCGCCCTCTGTCGTGCAGTGCGCTTCCGACGAGGCGCCTTCCCGCCCAACGCCGAGGTCGAGTTCCCCGCGTCGCGCTATCCCCGGAGCGCGGCACACCGTAAGAGGCTTGAAATGCCCCATTCGCTCGCCGGATGATCGGGAGCTGTCAAGTGCGGTCGAGGGGAGTACGCAGGGCACAGCCAAGCGGGGGTGACATGGCCGGGGAGAACGAGCCCAACCCCTGGATAGCCGCAGGCCAAGCCGCCCACGACCGCGCCGTCCGCACCCAGGACCAGGCCATCGAGACCCAGGACCAGGGCGTCGCCACCCAGGACGAGGCGGTGGGCACACAGGATCAGGTTGCCGACCGAGAGGCACCACCGAACAACCTCCGTGCCGCCCGAGGCCATTTGACGCAACAGCAACTGTCCGACCGGTCGGGTGTGCCCCGCGACCAGATCGGCAGGATCGAAACCGGCGCGCGACGCGCCTCCCCGACAACGGCACAGGCCTTGGCCGACGCACTGGGAACCACGCCGGAAGCGCTGGCCCTCAACGAGAAGCGCGAGCACCCGGTTGCGACCGCCCGCAAGGCCGCTGGCCTGACCCAGCGGGGACTCGCCGAACGGACTGGCCTCAACCAGGCAACCATCGCGGCACTGGAAAGCGGCGGCCAGGAATATCTACGGCTCGACAACGCCCACCGTGTGGCGTCGGCGTTGTCGACGGACATCAGGAGCCTGGGCCTTCTGCCCGACGGCCTGCATCCGGTGGCCGAACGACGTTGGGAAGAGGGCCTGACGGCTTCGCAGGTCGCCGAGCGGGCGGGCGTTTCCCGATCTCACCTCAACCACATCGAATCCGGTGCGAAGTCTGCCTCGCCCGCGACCGCGGAGGCACTGGCGAGCGTCCTGGGCAGCACCCCGGAAGCCCTGGGATTCATGTCCGACCCGTCGGCGGCCGCGCCTACCCATCCGGTGGCGGTATCCCGTCTCGCCGCCGGGATGACGCCGACCGAGCTCGCGGAACGGGCCAACGTCAGTCCCTCCTACATCAGCCGCATCGAGAGCGGACAGATGACGCACCCGCGCATCGGACCCGCACACGCCATTGCCGCCGCCCTGGGCACCGACGTCAGAACGCTGGGTTTCATCCCCGCGGAACTCCATCCGCTGGCCGAACGCCGGTGGGAGCGCGGATTCACCCAGGAACAGCTCGCTGAGGCGTCGGGCATCGCACGGTCGGTGGTGGCACGCATCGAGGACGGCCGGAAGCAACCGGACGCCGAGACGCTTGCGGCCTTGGGAGCGGTCCTCGACGGTGATCAGCCTCCGCAGCCCAAGGCACCTCGGGCGGAAGCCCGGCCGTCCAAGACAGTCCGCGCTTCCGCGCCTGCGCCCGAGCCCGAGCCGCAACGCATGGTCACGGTCTCCGAACTGGCGGACTCCGCCCTCCGGCGCGAGCGCGAGGCCCTGGGCATGTCGCGGGCGGCACTGGCCGAGGCTGCCGGAGTGAGCAAGGAGGCGATTGCGGGGATCGAGACAGGGAGGACCAGGGAACCCTGGCATGCGACCGTGCGGTCGCTCCAGTCGGCCCTGATCGCCAACGGCGCGGACTTCGTGGCCGAACCGGACTTCGACCTGCAGGGCGCGCGAGAGGCACTGGGGGTGTCAGGCCCGCAACTGGCGGAGCGTGCGGGCATAGCGAGGACCACGCTCCGCGAGATCGAAGTGAACGGTCAGCGCCCCACCGTTCAGGTGATGGACGCGCTGCGTGCGGCGGTGGACGACTTCGCGAGCAACACCGCGCCGGGCATCCGTGAGCAGCGTGAGCAACTTGGTCTGACTCAGATACAGCTGGCGACGCGCGCCGGGATCCAGCGACAGACCCTTGCGGGCCTGGAATCGGGCGAACTCCAAAGCCAGCACATCACTCGTCGCGCGGTGGAGGACGCATTGTCGACCGCCAGGGACGAGCTCGGAGGGGACCCGAACTTCGACGTGGCTGCCGAACGCCACGCATTGGGGCTGACGCAGGGCGAGCTCGCCGGTCGTGCGGGAGTGATCAGCAATGCCGTGTCGGAGCTCGAACGAGGGGAAACAACGCGGGACTTCGATCTCCGCGTGGCGGTGCGACGAGCGCTGGACGAGGTTGCCGCGGAAGGAGGAGAAGCTGCGGGCCGACTCGACTTCGACGTCGCGGAGATGAGATCCCACCTCGGGCTCACCCAGACGGCCCTGGCGGAAAGAGCCGGTGTGCACGAGCACACCGTGGCCAACGCCGAGACGGGGAAGTACGAGCGTCCCGCCCGCGCGACCGTCGAAGGGATCCGTACGGCAATCGCGGATGTGGTCACCGAGATCACCGCCGAACGGAACTTCGATCCGGCGCCGGTGCGTGAGGCGTTCGGCCTGACGGTCGATCAACTGGCCGCGCGGTCGGGCATCGGGGCCGAGACGATCCGGGCGATCGAGCGTGGGGACAGGGCGACGCCTCGTGCCCAGACGATGACCGCCTTGCGCACCGCCCTTGCGGACGTGGCGAACGATTTCGCGAACGGCCGAAGCCCGGACTTGCCGCCGGACGAGCCTTCGGTCCGGGTAAGTGTGGAGGAGTACAGCGAGGTCCGCCGCGACCGGGAGGTCGGCGACCTGACGGTCGAGGAGTTGGCGGAGCTGTCGGGTGTGCCCGTCGCGGTAATCAATCGCATCGAGGCCGAGCCGGACTACCAGCCGGGTGAGGCGGTGATGCGGGCACTGCGCGAGGGGTTCAACCAGGCCGACGTGATCCGCTACGCCGAGGGGGGTACGCCTGACGGGCCGTCGGCCGACGCGGAGGCCACGAAGCCGGCCGCGGAGGCCACGAACCCGGCCGGAGAGGTCCCCGCATCTGTAGTGGAGGGGCGCGTCTCGGTGCCGGTGGGACCGCTTCGGGTGGAGGTGCCGGATGCGCCGGCGCGGCCGGAGCTTCCCGCTGCTCCGCCGCTTCCTCCGCATCTGACGCGACTGGGGGAGCAGGCCGCCTACTTCGATGCCAGCATGCGCGGTTTTCCGGCCGGTCGGGAGGCCGGTGCCGCCGCGGCGGCCGCGGCGGAGGTGCCGTGGGGACAGGAAGCTGGGAACGCGGGCCGGGCACCCGTGCTGAGTGTCGACCACGGCGGCGAGCGGCTTGCCGAGGCGCGGCGTACGGCTTCCGAGAACGATGTCGGGGCTGACGAACAGGTCGGCGTCGACTGGGAGGCGGAGGCTCCGCTCACCGCTCCGGTGGGAGCGGCCGACGCGGCCCGGGGAGCCGATGCCCTTCGGGAGGCCACCTTTTCGCCGACCGGGCCGGGGAGCGGGCTGACCGCCGCAGAGGTCCACCAGCAGCGGTTCGAGCAGTCCGCGTGGGACGGTTTCCAGCAGGGGTGGACCCAGACGATGGCCGAACGGGCTTTGCTGGAGGCCCGGAACCGTCCGGAACTCGCCGCGCCGGATGTCACACCGGACTTGCACGCCGACGCGCTTGCCGCGATCGGCCACGCCCCGGGCGGTACGCCGCCGCAGGCCGCTCCCGCCGCCGGGTTGGAAGCGCGACGCGGGGCCGAAGCCGAGACGGGCGGCGAACCGGGAGGGGCTGCGCGGCCGGGGACGGCTTCGGGCGAGCGTGGTGTCGACGATCCCGCTCCGCGCCCGGGAGCGCCTGGCCCTGAGACGTCAGGCTCTGATCCCGCACCGGAACCGGCGCCGCAGGTGGGGATGTCGGGCCCGGCGGGGCCGGTTTCGGGTGCGGACCCGGCCATCCTCGGGCTGTCGACGGCTGCTACGCGTTCGACGGCTGCCCCCGAGCAATCGGTCGCCGAGTCGGAGCCCGCCCCGGCGCCGACGCCCGCGCCCGAGCTCTCCACGAGTCCCGCGCTGGAGCGAGAGCAGAGCAAGGAGTAGTGCCGCCTGCGCCGCGTCCCGCGCGGAGCGCACCCGTGTGCGCTCCTCTGTGCTTCCGAACGCCCTGCGCCGGGCGTTACCCAGGGCGCCGGCCGCCGTTGGGGTGGGTGGTGGTGCCAACTCCCTTCTGGAGGACCGAAGATGATCAAGCGCGGCAGGGTGGGGCTTGGCAGGGTGGGCGCGCTTGCGGGCGCCGTGGCGGCCGTCGGGGTCGCGTTGCCCGGGACGGCGGCCGCGGTGAGCGCGGACGGCGGGGACATCGAGGGCGTCACCGTATGGCGCGCGCCGGGGCAGATCGAGACGTTGACGGGGGACGTGTGGACGATGCGCGGCTGCGCGTACGGTCTCTTTCCGCCGCACGTCGCGATGTCCTGCCGCTACCAGGTGACCACCTGAACTCACACGCGGAGCCACGCCGCGGTGTCGGTGGGCAGGGCCCCGTCCTCGGCAAGCGGACCGCTCGTCACCAAAACGTCGGTGTGCGGCGGTAGTTCGACCGCGTCCAGGCCGAAGTTGACGACGCAGGCGAAGCCGTCACCGCGCCGGAAGGCCAAGGTGTCCGGGGCAGCGTCCGGCAGCCAGTCCAACTCGCCGTCACCCAAAGCCGGTTCGGCCCGGCGCAGCCGGATCGCGGTGCGGTAGAGCTCCAGCATCGAGTCCGGATCGCCGTCCTGTGCCTCCGCGGTACGCGACGCCCAGTCGTCCGGCTGCGGCAGCCAAGGCTCCGACTCGGCGCCGGCCGGGCTGAAGCCGTACGGCGGCGCGTCGCCCGACCACGGCAGCGGCACCCGGCAGCCGTCCCGTCCCGGCGAGACCCCGCCGGAGCGCAGTGCCATCGGGTCCTGCAACTTCTCCACGGGGATGTCCTCCACCTCCGGCAGGCCCAACTCCTCGCCCTGGTAGATGTATACGGCGCCGGGGAGGGCGAGGGTGAGCAGCGCGGCGGCGCGGGCCCGGCGGGTGCCGAGGTCGAGGTCGGTCGGAACGCCGCGGGCCTTGGCGGCGAACCCGAAGGAGGTGTCCGCCCGGCCGTAGCGGGTCACCGTACGCGTGACGTCGTGGTTGGCGAGCACCCACGTCGCGGGGGCGGCCACCGGGGCGTGCGCGGCGAGCGTCCCGTCGATCGAGGCCTTCAGGCGGGCGGGTTCCCACGGGCAGGTGAGGAAGTCGAAGTTGAAAGCGGTGTGCAGTTCGTCGGGCCGCAGGTAGCGCGCGAAGCGCTCGGTGTCGGGCAGCCAGATCTCGCCGATCAGCACCCTCCGGTCCGGGTAGGAGTCGGCGATGTGCCGCCACGCGCGGTAGATGTCGTGCAGGCCGTCGCGGTCGATGTAGGGGTGCGTGCCGCCGTTCGGTACCGCCTCGGGGGCGAGGTCCGGCAGGGCGGGGTCCTTCTCGAGGAGCGCCGCCGAGTCGATGCGTACGCCGGACGCGCCGCGGTCGAACCAGAACCGCAGGACGTCCTCGTGCTCCTCGCGTACCGCCGGATGCGCCCAGTTCAGGTCGGGCTGCCGGGAGTCGAAGAGGTTGAGGTACCAGTCGCCGGGGGTGCCGTCCGGGTTGGTGGTACGGGTCCAAGCAGAGCCATGGAACTCGGATATCCAGTTGTTGGGCGGGAGTTCGCCGTCGGCCCCGCGGCCGGGGCGGAACCAGAACAACTCCCTTTCGGCCGCGGCGGGGTCGGCGACCGCCGCACGGAACCAGGGGTGTTCGCTGGAGATGTGGTTGGGCACGATGTCGACGATGGTCCGGATGCCCAGTTCCAGGGCGTCGGCGATCAGCTTCTCCGCGCCGCCCAGGGTGCCGAACTCCGGTGCCACGCCGCGGTAGTCGGCCACGTCGTAGCCCCCGTCCGCCATCGGGGACGGGTACCACGGGTTGAACCAGAGTGCGTCGACGCCGAGTTCCGCCAGGTACGGCAGCTTCTCCCGGACGCCGGCCAGGTCCCCCGTACCGTCGCCGTCCGCGTCGGCGAAGCTGCGCGGATAGACCTGGTAGATCACCGCGCTGCGCCACCACGGGGTCTCCGGTGCGTTCTGCGGGCCGTGCTCTGCCACGTCGTGTGTCCTTTCTGGCTGTACGGCTTTCGGCTGTGCGGACCGCGGACATGCCGCGGTGGGGTCGGCGTTCGCCGGGCGTGCGTCCGCCGGCGTGCGATTGCCGGGTACGCGCCGGGTATACGCGCCGGATGTGCGTGCACCAGGTGCGCGCTCGTACGGGCGATGCGCTCGCGTCGGGGTGGGCGCTTGCCGGTTAAGCGCTTCCCGGTAAGCGCCTGCCGGTAAGCGCCTGCCGGTAAGCGTTTGCCGATTCGCGCCCGCCGGTTAGCGCCTGCCGGTTAGCGCCTGCCGGGTGTCCGGCGGCCGACCCGGTGGGGCGGATGGCGCCGCCCGGCTACTCCTTCACGCTGCCCGCGCTGATCCCCGCGATGATGTGCCGCTGGAACACCAGGAAGACGGCGACCATCGGGATGCTCGCGATCACCATCGCCGCGATGAGGTACGTCAGCGGGAGGCTCGCCGACAGCTGCACGAGCGCGACGCTGACCGGCTGCTTGTCGGTGTCCGGGTAGACCAGCAGCGGCCACAGGAAGTCCTGCCAGACCGCGACGACCGCGAAGATCGACACTACCCCCAGGACCGGCCGTGACATGGGCAGGACGATGTACCAGAGCCGCCGCAGCGGGCCGGCGCCGTCGATGGCGGCGGCTTCCAGGACGTCGTTGGGGAGTTGGTCGAAGAACCGCTTGAGCAGGTACAGGTTGAAGGCGTTGGCGACGGACGGCAGCCAGATCGCCCACGGGGTGTTGAGCAGGTTGGTGCCGATGACGGGGACGTCCACCGCGGTGAGGTACTTCGGAACCAGCAGCGCGGACGCCGGGACCATCAGGGTGGCCAGGATGGCGCCCAGGATGATCTGGCCGAACACCGGCTTGAGTTTGGACAGCGCGTACGCCGCCGCGGTGCACAGCACGATCTGGAACAGCCAGGCCCCGCCGGCCTGGAGCACGGTGTTCTTGATGACGCCGGCGAGGTCCATCCGGCGCCAGGCCTCGGAGTAGTTGTCCGGGTGCCATTCGTTCGGTACGTAGGTGGGCGGGCTCTGGAGCAGTTCGTCGGGGGACTTGAAGGCCCCGGTCACCATCCAGTAGATGGGGAACAGGAACGCGAACGTGAATCCCGCGACTGTCAGGGTGAAGACGGTCCAGTAGATCGTGCGTCCGCGTCGGCTGCGCAGCCGCATCGGCGAGACGAGTGTGCGCACGTGTGCGGTCTCTTTGGTGGCCATCGCCGTCTCTCCCCTCAGCCTTGGTTCCGGGTCAGCCGCAGGTAGAGCGCGGAGAAGGCGGCGAGGAAGGCCAGCAGGAGCACGCTCAGCGCGCAGGCGCTTCCGTAGTTGTTGTAGACGAACGCGTACTTGTAGACGAGGTAGAGCACGGTGATCGTGGAATCCCCGGGCCCGCCGCCGGTGATGATGAACGGCTCGACGAACACCTGCATGGTGGCGATGATCTGAAGCAGCATCAGCATCAGGATCACGAAGCGGGTCTGCGGGATGGTGACGTGCCGGATGCGCTGCCACAGGTTGGCGCCGTCGAGTTCGGCGGCCTCGTACAGCTCGCCCGGTATGCCCTGCAGCGCGGCGAGGTAGATGAGCACCGTGCCGCCCATGTTCGCCCAGGTGGCGACGAGCACGAGCGAGATCATGGCGGTGTCCTCGCCGTTGGTCCAGTTCGAGGTCGGCAGGTGGACGGCTCTGAGGAGTTCGTTGAACAACCCCGGGCCGGGGTCGAAGAACCACTGCCACATGAGCGCCGTGACGACCGGCGGGATCATCACCGGCAGGTAGACCGCGAGCCGGAAGAACGCCCTGGCGTGCCGCATCTCGTTGATCAGCAGCGCGAGCAGGAACGGCACGACGAACCCGATGAGCAGGGCCAGCAGCGTGAACTGGACGGTGTTGCGCCACGCGGCGCCGAACTCGGGGTCGCGGAAGACCGTGGTGAAGTTGTCGAAGCCCACCCACTCGGTCTTTTCGGCGCCGTCCTGGCCGCCGGTGCGCTGGAAGGCCAGCTGGATCGCGCGGATCGCGGGGTACCACGAGAAGAGCGCGAAGCAGATGAGGCCGCCGGCGAGGAACGCGTACGCCGTCAGGTTGTCGGTGACCTTGCGGCGCAGGTTCCCGGGCGGCCGAGCGCCGGGCGGGGCGGGAGCCCCGGTGGGGCTCTTCGGCTTCCGGGGCGCACCGACGGTGCTGGTCATGGCGTGCACTCCCTCGATGCGGCGACGGACGGACTCGGCGAGGCGGCCGAATGACTCGGCGAGGCGACGGACTTGCTCGGCGAGGTAAAGGACGGTCTCGGAAAAGCGGCGGACAGACTTGGCAACGCGGCGGACGGGCGGGTGGACCGGGGGCGCGGCGGGCTCCCCGGTCCACCCGTGGTCGGCGGCACCGTGGGCTGACGGCGGCCGACGCGGAGGAACGGCTACTGCTTGCCGAGGAGTTGGGTGATCTTCCCGTTGGCATCGGTGAGCAGCTTGGCGATGTCGGCGTCCTTCTTGGTGAGCACGCTGGACACCACGCCGTCGAGCACCGAGTAGATCTGCTGGGCCTGCGGGGGCTCGGCGATCTCCGGGACCTTGCCGGACGCCTCGACGAAGGACTTGTAGTTGCCCACCGGGAGCGTCGCGTTCTGGGCCTTGAGGTCGTCGTTGCTCTTGGCGGCCGCGCCGGTCCAGATGGCGGGCTCGGGCAGGCCGACGGGCTCCTTGTCCTGCTTGCCGCGCGCCCAGTCGTTGAGGCCCTTGCCGGGGGTGAGGGCCAGGAACTCAAGCCACTTCAGGCCCGCTTCGATCTGCTCCGGCGTGCACTTCTTGTTGAACATGTAGCCGTCGCCGCCGGCCAGGGTGCCCTTGCCGTCGGGCATCGGGGCCAGGCCGACGTCCTCGAGCTTGCCGCCGAACTCGTTGACGATCTGGGTGACGTTGTCGGGCGCCGCGATGTACATGCCCAGGCGTCCGCTGCCCATCATCTGCTGCACGTCGTTGATGGTCAGGAGCTGCTTGCTGCCCATGCTGTTGTCGGTCCAGCGCATGTCGTGCAGCGTCTGCAGGACGGCCCTGCCCTCAGGGGTGTCGACGGTCGCGGTCTTGCCGTCTGCGGAAATGGCCGCGCCGCCGCGCGAGTACAGCTCGGCGACGAAGTGCCAGCCGCCCTGGTTGCTCGCGCTGTAGTCGGCGTACCCGACGTTGCCGCCGCCGCTGTCGGCGATCTTCTTTGCCGCGGCCCGGACTTCGTCCCACGTCGTGGGCGGCTTGTCGGGGTCGAGGCCGGCCTTGGTGAACAGCGCGCGGTTGTAGATCAGGCCCATCGAGTAGTTCGTACGCGGCACGCCGTACGTCTTGCCGCCGGCGTCCTGGAAGAACTTGACGAGGTCGGGCCGGAGTTCCTTGTCCTTCACGACCTTGTCCATGTACTGCGTGATGTCCGCCGCGCCGCCGCGCGCCAGGACCGTCTGGACGTTCGTGTAGTTGACGTAGAACAGGTCCTCCATCTGGTTGCCGGCCAACTTCGCCTCGAAGGTGGTCGGGTCCGAGCAGGGGAACGCGTCCTTGGACTCGATCTTGATGTTCGGGTTGAGCTTCTCGAACGCCTCGACGTCCTGCTCCCATTGCTTGCGGTCGACCTCTGCGGTGCGCGGCGGCTTGCAGTTGACCGTGAGGGTGACCTTCTTGGCACCGGTGTCGCCGGGTCCGGCGGTTCCTCCGGCGTCGGACGCCTTGTCCCCGGAGTCGTCGTCGGAGCACGCGGCGCCGGTGAAGAGCAGGCCGGCGGCGAGGAGTATCGCGGAGGATCTGCGGTACCGGGTGGAGCTGCGCATGGGAATAGCCCTTCTGCCCGGGAAGTCGAACGAGGTCGGATACGCGGGCGAACCGGAAGGTGTCCCTCCGGCCCGTGCGTGGCGCGGGCCACACTCAACCACGCTTGGCAGCAGGACTCAATATCTCGATGAGATTCCGCAAAAAATTGACAGCAGAAGGAAGAACATCGATTACGCGGGCTCGCGAGCGGCAGGCGTACGTACGGCCGCGGTCGACGGCGAGATCGCAGCCCCGGCTGCGGTACCGGCCGCGGCGCCCGCTCGGGCGTCCGCGGCGGGATCGACCGGGGGAGTGAGCGCGGGCGCCGGGCCGGACGACCGCCGCAGCACCAACTCGGGCTCGAAGAGCAGCTCGTCGTGCGTCACCGGGCTGCCGGCGATCTCCGCCATCAGCATCTCCACGGCGGCCCGGCCCATGAGTTCGATCGGCTGGCGCACGGTGCTCAGCGGCGGGTCGGTCGCGGCCATCAGTGCCGAGTCGTCGTACCCCACGACCGACACGTCGCCCGGTACGCTCCGGCCGAGCCGGCGGGCGGCGCGTACCGCGCCGAGGGCCAGCGGGTCGCTCGCGCAGACGAGTGCGGTCATGCCCCGGTTGATGAGCCGCGTGGCGGCGGCCTGGCCGCCCTCGGAGGAGAAGAGCGTGTGCTCGACGCGGTCGTCGGCGAGGCCGATCGCGGCCTGGGCGGCGGCCAGTTTGCGGTTCGACGGAACGTGGTCGGGCGGTCCGAGGATCATGCCGATCCGGTCGTGCCCGAGGGCCTGGAGGTGGGCGATCGCCTGCTCGGCCGCGGCCGCGTCGTCGCAGCTCACGCGGGGGAAGTCGAGGTTGTCGACGGCCGCGTTGAGCAGCACGGTCGGCAGTCCGCGCTCGGCCAGCCGGTCGTAGTGGCCGTGCGGCGAGTCGGCCTGCGCGTACAGCCCGCCGAAGAAGATCACGCCGGAGACCGCCTGGTCGAGGAGCATCTCGACGTAGTCGGCCTCGCTCACCCCGCCCGCGGTCTGGGTGCACAGCACCGGCGTGAAACCGCGCTGCGCGAGCGCGCCCACGACGATCTCGGCGAACGCCGGGAAGATCGGGTTCTGCAGTTCGGGCAGGACCAGGCCGACCAGGCGGGCGCGTTCGCCGCGCAGTTGGGTCGGCCTCTCGTACCCCATGACGTCCAGCGCGGTCAGCACCGCGGCCCGGGTCCCCTCCGAGACCCCGGGTTTCCCGTTGAGCACGCGACTGACCGTCGCCTCGCTCACTCCGACCTTCTTGGCAACCTCAGCAAGTCGACGCACCATGCCCGCAAGAGTAGTACCGATCGCGTCAATTTTTTGCAGGATCAACGCAAATCATTTACGGGACACCCGCCCCGCGCGACGCGTCGGGGGCCGCCGAGCCGGCCCGGGGGTGAGCGGGGCCGGGGAGGAGGGCCCGGTGGTAAAACGCCAGTGGCGCATGCCGTGGTTGCAACGGGTGGTCGGCGGGACCGGCGTCCCCGGGTCTCACGGAGGCCGGGCAGGCGCCAGGCCAGGCCCGGTCGGTCATCGACGGACATTCCTCCTCGGCGGGGCCGCGGGTAGTCGGCACCGTCCTGCCGGCGGTGCGGCCCGCTGCGGCGGCCGCCACGCAGGTGAACGTGCGCTTCCGGGCCGTCGACCGGATGACCGTCCGGGACTTCCCGATCAAGACCGTGCACAGCTGGTGATCCAGGCTGGCAACCCCGGACTTCAGACACCGTACTTCAGACACCGTGAGCCGCAACGGACGGGAGGAAATGCGTACTTCATCACCGCGCCGCCGCCGCATGCCGCGGAAGCGCGCACTTGTCGCCACGACGGCCGTGCTGACCGTGTGCGGCATGCCGGCCGCAACGCCCGCCTCCGCCGCCGGCACGCGCCGAACGACTGAATCCGGAAGCCGCCTCGAATCGCCCGATCCCGCGCAGTTCTTCGCGCCTCACGGCCTTTCGGGGCGGCTTCGCAGCCGCTCTCATGAACTCCTCGGTCGAACTCTGCCCAGGGAGGTATGCCGTGGCCGTTCGCAAGCCGCAGCTGCCTCCCAAGAGATTCGACCCGGCGCAGGTGACGCGCATCGGTCAGGGGGGCGAGGGATACGTGTGGCGGGTCCGTGACAAGGGACTCGGCCAGGACGTCGCGGTGAAGACTCTGAGGTACGACAAGCCACTGACGCCGGCGCACTACGACAAGCTCAACTGGGAGTACCACATCGCGTCGGCGGTCCGAAGCCCCCACGTGGTGCGCATCCACGACAGCTCTCCCAAGCGGAGCACCGACCATGACGCTTTCATAGCCATGGAGTTGGTAGGTACAGGAACTCTCGCGCACAGATTGGCCCTCGGCGGGTCGTTCCCCTTGGACCAGGTGGCCAAGTTGGGGGCGGCGCTCGCCGACGCGCTGGCCGCGACCCACGAAAGCGGGATCCTGCACCGCGACGTGAAGCCCGCAAACGTGCTGTTCGGGCACGACGGCGTGCTGAAGATGGCCGACTACGGCAATGCCACGCTGGAGTTCGGCGGCCGCGGCTCGTCCATCGCCGGGTCTCCCGGCTACATGTCACCGGAGATGGCGCGGGCGGTCGTGGCGCGGGACTACGGCCTTCCGGCGACCGGCGAACGCGTGAACACGCGCCAAAACGACCTGTATGGCCTCGGCGTCATCATGTACGAGATGATCTCGGGCGAACCGGCGTTCCCCGGCTTCGACCGCGAGGACCGGATCCTCGCTCAGTCCACCGGGGAACTGCAGCCGGTAACCGACGCGGTCAGGGGCGTACCGCGAGATCTCGCGGGGATCGTGACCGCGCTCACCGTGAACACCCCGGGTAGGCGGCCCGATTCCGCCGCGGAAGTCAGGGATGTGCTCCTGGAGCTTGCGCAGTCCCTGCCGACCGAGCCGGTCGGCCATGTCGGTCCCTTCATCACCCTGCAAGAGTCGGCAACCCCAGATGTCTTGCCGGCCCGTCCGCGCGGACGCGACGCACCGTACACAGGTCCCGCACCGGCCGCACCGGCCTCGGAGAGACCGACGGACGTGGCCCGCATAGCCGCGAACGGCCTGAGCGACCTGAACGAGACGCACGCCCCCGCGCATGACGTCGACCCGTCCGCCACGCAGCCTGGAGCCGACGTGTTGGCACCCGGCCAGGCTGCCGACCGGCACTACGGCGCAACCGGGCCGTCGGACGCCGCAGGCGCTCCGGACCGTCCCGAGCTGCCAGGCCCCGAACCCGACTGCCCGGCACGAGAACTCGACAACTCGATGGACTGACCCGGACCCGGCCGCCCGTTCCTCGCGCGCACCGAAGCCGCGGCACACCGGGTCCCGGGGCCCGGGAAGCCTGCCCGGGAAGCCCGAACGACCCGTGCCCCCGATGGGGTACGGGCCATTCGGAACAGCGGGTTGCTCAGACTCGGCGGAAGATCAGGGCTCGCTTGACTTCCTGGATGGCCTTGGTGACCTCGATGCCTCGGGGGCAGGCGTCGGTGCAATTGAAGGTCGTGCGGCAGCGCCAGACGCCTTCCTTTTCGTTGAGGATCTCCAGGCGCTGTTCGGCGCCCTCGTCGCGCGAGTCGAAGATGAAGCGGTGCGCGTTGACGATGGCGGCCGGGCCGAAGTACTGGCCGTCGGTCCAGAAGACCGGGCAGGACGTCGTGCAGCAGGCGCACAGGATGCACTTGGTGGTGTCGTCGAAGCGCTCGCGGTCCTCGGGGGACTGGAGGCGCTCGCGCGTGGGCTCGTTGCCCGAGGTGACGAGGAAGGGCATCACGTCGCGGAACGACTGGAAGAACGGCTCCATGTCGACGACGAGGTCCTTCTCGACCTGCAGGCCCTTGATCGCCTCGATGGTGATCGGCTTGGTGACGTCGAGGTCCTTCACCAGGGTCTTGCAGGCGAGGCGGTTGCGGCCGTTGATGCGCATCGCGTCGGAGCCGCAGATGCCGTGCGCGCAGGAGCGGCGGAAGGTGAGCGAGCCGTCCTGCTCGCCCTTGACCTTGAGCATCGCGGTGAGGATGCGCTCGGTCGGGTCCGCCTCGACCTGGAAGTCCTGCCAGAACGGCACCGGGGGCTCGCCGTTCGGGCCGACCAGGTCCGGCAGGAAGCGGCGGATCCGCAGGGTGATGGTGATGGGGGTGTGGTCGCGCGCCGGCTTCTGCGCGGGGGCAGCCGGGGTCTCGTCGATAACGGCAGTCATCAGTACTTACGCTCCATCGGCTGGTAGCGGGTGACGACGACCGGCTTCCAGTCAAGCCGGATCGAGACGTCGCCGTCCGCGTCGACCTCGCGGTATGCCATCGTGTGCTTCATGTAGTTGGCGTCGTCGCGCGCCTGGAAGTCCTCGCGCGCGTGGCCGCCGCGCGACTCCTTGCGGTTGGCGGCGCCGACGACCAGGACCTCGGCGAGGTCGAGCAGGAAGCCGAGTTCGACGGCTTCGAGCAGGTCGGTGTTGAACCGCTTGCCCTTGTCCTGGATGGACACGTCGAGGTACCGCTTCTGCAGCGCCTTGATGTCCGAGAGGGCCTGCTTGAGGGTTTCCTCGGTGCGGTAGACGCCCGCGTTGGCGTCCATCGTCTCCTGCATCTCCGCGCGGATCTGCGCGACCCGCTCGGTGCCCTCGCTGTTCAGCAGGCGGTCCAGGAGCGCCCGTACGTCCGCCGCCGGGTTCTCGGGCAGTTCGACGTAGTCGGCGGTGGCGGCGTACTTCGCGGCGGCGATGCCCGCGCGGCGGCCGAACACGTTGATGTCGAGCAGCGAGTTGGTGCCCAGCCGGTTCGAGCCGTGCACGGAGACGCAGGCGACCTCGCCCGCCGCGTACAGGCCGGGGACCACGGTCTCGTTGTCGGCCAGCACCTCGGCCTCGACGTTGGTCGGGACGCCGCCCATCGCGTAGTGCGCGGTCGGGTACACCGGGACCAGTTCGGTGGTCGGTTCCACGCCGAGGTACGTGCGCGCGAACTCGGTGATGTCCGGGAGCTTTTCCTCGATCTGCTCGGCCGGCAGGTGGGTGAGGTCGAGGTAGACGTAGTCCTTGTTCGGGCCCGCGCCGCGGCCCTCCAGGACCTCCAGCACCATCGAGCGCGCGACGATGTCGCGCGGCGCGAGGTCCTTGATCGTCGGGGCGTACCGCTCCATGAAGCGCTCGCCGTCCGCGTTGCGCAGGATGCCGCCCTCGCCGCGCGCGCCCTCGGTGAGCAGGATGCCCAGGCCCGCGAGGCCGGTCGGGTGGAACTGGTAGAACTCCATGTCCTCCAGCGGCAGTCCGCGGCGCCACGCGATGCCCATGCCGTCGCCGGTGAGGGTGTGCGCGTTGGAGGTGGTCTTGAAGACCTTGCCGAAACCGCCGGTCGCGAAGATGACGGCCTTCGCCTGGAAGACGTGCACCTCGCCGGACGCCAGCTCGTACGCGACGACGCCGGAGGTGGTCTTGTTGCCGTCCTCGTCGTCGACGAGCAGCAGGTCGAGTACGTAGAACTCGTTGTAGAACTCGACGTTCTGCTTGACGCAGTTCTGGAACAGCGTCTGCAGGATCATGTGGCCGGTGCGGTCCGCGGCGTAGCAGGACCGGCGTACCGCGGCCTTGCCGTGGTCACGCGTGTGGCCGCCGAACCGGCGCTGGTCGATGCGGCCCTCGGGGGTCCGGGAGAACGGGAGGCCCATCTTCTCCAGGTCGAGGACGGCGTCGATCGCCTCCTTGCACATGATCTCCGCGGCGTCCTGGTCGGTGAGGTAGTCACCGCCCTTGACCGTGTCGAAGGTGTGCCACTCCCAGTTGTCCTCCTCGACGTTCGCGAGGGCGGCGCACATGCCGCCCTGGGCGGCGCCGGTGTGGGAGCGGGTCGGGTAGAGCTTGGTGAGAACGGCCGTACGGCTGCTCTTGCTCGCCTCCAGGGCGGCACGCATGCCGGCGCCGCCCGCGCCGACGATGACGGTGTCGTACTTGTGGATCTGCATGACCTGTGTGTCCTCTGGTACCGATCTCCGCGACCACCAAGGGGCGCGTTCGGGTGCGTTCGAGTGCGGTCCGTTGGCCGGCTACTGGCCGATGTTCGGGTCGAAGGTGAAGATCACCAGCGTGCCGGTGAAGAGCACGATCAGGGCCGACGTGTAGAGCACGACCTTGAGCCAGAAGCGGGTCTGGTCGCGCTCCGCGTAGTCGTTGATGATCGTGCGCAGACCGTTGACGCCGTGCAGCTCGGCGAGCCACAGCATGATCAGGTCCCACGCCTGCCAGAACGGGTTGGCCCAGCGGCCGGCGACGAACGCGAAGCCGATCCGCGACACACCGCCGTCGATCACCAGCTGGATGATCAGGTGGCCCAGCACGAGGACGACCAGCAGGATGCCGGACAGCCGCATGAACAGCCAGCTGTACAGCTCGAAGTTGGTCCGGGTGGAGCGCGGCGAGCGCTTGGAGCGGGGGGCCTCGATGGCCGGGCCGCCGCCGCTGATCTTGGGAGCGTTCTCGATCAAAGCCATCTGGGTCAGCTCCCGAAGATCTCGCGCAGCGTGTGCTCCAGGACCGGGTAGAAGGCGCCGGCCATGAGCACGGCCCACAGGCCGACAACGCCCCAGAACATCTGCTTCTGGTAGCGGGGGCCCTTCTCCCAGAAGTCGACCGCGACGATGCGCAGGCCGTTGAGGGCGTGGAAGAGCACGGCGCCCACGAGGCCGTACTCCATGACGTTGACGAACGGGTTCTTGTAGATCTCGATCGTCTCGTCGTACGCCTCGGGCGAGACCCGCACAAGAGCGGTGTCGATGACATGGGCGAACAGGAAGAAGAAGATGAGGACGCCGGTGACTCGATGAGCCACCCATGACCACATGCCTTCCCGGCCGCGGTAGAGCGTTCCAGCCGGCACGGAAACTACCCTCCGGATGCGGTAGACGGGGCTCGGCCGGCAAGCCGTCGGTCGGCCCGGCCGGGTACCTTCCTCCGGCCCCGGCCATGTTAGCCATCGAAATCACCGGCTCCCGCCCGGGGGCGCGTGATGTGATCGATTCCGCACGCCTACGGGAACCAAACGGGTGACACTTCGCGTCCTACGGCCTTTCCCGCCAGCTGATGTGACGCAGTGTCATCGACGCCTCCGGGCGGTCGCCGGCACTCGTCGGACAAATCGGATAACCGTTCCGCGGCACTGTCCTTGCCGCAGTCAAGCGAATTCGCGACTGATGTCACACCGAGGCCGTGTATCGATCTTGGGGCGCGGTCCCTACGATGCGTGAACATGACGGAGGCTACTGTCGACGGCGGCACGTCTACCGGCTCCACCTTTGCTTCGCAGTTCCCGCAGCCCACGCGTGAACAGTGGCAGGGCCTGGTGGCCGGCGTGCTCCGCAAGTCGAGGGTCATCGGTGCGGACGACGCACCCGACAACCCTGAGGATCTGCTCGCGACCACCACCTACGACGGCATCAGGCTGGCCCCTCTCTACACGGCCGACGACGCCTCACCCGAGCCCGGCGCTCCCGGACTCCCCTCCTACGTACGCGGCGCCCGGGCGGCCGGCAGCTCCGTCGACGGCTGGGACGTACGCCAGCTGCACAGCGACCCGGACCCGGCGCGCACCGCCGAAGCCGTGCTCGCGGACCTGGAGAACGGCGTCTCGTCCGTCTTCCTGCAGACCGGCGCGCCCGGGGGCGAGGACGCCCTGGACCCCGCCGAACTGCCCGGCGTCCTGGCCGGCGTGCTGCTCGACCTCGCGCCGGTCGTGCTCGACCCCGGGGCAGACTTCGGGCCGGCCGCCGAAGCCCTCCTCGCGGTCTTCCGCGAGCGCGGCGTCGCCCCGGCCGAGGTACGCGGCAACCTCGGCGCCGACCCCGTCACCACCCACGCCCGCACCGGCCGCGCCCCGGGGGCCGGCCGGGACCTGGCCGCCGCCGCGGACCTCGCGGTACGCGCGCACGCCGAGTTCCCGCACCTCCAGGCCATCACCGTGGACGGCCAGCCGTACCACGAGGCCGGTGCCTCCGAGGGCCAGGAACTGGGCGCCGCCACCGCCGCGGGCGTGGCGTACCTGCGCGCGCTCACCGCCGCGGGACTCGACGTCGACACCGCGCTCGGCCTCGTCGAGTTCCGCTTCGCGGCCACCGCCGACCAGTTCCTCACCATCGCCAAGCTGCGTGCCGCCCGCCGCGTGTGGGCCCGCGTCGCGCAGGCGTCCGGCGCCTCGGCCGGGGCCGGTGCGCAGAAGCAGCACGCCATCACGTCCTGGTCGATGGCCACCCGCCGCGACCCCTGGGTCAACATGCTGCGCACGACCGTCGCGGCGTTCGCGGCCGGCGTCGGCGGCGCCGACTCCGTCACGGTCCGCCCGTTCGACGCGGCGATCGGCCTGCCCGACGCCTTCGCCCGCCGCATCGCCCGCAACACGCAGTCGCTGCTGCTGGAGGAGTCGCACCTCGCGCAGGTCATCGACCCGGCGGGCGGCTCCTGGTACGTCGAGAAGCTCACCGACGAACTCGCGCACGCCGCCTGGGCGTTCTTCCAGGACATCGAGCGCGCGGGCGGCATCGCCGCGGCGCTCGACGGCGGCCTCGTCGCGGACCGCATCGCCGAGGTACGGGCCGCCCGCGAGAAGGCGATCGCCACCCGCAAGGACCCGCTCACCGGCGTCAGCGAGTTCCCGAACCTCACCGAGGACGCGGTGATCCGCGAGCCCGCCCCGGCGCTGCCCGGGGGCGGCCTGCCGCGCGTGCGGTACGCCGACGGCTACGAGGCCCTGCGCGACCGCTCGGACGACATCTACCTCGCCACCGACGCGCGCCCGACGGTCTTCCTGGCCACCCTCGGTCCGGTCGCCCAGCACACCGCGCGCGCCCAGTTCGCCCGCAACCTGTTCGCGGCGGGCGGCATCGACGCCGTCGAGGCGGGCGCGACGGCCACCGAGGACGAGGTCGTCGAGGCGTACCGCGCGGCCGGTGCCCCGGCCGTGGCCTGCCTGGCCTCCAGCGACAAGATCTACGAGGAGCGCGCGAAGGACGCCGTCACGCGCCTGCACGAGGCCGGCGCCCGGCATGTCCTTCTCGCCGGTGCGGCCAAGAAGTGGGCGGACACGAACGCCGACGGGTACGTATTTGTCGGGTGCGACGCACTCGAAGTACTGAACCGGGCGTACACGATCATCGCGGGAGGGGACCGATGACCATTCCGGACTTCACCGGCATCGACCTCGGCACCCCCGAGGCCGCCGACGCCGAGGCGTGGGTCGCCGCGGTCGCCGAGGCGACCGGCAAGGACGCCGCCGAGCTGACCCGCGACACGCCCGAGGGCATCCCGGTCAAGGCGCTGTACACGGAGAAGGACACCGAGGGCCTCGACTTCCTCGCGACCTACCCGGGCATCACGCCGTACCTGCGCGGGCCGTACCCGACGATGTACGTCAACCAGCCCTGGACGATCCGCCAGTACGCGGGCTTCTCCACCGCCGAGGCGTCCAACGCCTTCTACCGCCGCAACCTCGCGGCCGGCCAGAAGGGCCTGTCGATCGCGTTCGACCTGGCCACCCACCGCGGCTACGACTCCGACCACCCGCGCGTCGCGGGCGACGTCGGCATGGCGGGCGTGGCCATCGACTCGATCTACGACATGCGGCAGCTGTTCGACGGCATCCCGCTCGACCAGATGTCGGTGTCGATGACGATGAACGGCGCGGTGCTGCCGATCCTCGCGCTCTACATCGTCGCGGCGGAGGAGCAGGGGGTGAAGCCGGAGCAGCTCGCGGGGACGATCCAGAACGACATCCTCAAGGAGTTCATGGTCCGGAACACCTACATCTACCCGCCGAAGCCGTCGATGCGGATCATCTCCGACATCTTCTCGTACACCTCGCAGAAGATGCCGAAGTTCAACTCCATCTCGATCTCCGGCTACCACATCCAGGAAGCCGGGGCCACGGCCGACCTGGAGCTGGCCTACACGCTCGCGGACGGCCTGGAGTACCTGAAGGCCGGCATGGACGCGGGCATGGACGTCGACGCGTTCGCGCCGCGCCTGTCGTTCTTCTGGGCCATCGGGATGAACTTCTTCATGGAGATCGCCAAGATGCGCGCGGCCCGCCTCATCTGGGCGGACCTCGTGCACGGCGTCGGCGCGAAGAACCCGAAGTCGCTGTCGCTGCGCACCCACTCGCAGACCTCCGGCTGGTCGCTGACCGCGCAGGACGTCTTCAACAACGTGGTGCGCACGTGCGTCGAGGCCATGGCGTCGACGCAGGGCCATACGCAGTCGCTGCACACCAACGCGCTCGACGAGGCGCTGGCGCTGCCGACCGACTTCTCCGCCCGCATCGCGCGCAACACGCAGCTGATGCTCCAGCAGGAGTCGGGCACCTGCAACGTGATCGACCCGTGGGGCGGCAGCGCGTACGTCGAACGCCTGACCTACGACCTGGCGATGCGCGCCCGCGAGCACCTCGCCGAGATCGAGAAGGCCGGCGGCATGGCCGCCGCGATCGACGCCGGCATCCCCAAGCTGCGCATCGAGGAGGCCGCGGCGCGTACGCAGGCCCGCATCGACTCGGGCCGCCAGCCGCTCATCGGCGTCAACAAGTACCTCGTCGACAACGACCAGCCGATCGACGTGCTCAAGGTCGACAACGCGCGGGTACGCGCCGACCAGATCGCGAAGCTGGAGCGGCTGCGCGCGGAGCGCGACGGCGGCGAGGTCGAGCGCGCCCTCGCGGCGCTCGCGGGTGCCGCCGAGGCGGACCTCGCGGGGGAGCGGCCCGACGACCTGGAGCACAACCTGCTCAAGCTCGCGGTCGACGCGGCGCGGGCGAAGGCGACGGTGGGGGAGATCTCCGACGCGCTGGAGAAGGCGTACGGTCGGCACCAGGCGACGATCCGCACGCTCACCGGCGTGTACCGCGAGGAGGTGGGGGCCACGGGCAACGTCGAGCGGGTCCGCACGCTGGTCGAGGAGTTCGAGCGCGAGGAGGGCCGCCGCCCGCGCATCCTGGTGGCCAAGATGGGCCAGGACGGGCACGACCGCGGCCAGAAGGTGATCTCCACGGCGTTCGCCGACCTCGGCTTCGACGTCGACGTGGGCGCGCTGTTCCAGACTCCGGAGGAGGTCGCCCGCCAGGCCGTCGAGGCCGACGTGCACGTGGTCGGCGTCTCCTCCCTCGCGGCCGGCCACCTGACGCTGGTGCCGGCCCTGCGCGAAGAGCTCGCCAAGCTCGACGCGGGCGAGATCATGGTCGTGGTCGGCGGCGTGATCCCGCCGTCCGACGTACAGCCGCTGCTCGACATGGGCGCCGCCGCGGTCTTCCCGCCCGGCACGGTCATCTCGGACGCCGCGGTCGACCTGTTGAAGCGTCTGTACGACCAGCTCGGCCACGAGCTGCCCGCGGCGCTCTCCACCGCATCGGAGTGACGTGGCACGTCGTGTGATCGATGTCGGCCAGTACGCGGAAGGCGTGCTGGCCGGCAACCGCACCGTCCTGGCCCGCGCGGTCACCCTCGTGGAGTCCACCCGCGCCGAACACCGCGACCTCGCCCAGGAGTTGCTGGTCAAGCTGCTGCCGCACGCGGGCGGCGCGCACCGGGTGGGCATCACCGGTGTGCCGGGCGTCGGCAAGTCCACCTTCATCGAGGCGCTGGGCACCAAGCTGACGACCGCCGGGCACCGGGTCGCGGTGCTGGCCGTCGACCCGTCCTCGACGCGGACCGGCGGCAGCATCCTGGGCGACAAGACGCGCATGGGGAAGCTGGCCGTCGACCCCGCCGCGTTCGTGCGCCCGTCGCCGACCGCCGGGACGCTCGGCGGCGTCGCGCGCGCCACGCGCGAGTCCATCGTGCTCATGGAGGCCGCGGGCCACGACGTCGTGCTGGTCGAGACGGTCGGCGTCGGGCAGTCGGAGGTGACCGTCGCCAACATGGTCGACTGCTTCCTCTTCCTGACCCTCGCGCGCACCGGCGACCAGCTCCAGGGCATCAAGAAGGGCGTCCTGGAGATGGCCGACATCGTGGCCGTCAACAAGGCAGACGGCGAGTTCGAGGCGGCCGCGAAGGCCGCCGCGCGCGAACTCCAAGGCGCATTGCGGCTGATGCGCAGACCGGGTGAATTGTGGTACACGCCGGTCCTCACCTGTTCGGCGCTGACCGGGATGGGGCTCGACGAGCTGTGGGACACCGTCCTGAAGCACCGTCAGACCCTGGACTCCGCAGGGCGGCTGGCGGAGGTGAGGCGCCGTCAGCAGGTCGACTGGACATGGGCCGCCGTACACGACTCGCTGTTGGCCGAATTGCGGGCGAACCCCCAGGTCAAGAGCCTGGTGCCGGACCTCGAACGGCAGGTGCGGGACGGCGAGATCACCGCGACGATCGCCGCCGCGCGCATCCTGGACGCGTTCCACGGCAGGGGCGGGAACACGGACTGACCGTACGGTTGGCGCTCTGACGGGGCGTCAGCCAAGTGGGCGTAGTGGCATACCCCCACCGGCCCTGGGTCATGCGCCACGGAGGGCAGATTTCCTCACCCTAACGGGGGTAATTCGCTTTCTCTCACGTCCCGGGTAGCGCGGCAACGTACCCTTGCAGGGGTGAGCGCATCCCTCCCCGAAGGCCCCGAGGGCGCAGTTTCAGCCGCGTCCTCCCATGTCGCTGCTTATGCCGACGAACTCGTGGCGATCCGCCGCGACCTGCACATGCATCCTGAGCTGGGGCGGGAGGAGTTTCGCACCACCGGGTTGATCCACGACCGGCTGGTGGCCGCCGGTCTGACGCCCCGTCTGCTGCCGGGCACCGGCGTCGTGTGCGACATCCCGGCCTCGGCGGGTGCGGCCGACGGGCGCGGACTCATCGCCTTCCGCGGCGACATCGACGCGCTGCCGGTCGAGGACGCCAAGGACGTCCCGTACCGCTCGACCGTGCCCGGCCGCGCCCACGCGTGCGGCCACGACGTGCACACCACGGTCACGCTCGGCGCGGGCCTCGTGCTGGCCGACCTCGCGCGCGAGGGGCTGCTGACGCGTCCGGTGCGGCTGATCTTCCAGCCCGCCGAGGAGAAGCTGCCCGGCGGTGCGCTGGACGTCATCAAGGCCGGGGGGCTTGACGGCGTCGAGGAGATCCACGCGGTGCACTGCGACCCGCGCGTGGAGGTCGGACGCGTGGCGCTGCGCGTCGGCGCGATCACGTCCGCCTGCGACCGCATCATCATCACGCTGGGCGGCCCGGGCGGGCACACCGCGCGGCCGCACCAGTCCACCGACCTGGTGACCGCGCTGGCGAAGATGGCCGGCGAGCTGCCGTCCGCGCTGGCCCGGCGCATCGACCCGCGCTCCGGCGTCAGCATCGTGTGGGGCCGCATCAACGCGGGGGCCGCGCCCAACGTCATCCCGCAGCGCGGCGAACTGGACGGCACGCTGCGCTGCCTGGACATCGAGGCGTGGCGGCAGGCGCCCGACCTCATCCAGGAGTTGGTCGACGCCATCGCCTCGACCTACGGCGCGAAGTGGGAGCTGGAGCACCACCGCGGCGTGCCCCCGGTCGTCAACGACGCGGACGCGGTCGCCGCGGCCCGGACCGTGGCGACCGGATTTCTCGGTGCCGCGTCGGTCGAGGTGACCGAGCAGAGCCTGGGCGGCGAGGACTTCTCGTGGTTCCTGGAGGACGTGCCCGGGCAGCTGACCCGGCTCGGCGTGCGCCCGGTGGGCGAGGCGCCGTACGACCTCCACCAGGGCCGCTTCGACGTCGACGAGCAGGCCATCGGCGTGGGCGTGCGGCTGTTCGCCGACCTGGCGCTGCGCCCGCGCCAGTAGGCCCGGGTTCCTCTCCGGCACGTCCCGCCGACGCCCCTCGTACGGGCCCGAACGGAGCCCTGCGCGGGGGCAAATGAGTGCCCTGACCAGGTTATACGTAGTACCCGCGATAACGACCAGGACACGAATCAGGCCCCGCACCGACCGGTGCGGGGCCTTGCTTTTACCGAGGCTCGCGACGGGGAAACCGTGGAGCCGTGAGACCTGGCCCAACCACCGGCTACCTTCATCCACTTGGCTCAGCAGATCGTGTCCAAGTGGTGATCTGACCTGTATGTCAGAGATATTGATTTTGTATGTATGCTCGGCGGCGGTTCGCATGTCTACGCGCGTACACGACGCATTCTACTCGCGTTGAACGCAGCGTGTCAGCCAACCGCCACCACAGGTCTTGCCAGATGTTCAGCTGATTTCACGCCTTGTTGGGCGTGCATCGGAAGGAGACACCCCGTGCGCCGGGTATCCAAGGTCGCCGTGGTCGCGGTCACCGGGGCTCTCGCCCTCACCGCGACTGCTTGTGGCAGCAAGCCGAAGGACGATGACAAGGGCTCGACCCCGAGCGCGGGTGCGTCCGCGCCCGGCGCCGGCGGTGCCACCAACGCCGCGAACTTCAAGGCGTGCATGGTCACCGACCAGGGCGGCGTCGACGACCGCTCCTTCAACGCCGCGGCGTGGGCCGGCCTGAACCAGGCCAAGGACCAGCTGGGCATGCAGATCAAGAAGGTCGACTCCAAGACGGAGAACGACTACGTGCCGAACATCGACAGCCTCGTCGCCGACAAGTGCGACGTCGTCGTGGCGGTCGGCGGCCTCATGGCCAAGGCGACCGGCGAGGCGGCGAAGAAGAACCCGAACCAGAAGTTCATCATCGTCGACTCCAGCAGCGTCGAGCCGAACATCAAGGGTCTCGAGTACAACACCGCCCAGGCGGCGTTCATGGGCGGCTACCTCGCCGCCGCGCAGACCAAGACCGGCAAGGTGGCGACCTTCGGCGGCATGAAGATCCCGCCGGTCACCATCTACATGGACGGCTTCGTCGAGGGCGTCAACTACTACAACCAGCAAAAGGGCAAGAACGTCCAGGTCCTTGGCTGGGACGAGGCCAAGCAGGACGGCTCCATCGCGGGCAAGTTCGACTCGCCCGGCGACGGCGAGCGCATCGCCAACGACTTCATCAACCAGGGCGCGGACATCATCCACCCGGTGGCGGGGCAGACCGGTCTCGGCGCGGCCTCGAAGGCCAAGCAGTCCGGCAAGGCCAGCGTCATCTGGGTCGACGTCGACGGCTACGAGAGCACGAACGACAAGGAAGTCATGCTCTCGACCGTCACGAAGTCCATGAAGGACTCGGTGTTCCTGGCGCTCAAGGAAGCCGCCGCGGGCCAGTACACCACCGCGCCGTACCTCGGCACGCTGCAGAACGAGGGCGTCGGCCTCGCGCCGTTCCACGACTTCGACTCGCAGGTCTCCGCGGAGACCAAGGCCGAGCTGCAGAAGATCAAGGCCGACATCATCGCCGGCACCATCAAGATCACCTCGCCGAGCCAGCCGAAGTGACGCCGCGGCCGGGTGCCGTGGACCCCTCGGTCCACG
>NZ_JBEZFP010000098.1:0-36269 GCF_040649515.1 Streptodolium elevatio
CGCCGCCCGGGACAAGTCCGGGAGGCGGGGCCGAGCCGTTCACCTGACGCGCCGCACCGCCGGTCAGTCGAGCGCGCGGACCGTGCGGCCCAGTCGGGCCAGGTCGCGCAACCGGCGCTCGTACGTCCAGCCCAGCAGGATGAGCAGCGCGCCGGCGCCGGCGAAGATCCCCCAGCGCGGCAGCGCGTGGTACGCGGCCAGCACCGGGGACGTCAGCTGGAACACCGCCAGCACCGCGAGCGTGCCCACACCCACGAGCAGCGGGGCCTGGAGCCGGAAACGGGCCCCGACGACCAGGCTCGCGAGCGCCGCGGCACCGAGCAGCGCGGGTCGCAGTGCGGCGTCGTCCGAGATCGCGAGCGGCAGGGACGGCAGCAGCGTGAGCGCGAGGCCCGCACCGTACGCCGCCCACGAGTGCAGCTCGGGCCTGCGCCCGCGCAACCACCGGCCGCCCGCGAGCAGCAGCACGCCGGGCAGGACCGTGTACGGCTCGGGCTCCGCCACGCCCGCCGTACCGAGCCCCGTCCAGTACGCCGCGAGCAGCAGCGCCGCCCCCGTGCCGGCCGAGGCCCGGCGCAGGTCCGTCATCCCCGGCACCCGGGACGGGACACCGCCCGCGAGAACCCCCGCGGCCCCGGTCACCAGCAGCGCAAACCACGCCAGTTCGGGCCTGGTGCCCACGACGCCGAAGAACCCGGCGCCCGCGAAGCACACCAGCACCACGACCACGGCGACCGGCAGCGGCACGACCGACGCGCGCAGGTGCGGGACGAGGACGTACAGCGCCGACGCGACGCACACGACGAGCAGCGCGACCCGGCTGTCCGGCGCATCCGCGGCCATGGCCGCGAACACCGTCGTCAGCACCAGCAGCGCGGCCAGGACCGGCGGCCACAGACCCGGCGCGGCCGAACGCCGGGCCGGCATGCGGCAGGCGGCGGCGAACGCCGCGACGGCCACCGCCACCGTCCGGGCGCGCTCGTCGCCGAGCGAGTTGAGTACGGCGGCCGTCACGCCGAGCGCCGCAAGCGCCTCGACCGTTCCGGCCAGGAGCACGCGGTCGGGGACGGCGCCCTTCACCAGGGACACGCGGCGGGTGTGCGCCGACGGGCCCGCGGCCAGGATGAGCCCGGCGGTCGCGGCGGCCGCGACGGCCGACCACGAGGCCGACGCCCCGGCCGCGTACGCGCCGACGGCCGCAGTGGAGACCGCCCCGGCGACGGCCGCCCCGGCCCACATGGGCCGGCGTTCGGCCGCGTCGGCGAGCACACCCACCAGTGCCGCCGCGGTGACCGCGCCCAGCGCGGTCACGAACGCCCGCTCGTCGGGATGCGCCATCGCGGCGGCGCCGAGTGCCCAGGCGCCCGCGACGCCGACGACCGGCCAGCCCAGGGCCGGCCGCCGCCGCGCGACGGGAACCCCGGCCGCGACCAGCGCCGAGGCCGCGACCGCCAGACCCGCCGCGATCACCGGACCGTCGACACCGCGCCAGGCCGCGGCCATCGCGGCGTCGGTGAACAGCATCGCGGTGGCCGTCCCGGCCAGGGCGGGCCGCAGTGTCGCCGGAACCGCGGCCGCCAGCCCGACGAGCACCAGCGCCACCGGCCCCCACACGGCGACCGAGACCGCCTCGTCCGCCAGCGACCACACCGTGCCCAGCGCCACCAGGGCGAAGCCCGCCGCCCGCGCGGAATGCGCCTGCCAGGCGATCGGGAACAGCCGGCCCGCCGCGGCGGTGAGCCCGGCACCCGCGACCACCTGGTACGCGATCGCGATCGGCATCGGAACGTCGAACACGAAAGGCGCGACCACGAGTTCGGAGACCACCGTGATCAGCCCGAGCATGCGCCACCAGGCCCGGCGTCCGAGCTGGTGTGCCGCGACGCCGACGGTCAGCGCCACCGCGACGATGATCACCGAGGGAGCGGCACCCAGTTCCCAGTGCCCGGACGGCGTCAGGACGTCCCGGGCGCCGGTCCAGCCCCCGTCCTCGGCCGACCACGGGTGCGACAACCAGGAAACGGGTCCGAACAGCGCCGAGGCCACGGACACAACGGCCGTCACCGCGCCGACCGCGAACGGCAGCGAGAGCACCACCAGCGGGCCGGCCCGGTACGCCCGAGGCATCGCGTGGACCAAGGCCACCAGCACGAGCATGAACACCGACAACGCCGCGACGGCCCATCCCGTGGAGATGTCGGAGCCCGAACCGTCGTCGTCCGTCAGGGCCGCGCTCAGCAAGAGCGTCGCGCAGAACGCCACCGTGGCCGCACCCGAGGCGATGTGCCGGATCGCGCCGAACGCGTGCATCACCCGCGCCACGAAGCCGGCTGTCACGGCCACCGTGACCATGGTGATCGCGGCCGGGCCGCGGCCCGCCTCGGACACCGCCAGCCCGAACGCCGCAAGCCAGTACGCCGCCGAGGCCAACAGCGCGGTGCGAACCGCGGGCGACTTGGGCAGCGAGCGGGCCGGGGCGGCGTGGCCGTCGGCCTTCACCGCGGCGTCGACCGGCGTACGGAACGCCCAGTGCAGCAGCGCCACTTCGGCCGCCGCCTGGGCGGTGAACCCGATTGCCAGAGGCAGCAGCGAATCGCGCGACTCGCCGATGTGCCCGGCCAGCAGCGGAACGGGTGCCTGCAGCAGCAGAGCGGCGGACACCCGCAAGGTGCGCAGTCCCAGGACCATGCTTCCGGCCAGGGCCGCGCCGCCGACGGCGGCCACGGTCACGGCGGAGACCAGCAGACCTCCCGAGCCGCGTACTCCTCCGAGGTCGGCGGCGTAGGCCGCGTACCCGTCGAGCAGGCCCAAGGCCACCGCGACCACGCCCAACGCCTCCGCGGTGAGGGGCAGGTCGCGGCGCTCGGCGACGGCCGTACCGGTCGCCGCGGCGACCAGCATCAGCGCCATCACGATCGCCCGCCCGCCGGTGCCGGTGCGCTGCCAGGTCATCGCGACGAAGACGATCGCCGCGATGATCAGGAACAGCACGCCGGTGCCCAGGATGAGACGTGCGACCCGGCGGCGCCCGACCTCGGCGGCCGGGGCGGAGCCGGGGGCGGCACCCGGACCGGCACCCATCCCGTGCGCGGCCGCGGGCCGCGCCGCACTGCGGTTCCGCGGCGCTTGGCCGGACGGCCGAGGCGGAGCGGCGGCCGGACTCACCGCCGCGGCGGCCGCCGCGGCCGCCTGAGCGGTCGGCGCAGTAGTAGAGGCAGTAGCAGAGGCAGCAGTAGGTGTCGTGGTGCCGGCGGCCGCGGTCGCCGACGCGGGGGTCACCGGCAGGGCCCCGAACACCTCGCGCCGCCACCGTCCGCCGCGCTGCGCGGTGGGCACCGGCTGCACCGGCGGGTGTGTCGCGGTGCCGACCGGCATGCGCGGCGGCCCAGAGGTCCCCGCGGCGTCGTCGCCTGTCCCTGCGCCCGCCCCCACGGCAGACGGGGACGCGGGCTTGGGCACCGGGACGGTGGCGGCACGCATGCGGCGCAGGATCACCGTCCGCTTTTCCAGCAGCCGCTTGGCGTCAGTGCTGACGGTCCACAGCTCCGCGGCCAGCGGGCCGGTCAGCGGAAGCGCGCAACGCTCGCACATCGACGGCCTTGGCGCGGGCAACGGGCCCGTGCAATCCGGGCATCTCGCGGGATCCGCGAGCAAATTGATGTCGATCATCGAAGTCTCCCCCGGTACGCACGCGGGTGTGTGCGCACGCTGGTCGCGGTCGTCGGACCCTTCTCGCGGGCGATCGACCGCGCCCGAAAACGGAGTTCCCCGCTCCGTGCCCCCAGCGTCGCGCGGCACGCGACGCCGGGCCATCCGCGTTCGTACTCAGAAGCGGTACTCGGTGTTCCTGCCGGATTCCCCCCGACGACATCTGCGACGCACCCGCGAGCCCGCCGGTTCGCCGGGCGCATCCGGGCGTCGCTACGCTCGAAAGCCGTAGGCACGGACAACATGCATGAACCCACCGGCCCCGTGCGCGGCAGATGCAGGAGAAGCGATGACCCAGCAGCGTCCCCGTGTGGTCCTCGGCGTCGCCGGCGGCATCGCCGCGTACAAGGCGTGCGATGTCCTGAGGCGGTTCACCGAGTCCGGGCACGAGGTACGCGTCGTGCCGACCGCGAGCGCGCTGAAGTTCGTGGGGGCGCCGACCTGGGCGGCGCTCTCCGGGCAGCCGGTGGCCACCGACGTGTGGGACGACGTGCACGAGGTGCCGCACGTGCGCATCGGGCAGTCCGCGGATCTCGTCGTCGTCGCCCCGGCGACCGCGGACATCCTGGCCAAGGCGGCCCACGGCCTGGCCGACGACCTGCTCACCAACACGCTTCTCACGGCACGCTGTCCGGTGGTGTTCGTGCCCGCGATGCACACCGAGATGTGGGAGCACCCCGCGACCCGCGAGAACGTCGCCACGCTGCGCCGGCGCGGCGCGATCGTGCTGGAGCCCGCGGTGGGCAGGCTCACCGGCAAGGACACCGGCAAGGGACGCCTGCCCGAGCCGGAGGAGATCTTCCGGACCGCCCGGCGCGCGCTGCTGCGCGGCAACCAGGCGCCCGACCTGGCAGGGCGTCACATCGTCGTCTCGGCGGGCGGCACGCGCGAGCCGCTCGACCCGGTCCGGTTCCTCGGCAACCGCTCGTCCGGCAAGCAGGGGTACGCGCTGGCCCGCACCGCCCTCGCCCGCGGTGCCCGGGTCACCCTGATCGCCGCCAACGTGGGCCTCCCGGACCCCGCGGGCGCGGACGTCGTGCCCGTCGGCACCGCCGTCGAACTGCGCGAGGCCGTCGTGAAGGCGGCCGCCGACGCGGACTGCGTGGTGATGGCGGCGGCGGTCGCCGACTTCCGGCCGGTCGCGTACGCCGGCGGCAAGATCAAGAAGACCGATGCCGAGCCGGACCCCGTCGCGCTGGTCAAGAACCCGGACATCCTCGCCGAGATCTCGCGCGAGCGCGCCCGTCCCGGCCAGATCGTCGTGGGCTTCGCCGCGGAGACCGACGACGTGCTGGCCCACGGCCGCGCGAAGCTCGCCCGCAAGGGCTGCGACCTGCTCGTGGTCAACGAGGTGGGGGAGACCCGTACGTTCGGCGCCGACGGCAACGAGGCGGTCATCCTGGGCGCCGACGGCGGCGAGGCCCCGGTGCCGTTCGGCCCCAAGGAGGACCTGGCCGACGCGGTGTGGGACCGGGTCGCCGCGCTGTTCGGCCCGCCGGCGGGCTGATCCGGCGTCGCGGGCGCCGCGGCACGCCCGGCCCGCTCTTCGGCGCGGCTCCCGGTCTCCGTCGGCCCCGCGTGCCGGGCGGGCGCTGCCGACAGGGAGTGAGGAACGCCACGTCATCCACGTGGCTGGACGGCTGCTACGTCGGCGCCCTCCTTCGGGCTACACTCGGGCCAGAATTCCGGCGGCACGTGCTCCAACCTGCGCGTAGTCGTCAGCCAGCAGCCGCTGCAAACCTCAGGGAGCGAAGTGTCCCGTCGACTGTTCACCTCGGAGTCCGTGACCGAAGGTCACCCGGACAAAATCGCCGACCAGATCAGCGACTCCATCCTGGACGCGCTCCTCAAGGAGGACCCCAAGTCCCGGGTCGCCGTCGAGACGCTGATCACCACCGGCCAGGTCCACGTCGCCGGCGAGGTGACCACCAAGGGCTACGCGGACATCCCCACGATCGTCCGCGACCGTGTCCTGGAGATCGGCTACGACAGCTCGAAGAAGGGCTTCGACGGCGCATCGTGCGGCGTGTCGATCTCCATCGGCTCGCAGTCCCCGGACATCGCGCAGGGCGTCGACGACGCCTACGAGGCCCGGGTCGAGGGCGACGAGGACGAGCTCGACCGCCAGGGCGCGGGCGACCAGGGCCTGATGTTCGGGTACGCGTGCGACGACACCCCCGAGCTGATGCCGCTGCCGATCACGCTCGCGCACCGCCTGTCGAAGCGCCTGTCCGAGGTGCGCAAGAACGGGACCATCCCCTACCTGCGCCCGGACGGCAAGACCCAGGTCACCATCGAGTACGACGGCGACCGCCCGGTCCGGCTGGACACCGTGGTCGTCTCCTCGCAGCACGCCGCCGACATCGACCTCGAGTCGCTGCTCGCCCCCGACATCCGCGAGTACGTCGTGGAGCCGGAACTCGCGAACCTCGGCATCGAGACCGAGGGCTACCGCCTCCTGGTCAACCCCACCGGCCGCTTCGAGATCGGCGGCCCGATGGGCGACGCCGGGCTGACCGGCCGCAAGATCATCATCGACACGTACGGCGGCATGGCCCGGCACGGCGGCGGCGCCTTCTCGGGCAAGGACCCGTCCAAGGTGGACCGCTCGGCGGCGTACGCGATGCGCTGGGTCGCCAAGAACATCGTCGCGGCCGGCCTCGCCCGCCGCTGCGAGGTCCAGGTCGCGTACGCGATCGGCAAGGCCGAGCCGGTCGGCCTCTTCGTCGAGACCTTCGGCACCGAGACCCTTCCGGTCGAGAAGATCCAGACGGCCGTCACCGAGGTCTTCGACCTGCGTCCCGCCGCGATCATCCGCGACCTCGACCTGCTGCGCCCGATCTACACAGCGACGGCGGCGTACGGCCACTTCGGCCGCGACCTGCCGGACTTCACCTGGGAGCGCACCGACCGCGTCGACGCCCTGAAGGCGGCGCTCGGCCGATAGGCCCCGCCCCCGGTAGGCCCCGGCCCCGGAACCCTCGTTCGCGACGGCAACCCGCCAAACCATCACCTGGTCTGGCGGGTTGCCGTCGTTTGGCGTATACCGGCAGGTGACCCGCCCAACGCAAGGCACAGGGTGCCACGCGCGGAGTTCCCCGCGCGGATTGGACAGCGCGAGGCAGCAGTCTCCCCAAGTGTCCGGCCGTCGGCCGTAGTCGCGTGCACCGGTGGTGCACCTGTGGTGGAGGGACGCTTGAGCGGCGGACGCGCGTTGCTGGAGCGTCGGAGCAAGCATCGCTCGAATCCCCTGAAGGCAATCCGGCGTTAACATCCGGGGCCGGGAACGGCCCTTGACTCAAGCTACGATTCCCGGCATACGCTTCGTGCCGTGACCAACTTTCGGGGGAAAGATGACGACACCCGGCACCGGGAGACCGCCGCAAGACGCCTGACCGCCACGGCGTCCAATTCGCGGGCGGCATAAGGGCCGTCCAGGGGTGCTCCGCCCCGGAATCCGAAACACCGACGATCCGCGGCCGCCGCATGCGCGCGCTGCCGCGGCCGGTCGGCATGCGGGGTCGTGATGCGCTGAACCGCTACCGCGTCCAGGTCCGACCTGGTGGGCCGTGACCCTGCCGCCACCCCGAACTCCGTTACCCCAATGGCGTGTTGCGACCGCCCTATGTGACGACGATGTCGAGAAGGCGAAGGCTCTCATGGAATTCGGTGTGCTCGGCCCGCTGCGGATGACCGCACAGCGCATCTCGTACGTCCCCACCGCACCCAAACAACGCCAACTGCTGGCGCTGCTCCTGTTCAACGCCAATCAAGTGGTCTCCACGAGCGCGTGCATCGAGGAGTTGTGGGAGTCCGCACCGCCCGCGAGCGCGCTCTCGACGCTCCAGACGTACGTGCTCCAACTCCGCCGCGCCCTGCGCGGCGTGCCGCACATCGGCAGCCTCCAGGACGCCCGCAAGACCCTGGAGACCCGGGACGGGGGCTACCTCCTCGTGGTGCACCCGGGCGAGCTGGACCTGCACGTGTTCGAGCGGCTGGTGAGCCACGGGCGGACGGCGCTCGACCACGACGACGACCGTACGGGCTCCCGCTTACTCGGCGAGGCGCTCGGCATGTGGACGGGCGCGGCGCTGGCGGATGTCCAGACCGGGCCGATCCTGCAGAGCTACCTCACCGGCCTTGAGGAACAACGCATCTGCGTCCAGGAACAGCGCATCGAGGCCGACCTGCGTCTCGGCCACCACCACGAACTGCTGGGCGAGTTGAGTGCGTTGGTCACCCAGAACCCCACCCACGAGAACCTGCACGCGCAGCTGATGCTCGCGCTCTACCGGTCCGGGCGGCCCGCCCAGGCCCTGAGCGTGCACCGCCGGCTGCGCCAAGTCCTGCACGACGAACTGGGGTTGGAACCCTCCCCGCGCATGCGCCGGCTGCACCAGGCGGTGCTGGCGTGCGACCCCGTGCTCGACATGCCCTCGCAGGCCCGCGGGCGCCTGTCGCTCGACCTCCCCGCCCGGGCCGGCTGACGGGTCGTGCCGGACGGCCCCGCGGTTCGGACCGGGCCGTCCGGCCCCGCCTCGAGCGGGGTTCCGGCCAGCCTCCAGGGCTCGTTGCCAGGCTCGACCGCAGGTGCCGCGCCGCGGCGCCGGAGCCCCAGGGAGGAGAACCATGACGCAGACCGCTCCGAGCGCGGTCCGGCCGGCGGTGGTGACGCCCGAGCTGTATCTCTCGGTCCAGCAGTTCTACGCACGGCACATGCAGGCCGTCGACGACGATAACGCCGAGGTGTGGGCCGACGACTACACCGAGGACGCCGAGTTCGACACCGACGCGCTGCCCGCGCCGCTGTTCGGCCGCGGGACGATCCTCGCCCGGCTCGCGAAGGCCGGCGCCGCCCTGGCGGAACAGGGCGTCACCAGGCGCCACTTGATGAGCATGCTGACGGTGCATCCCGAGTCCCCGGACAGCGCCGAGGGCGACGTCGGCGCGGACGCCGGGGACGGCGCGGACGGCGGCGAGCCGGTGGTCCGGCAGGTGCGCACCCGGTCCAGCTTTCTGGTGCTGCACAGCAGCCCCGGTACGCCGACCACGGTGTTCCGCAGCGGAATCTGGGAGGACACCCTGGTCCGCAGCGAGGGCGGCCCGTGGCGGATGCGCCGTCGCCGGGTGGTCGGCGACGGGGCGGCGCACGGCGCGGAGCGCGGCGTCGCGTACGGCAGCGCCGCGGTCGGGCCGGCGCAGGGGTCGGCACAAGGGCCGGCACGGTGAAAGGCCGCCGTCCCAACCTGAGTTCCGTGCCGCCGGACACGGTGCCCGGGCCGCTGCCCAGGGCGTGCGTGGACCCGGCGTCCACGGCGCCGCTGCTGGACGCCGCCCGGGTGGTCGCCGCGATCGCCGCCCGGCACGCGGCCGCCTCGGACGTCCGGCGCCGCTTGCACCCCGAGGTCGTCGAGGCACTCGTCGAGGCGGGCTTTGCCGCGCACTTCGCGCCGACCCGGTGGGCGGGCCGGGCGGGGTCGTTCGGCGAACTCACCGCGGCGGTGGCCGTGGTCGGCGAGGGATGCGCATCGGCTGCGTGGACCGCGTCGCTGTGGGCATACACGGCCCGGTTCGCGGCGTACCTGCCGGCCGAGGGGCAGGCGGAGATCTGGGAGAAAGGCCCGGACACCTGCGTGGTCAGCGCCCTCGCCCCGACCGGCGACGTGCGCGCAGTGCCAGGCGGCTGGCAGTTGTCGGGGCGCTGGCCCTACACCAGTGGCGTGGACTTCTCCGACTGGGCGCTCGTACGCGGTCCCGGTGTGCCGGGCGGCGATCCGGGTCGCTTCTTCGCGCTGCCGCGCGACGCGTACGACATCCAAGACACGTGGCACAACGTCGGCATGCGTGCCACCGGCAGCAACACGCTGGTCGTCGAGGACGTGTTCGTGCCCGAGCAACGCAGCTTCCTGGTGGCCGACATGGTGGGCGGACAGGGCTCCGACTCGCCGGCCCGCTGCCACAACGTGCCGCTCCTCGCCGTCAACGGGCTCACCTTCGCGGCGCCGGTGCTCGGGTCGGCGCGCGGGGCGCTGGTGTCGTCCGCGCGGTGGCTCGCCGACAAGCAGGACGTCCACGGCCGACCGGTGGGGCGCTCGCCGGCCGTCCAGACGGCGGTCGCCCGCGCGGCGGGCGAGATCGACATCGCGGAGATGCTGCTCGGACGGATCGCCGCGGGGGCGGACGACGACGCGGTGGTCACCGGGGCGCAGGTCGCGCGCAACGGCCGCGACGCGGCACTGGCGGTGGAGCTGATGACGTCGGCCGTCGACCGGCTCTTCCGCAGCGGCGGCACGCGCGCCCAGTCCGACTCGCACCCGTTGCAGCGGGCCTGGCGGGACGTGCACGCGGCGGGCAGCCACGTCGCGCTCCAGTTCGACTCGGGCGCGGAGGCCTTCGTGAACCATCTGCTGGCGTCGGTGTGAAGACGCGTGCGGGGTGGCGGGCCGCGTCGGCCCCGCCACCCCGCACGCACGTCCGCACCCGGTCAGCGCGAAGGCAGGTCGTCCCGTACGACGGTGCGCGACCGGCTGGCCAATTCGCCGTCAACGCGGACGAGTTCGTCCTCGACCACGCAGGTCGGCTCCCACCGCGTCGAGCCGTCCGAGGCGGTGATGCTGATCGCCGCGTAGTAGTTCGTGCGGATCCCGCCGTTCGCCTCGGGCGTCACCCGCAGCATGTCGAACCAATGCCTCGGCTGGGCCCCGTCGAACCGGTCGGAGGCGGCCTCGGACGCCTTCGCGATGATCTCGCGCCCGCACACCTCGGCCCGGCCGCCCGCCGGACGGAAGACGCCGTCCGGCAGGAACGTGCCGGCGAAGCCCTCGAAGTCCCCGTCGTCCAGCATCGCGATCTGTCGTGCGTAGAACATCTGGACCTCCACGTACAGGTCCCCGCTGACCGCCGCCATCGTGTGCCTCCTCGGCTCGCGCCCCGCCGACTGCGGTGGCATCTGCGGCGAGCCTGCCGGGTCGGCCTGGAAACGTGCTCGAATCCCGAGCGACGCCCGACGGACGGGCTCCATCCGCGCTCCAGCCCCGCTCCACCCGCGCCGATGACAGTGGTCCGCGAGCCGTCGTCGCCGAGGAGGCACGCGCATGACCACGTACGAGACCGAGCACCGGATCACCGTCGCCGCGCCACCCAACACCGTGTATGCACTGCTCGCGGACGTCGCGGGCTGGCCCCTGGTGTTCGGCCCGACCCTGCACGTCGAGGTGCTCGAACAGCAGGGCACCAGCGAGGAGTTCGCGATCTGGACGACAGCCGGCGGCGAGGTGGCGCACTGGACGTCACGCCGCACGCTCGACCCGATGGCCCGGCGCATCCGCTTCGACCAGCAGACGCCGCGCGCCCCGCTCGCCGCGATGGGCGGCGAGTGGATCGTCGAACCCGAGGGCGACGGAACGCTCGTGGTGCTGACGCACGACTTCAGGATGCGCCCGGACGCGGCGCTGGGACCGGACGCCGTGCATGCCGTCGTCGACGCCAACAGCGAGGCCGAGCTCGCGGCGCTGCGCCGGCACGCGGAGCAGGACGAAGCCGCCGACCTGCTCCTGGAGTTCGAGGACACGGCGGACATCGACGGGTCCGCCGAGGCGGTCCACGACTTCCTCTGGCGCGCCGAGCGGTGGCCCGATGCCCTTCCGCACGTCGTTGCACTCGAACTGGCCGAGGACGCCGACGGGGTGCAGACCATGGACATGGACGTACGGAACCACCGCGGCGAACAGCACTCGCTGCGTTCCATCCGCATCGGCCGCCCCGGCCACCGCATCGTCTACAAGCAACTCGTCCTTCCCCCGGTCGCCACCGCCCACTTGGGCGAATGGACCGTGACCGGCACGGCGCACGGCGCCCGCGCGGTCGGCCGGCATCGGATCGTCCTGGACCCGGCGGGAATTGCCGCGGTCCTCGGCCCCGACACGGACCTCGCGGCGGCCAAGGCCGCGGTCCGCGAGGCGATCGGCGGGAACAGCCGCACCACGCTGCGGCGGGCGAAGGAGACCGTCGAGGCCCTGGCACGGGCCCCGCGGGTCTGAGCGCGAACGCGCTCGTGCGCGGGAGTGGAACGACCCATCACGACCACCGACCACCGAACACCCGTCACCGATCACCGATCACCGATCACCACCACCGGTCGCCCGCTCGGCGACCGGTGGCCACCACCGAGAGGAAGCCGCCGTGGGACTCGACAACAGCGCGCTCGCCCCGCCGCGAACGGAGGAGGTCGCCGACGGGGTATTCGCGTACGTCCAGCCCGACGGCGGCTGGTGCGTCAACAACTGCGGAATCGTCACCGACGGGGGCGAGACCGCGCTCATCGACACCGTCGCCACCGAGGAACGCGCGGTACGCCTGCGCAAGGCCGTCGCCGACGTGGCCGGGGGCGGTCCCGGCGTCGTAGTGAACACCCACCACCACAGCGACCACACCTTTGGCAACCATCTCTTCGCCCCCGACGCGCTGTTCGTCGCGCATGAGCGCACCCGCACCGAGATGACCGCCGCGGGACTCGGCCTCACGCAGTTGTGGCCGGACGTCGGATGGGGCGACGTACGCGTGACCCTGCCGTCGCTGACCTTCCGCGACCGCGCGACGCTGAACCGCGGGGGCATCGGCATCGAGCTGATCCACTTCGGCACCGCGCACACCACCAACGACGTCGTGGTGTGGATCCCGGACCGCGGCGTCCTGTTCACCGGGGACATCGCAATGTCCGGCGTGACGCCCTACTGCCTCATGGGGTCCATCCAAGGTTCCCTGGACGTGCTGGCGCAGATGCGGGCCCTCGGCGCGACCACCGTGGTGCCGGGCCATGGACCGGTCGGCGGGCCGGAGATCCTGGACGCGAACACCGCGTACCTGAGTTGGATTCAAGAGGTGGCCCGCGCCGGGGCCGCCGCCGGGATGAGCCCGCTGGAAGCCGCCCGGGCGGCCGAGCCCGGCAGCTTCGCCGAACTCCTGGACCCGGAGCGACTGGTGGGCAACCTGCACCGGGCGTACGTCGAACTCGCCGGCTCCGAAGGGCCCGAGCTGGGGACGCCGTTGGACGTCGTCGCCTCCTTCATGGAGATGGTCGAGTTCCACGGGCGCCTGCCGGACTGCCATGCGTGACACGGCGGCGCGCCCGGTCGTGCTCATGCTCCCCGGACAGGGGGCCCAGTACGCGCGCATGGGCGCCGGACTCTACGGCACCGACAGCGGCTTCACGGCCGCGCTGGACCGCCTGTTCGAGGCATACGCGACGGCCGGCGGCGACGCGGAGCGCCTGCGCGCCGTGTGGCTGGCCGCCGATCCGGCCGACGCCCCGGCCGGCGCGATCCACGAATCCGCTTATTCGCAACCGCTGTTGTTCGCCGTCGGATACGCCCTGGGCGAGGCGCTACGGGCCTACGGAGTCGTCCCGCACGCCCTCCTCGGGCACAGCGTCGGCGAGTTCGCCGCCGCGGGCCTGGCCGGGGTCTTCGACGTCGCGGCCGCAGGCCACCTGCTCGCGAGCCGCGGTGAAGCGCTCGCCGCGATCGGCCCGGGCGGCATGGTGGCCGTCGCGGCATCGGCGCGCGAACTCGCCCCGTACACCGGCACGGAGGTGGTCGTGGGCGCGGTCAACGGCCCTCGGCAGAGCGTCCTCGCGGGTGCCCGGGGCCCGTTGGCGGAGGCCGCGTCGCGACTGCGCAAGGACGGGCTCGTGTGCCGGGCGGTGGCGGGCGACCTGCCCTTTCACAGTCCCGCGGCGGCCGAAGGCGCACGGGTGTTCCGCGAGGCGTTCGCCGGCATCGAGTTGAGGTTGCCGAGCGTGCTCGTCCAGTCCACGGCCACGGGCCGGCCGGTCGGCGCCGAGGACGCTCTGCGGCCCGCCTTCTGGGCGGACCAGATCGCGGCGCCGGTGCTGTTCTGGCCCGCCCTGGACGCGCTGCTGTCCACCGGCGACTTCACCCTCGTCGAGGCGGGCCCGGGACAGCAGCTGGTCGGCTGGGCGAAGCGGCACCGGGCGGTGCGCTCCGGGGCGTCCACGACGCTCCCGCTGCTTCCCCCGCAGCCCGGTCCCGCGGACCGCGACCGGGCGGTGTTCGACGCGGCCGTCGCGGCGCTGTCCGCCGACGGGGTCGCGAAGGCCGGTTGAACACGGCGACGGCCGGGTCCCCGAATTCCCCCGGGGGCCCGGCCGTTCGTGCGTGCCGCGGCGTCGTCGGCGCGGTCGCACGGTTGCGCCGTCCTCACAGTGCGGCGGCCCGCACCACCAGCGCCGAGTTGAAGCCCCCGTGGCCGCGCGCCAGAACCAGCGCCGTCGTCAGCCGGGCCTCCCTGGGCCGGTCCCTGACCAGGTCGAGCCGGCAACCGGGGTGCAGTTCGGGGACGTTGACGGTCGGCGGGATCACCTGGTCGCGAATCGCGAGCAGCGCCGCGGCGATGTCCACCGGCGGGCCGCCCGCGAGCATGCGGCCGGTCATCGTCTTCGGCGCGGTGACCGGGACGCCCTCCGGCCCGAACAGCGCGGTGATCGTGTCCGCCTCGACGCGGTCGGCCTCGGGGGTGCCGGCCGCGTCGGCGAAGACCACGTCGATGCCTTCCGGCGTCAACCCCGCGTCGGCGATCGCCAGTTCGGCCGCCCTGCGCAGCGCGGAAGGCCGCCCGGTCTGCGGCAGCGGGTCGAACGTCGCGGCGTACCCGGCGATTTCCCCATAGCACCGCGGGGCCCCGCGCCCGCGCGCGGAGGCCGCGTCCTCGGTCACCAGGATCGCGCCGCCTTCGGCCGGGACGAACCCGTCCGCGTCCGAGGAGAACGGCATGTACGCACGCTCCGCGACCCGCGCCCGGCTCAGCTTGCCGTGCGACATCTGCGCCACCATGGCGTACGGATTCAGCGGGGCCTCCATGCCGCCGGTGACCACCAGCGGTGTCCCGCGCCGGATCTGCCGCCGGGCGTGGCCGATCGCGTCGAGCCCGGCCGCCTGGTCCGCCACCAGGACGTCGCCGGGGCCGCGCATGCCGTGCCGGATGGAGATCTGCCCGGTGTTGACCGCGTAGAACCACGCGAAGCTCTGGTACGCGCTGACGTGGGCGGGACCCTTCGTCCACAGGTTCTGGATCTCGCGCTGGGTGAAGTAGAAGCCGCCCGAGGCGTTCGCGGTGACGACACCCATCCCCAGGTCGTCCACGCTGCCAGGAGCGATCCCGGCGTCGGCCACCGCCCAGTCGGAAGCCGCGACGGCGAACCGCGTCAGCGGATCGGTCTGCGGCATCAGCCGGCTCGGTACGTGCTCCGTCGGGTCGAAGTCGACGACGTCGCCCACGAAGCGGCAGGGGTAGCCCGACCCGTCGTATTCGGTGATCGGTGCGATCCCGCTGCGCCCTGACAGCGTCGCGGACCAATACGCCTCGGTGCCAAGCCCGTTGGGTGCCAGCACGCCCAGACCGGTGACGACCGTGGTCCCGGCCGGTGCGCCGACGGCTGTGGACACGGCCGTCACGACCGCACCCCCTCGGGCCGACGCAACACCATCGCGCTCTGGAAGCCGCCGAACCCGCTGCCCACCGACAAGGCGACGTCGACCAGTTGCTCGCGCGCGTGCAACGGCACGTAGTCCAGGTCGAGTTGCTCGTCGCGTTCGTGCAGGTTCGCGGTCGGCGGGACCACGCCGTGTTCGATCGCCAGGGCGCACGCCGCGATCTCGATCGAGCCGATCGCCCCGAGGGAGTGCCCGATCATGGACTTGATCGAGCTGACCGGCGTGCGGTACGCGTGCGCGCCGAGCGCCCGCTTGAACGCCGCGGTCTCGTGGATGTCGTTCTGCTTGGTCGCCGAGCCGTGCGCGTTCACGTAATCGACCTGCGTCGGGTCGGTACGGCCCTCGTCCAGCGCGACGCGGATCGCCTCGGCCATCTCGATGCCGTCCGGCTTGAGGCCGGTCATGTGGTACGCGTTGGACCGCGACGCGTAACCGGATATCTCGGCGTAGATGTGCGCGCCCCTGGCCCGGGCGTGCCCGTACTCCTCCAGGACGAGCATGGCCGCACCCTCCGCGAGGACGAAGCCGTTGCGGGTCCGGTCGAACGGCCGGGACGCGGTGGCCGGTTCGTCGTTGCGCGGCGAGGTCGCCTTGATCACGTCGAAGCAGGCGACCGCGAGCGGCGAGATCGGCGCGTCCGTGCCACCCGCGAGCACCACGTCGGCGGTGCCCTCGGCGATGAGGTCCCGTCCGTAGCCGACCGAGTCCAGGCCCGACGTGCAGCCCGACGACACCATCGTCACCGGGCCCTCGGCACCTGCCGCCCAGGCGACCTCGGCGGCGAAGGAGCTGGGGACCAGGTGGGCGTACAGCTCGGGGACCGCGTAGTCGTGGTCCAGGACCCACTTGCGGCCGGTGTCGCTGAGGACCCGGTACTCGTTCTCCAGGCCGGTCGTCGCGCCGACCGCGCTGCCGAGGCTGACCGCGACGCGCGCGGGGTCCAGTCCGGACAGTTCCAGGCCGCTGTCCGCGAGGCATTCGCGGGTGGCGACGACCGCGAACTGCGCGGCGCGGTCCATGCGGGCGACCTCGCGGTGGCTCAGCCCGTGTTCGGCCGGGTCGAAGTCGATCTCGCCGGCCATCTGCGAGCGATACGCCGCGGCGTCGAACAACGTGATCGGGCGCGTCGCGGTGCGGCCCGAGGTGATCAGATCCCAGAAGTCCTTGGTCCCGACCCCTCCCGGCGCCACCACCCCTATACCGGTGACGACGACGCTGCGGCGGCTCATGCCGCCACCTCGCTTCGCTCGGTGGCCGCATTCGCGAAACGCACCCCCACATTGATTCGCTCGCTCCGCTCACTCATGCCGCCACCTCGCTTCGCTCGGCGGCCGCATTCGCGAAACGCACCCTCTTGTTGATTCGCTCGCTTCGCTCACTCATGCGGGAAGCCTCTCGTTCAGGTAATCGATGAAGCCGCGGGGAGACTTGAGGTCGTCGATGGCGTCGTCGGGGATGGCCACCTTGTACTCGTCCTGGAGCTTCGTGGCGATCTCGTAGACCAGCAGGGAGTCGAAGCCGAGATCGGTGAACTCCGTGTCGATGATGTCGCCTTCGAGGTCGGAGTGGCCGTCCAGGCCGGTGCAGTCACGCAGTGTCGCCCGGAAGTCTTCCAGGGTGTATTTGGGCATCGTTGGCTTCCCATCGCCGCGGGGACCGGTGTGTCTCCACGGTCGTGGACGGTGCTCCATCGCGGCTGGAGAACCACTGGACCACCGTGACCCCTGCCGCCGCCCCGAGCCGTGCTCGACCGGGGCTCGGGGCGCGGCGGTGAGGGTGGCGGAAGGCAGGCCGTGCCGGCGGGCCGCGGACGCGGCTTCGCCGACGGCGGTAGCGAGAGGTGGGATCCGATGAAACGACTCGAAGGACAGGCCCCCGTGCGGTACGCGCGCATCCTGGGCGTCGGCGCGTACCGCCCGGAGCGCTCGGTGGACAACGCCGAGGTCTGCGCGCTCATCAACTCGTCCGACGCGTGGGTGCAGTCGCGCTCCGGTATCCGCACGCGCCGCTTCGCGGGGCCGCACGAGACGCTCGAGATGATGGCGGCCACCGCGGCCGGAAAGGCGTTGGCTGCCGCCGGGATCGAACCGGCAGACGTGGACTGCGTCCTGGTGAGCACGATCTCGCACCTGCGCCAACTCCCGGGAATGGCACCCGACCTCGCGGTGCGGATCGGCGCCGGCGGAGCGGGTGCGTTCGACATCTCGGCGGCCTGCGCGGGCGGCTGCTACGGACTCGCCCTCGCGGACTCGATGGTCCGCGGGGGCAACGCCCGCCACGTCGTGGTGGTCGGCGCCGAGCGCATGCGGGACATCATCGACGCCGAAGACCGGTCGCTGGCCTTTCTGTTCGCCGACGGCGCGGCGGCGTGGGTGGTGGGGCCCTCCGACGAGCCCGGTATCGGGCCCGTGGCGTGGGGGAGCGACGGCGAGGCGCTCGACGCCCTGACCATGACACGCACCTGGGGGGAGTTCCGCGACGACCCCGAACTGCCGTCGCCGGTCCTCTACATGGATGGCCGCAGGGTGTTCCGGTGGACCGCCGGGGAGATCGCCAAGGTGTGCCACACGGCGCTGGAGAAGGCCGGGGTGACGGCCGCCGACCTGGGGGCGTTCATCCCGCACCAGGCGAACCTGCGGATCACCGAGGTGCTGGCCCACGACCTGCGGCTGCCGGAGCACGTGGCGGTCGCCGACGACGTGGTCACGTCCGGCAACACATCTTCGGCGTCGGTGCCGCTGGCCATGGAGGCGCTGCTCGCGTCCGGGCGGGCGTCGTCGGGCGACCTGGCGCTGCTCGCGGGTTTCGGTGCGGGGCTCGCGTACGCGGCCCAGGTCGTGGTGCTGCCCTGACGCCGGAAGGGCGTGCGGACGACCTCGGGCCCCGGCGCGAAGTGCGCCGGGGCCCGATGCCGTTGGCGGGTCTGGCTCAGTAGTTGCCCAGGCCGCCGCAGACGTTGATCGCCTGGGCGGTCACCGCGGCCGCGGCGTCCGAGGCCAGGTACGCCACCATCGCGGCGACCTCCTCGGGTGCCGTGTAGCGGCCGAGCGGGATCTTGGCCTCGAAGCGGGCGAGCACGTCCTCTTCGGTGGTGTCCCAGGCCGCCGCGTAGCCCTGCCGCACCTTCGCGGCCATCGGCGTCTCGACGAACCCCGGGCACACCGCGTTGACGGTGATGCCGGTGCGGGCGAGTTCGAGGCCCAGCGCCTTCGTGAAGCCGACCACGCCGTGTTTGGAGGCCGAGTACGGCGCGGCGAGCACCACGCCCTGCTTGCCGCCCGTGGAGGCGATGCTGATGACGCGCCCCCAGGCACGCTCGCGCAGTCCGCCGCCGGTCAGCACCTCGCGGGTGACCCGGAAGACGCTGTGGAGGTTGGTGTCGATGACGTCGAACCACAGCTCGTCCGGGAGTTCGGCGGTCACCCCGCCACCGCTGCGGCCGGCGTTGTTGACCAGGATGTCGACCGGCCCGAACCGGTCCACCGCGGCGGCCACCATGTCCCGGACCGACGCGCCGTCGCGTACGTCGCACGCCGTTCCGGCGGCCTCGACGCCGGCGTCGCCGAGGTCCTTGACGGTGCGCTCGACGTTGTCGGCGTCGCGCGCGGAGATGAACACGCGGTCGCCGGCCGCGCCGAGCGCCTGGGCGACGGACAGACCGATGCCGCTGGTCGCGCCCGTCACCAGTGCGGTGCGCGGGGCGCGGGCGGATGCGGGTGAGGACGGAGCGGTGCTCATACGGAACCTCCCGGGTCGTGGGGATCGGCCGCCAGGAACTGCGCCACGAAGGCGGTGTCGTGCTTGGCGTGCCGGAACAGCGGATGGTCGATCACCTCGCGCAGGAACGCGGCCGTGGTGTGCACGCCCGGCCCCGTGATGTGGAACTCGTCGAGCGCGCGCTGCATGCGGGCGATGGCCGCGGGGCGGTCCGGCGCCCAGACGATCAGCTTGGCGAGGAGGGAGTCGTACACCGCGGGCACCCGGTAGCCGGGGTAGCCGTGTGTGTCGACGCGTACGAACGGACCGCCCGGCGGCTCGAACCGGGTCAGCACGCCGGGCGCGGGCGCGAAGTCCCGCCGCGGGTCCTCGGCGTTGAGCCGGCACTCGATCGCGACGCCGCGCACCGCGACGTCGTCCTGCGTGAACGCCAGCCGGGCTCTGGCGGCGACCCGGATCTGCTCGCGCACCAGGTCGATGCCGGTGACCATCTCGGTGACCGGATGCTCCACCTGGATACGGCAGTTCACCTCCATGAACGAGAACGAGCCGTCGGGCGCGACCAGGAACTCGAAGGTGCCGGCGCCGACGTACCCGGCCGCGAGCGCGCCGCGGACGGCGGACTCGCCCATGCGCTCGGCCAGTCCGTCGGGCAGCGCGGGGGCGGGGGCCTCCTCGACGAGCTTCTGGTGGCGCCGCTGCACCGAGCAGTCGCGCTCGCCGAGATGTACGCCGTTGCCGTACGCGTCGCACAGGATCTGGATCTCGACGTGCCGCGCCGAACCCAAGTAACGCTCCACGTACACGCGTCCGTCGCCGAACAGGGTCTGTGCCTGGGCCCGCGTCTCCTGGTACGCGCGGGCGAACGCGCCCGGCTCCGGCACCACCCGCAGGCCGCGCCCGCCGCCCCCCGCGGCGGCCTTGATGATGACCGGGTACCCGATCGAGTCGGCCACCGCAAGGGCCTCGTCCGCCGTACCGAGCGCGTGCAGACTGCCCGGCAGCAGCGGCAGCCCGGCCTCGTGCATCAGCGCCCGGGCGGCGGTCTTGTCGCCGAGGCGCTCGATGACCCCGGGCGGCGGCCCGATGAACACGATGCCGTTGGCCGCGCACTCCTCGGCGAGGACCGGGTCCTCGGAGAGGAACCCGTAGCCGGGATGGACCGCGTCCGCGCCGGTGCGCAGCGCCGCCTCGACGATCGCGGGCACGCTGAGGTAGCTGTGCCGGGCGGCCGCCGGGCCGATCTGCACGGCCTCGTCGGCGAACCGGACGACCGCGGAGTCGCGGTCCTCCGTCGAATGCACGGCGACCACGCGCAGGTCGAGTTCCTTGCAGGTACGCGCGACGCGCAGGGCGATCTCGCCCCGGTTCGCGATCAACACGGTGGAGAACATGCGTCCCTCATTCCGCGGCGGCGTCCAGCGCGACGAGCGGCTGGCCGTACTCGACGGGCTCGTTGTCGTCGACGAGGAACCGTGCGATCCGCCCGGCCCGGTCCGCGTGCACCGGGATCATCAGCTTCATCACCTCGACGATGCCGACCTGGCGGCCGGGGGCGACCAGGTCGCCTTCCGCGACGAAGGGCGGCGCGCCGGGTTCGGGGGAGCGGTAGAAGGTGCCCACGCTGGGTGCGGCGATGGTGCGTTCGCCGGGAGGCCCGGCGGCGCGGGTGTCGGGCGGCACGGGACCGGCGGGAGCGTTCGCCGTCGCGGGGGTGGAGGAGTGGGCGGTCGGCGCGGGGTGGTCGGGCGCGACGGGTGCGGCGGACTGCCACTCCAGTTCGACGAGGACGTCGCCTGCCCGTACGCGCACGGCGGACGGTGCCGTGCTCAGGTCGACGATCAGGCGGGTCGCGTGCTCACGCACCGCGCCCACCAGATCGATCAGTTCGGCGGCGGTGTCGGGGGCGAGGTCGTGTACGGGCTGTTCCGGGGCGAGGGTCACTGGTCCTGCTCCTCTGCGGTCGGATGCGGGGGCGCGCCCACGGGTGCGTCCGGGGACCTTTCCGGGGATGTGTCCGGGGATGTGTCCGAGGGCGTGTCCGCGGTCGTGTTCGGGGCACCGGTGGGCGCACCGAACGCGCGGAATTTGGCGAGGCGTTCGGCCATCAGGCGCTCGCCGCCGAGCGGTACGAGCGCGTCGAGCGCGGCGCCCACGACGGCGGCGAGGTCGGCCGCCATCCGCGCGGGGTCGGCCTGCGGGCCGCCTTCGGGAACCGGGACCACGCCGTCGACCGCGCCGAGTGCCAGGAGTTCACGTGCGCCGAGGCGAAGGGCGGCGGCCGCGTCGGCGGCGCGCGCCGGGTCGTCCCACAGGATCGCGGCGCAGCCCTCGGGACTGATGACCGAGTACACCGCGTCCGCGAGCATCACCACGCGGTCGGCGACGGCGAGCGCGAGGGCGCCGCCGCTGCCGCCCTCCCCGGTGACCACGCTGACGATCGGCACCGGGAGCGCGGCCATGAGGCGGATGCTCTCGGCGATGGCGACGCACTGGCCCTGCTCCTCGGCCTCGATGCCCGGGTACGCGCCCGGCGTGTCGACGAAAGTCAGTACGGGCGCCCGCAGCTTTGCGGCCAGCCGCATCAGGCGCATCGCCTTGCGATAGCCGGCCGGCGTGGCCATGCCGTAGTTGCGCGTCGCCAGTTCGGCCAGGCTCTCGCCCTTCTCGTGGCCGATGGCGACGACCGTGCGTCCGGCGAACCGGGCGGTGCCGCCGACGATCGCCGGGCAGTCGCCGTGCGCTCGGTCGCCGCGCAGCTCCTGGAAGTCGTCGAGGAGGTGCGCGAAGTAGGAAAGGGTGCCGGGTCGTTCGATCGCTCGGGCGGCGCGGACCGTCGCCCAGGGGTCGCGTGGCGGCAGGAGCTCCGGATCACGGACGAGCGGGTCCCGCGGGCCTGGCTTCAGGGGGTCGGCAGCCGACGGCTCCGGTGGGGCCGCGGCGGTCAGCAACTTGGCCAGCACCGAGCGCAGTTCCCCGCGTTTGGCGACGACGTCCACGATCCCGTGTGCCAGCAGGAATTCCGCCCGCTGGAAGCCCGGCGGCAGTTCCTGGCGGATCGTCTGGGCGATCACCCGGGGGCCGGCGAACCCGAGACGGGCGCCGGGCTCGGTGACGATGACGTCGCACAGCGTGGCGTACGACGCGGCCACCCCGCCGAACGTGGGGTCGGTGACCAGCGACACGGTCAGGACGCCCGCAGCGTCCAGCCGGGCCAGGGCGCCGCTGGTCTTGGCCATCTGCATGAGCGCGACGATGCCCTCTTGCATGCGGGCTCCGCCCGACGCGCACACGAGCAGCAGCGGTACGCGGTCGCGCAGCGCGGATTCGGCGGCCTCGGCGACCAGTTCGCCGACCGCGCCGCCGAGGCTGCCGCCCATGAAGCGGAAGTCCATGACCGCGGCGACGACGGGTCTGCCCTCGATCGTCCCGCGTACGCACACGACGGCTTCGTCGAGCCCGGTCGCGGCCCGGGCCTGCGCCACCCGTTCGGGATACGGTCTGGAGTCGGTGAACCCGAGCGGGTCGGCGGTGTACGCGGCGCCACCGACCCGCGACACGCTTGCGGTGTCGAAGAGTTGGCCGATGCGCTCGTCCGCGGTCAGGGGATGGTGGTGGCCGCAGTCGGGACATACCCGGTGGGCGGTCGCGAACCGCTTCGCGTACACCAGCGAGCCGCATCCCCGGCAGGCGAGCCATCGGGGCGGCGCCGTCGGGTCGGCGACCGCGGCGACACTCGTGCTCATGCCGGTTGCTCCAGCAGCCCGTTCACGAGGCCGATGAACATGCCCGGTGTCCTGGCCTCCTGCACGGCCTCGTCGGCGATCGCGATCCCGAACTCGCGTTCCACGATGGCCGCGACCTCCAGCAGCGCGAGCGAGTCGTAGCCCAGGTCCGCGAACGCGACCTCGACGATGTCCCCTTCGAGGTCGACGTCCTCCTCCTCGCCGGCGGCGCGGCGCAGGATGTCGGTGAACCCCCCGAGCGTGAGCTGATTCATCGTGATGCCCCTTGATCCGATGGTGTGTTCGAGACGACTGCACCAGCGTTCGGGGCACGTCTGGAGCCTCACTGGAGCCCGACAAGGGCGCGGGGCGAACGGCCGGCGCACGGCGCGGTACGAGTCGGCGCGAGGCGGAGCGGGCCGGGTCGAGACGCGAACCCCGCGGCGCGGCAGCCGTCGTTCCGGTTGTCGCAAGGTCACCAATCGTTTACATGGAGTGCCTTATCGGAACAGACTGCTCCGACTAGCATCCGTCGAGGACGACCCCGGAACCCGGAGGCGTAACAGATGCGATTCGCGATCCTCGGCCCGCTGCGCATGACCGGCGTGGGCGCGCCGACGGTCCCCAAGGCGCCGAAGCAGAGACAATTGCTCGCGCTGCTCCTGCTGAACGCGAACCAGGTGGTCCCGGTTGGCGTTTGCATCAAGGAGCTGTGGGACGACCAACCGCCGGACAGCGCGCTGTCCACGTTGCAGACATACGTGCTGCATCTCAGACGCGTGCTGTGCGGCGTACCCGAGATCGGCACGATGCGCGCGGCCAAGCAGGTACTTGCGACGGCCGAGCGCGGGTACCGCTTCTCGGTGCCGGACGGCAGTCTCGACCTGCACCTCTTCGACGAGGGGGTACGCAAGGCCCGCGACGCGCTCGCGGACGGCGACGACGCGCGCGGCTCGGCGCTGCTCGCCCGCGCCCTGGACATGTGGGAGGGTCGGGCGCTCACCGGCGTCCAGGCCGGGCCCGTGTTGCGGGCGCATGCGGCGATGCTGGAGGAGTACCGGCTCAGCGTTCAGGAGACCCGGATCGAGGCCGATCTCCGGCTCGCCCGGCACCACGAACTGATCGGTGAACTGAGCGCGTTGGCGACCCGCCATCCGACCAACGAGAACGTGCGGGCGCAGTTGATGCTCGCGCTGTACCGGTCCGGCAGGCAGGCGCACGCCGTGGAGGCGTACCAGCGCCTGCGGCGCACCTTGAGCGCCGACCTGGGCTTGGACCCGTCTCCGCGGATGCGGCGCTTCCTCCAGGCGATGCTGGAGAACCACCCGAGCCTGAACAGCCCCGCGGCGGCGGGCGCGGGCGCCGCGGGGGACCGTTCGGCCTGAGGCGCCGGTCTGGCGTGCGGGGGACGGCGGTCACTCCGGCGGGAGCTCGTCCGCCGCTTCGTACCTTGCTTCGTGCGCGGCTTCGTGCGCGGTCCCGGGCACGGACTCGGATCTGGTGCGGAGCTCGGACTCGGACGTCCGGCCGGCCTCGGACCCGGCATCGGCCTCGGCCTCGGCCGACGGTGGCGGGGCGAACGCGCTGATCCAGCGGCGCTGGTAGTCCGCCCAGGTCGGGGCCGGGCCCGGGAGCGAGCCGGCCGGTGCCCGGAGCCCGTCCAGAGCCAGGGCCACCAGCCGCTCCCGTGCGTGGAGTTCCTCGGCGAGCAGCTCGGCGGGATGGTCGCCGTCCAGGGGGAACGAACCCGGATAGCGCCCGAACAACTCGATGAGGCGCTGGATGTCGACGAGCGAGACGTCGCCACGCAGCCCGCCGCCCTCCCGGGCGCGGTCCACGACCGCCTGGAGCAGGGTGCTCGCCCGGTCACTCGTCTCGATCATGTCCGGGGTCACCGGAATGGTCCCGGCGACGATGGACACCGCACCGGCGCGGAGCCGGATGCAGCGCTGCACGAACCGCGCGAACGCCCCCCAGGGATCCGCGTCGTCGGCGAGCGCCGCCTCCGCCTCGGCGATCATCTGCTCCATCGTCAGGCGGCAGAGGGTCTGGATCAGCTCGGTCTTGCTGCCGTACCGGCGGTAGAGGGTGCCGACGCCGACGCCCGCGCGGTGCGCCACCGCGGCGACGGTCGCCTGGGCACCGCGCGTGGTGAACACCTCGCGGGCGGCGGCTAGTACGAGGAAGTCGTTGCGTTCGGCCTCGGACTGGCGGCCGCGTCCCAGCGGGGGCCGGCGTACGGCGGCCCCCAGCACGTCGGCCTCGTCGGTGCACACGGGGTGCGCTGCGTCGCTGCGATGATGTCGGGTCACGTGGCCGTCTTCTGGCGGGCCGTCAGGGACTGGCGGCGGGACGGGTACGCCGGTCGAGCAGGGCCGCCGCGGCGATGAGTCCGGCGGCCAGGACCATCCACCCGAGCAGTACGGCCAGTGGACGCGCCGCGCCCTGCCCGTCGAAGAACGCGGTGGACCGCAGCAGGCTACCGCCGGCGCCCGGCGGGAGGAACTGTCCGAAGGCTCCCCAGGGTTGCGGCAGCATCTGCGGGCCCGCGGCGACCCCGGACAGCGGATTGCCGACCAGGAACATCAGGACCGCGCCGACCGCCATGCCGGGGCGTCCGAACACCGCCGCGAAGCCGATGATGGTCACCCCGATCGCGAACATCATCGCGGCGAGGACCGCCGCGTTGAGCGCGAACGGCCCGCGGATCGCCTCCACCCAGCCCTGCATCAGCCCTGTCGCGCACACCCCGCCCACCAGGGAGAACGCCGCCGCGGCCACGACCCGCCACCGTACTTGCGAGACCAGCAGGGTCAGCAGGATGCCGCTGAACATCCCGGTGAGGACCAGCGGCAGCATGCCCGAGTTGAGCCCCGTGCCGCGCGGGTCGCCCGACGCGGGCGGCACCAGGTCGTCGACCGGGACCGGCCGGCCTCCGTTCGCTCCCGCCGCGACCTGTTCGAGCAGTTGCGCGACCGGCACACTCGCTCCGGACGCGACCAGGACGCGAGGCCCCTCCGGGCCGACCACGAGCGCACCGTAGTCCTTGCGGTCCAACACCCGGTCGCGGGCGGCCGCTTCGTCCTCGGCGACGTGCACCTTGAACGCTCCGGGGTCCGCGCGGCGCAGCCCCTCGACGATCTGCGCGACGGCGGGCGGCGGCCCGGACACGGAGATCGGCACGTCGCGCGGGTGCAGCCGGGCGTTGGGCCACGCGAACAGCACCAGCATCCCGGCCTGGATCACCACCAGGGCGCCCGCGACCAGCGCGGCGATCCGGCGCGGGGGAAGGTTCACCGGGCCGGCGTGCGCGCGGTGCGCGGCGGCTTCGGGTTCGGCGTGCGGCGTACGAGCCGAGGACATGGACACTCCCTGCCGGTCGGATGGGTCGAACAGGTCGAAAGAGTCGAGCGGATCGAGCGGATCGAGCGGATCAAACAGTTCGAACATGGCCGAACGGGTCGGACGACGACGCGGCGCGAACTCCGCGGCGGTGTCGGGCCAAAAAGAAGAACGCTCGTTTTATTATTCTGGCATGCCCAAAGTCGCGCAGGCCCATCTCGATGCCCGTCGCCGCCAGATTGTGGAGGCGGCCGGGCGCTGCTTCGCCCGGAACGGCTTCCACCGCACGTCGATGCAGGACGTGTTCGCCGAGTCCGGGCTGTCGGCCGGAGCCGTCTATCGGTACTTCGCCGGCAAGGACGAATTGATCGCGGACATCGCCGCCGGGGCGGTCGGCCAGGTCCGCGCCTCGGTGCGGGCACTGCTCGACAGCGGCCGCGACCTCTCCCCGGCCGACACGCTGGCCCGGCTCATCGACGACCTCGGCGCGTTCCGCGACCCGGACGGCACCGGCCGCCTCATGATCCACGCGTGGGGCGAGTCGCTCGGCGACCCGGCGCTGCGCGAGGTCATCGCCGCCCTCAACCGCGAGATGCTGGACGAGCTGGCCGAGGTCGCGGACGGGTTCGTCGGTGCCGGGCACCTGCCGGCCGACGCCGACCGCCGCGCGGTCGCGCACACCCTGCTGTCCCTCATGCAGGGGTACGTCGTGCAGTTCCACGTGACCGGCGACCTCACCCCTGAGCGATACCTCGTCGGCCTGCGCGACCTGCTGGGGTGACGCCCGCGCGGCCCCGCCGACTCGGGCGGCGAGCCCGGGAGAGGGGCCCGGGAGAGGGGCCCAGGAGAAGGGCCGGGAGCGGGCCGCGGACAGTCCAGGAAGGGACCGGAAGACGCCCCGAAAAGTGGGGCTAGCCCCATGGGCACACCCGATCGGCGTGCCTAGCCTCGGAGTCATGCTGAGGCAACCGGCCATGCGGGCTTCCGACGTCGACCGCGAAGCGGCGGTCGAACTCCTGCGGACACATCACGACCAGGGTCGCCTGACGCTGGACGAGTACACCGACCGCATCGGTGCCGCGTACTCCGCGGTGACCCTGGGGGAACTGGCCCAGCTGCTCAAGGACCTGCCGCCGCCCGAGCACCTGGAGTACGACGTCGAGGTGCTGCGCGCGGCCTGGCAGCGGTCCGCGGCGGTGCAGCCGGTGGCCCCGCCGTCCCCGAGACCCACGCGCGCGGAACCGCCCGTTCCGCCGCCGGTCCCTGTCGTCGTCCCTGTTCCCGTCCCGGTGCGGGCCCGGCAGGCGCGCGAGGAACGCGAGGAGCGTCGGCGCGGGGTGAGCGCACGGAGCGTCCTGCGCGGCCTGTGGACCGCGGTGCTCGCGGTGACCGCGGTCAACGTCGCCATCTGGCTGCTGGTCCTGGTCACCGAGCAGCCGGTCTACTTCTGGCCGATCTGGGTGTTCGGCCCGCCCGCTGCGCTGCTCGGTGCGGCGGAGCTGTGCGTACGGCGGCACAGCGGGCCCGGCTCCTGACCACCCGCGCCGGCGCGGGGTGCTCCGGGGCGTGGCCTGCCCCGGCTCTGTCGCCCTGATCTGGGAAGATGCCCGGGTGGGTGAGCACAGCGCGGGGGACCGGCCGGACGACGACTCCACTGCTCCCGCCGAGCAGTTGGAGATCGCCGTCGCCGCCGCGCGCAAGGCCGCCAAGTCCGCCAAACCGCGCAAGCCCCCGGCCCTCGCCGCCGAACTGCCGGTCGCCCGCGTCGTCGTCGACAAGGCGCTGTCCCACCTCGACCAGTACTTCGACTACGCCGTGCCGGAGACCATGGCGGAGACCGCCCAGCCGGGCGTGCGGGTGCGCGTACGTTTCGGCGGCCACGCCGCGGGAGACCGGCGCCGCGGTGGCGGCCTGATCGACGGAATCGTCGTCGACCGGCTCGCGGCGAGCGACTACTCCGGGCCGTTGGCCCGCATCGAGCGTGTGCTGTCGCCGGAACCGGTGCTGCCCGCCCGCATGTTGGACCTCGCCCGCGCGGTCGCCGACCGCTACGCGGGCACCCTGGCCGACGTCCTCTCGCTCGCGCTGCCGCCCCGACACGCGCGCGTCGAGACCGAGCCCGCCATCGATCCGCTGCCCGCACCCGGCCGCCCCGAGCCAGGCAGCTGGGCGCGGTACGCCGACGGGCCGCGGCTGCTGGAGGCGCTGGCGGCCGGGGAGTCGCCGCGTACCGTCTGGACCGCGCTGCCCGGCCCGACCTGGCCGGGGGAGATCGCGCTGCTGCTGGCCGCGGTGCTCGCGTCCGGGCGCGGCGGGATCGTCGTGCTGCCGGACGGCAAGGCCGTCGCGCGCGTCGACGAGGCCATGGAGCAGCTGCTCGGGCGGGGGCACCACATCGCGCTCACCGCCGAGGTGGGTCCGGAAGAGCGCTACCGCCGCTGGCTTGCCGTCAGCCGGGGGACGGTCAAGGCCGTCGTCGGCACGCGCGCGGCGATGTTCGCGCCGGTCGCCGACCTGGGGCTGGTCGCCCTGTGGGACGACGGCGACACCGCGCACTCGGAACTGCACGCGCCGCAGCCCCACGTGCGCGAGGTGCTGGTGATGCGTGCGCTGCGCGAGCAGGCGGCGTTCCTCGTCGGCGGGCTGACGACCTCGGTCGACGCCGCGCAGCTGGTGCGCTCCGGATGGGCCCAGCCGGTCGAGGCCGACCGGGCGCGCGTACGCGAGGCGGCGCCCCTGCTGCGCACGGTCGGCGACTTCGACCTCGCCCGGGACGACGCCGCGCGCGTCGCACGCCTGCCGACGATGGCCTGGGACGTCGCCCGCCGAGCGCTGGAGTCCGGGCCCGTGCTGGTGCAGGTGCCGCGGCGCGGGTACGTGCCGCACGCCGCGTGCCTGCGCTGTCGGGCGTCCGCCCGCTGCACCGCGTGTGTGGGACCACTCGAACTCACCAGCTCCGAAGGGGCGTTGGTGTGCTCGTGGTGCGGGCGGCACGAGGTCGGCTGGCGGTGTGCGGAGTGCGGCGGGGCCAAGTTGCGGGCGAACGTGGTGGGTGCGCGCCGTACCGCCGAAGAACTCGGCCGGGCGTTCCCGCGCGTGCCGGTGCGCACGTCGGGGCGGGACGCGGTGCTGGCGACGGTGCCGGACGTCCCCGCACTCGTCGTCGCGACCCCCGGCGCGGAACCGGTCGCGGCGGACGGATATGCCGCCGCCCTCCTCCTCGACGGCTGGCTCCTGCTCAACCGGCCCGACCTGCGCGCCGGCGAGGAAGCCCTGCGCCGCTGGCTGGGCGCCGCGTCCCTGGTCCGCCCGGCGTCGGAGGGCGGCGCGGTCGTGATCATCGCGGAGCCGACCCTGCGCGCGGTGCAGGCCCTCGTACGCTGGGACCCCCAGGGCTACGCCCGCACCGAACTCGCCGAACGCGCCGAGTTGGGCCTGCCGCCCGTCTCGCGCATGGCCTCGGTCACCGGGTCGCCCACGGCCGTCGCCGAGCTGATGCGCCTGGTACGCCTGCCCGAGGGCGCCGAGACCCTCGGCCCGGTCCCGGCCCCGCCGCCGAGGAGCCCGCAGGCACCGGCGAACACCCGTACCTCCCGGGCACGTTCCAAGTCCGCCGCGGCCCGCGCGGCCATAGAGCGCCCCCCGGCCCCCGCGTCCGACGCCCCCGGCCTGTGGACCCCGGGGCGTCAGGCCCCCGAGCCGCCGCCCGAGGAACGCCGCGAACGCCTCCTCATCCGCGTCGCCCCCGGCCGAGGCGCGGAACTCGCCGCGGCGCTCAAATCCGCCCAAGCGCTGTGGATGTCCAGAGGCCCCGCCGAGACCGTCTGGGTCCGCATGGATCCCCTCGACATCGGCTGAACCCAGCTGGACCGCCGAGCCCGTATGTGCGGGGCGGCGGTTGGCCGGGAGGTTGTCTCGGCCGGGGAGGGGGGTGGGGCGTCGGTAGACTGGGCGGGTTGAGGGGGTGCCGCCCCTTGGTCGTGTCCTCCGTCTCCGGTCGAACGGGAGTTCTTCTGTGGCAGTTCAGCCGATCCGCCTTTTCGGTGATCCGGTGTTGCGTACCGCGGCGGACCCGGTGACGGTCTTCGACAAGGAGCTTCGGGTCCTGGTCAAGGACCTGACGGACACGATGACGGACGCGCCCGGGGCGGGGCTGGCGGCTCCGCAGATCGGGGTGTCGCTGCGGGTCTTCACCTACTTCGTGGACGGCGAGATCGGGCATCTGGTCAACCCGGACCTGGACCTGTCCGACGACGAGCAGGACGGCCCCGAGGGGTGCCTGTCGCTGCCGGGGCTGGCGTACGACACCAAGCGCGCCTTCGGGGTCGTGGCCAAGGGCTTCAACATGCACGGCGACCCGGTGACGATCGAGGGCACCGAGCTGCTCGCCCGGTGCATCCAGCACGAGACCGACCACCTCGACGGCATCCTCTTCATCGACCGGCTCGACCGCGAGCAGCGCAAGGCCGCGCTCCGGGCGATCCGCGAGGCCGAGTGGTCCGGTCAGGCGCCCCCCGCCGTCAAGGTGTCGCCGCACGGGACCTTCGGAAAGGCGCTCTGATTCCGATGCGTCTGGTTTTCGCGGGGACACCCGAGGTCGCGGTCCCGTCGCTGGAGGCGCTGATCGCCTCGCGGCACGAGGTGGTCGCGGTGGTCACACGTCCGGACGCCCCGGCCGGCCGGGGGCGCAAGCTGCGCCCGTCACCGGTCGCCGAGCGGGCCATGGAGGCGGGCATCGAGGTGCTGCGCCCGGCGCGGCCGCGGGAGCCGGAGTTCCTGGCGCGGCTGGCCGAGATCGCGCCGGACTGCTGCCCGGTGGTGGCGTACGGCGCGCTGCTGCCCAAGGCGGCGCTCGACATCCCGGCGCGCGGCTGGGTCAACCTGCACTTCTCCCTGCTGCCCGCGTGGCGCGGCGCGGCCCCCGTCCAGCACGCCGTCATGGGCGGCGACGACGTGACCGGCGCGTGCACCTTCCAGATCGAGGAAGGTCTCGACTCGGGGCCGGTCTACGGGTGTGTGACCGACGACGTGCGCCCCACGGACACCAGCGGCGACCTGCTGGAGCGCCTGTCGCGGTCCGGCGCGCGCCTGCTCGCGGCGACCATGGACGGCATCGAGGACGGCCAACTCGTGGCCGTGCCGCAGCCGCCCGACGGTGTGTCGCTCGCCCCCAAGGTGACCGTGGCGGACGCCCGGGTGGACTGGACGACGCCCGCGCTGCGCGTGGACCGCGTCGTCCGCGGCTGCACGCCCGCGCCCGGCGCGTGGACGACATTCCGCGGCGAGCGCGTGAAGCTCGCACCGGTACGCCTGCGCGCGGGCGACTCCGAACTCGCCCCCGGCGAGATCGCCGTCGAGCGCAAGGTCGTCCGGGTCGGCACCGGCAGCCACGCCGTCGAACTGACCGAAGTGCAGCCCCAGGGCAAGCGCATGATGGCGGCCGTGGACTGGGCCCGGGGCGTGCGTCCCGAGTCCGGCGAGCGCTTCGGCGCGGAAAACGCCGCCGCGAGTGGAGAAACCGAGTGACCCGTCCCGTCACCCCCGGCCGGTCGCCGCGCAGCCCGGGAGGCTCCGGCGGCAAGGCGTCCCGCACCTACCGGCGGCCGAAGCCCGACGCCGCGCGCCGTGCCGCGTTCGACGTGCTGCGCGCGGTCGACGAGCGGGACGCGTACGCCAACCTGGTCCTCCCCGGGCTGCTGCGCGACCGCCGCATGACCGGCCGCGACGCCGCCCTCGCCACCGAGCTGGTGCACGGGACGCTGCGCCGCCAGGGCACGTACGACGCGATCCTGGACCGCTGCGTGGACCGCCCGATCGGCGAGGTGGACCCGCCGGTCCTCGACGTGCTGTGCCTGGGCGCGCACCAACTGCTCTCCACCCGGATCCCGACGCACGCCGCCGTCTCCGCGACGGTCGAACTGGCGCGCGGCGTCCTGGGCGACGGCCGGGCGAAGTTCGTGAACGCGGTGCTGCGCAAGGTCTCCGCGCGCGACCTCGGCGAGTGGCTCGACGAGGTCGCGCCGCCGTACGACGAGGACGCCGAAGGCCACCTGTCCGTCGTGCACTCGCACCCGCGCTGGGTCGTGGGCGCGCTGTGGGACGCCCTCGGCGGCGGCCGTGAGGGAATCGAGGCACTGCTCGCCGCGGACAACGAGCCCCCGGCCGTGACGCTCGTGGCGCGCCCCGGCCGCTCGACCCTCGACGAGCTGTACGCGGCCGGCGCCGAGCCGGGGCGCTGGTCACCGCTGGCCGCGGTGCTCCCCGAGGGCGACCCGGGAGCCATCGCCGCGGTCCGCGACGGGCGGGCCGGCGTGCAGGACGAGGGCAGCCAACTCGTCGCGCAGGCACTCGCCGAGGCCCCGGTCGCCCCCGTTGACGGCGGTGAGCGGCGCTGGCTCGACCTGTGCGCGGGCCCCGGCGGCAAGGCCGGCCTGCTCGCCGCGATCGCGACGCAGCGCGATGTGTCGCTGCTGGCCGTCGAGCGCCGCCACCACCGCGCCCGACTGGTCCGCAACGCGATCGGCTGGAACACGAACCACCAGGTCGTGACCGCCGACGGCACGCAACCGGCATGGGAGCCGGGCGTGTTCGACCGGGTCATCGCCGACGTGCCGTGCAGCGGGCTCGGCGCGCTGCGCCGCCGTCCGGAGTCGCGGTGGCGCCGCCGACCCGAGGACATCGCCGAACTGGGGCCGTTGCAGAGGCAGTTGCTCGGCACCGCACTGGGTGCGGTGCGCCCGGGCGGAGTGGTCGCGTACGTGACCTGCTCGCCGCACAAGGCCGAGACCCGTGCCGTCGTGGACGACGTGCTCGCGACGGAGGCGGGGGAGGGCTTCGAACTGGTCGACGCCCGTGAGCTGTTCCCCGGCGTCACCGACCTCGGTGCGGGGCCGGACGTCCAGCTGTGGCCGCACCTGCACGGCACCGACGCGATGTACCTCGCGCTCCTGCGCCGCACGGTCTAGCGGCGCCGATCGGTTGCGCCGACGACCGGTTGCCGGCGACCGGTCGTGCGGGCTGCGCGCGTGCAGGCTCGACCGGACACCCGTCCTAGGCCGCCGCGCGCTCCAGGACCAGTGCGGGCGCCAGTTCGCGCCACTCGGGGCGGGGGAGCGCGGCCGGGTCGGCGGTGAGCACCTGTACGCAGACGTGGTCGGCACCCGCGTCGAAATGCTCGCGGACCCGGCGGCGGATCGTGTCGGCGTCGCCGTACGCGACGATCGCGTCCACGAGGCGCCGACTCGGGACGCCGGCGATGTCCGCGTCGCCGAAGCCGAGCCGACGTACGTTCGCCTCCTGATGCGCCGCCTGGCCGACGTACCCGGCGACATGCGCGGTGGCCAGCTCGCGCGCGCGGACGAGGTCGGTGTCGAGGATGACGGCCTGTTCGACGCCGAGGAACGCGTCCGGTCCCAAGATGTGGCGGGCCCGCGCGGTGTGTTCGACGGGGACGAAGTACGGGTGCGCGCCCCACGCGCGCTCGGCGGCCAGTTCCAGCATCTTCGGCCCGAGGGCGGCCAGCACCCGGCGCGGCGCCGGTCGGGGGTCGGGGCCGTGCGCGGGGACCGCGTCCATCGAATCGAGGTACCCGCGCATCGTGGCGACCGCGCGGCCCCGTGCGGGCATCGGGTAGCCGTCGAGCTTGTGGACGGTGTCGTCGACGCGGTGGCCGCCGAGGCCGAGGATGTAGCGGCCGGGGAATGCCTCACCGAGCGTGCGGGTGGCGGTGGCCGTGGCGATCGGGTCGCGGAACGCGATGTTCGCGATGCCGGACGCGACCGTGATCCCGCGCGTGGCGTTCAGCAGCAGGGCCGCCTGGCCGAAGGTGTCGCGGCCGAACGCTTCGCCGAACCAGATGGCGGTGTATCCCAACTCTTCTGTTTCCGCGGCGGATTCGCGGACCAGGGTGGCGGGCTGCGGATCGAACGCGAACGTCCAGATGCCCACGCCGCCGAGGGTCGTACGGGTTTCGTCGTGCACGTGGTGCTCCCATGCGGAGATGACCGGCAATAAGCGGAGAGGTTCTCCGCTTGCTCCCGGGATAAGATACGGAGAACCTCTCCGTTTGGCTAGCGGGCCGGGGCGGGACTCGGCGCGGGACTTGGCTCAGGGATGGAGCGACGGTGGCGAAGACGGGCAGGACGGCAACACCCGCGGGGCAGCGCGCCGACGCGCGCCTGAACCGCGAACGCATCGTGGCGGCCGCGCGCGAGGTGTTCGCGGAGGACGGTCCCGACGCGTCCCTCAACGAGATCGCGCGCCGCGCGGGGGTAGGGCCGGGGACGCTCTACCGGCACTTTCCGAACCGCCGCGCGCTGGCCGCCGCGGTCGTCGTCGAGCGGGTCGAGATCCTCGTCGCGCACGCCGACCGCCTGCTGGCCACGGACGTCACCGATGTCACTGACGCTGCGCATGCCCGGGGTTCCGTGCATGCCCCGGACGCCGCGCATGTCGCGGCCCACGCAGGGGCTGCCGACCCGGCCGCTGCTGCGGCGGCCGCGGCCGCGGACGCGGCACTCGTCGAGTGGTTCCGCGCCTTCCTCGCACACGCCCGGCTCCACCAGGGCACCGCGGTGGCGGCGATGGCCGAGGAGTCGGCGGACGGGGAGGCGGACGGGCTCGGGGTCGACTGCCACCGCCTGATCACCGATGCCGCGGCCGCGCTGCTCGCCCGAGCCCAGCGCACGGGCGCGGCCCGCCCCGACGTCGCATCCGACGACCTGGTGCAACTCGTCGTCGGCATCGCCCTGTCGGCCGGCCTCGGCGGCGACGACGAACAACCCGAGCGCCTGCTCGCCCTGGTGCTGGACGGTGTCCGCGGCCGATGACGTGCGCGGGCCTGTGGCCTTGCCACTGAATACCTCCCTCCCCGGGGCTGTTCCCCACCCGGGCGCGCGGCCAGCATGGGTACATGCCTGCCTCTCGTGATCCCGCCCCGGTCCCGGACTCCCTGGCCGCCGAACTCGCCACGCCCGCCTACCTCGACGCGGCGCGGGCCGCGGGAGTCGGGGTGGGCGCCACCCTCCTCGAACGCCTCGCCGGCGCGCTCGGCAAGGCCACCGCGGCGTCCGCGGTGTTCGGCGAACCGGTCACCAACGGCGGCGTCACCGTCGTCCCGGTGGCCACCGCCCGGTTCGGGTTCGGCGGCGGCGCGGGTTCCGGACGGCAGGACTCCGCGCTCGGCGAGGGCGGCGGAGGCGGGGGCGGCGCGACGGTGACGCCGACGGGGTTCATCACGATCGCCGACGGCCAGGCGACGTTCACCCGGTTCCGCGACCCGTGGACGGACATCGTCCTGCCGGCCGCGGCGGCCGTACTGCTGTCGGTGGGCTCGGCGGCCGCCGCGCAGATTCTCCGGCGCGGACGCCGCGGCCGGTGAGTGCGGCCGCTGTCGGGCCTGCCCGGGGTCGTCCGTTCCGGTGAACCTGGCGCCTGTCCCGCGGGAAACTCGAACGCCGCGAGATAACCCAGTTAATCAGGGCATACCGGTGTAATCCGCCAAGCATCGAAGGCGGCCCACCCCGGAGACCCCCCGATGCCCGACGCGCCGCCCCCGCCACGCCGCCGGAGCGCCACCGCGCGTACCGGCGCCGCGCTCAAGGGCGAGTGGCAGCGCGTCATCGCCGTGCCCTTCGCGGAAGTGCGGCGCCGCGGCCCGCGCGCGATCCCGCTGGCGCTCGCCTCGACCGCGCTGGTGGCCTTCTTCCATGTGGTCCAGCAGTTCGACTGGGGCGCCGACACCACGCGCGTGCTGGGCGGCGTACGCGCGGACCTGCCGTGGTGGCTGGCTCTGCTCCGCACGCCCGTCTCGCTGTTCGTGCCCGCCCCCGACCTGCCGGTATGGGGTGCGCTCGCACAGGTGCTCGTCGTTTTCGGGTTCGCCGAACTGGTCCTCGGGCGCGCCCGCACGCTCGTGATCGCGTACCTCGCCACACTCGCGGGCACCATGGCCGCCCGTGCCATGATCGCCCTCGGACCGGACCGCTTCCTCGGGATCGACGACAGTCTGGGACACGTCCTGGACACCGGCCCCTCGGCGGCGGTCGTCGGCCTGGTTGTGGCCCTCGCCTGGGTCTGCCGCGCGCCCGTGCTGATGACGCTCGTGTGGGGGCTGATGATCGCCGAGGTCGCCTGGAAGCCGAACCTGGCCGGGCGCGAACACCTGGTCGGCATGGCCGCCGTACTCGTCTACGTCGCGCTCGGCGAGACGTGGCGCCGCGGACGCGAAGTGCGCGAAGGCGCCGAGTGGGTCGCGGGCACCGACGAG
>NZ_JBEZFP010000099.1:0-36096 GCF_040649515.1 Streptodolium elevatio
TGGCGGGGGCCGCAGCTGGGCCTGGGTTTGGCTTGGGCGGGCCGCCAGGCCCGGCGGCAAGGTCCGCAACGCGGCGAGCGTGCGTGCCACGGCCCGCGGGCCCGGCGACAATTTGAAGACAGGGCCTAGGGTCGGTGGGTCGGCCTGGTCCGGGCGTTGCCGCTGTGCGGTGGCTCCGGCACGGGATGTGCGGGCGAGCGGACGAGTTTTCGGGGGCGGGTTTGGCGGGCGGGCGTGTGTTGGCCGGGCGTTATCAGCTCGAGGAGTTGCTGGGTCGGGGCGGTATGGGGGAGGTGTGGGCCGCGGTCGACGCCCGTATCGCGCGGCGGGTGGCGGTGAAGGTCCTGCCGTCGGGCGGCGGCGACCCGCAGGGGCTCTTACGGGAGGCGCGGACCGCGGGGGCGCTCAGTCACCCCGGGATCGTCACCGTCCACGACCTGGGGCGTGAGCCGGACGGCACGGTGTTCGTGGTCATGGAGCTGGTCGCCGGGCGGGACCTGGCGCGCGTGCTGCACGAGGACGGCATGCCCGCGGTGCGCGACGCGGTCGAGTGGTCGGCGCAGTGCGCCGACGCGCTGGCCGCCGCGCACGACGCGGGCATCGTGCACCGCGACCTGAAGCCCGCGAACGTGCTGCTGACACCCCAGGGCACGATCAAGGTCGTCGACTTCGGGATCGCGCGGTACACGGCGGCCGCGACCCGGTCGAGCCGGATCGTCGGCACCCCGGCGTACATCGCCCCCGAGCGCTTCTCCGGCGAGTCGGGCGACGGGCGGGTGGACCTGTACGCGCTGGGCTGCATGCTGTACGAACTCATCTGCGGCCGACCGCCGTTCACGGCGCCGGACCCGATGGCGCTCATGTACGCGCACCTGCGCCAGGAACCGGTCCCGCTCGGCGTCCACCGCGCGGATCTGCCGCCGGGCGTGGCGGAGTTGGCCGCGCAGTTGCTCGCCAAGGACCCCGGGCTGCGCCCCGCGTCCGCGCACGAGGTGTGGCGGCGGCTGAGGGCCCTACCCCTCGACGAGGTTCCGTCCCGGCGGCCCGGCCGGGCGGCGGCCGCGTGCGCGGCCACGCTGCCGGGGCACGCAGGCGACGCGGCGGCTGCGGCCGGTTCCGGTGCGGACGGTTCCGGCGCCGCGCAAGGCGCCCGGCCCGCTGCGGGTCTGGAGCCCACCCGTACGGTCGCCGACCCGGACGATGCCCGCTGGGACGACTTCGCGCCCGTGGGCGAGCCGGCACGGCGACGCGGGCTCTCGCGTCGTTCGGCGGTGCTGCTGGGCCTCGGCGCGGCGGCGGCCGCCGGCACCGCCGCGGCGACCTACCCGTGGGGGGCGGGGGCCGCCGACTCCGACGCGCCGCCGACGAAGTGGGAGTTCGTCACCGGCGGTGGCGTCGCGGCGGCTCCGGTGGCGGACGGGAGCGTGGTCTACGTCGCCAGCGACGACGGTAACCTCTATGCGGTCCACGCGGCGTCGGGTTCCCGGCGCTGGGTCCATCGGACCGGCGGCGACGAGATTTCCCGGCCCACGACGAGCGGGGAGATCGCGTACGTCCGCAGCGGCAAGGTCGACGGAAGCGGGTCGGGGGCGCTGCACGCCGTCGACGCCTCGACCGGGGCCGCGCTGTGGTCGTACCCGGTGTCGGCGGTCGGCGGGGCCCCGACCGTGGCCGACGGGGTCTGCTACGTCGGCGGGGGGCTCGAGCCGCCCGGCCAGGGCAGCACCGGCTACATCGCGCGCTTCCACGCCGTGGACGCGCGCGGCGGCCGGGAGCTCTGGACCTTCGCCGCCGCGGGAGCGTTCTACGGCCGGCCCACGGTGGTGGACGGCGTGGTCTACACCGGCTGCATGGACGGCAATGTGTACGCGATCGACGCCGCCACCGGCAGCCGGCGGTGGGCGTTCCGGACCGGCGGCGCGGTGCGGACCGCGGTGGTGGTCACCGAGGGCACGGTGTACGCGGCGAGCTACGACACCAACGTGTACGCGATCGACGCCGCCGCAGGTACCCAGCGCTGGGCCTACTCCGCCGGTGCGCCCGCGGACTCCCCCGCCCTCGAGGGCGACGTCCTCGTCGTCGGCGGCGAGAACGTCGTGCACGCCGTCAACCGCAGCACCGGGACCCCGCGCTGGACGTTCGCGGCCCCGGATCTGGTCGGAGCCCCGGCGCTCGCCCACGGCCGCGTCCACATCGGCTGCGGAGACGGGAGGCTCTACGGGATCGAGATGACCCGGGGCACCCTGAGTTGGAGCTTCCGGACCCACGGGGCGGTCTACGCCGCGCCGGCCGTCACGCAGGACGCCGCCTACGTCGCGAGCCTGGACAAGAAGTTGTACGCCCTCGACTTCACCCCCAGGTACTGAGCCGACCGGGCCGACGGCCCCGGACGACGCGGCGTCGCGGGGGCGTCCGGGGCGACGCCGGCGTCGGGGCCCGCGGTCAGGCCACGCAGCCGGCGAAGGAGGCGGTGAGGCCGGCGTCGGGGCGGGCGCGGCCGGTTTCGGCGGCGGCGAGGGCGAGGCGGCGTACCGCTTCGGCAAGGGTGGGCTCGTCGAGGGTGTAGGGCAGGCGTACGTGGCGTTCGAACGCGCCGGTGGTGCTGAACAGGGTGCCGGGGGCGAGGCGCAGGCCGTGGCGGGCGGCGGCCTCGGCGAGGACGGTGGTCGACAGGGTGTCGGTGTGCGCCCACAGCGACAGGCCGCCCGGCGGGAGCGCGAACGTCCAGTCGGGCAGGTGGGTGCGCAGCATGGCGGCGAGGGAGTCGCGGGCGGCGCGGATGCCGGGCAGGCGTTCGGCGAGTATGGCGTCGGCGTGGTCGGCGATCAGGTGGTGCAGGACGAGCTGGTCGAGCACGGGCGCGGCGACGTCGAGGCCGGCGCGGGTGGTGGCGAGGCGGCGCACCAGGTCGGGGGTGCCGCGGATCCAGCCGATGCGCAGGCCGCCCCAGAAGGACTTGGAGGCGGAGCCGAGGGTGACCACGGTGCCGCTGCGGTCGTGGGCGGCGACGGGTGCCGGGCGTTCGTCCAGGGAGATGTCGAGGGCGAGGTCGGCGCAGGTCTCGTCGACGACGAGGGTGGTTCCGGTGGCGCGGGCGAGGTTGATGAGGTGGCGGCGGGTCGGGGTGTCGGCGAGGTGGCCGGTGGGGTTCTGGTAGTCGGGGATGACGTACGCGAGTCGGGGGTTGGCGGCGCGCAGCGCGTCCTGCCAGGCGGCGAGGTCCCAGCCGTCGTCGGCCATCGGCACGGGGACGGGGCGGCCCCCTTCGCCGCGCACCGATTCCAGGGCGTTGGCGTAGGTGGGTGATTCGACGGCGACGCGGTCGCCGGCGTGCAGGAGGGTGCGCAGCAGGAGCACCCAGGCGGACAGCGCGCCGTTGGTGACGATGATCTGGTCGGGCGTGGTGGGGGCGCCGCGGCGGGTGTAGCGGTCGGCGATGGTCTCGCGGAGGATGGGGAGTCCGGCCGGGTGGTAGCCGTGTGCGGTGGTGTACGCGGGGAGCGCGTCGACGGCGTCGGCGACCGCGCGGTCCAGGGCGCGGCCGGGGCCGGGGAGGGCGGCGACGCCGAGGTCGATGGTGCCGGTGACGGAGCTGGGCACGAGCGCGCGGGTGGGCGGGTCGGGCCGGTGGGTGGGCAGCGCGGTCCAGGAGCCGGAGCCGCGGCGGGAGACGAGGTAGCCGTCGGTGCGCAGAATGTCGTACGCGGCGGCGACGGTGGTGCGGGAGACGCTGAGCCGGTCGGCGAGGCCGCGTTCGGCGGGCAGGCGCGCGGTGAGCGGGACGCGGCCGTCGAGGACGAGGGAGCGGATGCGGTCGGCGAGTGCCTTGTACGCGGGGGTGTGCGGGCCGCCGGCGGCCGGGCCCGCGGGGTGCTGCCAGGGGTGGAGTAGATCGGCCAGGCGGGCGCTGCTGACGGTGAGGTGCTGGGCAGTCATCAGTCCACTCCTGGGCAATTGGCCATGGATCCGGGATCCAGTTGTCGCCATTCTCGCATCAGTGGCTCTTTTTGGGGAGCCTGTTCTGCAGGAGGGCGGATCCGGTGGACTGCTATTGGGGGCGGCGGCTGATACAGCTGTACGCCGGTCTGGCGCTGTACGGCTTCAGCATGGCCCTCATGCTGCGCGCCGGGCTCGGCCTGGACCCTTGGGACGTGTTCCACCAGGGACTGCAGGAGCGTACGCCGCTCAGCTTCGGCGCGGTCACCGCGGTGGTCGGCGCGGCGGTCCTGCTGCTGTGGTGGCCGTTGCGGCAGCGACCGGGCCTGGGCACGGTCTCCAACGTCGTGGTGATCGGCGTGTCGGTGGACGCGTCGCTGCGGGTGCTGCCCGAGGCGGACGGGCTGGCCTGGCAGGTCGTGTTCATGCTCGCGTCGGTCGTGCTCAACGCGGTCGCGGGCGGCGCGTACATCGGTGCGCGCCTGGGACCGGGGCCGCGCGACGGGCTGATGACCGGCCTGGTGCGTCGGACCGGCCGCTCGGTGCGGCTGGTGCGCACCTGCATCGAGGTCACGGTCCTGGCGGTCGGCCTGGTGCTGGGCGGCTCGGTGGGCGTGGGGACGGTCGTGTACGCGCTCGGCATCGGCCCGTTGGTGCAGATCTTCCTGCCGCTGTTCACCGTTCCCGAGCGCGCCGCGGGCAAGACCGACGTGGAGACCGAGCCGGGGGTTGGGCTGGTGGCTGGGCAGGTGGCCGCGTCCGAACCCGGCTCCGACTCCGACTCCGACTCTGGCCGCGCGGCCGGGCGGGCGCTTGCGGCGGACTCCCCTGTGCCGGGTGGCCCCGAGCACGTGCCGACCTCGGCGTGACCTGGGCCCTCCGCGCGGCGCGCCGGGGGTGGAGGTGAGGCTCTCTGCCGGGGCGGGGCGCGGGAGTTCGAACGTTCCGTCGGGGGTGGGCCCGGAGGTGCCGTGGTGGCGCTTCCGGGCCCGCTGTCGTCCGTGGCGGCTGACCCGCCGGCCGCCTACTCGACGCCCGCGAGGCGGAGGAGGGCGGTGGTCCCGGCGGCGGCGACGACCACGACGGGGAACGGGGCATTGCGGAGGACGAGCAGTGCGGCGACGGCGACGCCCGCCGGGCGCGCCCAGCCGGCGAAGCCGTGTCCCTGGGTGAACGCGGCGGCGACGACGAGGGCGGTGAGCAGCACGGTCGCGGCGACGGCGAGGAGGCGCTGCGCCTCGCCGGGGACGCGTACGCGTTCGTGCAGGAGGGGGCCTGCCAGGCGGAACGCGAAGGTTCCGGCGGCCAGGGCGGCGATGGCGAGGAGGGGCATCACGGGCGGGTCTCCTCAGGGGAGTCAGGGCGGGCTGTGTGGGGGGCGGGCCCGGCTTTGGGGGCGGCGCGTGCGGACGGAGCGAGTGCTGCTCCGTGTGGTGCGGCGGGCGCGTCCGCCGGGCCGTCGCCACTGCCGCTGCGCGCGGGTTCGTGATCGGCCCCGATGCCGACGCCGCCGTCGGGTTCGGACGCCGAGTCGGGTGCCGAGTCGGGTGCGGGGGCGCTCTCCGGGTTGCGCGTGAGGGCGCGGGGGCGGTGTACGGCGATAGCAAGGCCGGTGAGGGCGAGGAGCACGGGGACGCCCGCGGGGAGGAACGGAGTGGCGGCGACCGCGACCCCGGCGCCGAGGAGGGCGGCGTTGCGGGTGGTGGGTTCGGCGGCGAGCGTGGGCCAGATGAGGGCGAGCAGGACTGCGGGGAAGGCGGCGTCCAGGCCCAGGGCGTCGGTGTCGCCGATCGCGCTGCCCGCGGCGGCCCCGGCCACGACGGACAGGTTCCAGGCGACGAACAGGGCGAGGCCGCAGGCCCAGAACGCGGCGCGGCGGCGCGCGGGGTCGCGGTGGCGCAGGACGAAGGCGACGCTTTCGTCGGTGGTGAGGTGGGCGCCGAGGGCGCGGGTCCAGGCGCGGCGGCCGAGGGTGTCGGCGACGGTGAAGCCGAAGGGGAGCAGCCGCGCGTTGAGGACCAGGCCGGTGGCGACGGCGGCGGCCGCGCTGCCGCCGGACAGGACGACGCCGATGGCGGCGAACTGCGCGCCGCCCGCGAAGACGATGAGGGACATCAGGACGGGCACCCACCAGTCGAGCCCGCCGGACACGGCGATCGCGCCGAAGGACGCCCCCACGAGCGCGTCGGCGAGGCAGACCAGGGCGATGTCGCGGGCGGTGCCGCGATCGAGTGTTCGCCATATCGAACGCATGTCCCGTAGGATGAACACACGCGCTGCCGTTCGTCAAGGCGAACAAGAAGACTTCTGGAGCGAACGCATGGGGAAACCGGGGAAGGACGCCGCCGTCCCGCCCGACACCGCCGCCCTGTCCGGGACGGCCCCGGCCGAGCCGGCTGCCGACGCGGTCGCCGCAGGCGCCGGCGGAGCCGTCAGCGGAGGCCGGCCCCCGAACGCGGGCCGGCGTGACGGCGGCGCCCTGCCTGGCGTCGACGTCGTGGCGCAGATCGCCGCCTCGGTACGCCGCGAGCGCGAGCGCGCCGGAGTGTCCCTCACCGAACTCGCCCGCCGCGCCGGCATCGCCAAGTCGACGCTCTCCCAACTGGAGTCCGGCTCCGGAAACCCCAGCGTCGAGATCCTGTGGGCACTCGGCGTCGCCCTCGGCGTGCCGTTCAGCCGCCTCGTCGACCCGCCCAAGCCCCAGGTGCGGGTCATCCGCGCGGGCGAAGGGCAGATCACCTACTCCGAACGCGCCGACTACGCCGCGACGCTGCTCGCCTCCTGCCCGCCGCACGCCCGACGCGACATCTTCCGCATCGACGCGCAGCCCGGCGAGCCCCGCACGTCCCAACCCCACAACCCCGGCAGCGTCGAACACGTCGTCATCGGCACCGGGCGCGCCCTCGTCGGCCCCGCCGACGACCCCGTCGAACTGGGGCCGGGCGACTACGTCACCTATCCAGGCGACGCGCCCCACGTCTTCCGCGCCCTCGAACCGGGCACCAGCGCGGTCATCGTCATGGAACACGTCTGACCGACGCCGCCGCACGGCCCGCGCCCGGCGGCGGCCGGACGCGGGTACGCCCCGCCCGGAGCGGCGTCCGGGCGGGGCGTACCGGCGCTTTGTGAACGGCGGTTCGGCTCGGCACCAGCTCACGGCTACTCGGCGAACGCCCGGGCGCACGTGGTCAGTCCGCGGTGTACACCACCACGCCCCGCACCACCGTGCGCACGCACACCGGCAGCGGCTCCCCCGGCGTCAGGTCCGGCAGCCCGGGCGTGCCCGAGCTCGGATCCGTCGACCACGCCGACAGCCGCGAGTCCGGGGCCTGCACCGTCAACTCGCCGGTACGCCACACCGCGTACGTCGCCGGCGCCCCCGGCACCAGCACCCCTTCGTCGTCCCGCCCCAGTGCCCGGTGCCCGCCGCGCGTGTGCGCGTTGAACGCCGCCCGCACCGAGATCCGCTCCCCCGCCGTGCGGTGGAACGCCGCCGCCCGCACCGTCCCCCACGGGTCCAGCGGCGTCACCGGGGAATCCGACCCGAACGCCAGCGGCACACCCGCGCGGTTCAGCGTCGCGAACGGGTTCATCCGCGCGGCGCGCTCCGCGCCCAGCCGCCGCACGTACATCCCCTCCGTGCCGCCCCACGCCGCGTCGAACCCTGGCTGCACCGACGCCACCAGGCCCAGTTCCGCGAACGCCGCCACCGCGTCCGCGCCGATCAGCTCCGCGTGCTCGACACGGTGCCGCAACGCCCGTACGGCGCCCGCCCCGTACCGTTCCGCCGCCGCCCGCGCGCCCGCCACCACGGCGTCCACCGCCGCGTCGCCGATCGCGTGGAACCCGGCCTGCACACCCGCCTCCGTGCACGCCGCCAGATGCGCCGCGATCCGCTCCGCACCCAGGTGCGCCAGGCCCACGACCCCGGACCGGTCGGCGTACGCGGCGTGCAGGCATGCCGTGTGCGACCCGATCGACCCGTCCGCGAACAGGTCCCCGCCCAGCCCGTGCGCCCCGTGCCGCGCCGCCAACTCCCGCGCCGCATCCGCGGAATCGACCGCCTCGCCCCAGTACGCCACCACCTCCGGACCGGCCTCCTCCGCGGCCAGCTTCAGCAGCAGCGCCAGGTCGTCCGCACCCGCGATCTCCGGACCCGCGCACTCCACGAGTGTCCCGATGCCGAGCGCCGCGGCCCGCTCGCGCGCCGCCCGCTGCGCCTCGGTGCGCCGCGCCGGGGTGAGCGCCGCGTGCGCCGCCGCGCGTACGGCGTGGTGCGCCGCACCGGTCAGCGGCCCCGCCGGGTCGTACCCGTCCAGGCCGGCCAGCCCCGGGACCGCCGCCCGCAGCGCCGACGACGCCAGCGCCGAGTGCACGTCGATCCGCGACAGGTAGGCCTGCCGCCCGCCGACCGCCCGGTCCAGCGCCGCGGTGTCCGGGATGCCGCCGCGGAAGGACGGCTCGTCCCACCCCTGGCCGAGCAGCACGTCGCCGTCGCCGAGCCGCGCCGCGAACTCCGCGATCCGGTCCAGTCCGTCCGCTCCGGCGGCGCCTTCAGCGCCGTCCGCCAAGGGGCCGCCGTCCGCGCCGGAGGGGCGCAGGTCGAGGCCGGTCAGGGCGAGCCCCGTCGCCGTCGCGTGCACGTGGGAGTCCACGAACGCCGGGGTCACCAGCGCTCCGTCGAGGTCGACGACCTCGTCGGCCGACGACACGTGCGCCTCGGCGGCGCCCTCCGCGCCGATCCACGCGACGGTGCCGTCCTCGACGACGAGGGCGGTGGCGAAGGGGTCGGCAGGGCTGTAGACGTTGCCGTTGCGCAGCAGGATCACGGTCATGGGCCCAGTCTGCCGGGTCGCCGGAACGCGGCGTGCCGGTGGTCACCCGTGCGTGCGAGACGGCGCCGGGCGCGTTCGAGCACGCGTACGAGAAGCGGCCGTTCAGGGGGTGGCGCTCCGGCGGACACCCGGCGGCCGTACCCGCGCGAACCTGCCGGCCCACGGACCCACGGAGCCGCGGACCCACCGAGCCGCGGACCCACCGAGGCGCCGAGCCGCCGAGCCGCCACGCGAGGCAGAGGCGGGCGTAGGAGGCCGCCGCTCGCCCCGCCCGCGAGATCCGATCTCGCTTCCCGCGCCCGCGCCGCGGCCCGGTCTCGCGCACGCGCGACGCCGACTCGCGCCCCTAGGTCGAGCGTCGCCCGGTTCGCAAAGGCGACCCGCGAAAGAAGACGCGTGAAGGAAGACGCGTGAAGGAAGACGCGTGAAGGAAGACGCGTGAAGGAAGACGCGCCGACCCGCGCGACCTGCGCCGGAGCCCCCGGCACCAGGGCCGCGGCGCGCCCCAGCGAGGAGGAATCCGACCATGAGCAGCCCAGCCGCCGCACCCGCGTCCCCGAACGGCGCACCGGCCGCCGTCACCCCGGGCGCCGGCCTCGACGCGGACGACCCGCGCCGCCACCCGCCCGTCGCGGTGCAGGACATCGCCGGATTGTTCGCCGCCCGCGAGCGGCCCCGGCGTCCCACCCCGGTGGCCGCGTCCGCGGTGTTCGCGTGGCGGGCCGTGCTCAAGACGCGGCCGGCCACCACGCACCTGCTGGAGGTGACCGCGTTCCCGCTGATGATGACCCTGATGTTCACGTACCTCTTCGGCGGCGCGCTGGCCGGCTCCACCGACGAGTACCTGCAGTACGTCGTGCCGGGCGTCCTCGTGCAGAGCATCGTGATGACGACCATGGGCACCGGCCTCGCGCTCAACCGCGACATTGCCAACGGGGTCTTCGACCGCTTCCGTACGCTGCCGGTCTGGCGTCCCGCGGTCCTGGTCGGGATGCTCGTCGGCGACCTGCTCCGCTACCTGCTGGCCGCCACGATGATCCTCCTGACCGGCCTGGTGCTGGGCTTCCGTCCAGACGGCGGCGTGCCCGGCGTGCTGGCGGCGGTCGCGCTCGTGCTGGTGTTCGCGTTCGCGTTCTCGTGGGTGTGGACGACGCTCGGCCTGCTCATGCGCAGCGAGAAAGCCGTCGCCGGCACCGCGATGATGGTGCTGTTCCCGGCGACGTTCCTCAGCAACATCTTCGTCGAGCCCGAGACCATGCCCGGCTGGCTCCAGGCCTTCGTCGACGCCAACCCGATCGCCCACCTCGTCAGCGCGGTCCGCGACCTCGTGGCAGGCGACTTCGGCAGCCCCGAGACCGGCTGGACACTGCTGTACGCGGCCGGCTTCGTCGCCGTCTTCGGCACCCTCAGCATGCGGCTGTACAACCGCGGCTGAGCCCGCGCCCGCCCGCCCCGCCGCGGCGCCGCCGCGACCCGCCACCGCGCTCCCCACGGCCGCCCCCACCGTCGCGTCCGAAAACCGCCAGTCACCACGGGCGGGGGGACGCATCATGGAGGGGTGCCCGAGACCTTCACCGCCCGCTACCAGGCCATCAGCAGCCGCGACGCCCGCTTCGACGGCAGCTTCTACACGGCCGTGTCCAGCACCGGCATCTACTGCCGTCCCAGCTGCCCGGCCCGCACGCCCAAGCCCGAGAACGTCTCCTTCTTCACCACCGCGGCCGCCGCACAGGCCGCCGGGTTCCGCGCCTGCAAGCGCTGCCGGCCCGAGGCCAGCCCCGGATCGCCCGACTGGGACATCCGCGCCGACCTCGTCGGCCGCGCGCTGCGCCTGATCGCGGACGGCGTCGTCGACGAGGGCGGCGTCGGCACCCTGGCCCGCCGCCTCGCCGTGTCCGAGCGCCACCTGCACCGGCAGATGGTCGGCGAGGTCGGCACCGGCCCGCTGGCTCTCGCGAGGATGCGCCGCGCGCAGACCGCCCGCATGCTCATCGAGGCCACCGACCTGCCGATCACCCAGATCGCGTTCGCCGCCGGCTACTCCAGCGTGCGGCAGTTCAACGACTCGATGGCGGAGGCGTTCGGCTGCGCGCCCACCGAACTGCGCCGCCGACACCGCCCCGCGGGGCCTGGTGCCGACGGCGAGGGCGACATAGTCCTCCGGCTCCAGCACCGCCGGCCCTTCTCCCACGACCCGCTGCTCGACTTCCTCGCCGACCGCGCGATCGGCGGCGTGGAAGAGGTCGTCACCAACGACCGCGGCCGCGAGGGTGCGGGCGACGGCGGCGCGGGCGCGCGTTCGTACCGGCGCAGTCTGCGCCTGCCGCGACGCACCGGCATCATGACCGTCACTCCGCACCCCGACGCCGGGTACGCGACACTCCGCCTGCGCCTGGAGGACCTGCGCGACCTGACCGCCGCCGTGCAGCGCACCCGCCGGCTGTTCGACCTGGACGCCGACCCGCAGGGCGTCGACGACGTCCTCGGCGCCGACCCGCTGATCGGCCCGCTGGTCGCCAAGAACCCCGGGCTGCGCGTGCCCGGCCATGTGGACGGCTTCGAACTCGCGGTCCGCGCGGTCCTCGGCCAGCAGGTGACGGTGAAGGGCGCGCGGACGCTCGCCGAACGCCTCGTCCGCAAGCTCGGCTGCCCGCTCGCCGCCCCCGACGGCACCCTCACCCACATGTTCCCCAGCGCCGAACAGGTCGCCGGCGACGACCTCTCGGGCATCGGCCTCACCGGCTCCCGCACCCGCGCGCTGCGCGCCCTCGCGTCGGCGGTCGCGGACGGCGGCGTCGTCCTGGACCCGGGCGCCGACCGCGCCGACACCGAGCGCGCGCTCCTCGCGCTGCCGGGCATCGGGCCGTGGACTGCCTCGTACATCGCGATGCGCGCGCTCGGCGACCCCGACGCGATCCCGCTCACCGACCTGGGGGTCCGCCACGCCCTGCGCGACCTCGGCGCCGACGACACTGCGGCGGCGGTCGCCGAGCGCGCCGAGGGCTGGCGGCCGTGGCGCGCGTACGCAGCCATGCACCTGTGGACGCACCTGTCCGGCACGGACGGCGGCCCGTCCGGCGGCTGACCCCTGAGGCAGCGCGACCTGTCCCCAGCCGGCCCGCCACACCTGACGTGCGCCGTCCTGACGTGCCCTGTCCTGACGTTCCCTGTCCGACCCAGCCCCATCTGACCGGCCGTCAGCCTGCCGCGTGCTCGCGGTCGTTCAGGTACGCCTCCCGCGCCGCGAGCAGCGCGGGCAGGTTCGCGGCCGCCCACTCGCGGCACGCCTGGATCGGGCCCAGCAGGGTGCGGCCGAGGTCGGTGAGCGCGTACTCGACGCGCGGCGGCGACTCGTTGTACGCGGTGCGCGTCACCATGCCGTCGCGCTCCAGCGCGCGCAGCGTCTCGGTGAGCACCTTCGGGGTGATCCCGCGCAGCGGCACCTTCAGCTCGGAGAACCGGCGCGGTCCGTCGGCCAGGCAGACGACGACCATGCCGGCCCACTTCTCGCCGATCCGGATCGGCACCGCGCTCTGCGGGCATGCCGGGTCGAAGAAGTCGCCGGTGAGCGGCGCGCGTGCCGGGGACGCCGGCTCCGTCGCTGCCGGAATCGGCGTCGGGGTCGGCGCCGGGGTCGGGGACGGCTGCTTCGGGGTCGGTTCCGCGCGGTTCGGCATGCGTCCGACGCTAGTCCGGTTTCGTTGAAGTAACCAGTATCCGATCCATACCGTTGCAGGCAGCGGCGGGGATCGGCCCCGCCGCGCAGACCAGGGCGGAGCTGTGTCATGAGCGGAATCCACGAGACGGGCACGGGCGGCGAGGACAGCGGGAGCAGCGGGGGCGGGGTCCGCATCGCGGTGTTCGGCGCGGGCGGCCGGGCCGGGCGGGCCGTGCTCGCCGAGGCGGTGGCACGCGGGTACGCGGTCACCGCGGTCGTCCGCGACCCCGCCCGCCACGCGGACCTGGCCGGGCGGGCGAACGTGTCCGTGGTGGCCGGCGACGTCACCGACCCGGCCGACGTCGCCCGCGCCGCGGCCGGGCACACGGCGGCGGTGAGCGCGGTCTACACCCCGGACACCGGTTCGCGCGCGTTCTACGGCGCGGCGTCCGCCGCCCTCGTCGAGGGCCTGGCGAAGGCCGGTGTCACGCGGCTGGTCCACGTGGGGATCGCGACGACCGTCGAAACAGCGCCGGGCGTACGCATCATGGACGCGCCGGAATTCCCGGAGGAGTGGCTGGAGTTCGCGCGTGGGCACGCCGACGCGGCCGACACGTTCGCGGCGGCCGGGAACGGCCTGGACTGGCTCGTGGTGTGCCCGCCGATGGTGCTGGACGAGGCGGGGCGCGCGGGCGCGTACCGCATCGGGACCGCGCGGCCGGTGCACGCGGCGGAGGTGGACGTCCAGGGGCACATCTCGTACGCGGACCTCGGCCTCGCCGTCGTGGAGGAGATCGCCCGCCCGCGTCACCACCGCACGGTCGTCGCGGTCTCCGACTGACGAAGCCAGGGCCGTTCGGCCAGTGCGGCCAGAGCGGGCAGTGCGGCCTGGTCAGCCGGCTCCGCCGAGGTCGACGCTGCCTTCGTCCACGCCGCACACGTACCAGGTGCCGTTCTCCCGGTGCAGGTCCAGGACGTAGGAGGTGGGTGCGCCGTCGCGGCCGGTCACGCTCACGTTGATGTCGGCGCTGTCGCCGCTCTCGACGGAGCCGGTGAGCGCGAAGCCGAATCCGGCGCCTTCGTCGGCGAGCGCGTCGTGGGCGCTGTCGTTGCGCCGGCCGCCGCAGTCGCCGTAGTAGGCGGTCGGCGGGGCGCCCTCGGCGACCGTACGCAGGTAGTCGCGTGCGCGGTCGTGCACGGCGCTGTCCAAGATGTCGTCCTTGGCGCACGACACGCACGCCGCCAGGCACGCCGCGCCCAATAGTGCCGCCACCGGCCCGGTCGGCCGCGCCGCGGCCCGAAGTCCGTTGCGCCCGGCCGCCGTTCGCCCACCCCTGCTCCGCATCACGGACCCCCACCCGCTCGTACGACCTGCGGATCGTAGCGCGCTCCCGTACCCGGTGGTGGCGAGCTGCCATGCTCCACCGTGTCGGACCGCCGCGGCGGCGCCGGCGCACACCGGGCGGCACCTTGGGCACACCCCCGATACCGGGGCGGCGGGAGGCGGAGCGTGGACGGGCTGAGAGTGGCGTCGTTGATCCTGGCGACGATGACGACGGGCATGATGGCGGGTGTTTTCGGGATCTACGCGAACGCGATCATGCCGGGGCTGGCGAAGACCGACGACCGGACGTTCGTCGGGGCGTTCCAGGCGATGGACCGCGCCATCATCAACCCGGTGTTCCTCGGCGGCGGGTTCGTGGGCGCCCTGCTGACCACGCTGCTGGCGGGGCTGCTGCACCTGGGCGAGGACGCGCTGCCGTGGATCGCGGCGGCCTTCGTGCTCTATCTGGCGACCGTGGTGATCACCGGCGGTGTGAACGTGCCCCGGAACGACGCGCTCAAGGCGGCCGGCGACCCCGACGCGATCGACACCGCGGCCGCGCGCGCCGCGTTCGACGAGCACCGCTGGCGCGCCTTCAACCTGGTGCGGGTGGTGCTGAACACGGCCGCGTTCGGGCTGCTCGCGTACGCGCTCGTGGTGACCGGCAGGTCCGGCGCCTGAGCGCCCTGGGGCCGGCCCTCTGGTCTTTCGGAGCTGATCTACAGGGCCTGATCTACAGGGCCTGATCGACTAGGCGCGGTCCGCGGGCCGGTTCCGCAGAGCCGATTCCGCGGGGCGGCGGCGCCGGGTCAGGCGCAGCGGACGTCCGCGCCGGGCAGCGTCCCGTCGAGGAGGTGGCGGTCGACGGCGCGGTCCACGCAGGCGTTCTGCCGGTAGATCGCGACGTGGCCGTCGCCGTTGTACGTCACCAGCCGCGAGGCGGGCAGCTGCCCGCGGACCCGGGGTGCGGCGACGTGCGGTGTGGCGGGGTCGCGGGTGGTGCTGACCAGCAGCATCCCGGGCAGGCGCGTGCCGTCCAGCGGCGTGGCCAGGTCCGGTCCGGGGGCTGCGCAGTCCGCCGCCCAGCTCCACACCACCGACGGGCCGAGCACCGGCGCGGTCGCGGTGATCTCGCGGCCCAGGCGGGCGGCCTCCTGGGCGGAGAGGAAGCGGCCGTCGGCGCAGTTGATCTCGAAGTAGCCGTCCAGGGAGGAGTCCGCGTACGCGCCGTCGTCGCCGCGGTCGGCGTAGGAGTCGAACGCGCCGATCATCGGCGCGGCGTCGCCGCGGGCGAGTGCCGCGACGAGTGTGCGCAGCCTGGGCCACTGGGCGGGGTGGTAGAGGTAGCCGCAGACCACGGTCGAGGCCATGGCCTCGTCGAGGGTGCGCCCGCCGGCGCGGGCGGGGGTGTCGCTCAGCTTGTCGAGCATGGCGCGCATCTGCCGGGCGGCGGCGTCGGCGTCGCCGGTGAACGGGCAGCCGGCCCTGCCGATGCAGTCCGCCGCGAACGCCCGGAACGCGGCGTCGAATCCCTGCGCCTGCTCGCGGGCGAGTGCGGTGCGGTCGGAGGCGGGGTCGAGGAGCCCGTCCAGGACGAAGCGGCCGACGCGGTCCGGGTGCCGGTCGGCGTAGCGGGCGCCGAGGTAGGTGCCGTACGAGGTGCCGATGTAGTTGAGGCGTTCGTCGCCGAGGACGCCGCGCAGTATGTCCATGTCGTCGGCGGCCTCGCTGGTCCCGAGGTGCGGGAGCAGGTCGCCCATGCGCGCGGCGCAGCTCCGGCCGAAGTCCTTGAGGACCGCGGCGGCCGCGTCGACGGCGGCGGCGTCGCGTGGGGTGGGGTCGATGGACTGGAGGCGGTCCATGAGGGGCCCGTCGGCGCACACGACGGGGGTGCTGTCGCCGGTGCCGCGCGGGTCGAACCCGACGATGTCGTAGCGCGCGGCGAGGGTGGGCTTGGAGTCGGCGAGGTTGACCACGGTGTCGCGTACGCCGCTGCCGGGGCCGCCCGGGTTGGTCGCGAGGCTGCCGATGCGTGCGGACGCGGGGCCGGTGGCGGGCATCCGGTAGACGGCGATCTCGGTGGTCTTGGCGGCGGGGTCGGCGTAGTCGAGGGGGACGCGCAGGCGGGCGCACTGGAGTCCGCGGTCGGCGCCGCGCTGGATCGGGTCGGCGGGGCAGGGCTTCCAGGTGGGCTTTTGGGCGTAGAAGTCCTTGAGCGCGGGGTCGGCGGCGCCGCGCGGGGCCGCGGTCGCGGGTGCCGGGGGTGCGGCGGGGTCCGGCTGCCCGCTTGCGGTGCCGGTGCCCGGGGTGCTGTCCGCGCCGCCTGTGCCGTTGCCGGGGCCGGTGGAGGAACCCGCGGAGGGGGCGGCGGGCTTGGTGTCGGCGGCGTTGCCGGTCGCGCGGCCGTTGTCGGAGCTGCATCCGGCCGCGACGAGAGCGGCGGCGACGAGTGGGACGGCTATGCGGGCGGTCGCGGGGACGCGGGCGGCTTTCACGCGGCCAAGGGGTATCACACGGTTGGTGGTTCGGGGAGGGGCGGGGTGCGGAGGGGCGGGGGTGCCGAGCGTCCCCGCGGAATAGCGGCACCCACAGCCCAGTTATGTTGATCGTTCAACAATATGGAGTCCGTGAGCAGATGGAGGCGCGATGACCACGCAGACCCCGACCCCGACCGCGCGCCGGGTGGCGGCGGTGGCCGACCGTCGCATCGTCGGCCCGGACGCCCAGGTCGACAACAAGGCCCTCGTCCTCGAACCCGGCAGGCCGGCGCGCCACGACCCGTTCCTGCTGCTGGCCGAGGACTGGTTCAGCACGGTGGGGTTCGACTGGCATCCGCACCGCGGCCAGGAGACCGTCACGCTCGTCCTCGAAGGCCGCGCCGAGCACCGCGACAACCGCGGCGGACACGGCGTCCTCGGGCCGGGCGACGCGCAGTGGATGACCGCCGGACGCGGCCTGTTCCACGCCGAGAAGGCGTACCGCGGCGAGCCCGTCCACCTGCTCCAGCTGTGGATCAACCTGCCCGCCGCACACAAGATGGACGAGCCGCGCTACCAGGACCTGCGCGCCGACGCGATGCCGGTGCGCCGCGAGGAGGGGGTCGAGGTACGCGTCTTCTCCGGCCGCTCCGGCGACGCGGTCGGCCCGGCCGTCAACGTCGTCCCGGTGACCATGGCCGACGCGGTCCTTCAGCCGGGCGCCGGATACCCGCAGGAGGTCCCCGCGGACCAGAACGGCTTCGCGTACGTCGTCTCCGGCTCCGGCCGCTTCGGCCCGGACCGTACCCCCGCCGAGGCGGGGCAGGTCGTCCATCTCGCGCCTGGCGAGCCCGCGACGGCCCCGGCCGCGACGGGCGCAAGCGGGAGTGAGAGCGAGAGTGGCCCGGCGTACGGCGTGCTCGACGTCGAGGCCGGCGACGAGGGGCTGCGGTTCGTGCTGTGGACGGGCCGACCGGTCCGCGAACCGGTCGCGCACTACGGGCCGTTCGTGATGAACACCCGCCGCGAACTGGAGCAGGCGGTCGCCGACATGCAGGCAGGGGCGTTCGGCGAGATCCCGACCGACTGATCCGACTGCGTAGTCCGAGCTCGTGGTTCGCGCGCGTGACCTGAGCACGTGACCTGAGCACGTGACCGGATCACCGGGCCCGGTCACGCGCCGACAGGGCGGCCAGATGTGGGCGGTGCGTCGCAACGCACCGCCCACACGCATGTAGGTCCAACACGCATGTACTACGCCCCACACACGCGTCCGCCACGCCGCACCCGGCGCCGCCGCCGTCCGCGGCCCGGCGCCCGCTAGCGTTGGGCGCAGCGGCGACAGCGCACCGCCCGCCTACCTACCTACCCGCCTGCTGCCTGCGGGCCGCGCCGACGCACCGCACGGAGACCCGCACCACCATGAGTGACACACGAGCCGACGACCGAGCTGCCGTACGTGTACTGGACCTGTGGCGCCACCGCCTCGGCGCCGTCCCCGAGGCGCTTTGGGCGCGCACCGACTGGACCACCGTCGTCCTGGCCGAGAACGATCTCACCGAAGTCCCGCCCGGCTTCGCCCGCATGACGGCGCTCCGCACCCTCGATCTCGGGCACAACACGCTCACCCGTCTCCCGGACGACATCGGCGACCTGCCCGCCCTGACCGACTTCCTCTACGTGCACGACAACCGCCTGCGCGAACTCCCCGACACGCTCGGCCACCTGAACCGCCTGCGCTACCTCAACGCCGGCGACAACCCCCTCACCCGGCTCCCGGACACTCTCGGCCACATGACCTCGCTCGTCGAACTCCGCGCCGAGAACTGCCGCCTCACCACCCTCCCGGCCACCCTCGGCGGCCTCCGCGCCCTCCGGGAACTGCACCTGCGCGGCAACCGCCTCAGCAACCTCCCCGAGTCCGCCGCGCACCTCGCCGACCTGCGGCAGCTGGACCTGCGCGGCAACGCCCTCACCGAGGTCCCCGCGGCCGTCGCCGCCCTCCCCCGCCTGCGCCACCTCGACCTCCGGGCCAACCACATCACCCATGTGCCCGACTGGGTGGCCCAACTCCCCCGCTTGGAGAAGCTCGACCTGCGCTGGAACGCCCCCTCCGCGGCACCGCACGACCTCGTCGACACCCTGGAACGCCGCGGGTGCGCGGTCCTGCGCTGACCACCCCGGCGGCCACTCCATCGCCCACCCCCGCCGACCGCCCGCAGGTGCCGCGGCGCGCGTAGGGTCGGCGGATGGCCGAAACACACGGAACCGGGCTGGATCTGCACCTCGACGTGACCCGCGGGCCCGGCGTCGGACGCGCCCTGGCCGCGGCGCTGCGCGACGCCGTACGCTCCGGCCGGCTCGCCGCCGGCACCCGGCTCCCCGGCACCCGCACCCTCGCCGCCGACCTCGGCATCGCCCGCGGCACGGCCGTCGAGGCGTACAGCTGCCTGATCGCCGAAGGGTGGCTGACCGGGACCACCGGAGCCGCCACTCGCGTCGCCGAACTCCCCGCGGGGCTCCCGCCCACAAGCCCCGAACCCCGCTCGCCACGCGACGCACTTCAAGGCGTGGTGCAGGGCGGCGCGCCGCACGCGACATCTCTCGCGCCCGTACCCGGCCGTCCCTCGATCGACCTGCGCCCCGGCCGCCCGGACCTCAGCTCGTTCCCGCGCACGCGCTGGGCCTCCGCCGTACGCCGCGCGCTCGCCTCCGCCCCCGACAGCGCCTGGGACTACGGGGACCCGGCCGGGCAACCCCGGCTGCGGGCGGCGGTCGCCGCGTACACCGCCCGCACCCGAGGCGTACGCGCGGACGCCGACTCCGTCGTCATCACCGCCGGGTTCGCCCACGCCCTCGCCGTCCTCGGACGCGCCTTGCACGGCACCGGAGTCCGGCGCGTCGCCGCCGAGGACCCCGGCCTCGCCCGGCACCGCGACCTGTTGCGCGCCGCCGGACTGCACGTCGCGCCGCTGCGCGTCGACGACGCGGGCGCCGACCCGGACGACCTCGCCGACGGCGTCGGCGCCGCCCTGCTCACCCCCGCCCACCAGCACCCCCGCGGCGTGGTCCTGGCCCCGCGCCGCCGCGCCGCGTTCCTCGACCTCGCCCGCCGCCGCCACCTGTACCTCGTCGAGGACGACTACGACGGCGAGTTCCGCTACGACCGCCAACCCGTCGGCGCGATGCAGGCGCACGCACCCGACCGCGTCGTGTACGCCGGAAGCGCCAGCAAGGCGCTGGCCCCCGGCATGCGCCTGGGCTGGCTGGCCGTACCGCCCGCACTGCGCGAACCGGTGCTGCGCGCGGTCGCCGAACTCGGCGCGGAACCCCCGGCCGTCGACCAGCTCGCCTTCGCCGACCTCCTCGAACGCGGCGACTACGACCGGCACATCCGGCAGGCGCGCCTGGCGTACCGGCGCCGCCGCGCGGACCTCGCGGCCCGGCTCCCGCACCCGCTGGGCGGCGTCCCCGCGGGACTGCACACCCTCGTCCCGGTCGAATCCGCCGAGGAGGAACGGCGGTTGACGGATACGGCACGGCACGCCGGACTGGTCCTGCACGGCCTGCACACCGCGGGGTACTGGCACGAGCCGTCCGACGCCCACCCGGCCGCACTCGTCGTCGGGTACGCCACCCCGCCCCCACACACCTGGCGCAGCGCCCTGGACACCCTGACCAACCTCCTGGCCCCCACCACCCCATAGGCCCTGACCCTGCCGGCCCGCCCGAACCTGGCCCAGTCAATCGCCCAGGCCGCCCGGGCGTGCGTCCCTCGGCGGCTCCATCTTCGACCGACGCGGGCAACTGCTCTCAGGGGGACGCCGTGTAGCGGGTGGCGATCGCGGCGGCCCGGTCGCGCAGGGAGTCGCGCAGCCACTGCGGGGCGAGGGCTTCCGCGCCCGGCGCGAGCTGCCACAGCGCCCATTCCGCGTGCCGCGCGTCCTGGAAGGCCACTTCCATCCGCAGACGCCCGTCCGCGTCGGCCTCCTCGGCGAGGACCGCCAACGCGGTGCCGACCAGCTCCGCCCGCCGCGCCGGGTCCACCCGTACCCGCACGGTGACCTGGTCGCCGCCGGTGCGGAACCGCGTGCTGCGCTCCCGCCACGCCCGGTCCAGGTCCACCCGGTCCGGGCGCTGCGCCGGTTCGTCGAGTTCCTCGGCGGCCAGGATCCGCGAGAGCCGGTACGTGCGTTCCTCCCCGGACCGGGTGGCCAGCAGGTAGCCCTGGTCCCGGACCGTCACCAGGCCGACCGGGTCCACGGTCCGCCACTTCGGGGCCTGGTCCACGGCCGCGTAGCGGATCCGCAGCCGGTGTCCGGCGAACACCGCGCGCCGGACCTCGGCCACCACGGCGTCCGGCGGCTCCTCGACGTCCCGACGCCGCGCTAGCAGGTCGGTCTCGGGGTCGATCAGCAGGCGTTGGGCGGCGCCGGCCGCGGTGGTCCGATAGCTCTCCGGCAGCGCGTCCACGACCTTGAGCATCGCCGAGGCGAGCGCCGACCCGAGGCCGAACACCTGGGCGCCGCGCCTCGACCCGGCGACCACCAGGGCAAGCGCCTCGTCGTGGTTCAGCCCGGTCAGCTCGGTCCGGAAGCCGGGCAGCAGCGCGAAGCCGCCGTGCCGCCCGCGTTCGGCGAACACCGGCACGCCGGCCGCGGACAGCGCCTCGACGTCGCGCAGCACGGTGCGGGTGGACACCTCCAGCTCGCGGGCCAGCGCGGCCGCGGACAACCGGCCGTGCTGCCGCAGCAGCAGGACCAGGGAGACCAACCGATCGGCGCGCATGCGACGACTCTAGGAGGGATGCACGACACCGGCTGCCATGGTCCGCCGGAAGGACTGGCGGCGCCACCCGCGGAGGCGGCCGCCGGGCCGTACGCCCTCGGCGGCCGCCGCGTTCACAGGGTGCGGAAGCCGGTACGCCACGACGCGTACTCCGGTTCCCAGCCCAAGTCCTTGCGCGCGTAGGCGTTGTCGGCACCGCGCGCCCAGCCCGTACGCCCTTCCGCCGCCCCTTCCGCGGACGGCAGCGGGGGCGACGGCGGGGGCGCGCCGACCGCGTCGCAGAACACCGGAACCCACTCTCGGGCCGCGGCCGGCTCGTCGTCGACCACGTTGGCGGTCGTCCCCGCCGGCCACCCCAGCGCGAGCGCCGCCACCCGCGCGGCGTCCGCGACATGGACGAAGCTGCCGACGTCCGCGTCGGCGGCCAGCTCTCCCGCCCGCGCCCGCTCGCCCGTCAACCCGTCGCGGGTGTACCAGGTGCCGGGGCCGTAGAGCAGCCCGTACCGCAGCACGACCCACTCCGGCAGCTCCCGCACCGCGCTCTCCAGCGCGACTGTCCCGGCGACGCTGGTCCCGCGCGGTTCCGGCGCGGCGGTGTCGAGCGGCGTGTCCTCGGCCGCGGGGTCGGGGCCCGCCTCGTACGCCCACGAGATGCTCTGCGCGACCACCCGCCGCACCCCGGAGGCCAGGGCGGCGTCGACGAGGTTGCGCGTACCGGCGGTCCGGATCCGGGCGTTCGCGGCCACGTCGCCCCGGCTCAGATCGGTGAGCTGGTGCATCACTACGTCGGGGGATGCCGCGCGCAGCAGCCGCGCAAGGCCGGCCGCGTCGTAGACGTCCCCGAGCACGGGCGTGGCCCCGGCCGCGCGGACGGCCGCTGCGCCCGACTCGTGGCGCGTGAGCGCGGTGACCCGGTGGCCGTCTGCGACGAGAAGGGGGAGCAGCAGACGGCCGACGGCGCCGGTCGCGCCCGCGAGGAACACGTGCACGGTCACTCCTCCCCGGCGTGAACGGCCGGACGCGGGGCCCGCAGCGCACGCCGCGCCCGCAGCTCCGCCTCGTCGACGAGCGTCAGCATCGGCTCGCCGGGAACGCCGAGCATGACCACGACGAAGCGCGTCCACCCGTCGGTCAGGTTGTTGCCCGCCTGGTAGTGGATCACGTCGCCGCCCGGCTCCCAGAACGCCTCGCCCGCGCGGATCACCCGCTCCGGCTCCCCTTCGAGTTCGAACACCATCTCGCCTTCGAGGAGGTACCCGAACACCGGGCCGGTGTGCCGGTGCGGGGGCGTCCCGGGGTCCCCGGGCGGCAGTTCGATGGTCATGGTCATGGCCTCGGCACCGTTCGGGACGAACGGCGGCGTGACCTGCAGCAAGTGGTTGAGCGTCGTCATGCCCACGACGCTACGCCCCGACCGGTCCATAAGACTGGACCGGTCAACGCCGGATTCTCTGGACCGGTTACGGCACGCCGTCCCTGCCGACGCACCGACCGGCCGCCCCCGAACCCACGCTCGGACCGGGCGGGCCGGGCGGACCGGGCCCGTCCCGGCCACGACCCCTCAGGACACCTCGGAGCCGTCCAACTCGCCTGGCTCGACGAAGCTCTCGGCAACCGCCCCCACCTGCCCGCGTTCGTTGTCGTCCACCACCCGCCGGTCCGCGTCCACACCAGCGCCGCCCTCACCGGCCACTACCGACCGGCTCTCCGGCACGAAGTCGTCGCGTTCCGCGAGACGGTCGGGATCGGGGTCGGCGAGGACGTCGACACACGTCACGCGACCACTGTCGCGCGAGAACGTGAACGCGAACGCAGCAGTCGGCCAACCCACCGGGCCGCACACCAAGCCCGGCTCACCGTCGACGAAGGCGGTGGCGACGCGCGCGTCTTGGGCGTTGACGTTGACGTTGCCGTCAACGGTGGCGCTGACGTGGGCGCGGATATGGGCGGCGAAGGCTTCGGCCACCGCCCGCGCACCCCGCACCAGGCCGAGCGCGCCGGCTCCTTCGTCCGCGGCGGTGTCGGTACGCAGCACCGCATCCGGGTCCAGCAACGACCGCAGCGCCGCGAAGTCCCGCTGCCGGGACGCCGCGTGAAACTCCTCGACGACTTGGCGACGGCGCACCCGATCCGCGGCCGGCCCGACGCGGCCGGCGGACTCCCCCTGGAGCAGGCGGCGCGTACCGGACCCCAGCTGCCGCGCCGCCGTCGGCGTACCGCCCACCACGTCGGCCACCTCGTCGAACGGCAGCGCGAACACGTCGTGCATCACGAACGCCAGCCGCTCGTCGGGCGACACCGACCCCAGCGCCGCGAGCAGCGCGACGACGACGGTGTCGGCCTGCTGCGCCGTCTCCTCCGGGTCGACCGGGCCGAACGTACGCTCGTCCCAGGCACGTTCACCGCGCGACGACTCCGGCGCCGCCGCATCCCGTGATCGCAACCGGTCCAGGCACACGCGGCCCACCACGACGGTGAGCCAGCCGGACAGGTTCTCGACGCCACGGACATCCGTACGACCAAGCCGCCGCGACACCTCCCGCAGCGCATCGTCCGCTTCGTCCGAGGAGCCGAGCATGCGGTACGCCACCGCCCGCAGCCGCGCGCGATCCCCCGCGAACCGGGCCGCCAGAAAACCGTCCTCGCCCATCGGTCACATTCCTCCGTCGCACGCCGTCACCACAATGACGGCTCCGGCGCAGCCGATGTGACAGCGTCCGAAACGACGTTCGGCAGCCGCGACTACCCGGACGCGCCGCCGAGGCCCGCGACGGCCCTTGCGGTCGCCGCCGCGATCAAGGACTCGTCCGGCTCGGCGTCGTACCCCACCCGGTCCGACATCACGGCCAGCACGATCGGCCCCGGCCCCGGCCCCGGCCCAGGGCCCGGGCCCGAGGTCGGGATCGGGGTCGAGGTCGTGGGTGAGGCGACGGGCGGCCACACGACGGCGACGTCGTTCGCCCGTCCGTAGTCGCCCGTCCCCGTCTTGTCCGCCGCCTTCCAGCCGACGGGCAGCCCGGCGCGGATGCGCTTGTCTCCCGTCGTGTTGCGCTCCAGCCAGTCGCGCAGCAAGGCGCGCCGGTCGGCAGGCAGCTCGTCCCCGAGGACGAGCAGCCGGAAGTCCTCGGCGATCGCACGCGGCGTGGTGGTGTCGCGCGGATCGCCGGGTGGATCCTCGTTCAGGTACGGCTCGTACTGGTCCATCCGGCTGACGGTGTCCCCGAGTCCGCGCAGGTACGCGGTCAGCCCGGGCGGTCCGCCGACCTCGCGCATCAGCAGGTTCCCGGCCGTACCGTCGCTGAAGCGCACGGCGGCGTCGCACAGTTCGCGGACGGTCATCCCGGTGGCCACGCGGTCCTTCGCGATCGGGGAGATCGAGTTGACCTCCTCGCGCGTGAAGGTGATCCGTTCGTCCAGGTCCGAAACGGGCCTGTGCCGCAGCACGGCCGCGGCGGCCAGCGCCTTGAACGTCGAGCAGAACGCGAAGCGTTCGTCCGCCCGGTACGCCACCGCCGCCCCCGTGCCGGTGGCCACCGCGAACACGCCCAGCCGCGCGTCGTGCGCGCGCTCCAACTCGGCGAAGACCTCGGCGGGCACCGGCATGACGGCGGGCGCAGGCGCCGGCGCGGCCCCCGGCCGCTGCGACGGCGCGGCAGTGCCCTGCGAGGCTCCCGACCCAGGCGTCTGGGACGCGGACGACTTCGCCGCCGATCCGGAATTCCTGCCGTCCCCGCATCCCACCAAGGGGACGGCGGCCAGCGCCGCCAGCACCGCACGCCTCGTCAGACCGGACCACTCCGCCACCACGCGCCGTCCCTGCCTTCCCGTACGTCCTGCACTGCCACCGACTCAACCCCGACGCCCCGCCCGCATCCGAGCCGACACGCCGACGCCGTGAACCGCGCGACGGAACAACCCTGTTGCCGGCAACGCGCCGCGCGCGCCACGATCACCCGCATGAGCGACGCCGCCCCCACCCCTGTACCGGCTGCCGCAGCAGGCGCGGATGCGGTCGGGGCCGCGGCGCACGGGCCGGTGCTGCGGCCGTACCCGAAGATCCCGGCGCGGGGCGGCACGTCGGCGTCCGGAGTCCGCGAATGGGCGGCCGCCGAGAAGGTCCACGGCGCGCACTTCGCCGTCGTCTGCGACGCGGCCGGGGCCCGGCCCGCCAAGCGCCGCGAACTCCTCGGGGACGACGACCTCGACGCGTTCTTCGGCGTCAGCCGCATCTGGCCCGCGCTGGCGGTGGCGGCGGAACGCTTCGCCGCAACACTGCGCGTCGCACGCGGGTTCGACGGGTTCGACGGGTTCGGCGACGGTGACGGTGACGGCGCGGCCGCGGCGGATCCCGCGCCGGTGGTCACGTTGTACGGGGAACTCGCCGGCGGTGCCTACCCCCACCCGGACGTCCCGGCCGAACCCGGCGTCGACCCCGTGCAGACCGGTGTCTGGTACGCGCCGGGCCTGCACTGGCTGCTGTTCGACGCGACCGTCGAATCCTCTGCCGCTTCTGTCGACGCTGCGGACGGACGCGTCTGGATCGCCGACCGCACCCTGCGCACGTTCGCGGCCACGGCCGGGCTCGCCTGCGTACCGCTGCTCGCGTACGGTCCGCGCCACAGTCTGGACGATCTGCCGCGCGTGTTTCCGACGCGCGTCCCCGGCCGGTTCGGACTTCCGGAGCTGGACGGCAATCTCGCCGAGGGGTACGTCGTCAAGCCCGCGGGGGAATGGCGTGAGGCCGGAGCGCGCGAGCGGTCGGAAGGGCCAGGCGTGGGCGGGCGTCCGGTCGTCAAGGTCAAGCAGCCGGCGTTCGCCGAGGACCGCCGCTACAGCGGTGCGCGGCCGTACCTGCCGCCGCCGCAGGGTGCCGCGGGCGTGCCCTCCTGGCTCGTCCTGCAGGCGGCTGCGCTCCTGACTCCGGCCCGGGCGGCGGGCGCGGTGAGCAAGACCGGCCCGCGTACGCCCCTCGACACGGTCGCCGACGAGATAGCCCGGGACGCGGCCGACGAGACCGCGGCAGCCGTCGGCGGCCTCGACCGCGACCAACTGCGGAGCCTGACCGCCGCGCTGCTGCCCGGCGCCCGGGCGTTGGCCCGGTTCGACGCCGCCGACCGCGGCGCGGCGAGCACCGGCGGCCGACGGCCGGAGAACCGAAACCGACGCTGAGCAGGCGGTGATTCACCCACCGCGGCGCGGCGTTCGTCCGTGCCGGGTTCCGACGCGCCGGGTTCCGAGCGGCTCTCCGGCGGGCGCCGAAGGTCTCCGCTACGCGGCCGCCTCGGCCTCGCCGAGTCCCCGGTCCACGTCGTCGAGCGCGCGCAGCGCCGCGGTGACGTTCTCCGGCGCGGCGGGCAGCAGCGGGAGGCGTACCGTCGCGTGCGGGATGCGGCCCTGCGCGGCGAGCACGCCCTTGAGCACGACCGGGTTCGGTTCGGCGAACAGCGCGGCCGACAGCCGGGCCAGGCGATGGCCTAGTGCGCGTGCCCCGGCGGCGTCGCCGCGCTCCCAGCGGTCGGCGAGCGCCGCGAACGCGGCGGTGGCCAGGTGCGCGGAGGCGAGGACGCCGCCGGACGCGCCGAGCGCCAGCATCGGTGAGACGTACAGGTCGTCCCCGGCCATCACCGCGAACCCGCCGCCCCCGACCGCCGCCGGGTCGCCGAGCAGCGCGACGGTGTCCGCGTCCACGCCGCCCACCGCGTGCTTGACCCCCGCGACGCCCAGTAGCAGGGCGAGTTCGCGCAGGGTCTCCGCGGACAGCGCGCGTCCGGTGCGGTAGGGGATGTGGTAGATCACCAGCGGCACGGGACTGTGCGCCGCCAGGGCCGCGAAGTGCGCGACCACGCCCGCCTCGGAGGGCCGCGTGAAGGACGGGACCGTCACGAGCGCCGCCGTGGGCGCCACACCGAGGGCCGCATCTGGTGCTGCACCAAGTGCCGGACCGGATGCCGCGTCCGTTAGTGCGGCCAGCTCCTGCGCGGCCTTGCGTGTGTCGTTCGCGCCGATGCCGACGACCAGCGGTACGCCCCGGTCCGCGCACACCCGCGCGCACACGTCCGCGACCTCCCGCCGTTCCGCGGCGTCGAGCGCGCCCGCCTCCGCCGTCGTGCCGAGTGCGACGATCCCGGCCGCGCCGTCGTCGAGCACTTCATGGCCGAGGCGTTCCAGCGCCGCCGCGTCCACCCGCGTCCCGTCGCGGTCGAACGGGGTCACCAACGGCACGAAGATCCCGCGCAGCCACCCGCTGCCGCCGCCTTCGGGACCGCCTTCGGGACTGGCCTGGGGACTGGCCTGGAAACCATCGCCATGAACACTCAACTTCAGGTTGAGGTCGAGACTGCTGTCATCTGCGCCGACATTCGTCATACGACGAGCCTGACCTACCGCATCCGATAGATCCAGTTCGCCTTTCCACGGCTGACCGTAAGATGACCTGATGCTGGACGTACGCCGCCTCCGCCTCCTCCGCGAACTCGCCCACCGCGGCACCATCGCCGCCGTCGCCGACGCGCTCGCCTTCACCCCGTCGGCCGTGTCGCAGCAGTTGTCCGCGCTCGAACGCGAAGCCGGCGTACCGCTCCTCGAACGCACCGGCCGCAGCGTCACCCTCACCCCCGCCGCCACCGCCCTGGTCGCGCACGCCGACACCGTGCTCGCCCACCTGGAACAGGCCGCCGCCGAACTCGCGGCCCTCCGCGGCGCACCCGCCGGACCGCTGCGCATCGGCACCTTCCCCTCCGCCGCCCGCACCCTGCTCCCGGCCGTGCTCGCCCGCCTCGCCCGCGAGCATCCCGCTCTCGAACCGCACGTCGCGGAACTCGACCCCGTCCAGGCCGCCGACCGCCTGCGCACCGGCGACCTCGACGTCGCCCTGCTGCACCGCTACGACTTCGCCCCCGCGCCGTCCGCGCCGGGCGTCCAGACCACCACGCTGTTCAGCGAGCCCCTCTACCTGGCCAGCGGAAGCATGGCCGAAACCGCCGGCAGCCCGCCCGCCGACAACCCCCTTACCGCACACCGCCACGCGCCGTGGATCCTCGCCACGCCCGGGACGCTCTGCCACACCATGACCGTCCGCGCGTGCGAAGCCGCCGGATTCACCCCCACCGCACGGCATCACATCGACGACTTCACCGCTGTACTCGCGCTCGTCGCCGCGGGCCAGGGCGTCGCGCTCGTCCCCCGCCTCGGCATCGCCGACACGCCGCCCCACACCGTCGCGGCCGTACGCCTGACCGAACTCCCGCTCGCCCGCGAGACCCGCCTGGCCCACCGCGCCGGAGCCGCACCGCATCCGGCGATCCGCGCCCTCGCCCAGGCGCTCCGCGACACCTTCGCCCCCGACGTGGCGCCGACGGCCGGGGATTGAGGCCACCACTTGAGGCCACCACTTGAGCCCACCGCTTGAGCCCAGCCTGCCCGTCGTGCCGACCCTCACCGGCTGGGTCACGATGGACGGATGGAGACCTTCGTGCGCGTGACCGTCCGTACGGACGAGGAAGTCCAGCAAGTGCGCAGCATGCTGGCCCAACTCCGCGCCGCCCCGCCCCCGCGTGGGTTCGAAACGCAAGACGGAACCCGCACGGTCGAAGCCGTCTTCGACGGCGACCAGCGCGAACGCCTCGACGAACTGCTGCGCGGGACAGGCCTGCCGTATGTCGTCCAGGCCGACGACGAGTAGCACCCGACCCGCGGCCCCCCGCGCTCGGGTCACACGACGGCGAGCCGGTCCACCAGCAGTTCCACCCTCGGCCCGATGTACTCCGGCGGCAGCCGTCCCGCCCGGGTCAGGGTCGCCAGCCCGTGCAGGGACGCCCAGAACAGCTCGGTGAACAGCCCCGGTTCGACGCCGTCCCCGGCGACCTCGGCGAGGCTCTCCAGCAGCGCGGCGAAAGCATCCTTCAACGGCGCCGGAGTGTCCTCCTGCGCGAAGGCCAGGCCCCCGTCGAGCTGGAAGATGGCGTCGTAGACCGCCGGGTTGCGTGCGGCGAAGTCGAGGTAGGCGTGCGCGAGGGCGGTGACCCGCTCGCGCGGGCCGTTCGCATCCGAGGTCGCGGCGCGTACCGCCGCCGCCAACTCGGCGGCGCCCTCGAGGGCGACGGCGCCGATGATCTCGCGCTTGCCGCGGAAGTGGCTGTAGAGGACGGGCTGGCTGTACTCGATGCGCTCCGCGAGGCGGCGGGTGGTGACCGCGTCCCAGCCCTGCTGCTCGGCGAGTTCCCGGGCCGTCGCCACGATGAGGCGCTCGCGTTCCGCCCGTTCGCGCTGCTTGCGTTCCTGTACCGACATGACCCGATCCTAGCACCGCTAGACATTCGAGCGGCAGTAGTACTAGCGTTGCCTCATCAGCTAGCAGCGCTAGATCCGGGAGGATCACCATGCTCAACGCACTCCAGGTCGTCACCACCGTGGTCGTCGGCGTGATGGTGGGGGTGGAGTTCTCCGTCGCCTTCGTCATGAACCGGATCCTCGACGCCCTCCCGGAAGACAGCCGCCAACTCGGCCACGCCCACGGAGGCCGGATGCTCGGCGCCGTCATGCCGGTCTGGTACATCACCTCGGTCGCCCTCGTCGCCGGCTGGGCCGCCGCCGGATGGGGCGACCACGGCACCGGCCTCGTCGTCACCGCCGGCGGGCTGCTGGTCCTCAGCGTGATCATGTCGATCCTGCTGCTCGTCCCGATCAACAACCGGAACAAGACCTGGACCCCCGACAACCGGCCCGACGACTGGCAGGAGCAGCTGAACCGCTGGGGCCGCTACCACTACGTCCGCCTCGCCGTCATCCTCGCCGCCTTCGCCCTGCTGGCCACCGCCCTCACCTGAGCCGCGACCCCCGCGGCGGTACGCGACATCCGGCACGTCCTCGGCCGCCCCGATCAACTCACCAAGCCCGCCAAGACGTACAGGGGAAAGACCAAATGACGCTGAAGAAGATCAACACCGTCCTGACCGCCGCGTTCATCCTCTTCATCCTCTGGTTCGGGACGGACTTCATCCTGAACCCGGAGACGACGGCACAAGGCTTCGGCCTGCCGAACCCACCGTCCGGCGACGGCGGCGGCTTCCTGATCGTCAAGGGAATCCGCGACGTCGTCCTGGCCCTGGTCCTGGCCATCCTGCTGGTGACGGGCCATCGCCGGGCACTGGCGTGGGTGCTGCTGGTGGAGGCCACGGCCGCGTACGGAGACATGACCACCGTGTTCGCCCACGACGGCTCCGCAGCCACCGCGCTCGGCATACACGGCCTGACCGCAACGGCGATGGCGGTCAACGGCCTGCTGATGATGCGCGAGACCCGAAAGGGGGCCGCATCCGCCCCGGCAACGCCCGCCCTACAACCCGCCTGATGCCCTGCGCTCCCCAGGTGGCCCGGCCCCGCCGGGCCACCTGAGCCGTTGTCGCCACGACTCGGACCGACCCCGAGGTGCATGCGGCGTCCGGGGTACGAGGACCCGCTCTGGGCACGGAAGTTCCGTACGTTTCAGCATGGCCGCGCCTGGACGCACGCCGGGGTGCCGCAGGCGCCGAACCGAGCGTGGCCGGCCCGGCCTCACTGTGCTGCGGTCGGGCGGCAGGTACGCATGCTCGATCACGTAGTGAATGATCAGATTCGGGGCCGCGAACATGTGCCTGGGCGCCCGCAGAACCGGTACGCGGATCTCGGCGCTGCCGAGGCTCAGAGAGCGGTCCCCGTAGACCGTCCGCGGCATCCCGTCGAACGGATCCGGAGCCGGGCAGACTCACACGGGTGAAACCCGCGCGTGGCGTTGGCGCAGCGCTCGTCGTCGATCCGGATCAGGGCATCCACGAACCCGACGGGCGCAATTCCGCGATTGAACTCCCGATCCCCGGCCAACCACCCGACGGCGATGCGCGGATAACGGGGCACGAACGTCACCGTGCCCTCGTCCACGTGGACGCTGTCGTACTCCCAGTACGTATACGGACTGAGGTCGGCGATGTAGGTCACCCCGCAGTGCTACCGAACCAGTTCCGCAGTGAGATCGCCGAGCAGTTGCCCACCCCGGGGTTCACACTCGACGACAAACTGCCCACGCAACGCGGCAAGCTCCGCAAACACCTTGCGCTGTAGCAGCACCTCGTTGGCGGTCTGGGTGCCCGCGCCCTGTGTTGTCCGTCGACCCCGACAGGGATCAGGGCGTCGAGAGCGAACTGGTGAGGATGCTCGGCGACGGCTGGGGCCGGTCGGGTGAGGCCTTCGATGATGCGGAAGTCGCGCTCGAAGCCGTCGGGGAGGGCCGCCAGCGCCTTCTGGTATGCCTCGCTCTCGTATGCGGCGGCGGCTTGTTCGAAGCTGTCGAACTCGATCACAACGACGCGTTTCGTGATTCCGGCTTCGTGGGCGACGACTCGGCCGCCGCTGGCCAGGACGCGCCCGCCCCCGGCCCGGACGGCGGGACCGGCCAGCTTGTCGTACGCGGCCAGCCTCTCGAGGTCGGTGGTGGCGGGGTAGGCGCTGACCCAGTAGCCCTTGGCCATGGAAATCTCCTGTGTTCGGCCGGATGCGTCCGGCGTCGAAAAAGCACTCAGATCGATCCCGGCGACGGGTCACCGGGCATGTGGTCGAAGGCCGGCGCGCTGTGGGTGATGGTCCCCGCGGATAGCGCGTCGGCTCCGGTCTCAGGCGACGGCCCTCACCGTGTCCGGCGTGACGATCCAGACGCGTCGGGTCGGAGCACGCGTGAGATGCATAGAGGATTCATATAAATATCCTATGCTTCACGCATGAGCCGTCAAGACGCCGCTCGGGGCGCTTCCACCGCGATCGGGTCGGCCCTCTACGGGCTGGCCACCAGAGCTGTACGACGCCTTCCACGCGACATGAGCATCACGTCCGCCGCCACCCTGGCCACCCTGCACAGGTCCGGCCCGCGACGGATCACCGATCTGGCCGCGATCGAGGGGGTCACCCAGCCCGCGATGACCGTCCTGGTCCGGGTCATGGAGGAGTCCGGACTGGTCGAGAGGCGGGGCGACGCGTCCGACAAGCGGGTCACGCTGGTGTGTCTGACCGAGGCCGGCACGTCGTACGTTCAGACGCGGCAGAAGGCCGGCGTCGACGCGTTCGCACGGCTGATCGACCAACTCGCAGACGACGAGGTCGAGGCCCTGGTGGCGGCGCTTCCGGCGCTGGCGCACCTGGCAGAGCTCGAAAGCCGGGACCGAGAAGGGCCGAAGCGGTGACGGGGCGCGCCCCGAAGCGCTCCGAGGTGCGGCTGCTCGTCCCCGCCCTCGTGTTCGTCGCCCTGGTGGTGGCGGTGGTCGGCAGCCTTGGGACGCCGCTGATCACCAGTGTGGCGACCACGTTCCACGTCTCGCTCGACACTGCGCAGTGGACGCTGACCGCCGCGCTGCTGAGCGGCGCCGTCGCGACGCCCGTCCTGGGCCGGCTCGGAGCCGGCCCACACCGGCGGGCCACGATCCTTGCAACGCTGGCGATCGTCGTCGCCGGCGGCGCGCTCACCGTGTTGCCGCTGCCGTTCGTGTGGCTGCTGGTCGGCAGGGCGGCGCAAGGCGTCGGGCTCGGTCTGACGGCGCTGATGATGGGCGTGGCCCGGGACCATCTTCCCGAGGAGCGCAGCGCGGCGACGATCGCCCTGATCTCGGTGGTCTCGGTCATCGGCGCCGGCGTCGGCTACCCGCTCACCGCACTGCTGGCCGAGATCGGCGGCGTACGGGCCGCCTACGGATTCGGTCTGTTCGTCACCGCCGTCGCCTTCCTCACCGCGTGGCGTTCTATACCCACGGCTCCCGAAGGCCGCTCCGGCCACGTGAACGTGGCAGGTGCGCTCGTGCTGGCGGGCGGGCTGTTCCTCATCCTGTTCCTGGCCGGCCAAAGGACCCTGTGGAGCCGTCACCTCTCCACGGCGATCATCCTCGCCGTCGCCGCCGTGCTCCTGCTCTGCGTCTGGGCTGCCTCCGAACTGCGCAGCAAGGCGCCCCTGGTCGGGCTCCGGGCGGTACGGCACCCGGCGGTCGCCGGTGCGAACATCGCCATGTTCGTCGGCGGGAGCGGCATGTACCTCCTGCTCACGCTCATCACGCGGTACGCGCAGACGCCGCACAGCGCCGGCTACGGTTTCGGGCTGACCACCTTCGTCGCCGGGCTGGTCCTCGTCCCGTTCTCGGTGCTCGGGTTCGTCGCCGGCAAGCTCACGCCCCGGGTTCGGACGTTGATCGACGCGCCCCTCCTCCTGGCCGGCAGCGCCGCCGTGGTCGGCAGCGGGTTCGTCATGTTCGCCGCGGCCCGGTCGAACCTGGCCGAACTGCTCGTCGCGATGGGCCTGCTGGGCTTCGGCGTCGGCAGCTTCTCGGCGGCGATGCCCGGCGTCATCCTCGCCGTCACGCCCGAGAGCGAGACGTCGAGCGCGATGAGCTTCAACTACGTCGTACGCAGCGTCGGGTACTCCCTGGGCAGCGCGACAGGCGGCCTGATCCTGGCCGCCGGCACCGACACCAGTCGTCTCTTCCCGGACGACCACGCCTACACCACCACGGCGCTGGTCGGCATCGCCGCGATGACGGTCACCGCGATGACCGCCATCGCTCTCGCCCGTCACCGCCCGCAGGAGATCAACCCCATCGCAGTCACGGCCGACGTGCCGAGTCGGCGCCGGTCGAGCCGATGACCACGCGGCGGCGGCCGCCGGTGACGCCAGGGTCAGGTACGTCGACTGCCAGCGCACCGTGCGTACGCCGCACACGCAACCGACATCAACTGCACGCAGGTGTCCGGCTAGGAGCCGGCAGCTTTTGCCAGGACGCGGGCGAGTTCGCGGGGACGGGTGACCATCGGCCAGTGCCCCGAATCGAGGTCCACATACTCCAGGTGAGCAACGCGGGCTAGCTCAGGACTCTCACCGCCGGCGACCCACTCCTCGGCCTCGGCCGGGCTGAACTCGGGGCAGACAACCACGACGGGGACGTCGAAGCGGCGCTCGTCGGTCAGGCGTACGACTCCCCTGGCGACCGTCTCGGGGACGGCAACGGCAGCGGCCACGAACCGTTCCCGGGCCTGCTCGTCCAGGTCGGCCGCGTCCGGCCCCTCGAAAACAGCCCAGCCGGGGAAAGGCACGGTGCCGTCCTCGATCGGGAAGTGATCGGCGTACGCCCGCCCGTAGGGGGTAGGGAAGCCGCCGACCAAGGCGACCTTGCCCACCTTCTCCGGCCGCGCGTCGACAGCCATCCAGGCCAGGGTCGACGCCGCGGAATGTCCCACCACCAGCGGCTTTCCGGCCGCCGCGTCGACCGCGGCAAGCACTGCCGCCAGTTGATCGTCGAGTGTCGCGGACGCCGCACCGTCCCCCTGCCCCGGCAGGGTGACCGGCACGGGACGGTGGCCGAGGGCGGTGAGTTCCGGCACGACGTCGTCCCATGCCGATCCGTCGAGCCACAAGCCGCCGATGAGCACGATGTCCACGGTGGTCCTCCCGGAGAGTCGCCGAACCTGACCCTCGGCAAGCTACCGGGGGGCCGCCTCGGACCAGACGGCTTGGGGGCTTCGATAGTGTCCGGGGGTGGCAGACACCGTGGGTTCGGACCGCCTGCGTCGCGCGCAGGGGGCGATTGTCGGCTCGGCGGTCGGCGACGCGCTCGGCGCTCCGTTCGAGTTCGGGCTCCCCGGCGCGTTCTCCGCACGCTTCCCCGAGCCTGGCGCTGCCGACGAGATGTGCGGGGGCGGCGGCTGGGACCCGGGCGAGGCCACCGACGATACGCAGATGGCCGTACTCGTCGCCGAATCGCTCCTGGGGCACGGCGGCCTCGAACTCCCCGACATCTTCGACCGCTTCCAGCACTGGGCCGCAGCCGACCCCAAGGACATCGGCCTGCAGACCGAGGCCGTCCTCACCAACGGCATGCCCTGGGACCTAGCCGCCGCGATCCACTTCCAGACCAACATGTACGCCGCAGGCAACGGCTCTCTGATGCGCGCCGCGACCTCCGCCGTGTACTTCGCGTCGGCCGGACGCCAGGCCACCATGGACGCCGCCCGCCGCATCGCCGCGCTCACCCACGGCGACCGCGCCGCCTGGGAAGGAACGGCCGTGTTCCACGAACTCGTCCGCGTCGCACTCGAGGGCGGCGACCCCCTCGCCGCACTGCCCGACACCCTCGCCCACCACGTCCACCCCGACCACCGCGACCGGTACGCCGCAGTCCTCGCCCCCGACTGGCACCCCTCCCAGGCCACCGAGTTCAACGGCGCCGTCTGGCCCTGCCTGGGATCCGCGGTCTGGGCGCTGCGCACCACGGCCGGCTTCGCGGACGCGGTACGCGCCGCCGTCGACCTGGGCGGCGACACCGACACCGTCGCGGCCGTCACCGGCGGCCTGGCCGGAGCCGTCCACGGCGTCGACGCCGTACCGGAAGCCTGGACCGCGCCCCTGCACGTGCCGCTCCCCGGCTCGGACGGACGCGTGCTGCGCCTCCCCGAACTCCTGGCCCTGGCCCACCGCCTCGCCGGCTGAGCGCCCGCTCGGCCCCGATGCGCGGCTCAGGTACGCGGCTCAAGTCGCCGAGGCCGACCACATCGCCGATCTCGGGGTGCGCGCCGAAGCCGAAGGCGAGTTGGGGTATGGACAGGTGCGTTCCCCTTTTTGTGATGCGGAGCGAGGCGCGCGGGGGTGGTGGGGCTGTCGGCGGGTGGTACGCGGCGACAGCCGATTCTCTCCAGCGCACAACTGAGTTCTTACTACGAATAATATTAGTTCGTAGTAAGAACTATAACTTGCTTATTCGGCAATCGAATACGGTGTGGACGTGCGGAGCGTTCAGTTGCCACGCGGGCGCGCGGCTAATACCCACAGGCACGACAAAGCGGCGGCACGACAAAGGCGAGGAGTCGTGAACTCCTCGCCATACTCAAGGTATAGCGCACCCGGGGCCTTGCGGCAAGGCCCCGGTCGTCCCACAGAATGGCGCACCGAGGCCGGAAACTGGCGAAATCCGCGATTCATGGAAATAGTCAGATTTTGCCCGCGTACACCCGGGCGCTCGCTGCGTCCGTCCGGCCCCGACGTCCAGCTTCAGCGCGTTCCGTGTCCCTGGGGGACCC
>NZ_JBEZFP010000100.1:0-35420 GCF_040649515.1 Streptodolium elevatio
AAACAGCAGACTTCACGTCGGCACTACAGATGTGAGCACCGAGCCCCGCCACAGCCTTCGACGCGTCACCGCCAACCATGCACGAGCTCGTTAGGCCCTGTTTGAAAGTGAAACTTGGTCATAGCCATTCGTTGATCGCGGCGATGGTGACGGTGGTCTTGTAGCGGACGGCGAGTTTGTCGTATCGAGTGGCGACTGCGCGGTTCCGCTTGAGCCGGTTGATGCCGCATTCGACGGCGTGTCGGGCCTTGCAGTCCTCGCGGTCGAAGGCCGGCGAGCGTCCGCCCGCCGGTCCGCGTCGTCTGCGGTTGCGGATCTGGTCGACGGGCTCGGGGATCGTGCAGGCGATGCCGCGTTTACGTAGCAGCGCGCGGTTCGCGCGCGAGGAATAGGCCTTGTCACCGCGCACCCGCACCGGGCGGGTGCGCGGCCGGCCGGGCCCGATCCGGGGGACGCGGACGGCATCAAGCAGGTTCGCGAACTGCGGGGAGTCGCCGCGCTGTCTAGCTGTGATCAGCAGGGCCAGCGGGCGCTGGCCCTGCTCGCACACCAGGTGCAGCTTCGTGCCCAGCCCGCCGCGAGAGCGTCCGAGCGTGTGATCATCCGGCTCGTGGGCGATCCCGCCGGGTGGCTCGACCTGCAGATCCCCTTTTTCCGCGCTCCGGCGGCGTGCTGGTGCGCGCGGCACACCGTGGAATCGACGCTCACGTCCCATGTGATCAGGCCCCCCGCGTCCGCGCGAGCTTGCAACTGCTCCAGGACCCGTGCCCAGGTCCCGTCGCGCTGCCAGCGCCGGAAGAGGCTGTACGCGGACTCCCAAGGCCCGTACCGCTCGGGTACGTCCCGCCACGGTGCACCCGGCCGGGTGCGCCACCGGATCGCGTTCAGCTGGTCCCGACGCGTGAATGCGGTCGGCCGACGGCGCTTCCGCGCGGCTGGCAGCAACGGCTCCAGAACCGCCTACTGACTCTCGCTCAGATCTCCCCGCCCCACAGGGTGATCATCTCAGACCAGGATCCCCAACAGCCCCTGGCCGGAACCCGCGGCTGCCAAGGGCGGGGCGGCGGTCTGTCGGCCTGCCCGGGCACACTGCCACCATGGAACACGCGCTCTGGGACGCCCTGTCGCGTCCTGACCATGGCGGAGTCCCGTACATCGCCCACCTCGTAGGCGACGAAGGCGAGCCCGACAACACGCGGGTCCGCATCGGCGCACCCGAGGCCGGGCCGTCCGTCACCCTCACCCGGCTCGACCGCTTCGTCGTCGCCGAGATCCGGCCCGCCGACGGCCAACCGCTCACCGAGCACCAGAAACGGCGGCTCACCGCGGCGGAATGGCATCACGGGCGGAGTTCCGTCATGCCGGTCCCGGAACGCGTCTGGTCGCTCTCCTGGCGCTGGTTCGACGACGCCTCGGTGCGCGGCGCGCGAGGACGCGCGGTCGTCGAAGCGCTCCGCGACGTCCTCGGTCTGCCCTCGGACGACGTGGTGGTCCGCGGCACGGACGACGACGGCCCGACCGAGCTCTACTCCCTGCGGGAGTTCGGCGACCGTCCGAGCACCGTCGGCGCCCCGCCGGAGTGCACCGAGTGGGACGACCTGCAGCACCGCCTCGACTGGGTGCTGACCACCCTCGCCACCGACGCGGCGGTCGTCATGGAGGGACCGGACCGCGAGGTCGTGCAGTTCATGACCAGCCGGCACGGCGGTTCCGTCAACACCAGCCTCTTCGATCCCGAACTCGACACCGCCAAGCTGCCCGACGCGTCGAACCCGGGCTCCCAACGAGCCCGGCGCATGTTCGCGATCGGCTGGCGGCCGCAAGAATGCGCGCCCGGGATGGCGGAATGGACACTCGGCGAACCGGTCGTCCACTGGGGCGCCGCCACCGTCCCCGCCCAAGCCGTCGCCGCCGCCCGCGCCCTGGACATTCCCTCCCCGACAGCCCTGACCGTCCACGCGTTCCGCAACGGCCGTGGCCGTCCCACCGACCCCGCGTACGTGCCCACGGAGCTTGGCCTTCGCGAAGGCGCGCCATAGCAGCACACCCGCAGGCCACCGGTCGGGATTGCCGGCCCCGGGGCCGGGGGGGGTGATCAGCTCAGACCAAGATCCACTTTCAAACAGACCCTAGCGGCCGTTGGGCTGCCGGGGGACCGTCGCGATGACGCGTTTGCCGCCGGGGACGGGGTGCACGTCGACGTCGCGGCACAGGCGGCGTATGACCAGGAGCCCGAAGCCGCCGGATGCCGGTGCGGTGGGGAGGGGGGTGAGCCCGTCGGGTCGGCCGTCCTCCACGGCGACGGTGATGGTCTCGTCGTCGGCGGTGAGGGTGAGCCGTCTCGGGCCGGTGGCGTGGCGGTAGGCATTGGCGACCAACTCGCTGACCACCATGACCACGTCGCGGACCGCTTCCGCGGACGGCGGCGCGTCGGGCACATGATCGAGGAACTGCCGTGTCCGCTCCCGCACGCGCAGCACGACCCCGCTGGCCTCGCCCAGATCCAAAACGAGGGACCGCAGGTGGGCCAACCTCACCACCCCCTCATGTCGAGCCGCCAGTCGATCTGTGACGCCCCCGACCGGCGGCAGGCTACCGGACGACGGCGGTGGCCGCCGTCCCCACCTCGGCGTCCCGCCACCGTGCAGGGGCGAACGGGCGGCTACCCGGGCGATCGGCCGGAAAACGACCGTCGGGCCGCATGCGCCGTCGCCGCGGGGGTGACCCCGATCATCGTCGGCACCTTGCCGTGACGCCTGCGGTTTGCGGCGGCGATGTTAGGCCTAGGGTTGCCCAGGTGACCCCGAACGACGTGCCCGCGCTGAGCATCACGACCACCCGCCACACCGACAGCGTCCTCGTCGGCGTCGGCGGGGAAATCGACATGGAAAACTCCGAGGTGTTCCGCACCGCGCTGCTCGCCGCGATGGACGACAATCCGTCGGCGCTGCGCGTGGACATGTCCAAGGTGGGCTTCTGCGACTCGACCGGGTTGAAGGCGCTGCTGGCCGCGCGCAGCGCCGCCGTGCAGGCCGGCGCAACCTTCGACATCGTCGCCGCCTCGGACCAGGTCCAACACCTCCTGGACGTCGTCGGCCTGCCCCGCACCCTCCACGCCGACGCCGAACCCCCGCAGGACGCACCGGCCCCCCGCCGACCGGCACCTCCGGCGGACGGGAGCGTTTGATCGGCGCATTTCGGGTACGGGGTTCGGTACGCGCCCGCGCGACGGGCGCGCGGGGCGGTATGTGACGTCACCCCACAGGCACATGGTGCCGGGGGTCGCAGCGCCTGCCTGAAGCAGCCGGGAGATGCGGACCCTCCCGCCCCCTTTGCGCGGGCGGGCGCAGGCTCTGCGAAGGAGTCTGCCCGGCGAGTTCGGAGCTGTCGAGTCGTCCACCCCACCGGGGTCTGCGCCACCATCGCCCGGATCCGCGCCCTTGGCGTTCACCGGGCCGCGACGACCAGGGCGATACTCGGGAACAACCGGGTCCAGCCGTCCGCGGCCCGGGTGATGCTGTGCCGAAACTGCACGTGGTGCCCGGCCGCCCAGGTGAGCGTCGCGACCGGGACCGGCACCACCGCCTCCGGCGCCGGCACCACCGCCTCCGGCGCCGGCACCACCGCCTCCGGCGCCGGCGACGCCTGGGTGGCCTCCCCGCGCCAGTGCGTGGTGCGGACCGCGCCGCCGGGCTCGAACGCGATCCAGGCGACATCGAGGACGTCGCCGGGCGCGAACGGCCCGGAGACGTGCAGCGCGGCGCCGGGGCCCAGAGCCGCTGTGTCGATCGCGTCGGCGAGGTAGACCTGCCGCCCGTCCGGGTACCGCAGGCGCCCGGGGGTCGCGTCGGCGGTCTGGGTGTCGACCAGGGTGCGCGTCGGCAGCGACCACTCCGAGGTGCCGCCGTCGCGGTACTGAGCGCGGTGCACGACGATCAGGTGTCCGTCCCCGGCCGCGTACACCTGCCGCGGTGGCACGAGGATGTCGACCGGCCCGACCCCGTGCCGGGCGACCGCGTCCGGGCCGACCACGGCGGACACGATGCTGGTGCCCCACGCCAGGTGGACCGTGTCGCCCGCGCTCATCTGGTGGTAGCCCGGCACCCTCACCACCCCCCGGTGTCCGCGCGCGTCGGATTGACCCAGTCCACCGTCGGCAGCGGCCCGAGCAGCACCGTGTCCACCGCTCCACCCGCCCCGGGGCCTAGCCGGACGCCTGCGCGGACGAACCGGCCGACGCACGCGAGGACTTCGCCGCCGACGTCTTCCCGGCCGACGTCTTCTTGGCTGCGGACTTCCTCGCGGTCGCCTTCCGTCCCGTCGTCTTCCGCGCGGGCGCCTTCCTGCCGGTGGTCTTCTTCGCCGCGGGTTTCGACGCCGCCTTCTTCGCCCGGGCGGGTGCCTTCTTCGTGGCCGAGTCCTCGGACGAGACGGCGGACAGGTGCCGCCCGGACGCGCGGCCGCGCGAACCCTCGCCGCCGCCGCGGGACTTCTCGGCGGCCGCGACGCTCTCGCGCAACGCGGCCATCAGGTCCACGGCCTTGGTCCGCGGCGCCGGCTTACCCGCCTTCGCGGGCTTCTTGCCCTGAAGCTTGGCGTCGACCAGTTCGGCGACGGCATCGGCGTACTCGTCCCGGAAGTCGGCCAGGTAGACGCGGCCGAGCGCGTCGACGAACTGCCCGGCCATGCGCAGTTCGGTGTCGGTGGCACGGACCCGACCGCCCGGCTCCAGGCCTTCCGGGGACCTGATCTCGTCCGGCCAGTACAGCTGGTGCAGCACGAGCATGTCGCCTTCCGGACGCACCAGCGCCAGGATCTCCCGCCCCCTCAGCGCCACCTTGGCCACGGCGGCGGTCTCGCGGGCCGCGAGGGTGTCGCGCAGCAGCACGTACGGTTTCCCCCCCCCCCCGCACCCGCGGGCGCGTCGGCGACCGCCCCACCGTCGTCACGCCGACCTGCTGCGCGCCGACCGCGAAGGTTTTGCAAGGCTCCGGGGCCATCAGTCGTGAGGGCCTGGCCTTCAGGGGCGGCGGTACATCGTGTGCACCGTGTCCGTGTTGGGGGCGAAGGCGAGTGCGATCCGGCCGCTGATGGCACCCACGTCGGTTTGGCCCACGGTCATCCAGTTGGTGCCGGCGTTGGGGCTGGTGTGTCGCAGGCGGAACAGGATGTTTCCCTTGGAGGTGTTGCGAGCGGCGAGCCAGGCCACGGTGCTGTCGGGGTCGGCGACCAGGGTGGGGCTGTCCATGGCGCCGCGGACCTCCATCGCGTGCTCGACGCTGTCCAGGCTGTGCCGGTCGCCGTCCTGTTTGAAGATGACGATGTCCTCGTTGGGGTCCATGAAGACTGCCAGCAGACGGCCGTCCCCGACGGCCACGGTCGGCGAGTGGCTGGCCGTTGTCAGCATCCCTGCAATCCTCGTGTCCCACCCAACCGTCGGCAGGCGCCTCTCGCCAAGGTGCACGAAGTAGTTCCCCTGCAAGTGGTTGTGGGCGACCACGACGAGGTACATGCTGGCGCCGTCGGTGGACAGCGACGGACTCTGCGGCGTGCCCAGGTTGTAGTGGCTGTGGCGCGTCCAGCCGTCGTTGTCGGTGTAGTGCGCCAGGTCGATCCTGTTTTGGTGCGGTACGTCGGCGGCCAGCCACAGCTTGTCCTGCCACACGGTCAGGGCGGGCCCGTGGAGGCTGATGAACGTGTCGTCGATCCGTTGTGGCCGGTTCCACCGGCCGTTGGCGTCGCGTCGGCTCCACATGAGGGCGAAGTCGCCGGGGCGGGCGTAGGCGCAGTGCAGTTCGTCCTGGAACACGGCCAGCGCCGCCGGGGTGGCCGACCTCCACCCCAGGGGCACGGGCGCCGACAGGGTCGCGTTGTCCCTGCCGCGCGCGGTGAGGTATTCGAGGACCCCGGCTGTGCTGGCCGGCGGTCGGCTGGAGTACTTGACGCGCAGGGTGTGGTGGCCGTCGCCGTTGAACTGCCACTCGACCGTGCCGAGGCGCTCCATGGCCCTGAGCGCGGCCCGGTCGAAGACGAACGACCGGCAGCACGACAGGTCGTCCTTGTTGCGGAACGCCTCCTTGAGCATGACGAACAGCTTGCCGAACGCCTCGACGACGTCCATCCCGGGCGGGCCGTCGGCGATGGACAAGGCGATGTCCTGCCAGACGGGTTTGTTGAGCCACGCGTTCAAGCCGTAGTGGAGGGCGTCGTACCACGCGGAGTTGCTGTGGTCGGCCTCCCACACCTGGACCGTGATCGCCACGAAGTTGTCGGCGAGGCCGTCGAAGACGACCCGGTCGTCGCCTGTGAACCCTCGGGTGTCGCCTTCCTCGACCGCACCGAACTCGTCGGACTGGTAGGTGCGGCCGGTGACCAGGTCCGACCGCGCTGCGGCCGTCCAGTAGATCTCGTCGCGGCCGCTCAGGCCGTCGCCGACCTCCTTGCGGCAGGTGAACCGGTCGAACTCGAACTTCCCGTAGTACAGGTAGTCATCCTTGTCGGCCTCCGGGGCCGGCGGCGGACCGGACAGCATGGTGATGCCGAATCCCGTGTCCTCGACGGCCGCGTTGAACTCGGGGCTGTCGATCGGCGCCCCCTTGGCCGCCTCCGCCACGTCCACGACGGCGCAGTTCGCCCGGCCGGCGTTCTCCGCGCGCATCGCCGGCAGGCGCGCGACCAGGTCGTCGTACCCGAACCCCTGGCTGGGCGGCATCGCGGTGACCGCGGTCGGCAGCAGCGGCACTTCGCCCAGGTCCGCCACCGCCGCCGCGTACTCCCGGGCGGCGGCGGCGAGTTCGTCGGCGGTCATGACCGCTCCCACAATGTCCAGCAGGTCCCGCTCCAGCGGCGTCCGCGCGGCGGGCGACCGGTCGGCGGCGCGCAGCGCAACCGCAAACAGCAGATTGCTCTCCCGGCCCTGCCGCAGGCCCCGCCGCCACTTGTTGTCCTCGGCGCTCCCCGTCCCGCGCAACAGATCGCGCACCCCGCCCGCGATATCCCGCGCCGCCGGCTGGTCGGCCGTCGTTTCCTCCGTTGTCGCCATGCTGCCGGCCCCTCTCGTCCCTGCGGGCCCCGCGAACGGGCGCCCGCCGGGAAGGACACCGGCACCAGCCGCCCTCACCCACCAGGCCAACCAGATGTCCCGGCTCCGGGCCTAGTCTCCCGTCAGGGCACCCGGCCCTCCCAGAGCGGGAGTTGCACATTCACTCGTACGAGTGAAGCGGTGACGGCAGGACGGCACAGGCAGGCTGGCAACCCGCGGATCACGCCCGATGGTCCCAGCTCAGACACCAGGGACAAGTAACTGGGTCAGCGGAAGCGGCCGCTGTGCAGTTGGGTGTACCCGGTGGCGGATCCGGCGTTGCCGGTGGTGATCTGGTGCTGGGTGGAGGAGTCTGCCGAGCGGTGGTTGGTGACGACGATGGAGGAGACCTCTTTGAACAGGCCTGCGGGCAGGGCGTGCTGGGTGGAGCGGAAGGCGTCGGTGCCGCCCTGGAAGGTCTCCGACGTGCCGGAGAATCCGTCGGCGGCGTAGAGGGTGACGCTGTACCTGCGTCCGACGGAGACGCTGGCGATGGTGTCGTTGCCGATGCCGGACTTCCGCAGGTCGTCCATGCTGTACCGGCCCTCGAAGAAGTGCCGGCTCTTGCCCTTGCAGCCCGCCTCGGAGTACACCGTCGCCCCCTCCCGTGCGCCTACGGGGTCCATCGTCACCTCGTGCTCGGCAGCCAGCCGCGCCTCGCGGTCGGCGTACCAGGTGTCGGGGGTTGCTGCCATCTCCGCGGTGGTGGGGGGCCGATTCGCGGCGATGAACGGCAGGGCGAGCTGCGGGTCGGCGACCTCGAACCGGTAGCCGTCGAGGTCGTAGTCGGTACCCCCGGCTGCCGGCCTGTGCAGGCTGAGCAGGTCCTCGGCGCTCATGCTCTCGCGGTCGCGGTCGTAGGCGGCTCGTTCGCCTTCGGACAGCTGCTCCCACTTCTTGAGGACGAGCAGTTGCCCGGACCGCGGCGCGGCGGCCACTTCTGCCGCGCTCTTCTTGCCGATCTCCGCATTGGACAGCTGCGCCTTGCCTCCGGTCCACGCCCGCAGGATGCGTGCGCGGTGCATCTGCGCGATGACGTTGGCCAGCTGGCTGCCGGGGCCGTCTGCGGCGAACGCCGCCAGGCCTTCCGGGAACACGGGGTAGTGCTTGCCGCCGATGTGGAAGGGACCGAAATTGTCGACGTCCAGGGCGCCTCTGGTCGCCGCGTCCGCGAGGGTCATCCGCTTGCCGCAGAGTGCGGGGCGGGCGGTCGGTTCGTTGAGCAGAGTATTGTCCATAGGGGTCCCCTTCCGAGACCGGCGGGCCTGCCGACACGGCAGTCGGCGGCGCGGCGCGGTCGGAGACTGCCCCGGCAGCACGCCTCCTGTCCAACCATTCGGTGAACATCACCCGATCGGAGTGCCCGTCCACGCGTGGAAGGTCCGCCGACGCAGGGCTCCGCGACATCGCCCCCGTCCTGCGCTCCGACCTGGTCGCCGGCATCGATGCCCCGCCGGTTCCCGCACCTCGGTCCGCCGGTTCGTCAGGCGCAACTCGACCGACGCTCCCCCCACCATCCCGCCCCTCCGTACGCGTCGGGACACCCCATATTTATGGCATAACGAGGCGGGGTTGTGAGACTCAGATGTCTGGCAACCTAACCCGGACGAACCGCACCGTGCGGTGCCGTCCGGTACCGACGGCGACCTCGACGGTCACGGGGTCACGCTGTGGGTCGGCTAGGGGGAGCACCTGCCCGAACTCGTGGTGGCGGACCGGCGTGGCGAGGCGTCCGGCGACCGTGTCGGCGACCTGCCGGGCCTGCCGGGTGTCCAGTTGCGGAGACGTGGAAGCACGGCCTTTGTCGGGGAGTTCGACCAGGAGGGCGCGGGGGCGGCGGACGGTCCCCACGACGGCGACCAGCGCGGCGTCGACGGTGTCGGCCCGTACGGGCGGCGGTCACCTATTCCAGGAGTGCGGTATTCCTCGGGCCCGGCATTGGATCTCACCCTCCGTCAACGATGTCTGCTCTGGTCATGCCCTCCTACAAACCTGCGGGCGCCGGGCGGGTCGGCAACGGGGAAGGCCGGGCGGCAGGTGGCCGTCCGGCCTTCGTTCATCTCACGCGGGTTGTGGTCAGCAGCTGGTGGTGGTGTCGCCGACGTCCGCGGTGCAGGTGTCGGTGCCGAGGCCGCCGTTGGCGGTGTCGCCGCCGGTGCCGTCCTGCACGTTGATGTTGTCGTTGCCGAGGTTGCCGCTCATCGTGTCGGTGCCGGAGGTGTCGGCGAGGACGTCGTTGCCGTTCTGGCCGTCGAGGTCGTCGTTTCCGGGGCCGCCGTAGATGTGGTCGTTGCCGTTGTCGAACAGGTACAGCAGCGAACCCAGCAGGGTCTCCCCGTAGTTGGTGTCGTTGCCGTGCTCGCCGTACAGGTAGTCGGCGCCGTTCCCGCCGCCCATGATGTCGTCGCCGTCGCCGCCGTAGAGGGTGTCGTCGGCGTTGCCGCCGTCCACGACGTCGTTCCCGCTGCCGGCGTAGATCGTGTCGTTGCCGTTGCCGCCGTTGATGGTGTCGTTGCCACCGAGACCGCAGATGACGTCGGCGCCGTTCGTGCCGTTCACCGTGTCGTTGCCGGAGGTCCCGGTGATGGTGCAGCCGTGGCCGTTGTTCACGGTGGTGTTCTCGGCGTCGGAGTCGTTGCCCGGGGTGGTGTCACCGACGACGGAGGTGGTGGTGCCGGTCGCGGTGAGCGTGCCAGTGGCCTGCGGTTCGACGACCACGGTGATCGACGCGGAGGCGGCGTTGGCCACGGTGCCGATCGTGCAGCTCACGGTCGGCGTGCTGACCGTGCACGACCCTTGGGAACTGGTCGCGGACACGATCGTGCGCGCGACGCCGGACAGCGTCAGTGCCGAGGTCGTCGACGTGGCGGTGGCCGAACCGTTGTTGGTGACGGTCTGCGTGTAGGTGACGGTGTCCCCGAGCGCTACCGGGTCGGCCGAGTCGGCGACGGTGGTGGCCAGGTCGGCGTTCGGCGCCAGGTAGGTGAACTGGTCGGCCGCGCTGGTCGCGCTCGTTCCGGTCGGGGTGGTCACCTGCACGTCGACGGTGCCGGCGGCGTGCGCGGGTGAGGTCGCGGTGCAGGATGTGGCCGAACACGACACGGCGGTCGCCGCGTTGCCCGGCCCGAAGGTGACGCCGGTGGCGGCGGCGAGGTCGGTGCCGGTGATCGTGACCACGGTGCCGCCCGCGGTGGGCCCGCTCGTGGGACTGACCGCGGTGACCGTCGGGGCCGGGGTCGCGGCGGAGATCTGGAGGACGTCGAGGCTGTCGGTGCTGTCGAAAACGTTGTTGACGACGTAGCCGCGGGAGCCGTCCGGGCTCAGCGCGAGTGTGGTCGGGCTGTCGCCGATGGGGGCGGTCTCGGTAACCGTGTTCGTGGCGGTGTCGATCACGGAGATGGTGTTGTCCTGGGCGTTGGTGACATACACGGTCGTCCCGTCCGGGCTGAACGCCACGCCGAAGGGGGCGTTGCCGGTGGTGATCGTCGTGGTGGCGGTCATGGTGGCCAGGTCCACGACGGTGACGATGGTCCGGTTCGAGTGGGCGACGTACGCGGTCGCGCTGTCCGGGCTGACCGCGAGTTCGAACGGCGATTCGGTCATCGACAGGGTCGACGTCACCGTGTGGGTGGTGGTGTCGATCGCGGTGAGGGTGTCGCTGTACTGGGTGACGACGTAGGCGGTCGCACCGTCGGGGCTGACCTCGACGTGGCGGGGGAAGTCGTCGATCGTCACGGAGGTGGTGACGGTGTTGGTCGCGGTGTCGATGACCTTCATCGATGCACCGGGGAAGATCGCGTCGGCGACGTAGACCTCGCTGCCGTCGGGGGTGATCGCCAGCCCGGTCGGTACGCCGATGCCGGTGATGGTGGCGGTGGTGGCGCCGGTGGCGGCGTCGACGACGCGCACCGTTCCGTCGTTCTGGTTGGCCACGTACAGCGTGGTGCTGTCGGGTGTGACCGCGATGCCGGTGGGGGCGTTGCCGACGGTTATCGGCGTGTCCAGGGTGTTCGTGGCGGTGTCCAGCACGCTCACGGTCGTGCCGACCGGGCTGAACATCCCGCCGCCGGTGTTGGACACGTACACGTGGGCGCCGTCGGGTGCCACCGCCATGTACTCCGGGTCGTCGCCCAGTGCCACGCTCGCGATCACGGTCGGCGTGGCCGCCGCCGGAGGCGCGGCCAACGCTGTCAGGCCCAGCGCGGCGAGCGCGAACGCCCCCACGACGGCGGTCCGCCCGCGCCGACGCGCGCGGGCAGGGCGTAACGGACTGATCGAGGTCATCGAGGGTCCCCCTTTGAAGGAGCCGCACCTGGCGGCAGGGCCGAGGGCTCCTGGGAACCGCCGACGTGCGGTCGCGCACGACCCCGCGGCAGCGATGTCTTCGGCACGGTCGCCGAGGGCCTGGCGGGTGTCACGGCAAATCTCTCGGAACGCACCGGCCTTCGTTGTCCAAACCGTTGGGCTCGGCCGGAATTCCCCCGACAACGGCCGGAACGTCGGCACCGGAGGCAGAGCGGCTTGTCGTGTCCGAGTACGTGCCCGAGTACGTTGCGGTTCACCGTCCCGCTCGCCGCACAGTCCTTGCGGGAACCTGGTCCTGGTTGTGTTCTCGGCCGCTTCTGCGGTTGCTGCCGCGCATGTCCGGGCGGAGAGATGAGCCGCTTGCCAGGGTGCGGGTGGTTCGAGTACGCCGGGGCGGCGCCCCTGCACCCGTGTCCGGCACGCGGTTCGCCGGGGCGGGCTCCCACGGGACCTGTGGGAGCCCGCCCCGGCGACGGGTGACGCATGTGGGGCGTGCTGTTGCGCGGTGCGGCCGGTGCCGGAGGCGGCTGTCAGGTGACGGTGAGGGTTATGGGTTCGGCGAGTTTGGTGTATCCGTTGTTGTGGAGGTACCAGGCTGCGTAGTTGCCCGGGGCCAGGCCGGCGGTGGGGACTGCGACGTCGCCGCTGCGTTCGGGGGCGGGCTTCCAGGACAGCGATTCCTGGGCCGGGGGCACCACGCCGGCAGGGTAGATGCCGATCCAGTTGGTGGTGCTCATGGTGGCCGCCGGAGTCGAGTAGCGGAAGGTGACGCTCGCCGTCCCCTTGGGGATGGTGGCGGTCGTGGTGGAGATGGTGCTGACCGGCTCGGGAGCGGGCTCAGGGGCGGGTGCCGCAGGTACGGGGGCCGGGTCGAGCGCGACGGGCAGGGCCTCATCGGGGTCGAGGTTGTAGTAGGCGGCGAGGCGGTCGGTGATGGTGTCGGTGTAGGGGGTCAGGGCCGGGAATTGTGTGGTGATCGCGGTCTTGGCGGCGGCGGTGAGCGCGGTCAGGGATGCGGTGGCTCCGGTCAGGTGCGGTTCGAGTTGCCGCATGAGGTGGTAGTCGCTGGTGATGCCGACGTCGCCCATCGCCTTGGCCAGGGAGGGGGCCGTGGTGGTGGTGTCCTGGACGCGGCTGACGAAGGTGACGCGGTGCAGGATGCGCCAGCACGGCGGCTTGCGGTCGCTCTGCCGGGTCTGGCGCAGGGCGCGGGCGTCCGGGCCGGTGTTGCGGTCCAGCCAGGCGGGGTCGACGACCTTGCCGTAGAAGTCCTCGAAGTTGTCGGTGGAGCTGTCGAGGTAGAAGGTCATGAACCGGTAGGCGTCGACGCGGCCGGGCACCAGGACGGGGTTGTCGTCGATGTCGAAGACGGGCTTGTCGTCCTCGTCGTACTTCTGCAGGTCGCGGCCCGGTGCGGCGGCGACGTCCAGGCTGAAGGTGCGGGAGGCGTCCTTGGTCCTGGCGCGGGTGACGGCGTATCCGCCGCCGAGGGTGGCGCTGCCGGTGAGGCTGACGCCGACGGGGCCGGCCTCGATGTTGACGTAGCCGCCGACGCTGACGCTGCCGGAGACGCTGTAGTCGCCGGTGGTGACCTGGGTGACCTGGTCGGTGGTGGAGGTGGTCTCGGAGAACAGGCCGCCGGCGGCGGTCCATACGTAGGTGTTGGCCATGTGGCGGCGGGAGGCTTCCTTCGCGGCCTTGCGCGTGGCGGCCGGGTCGCCGTCGTCGCCGCCCAGGCCGGTGCCGGTGCCGCCCATCATGCCGCCCAGCACTCGGTCGGCCTGGGCGCGGACGGGGTTGGTGGAGGCGAAGGTGGCGCTCTCGGTGGACATCGACTCGTAGAAGCTCTGCAGTTGCTGCTCTTCACGCTGGATGCGGCGTTTGAGGGCGTAGGCCTCGCGCGGCCGGTAGTAGCTGTACTCGCCGCCGTCCCCCGCATTGGGGAACGCGGGGTCGGGGAACGGCTGCAGCGCGCCGGAGGTCCCGGTCGGGGCGAAGCCGACGGTGCCGTCGAGGGTGCCCTGCTTGGTGTAGTAGGGGTTGATCGGGAAGGCGATGATGTTCCAGTCGCGGGGGATGTCCGCGTTGGGGATCATGCGGTAGGCGACCAGGACGCCGGTGTGCGCCAGGCGCAGCGCGTACAGGTCGGCGGTGGCGGACTGCACGATCGCAAAGCCGGTGTTGGCCGGTGCCCAGCGGCGCCCCGCATCCGGGTTGACCTGCCCCGATTCGGCGTCCTCCTCCCATTGCCCGGTCAAGACGACGCCGCTGGTGCGAGTGGTCTCGCTGCTCTGGGAGACTTCCAGGTTGGTGGCCCAGTTGTTGTTGAACTTGATGGTGGCCTCGACGGTGAGGCCCACCTTGACCTTGACCACCGGTTTGGCGGTGCCGACACCGAGCGGCGCGGCGACGATGGAGGTGTCGTCGTTGACGGAGAAGTCGACCTTGGCGGTGCCGGACGCCTCCAGACTGCGTTTCTCGTCGTTGGAGATGGTGTTGGTGACCTTGTCGGCCTGGACGAAGGACACCGACGCCTTCTCGGCGTAGTCGCCGGCGGTGCCCCACACCATGTTCTCCGACGGCATCGGCGGGGCGCCTTCGAGGTAGCCGATCAGCTGCGGGTCGAACTGCGCCTGTCCGACCCAGGTGGTGGTCAGCTCTCCGGTCTTGAAGCCGGTGTGCAGTTCCCACCGGCCGTTGCGGACGAAGGCGTACGCGCGTTTCATGACGCCGAACGGGTGGCCGTCGGTGTCGGCCTGCAGGTCGCCGTACTCGGACGCGGCGGGCGTGTGGTCGATGCGGGTGTTGAAGCTGCTGGCGATACCGGTCAGCGCCGAGCGGACCTCCGCGGCGTCGACGGAGATCGGAGCCGAGGAGACGACGTTGCCGGGTGCTTTCGTCGACGGCTTCAGGTGGTTGCCGCGCGGCCCGAAGTCCTTCACCGTCGCGCCGGGTTCGGTCGAGGCGCCGTCGAAGGGGTAGTAGGCGACCAGGTCCGCGCTCTCGCCGCGCAGGCGGGTGAACATGTTGTCCAGGACCTGCTCGCGGGTCCGGCAGGTCGCCCACACCCGTACCTCGTCCAGTTCCCCGGCGAACCCTGCGGATAGGGCGCTGCCGTGCGAGCGGCCCGCGAGGGTGGCGGTGGCCTCGCCGCCGTACAACGTCGCCGTGGGTGTGCACGAGGCGGGCTGGGGGTCGCCGTCGAGGTAGAAGGTGGCGCGGTTGCCGTACGGGTCGGGGGTGCGGACGCGGCGGGCGCCGCGGAGTTTGGCGGGGAAGGCTTCGCAGGCGTCGGCGGTGACCGCGCCCTCTTGCTCCGGGAACGTCCACCATGCCGTCAGGCCTGGGGCGCTGGGGCTGATGGACGTGCCGATGAGCTTCTCCTCGCGGGCGACGTTCCAGATCCGCACCTCGGTCAGGGTGCCGCGCAGGCCGTGCGTGGTGCGGCCCTGGCGGTGGCGGCCCAGCTCGCAGTTCTCGTCGTTGCCGACCGGCGCGGCACCCTCGTGGACGTACGGTTTGGGGCCGACCGGCACGCCGTCGATGTACAGCCGGATGGCCACGCCGCCCTTCTCGTTGTGGCCGCCTTTGCGGGTCACCGCGACACGCGTGAGCGTTTTGGTCGCCAGCTTGGTCTGCGAGCGGACGACGACCGCGGCACCGTCCTTGCCGCCGCGTTCGAACGCGAACGCCAGTTGCCCGTCGGCCTCCACGTACAGCGCGTACGGCACCGACGTGCCCGCCGCGCCGCCGCCGACGACGCCCTTGCCGACCAGGCCGTGCACCACGCCAAGGGTCTCCAGGTACACGCTCGCCTCGATGGTCAGGTCCCCGAGCAGGTCCAGCCCGCCGGGGCCGCCCGCGTCCAGGTACCCGCCGCCGTCCATGGCCATGGCCCAGTGCTGCTCGAACGCCACGGCCACATGGCTCCAGTCACCGAAGGGGGCGCCGTCCGCGGTCGTGAACGTCTGCACGCCGACGGTAGCCATCGGGGCGTATCCGTTCAGTCCGGAGATGGCAGGCCGGTAGGGGCCGGTCAATGTTCCGTCGTGGCCGTGCCCGGACCGGTCGACCGTCGATCCGTCGCTGAACTGCCAGTACCCCAGCAGGCCTTCCTCCCGGCCGCGCAGCCGACGCCGCATCGTCTCTTTGATCTCGGCTGCGGTTCGCGCGGTGCCCCACACCCGCACCTCGTCCAGGCAGATGCGCGACCCCGCGGCGGTGCCGCACTTGAGGTAGCCGAGCCTGACGGGGGGCCTCGTGCCTTCGGTTTCGATGTACTCGGTGCCGCCGAACGTCCCCGAGGCGACGGCACCGCCGGTCTCGGAGGTGCAGGTCATCTCCACGCCGTCCCGGTACACCCGGCGCGCACCGGTGGACCTCTCGTGGACCATGGCCCAGTGGTGCCATTCCTGGGCGGGGACCGTCGCGGTCGTCACCGCGAAGGAGTAGTCCCGTTTCTCGGGGGTCCCGAAGTCGCCTCCGAAGGCGAGGCGGTTGTCCTCCAGGACGGCGATCTCCAGGGCGGTCCCCTTGGTCAGCAGCCCGTCCGTGCGGCCGGTGGCCTGCCGGTAGGCCCACATCTCGATGGTGAAGTCGGTTTCGGTCAGGTCGAGTTCGTTACCGCACTCGATCACGTTGTCCGTCTCCAGTGCGATGCCGCTGGACACCGAACTGGACCGCAGTGCCAGGCCGTAGGGGGTGTCCGGTCCGGCGGCGTGCAGCACGGTCCCGCCCGTGCCTGTGGCTCCGGTCGTGGGGTTGACCCAGGCCTCCAGCGTCAGGTCGCCCTCGGTGGCGAAGTCCGCGCCGTCGGCCGCGGTCAGGTACTGGGTGGTGCCGTCGAAGGACGGCGCGCGGCCCGGCGCGTGTCCGCGCCAGTGCGGCCCCACCCCGGCCACGGAGTCGGCCGCGGTCGCGTCGGCCACCGAGGCGGTGGCGTCGACGCGGGTGACCGCGACGATCTGCGACCCCGCCGATAGGTCCACCCCGGGGACGCTGCACGCGGCGTCGGCGTAGTCGTAGAGCACCGAGGACACCTGCGCGCCGACCGCGGCCGTCACCGCGCTCCCGGTCACCGAGACCGTGGTGGCGCCGGCCGGTGCGGCGGCGGCGACCGTGCGGATCCGGCCGTCCACCGACACCCGCTCGTCGGCTGCCAGGGACACCGTCAGCGGCGCGGCCAACTCCACTACCTGGTCCTTGACCGAGAGCACGGTGCCCAGCAGCGCACCGGATCCCAGGGTGCCGTTCAGCACGGCCGCCAGCGACGCGGCCGCGCGCGGCACGTGCCCGAACGTCTCGGTGCGCGTCCCGCGGGTGACCGTGACGGTGCAGCGGTCCGCGTCCGAGGCGGAGTCCGCGGAGACCTTCACCGTGAAGTCCGCGAGCCGGGTGACCAGGTCGCGGGCCACGAACTCCAGCCTCCCCGCCCCGACATCCACCCGCCTGGCCGCCCGCGCGACCAGCGTGGAGTAGTACGCGGAGAAGAACTGCCCGCTCCCGCCCCGGAAATACAGCACGACGTCGCCGGTGGAACTGTCCAGCACGAACGGTGCGTCCTCGGTCCACGCGAACGCCAGCAGCGCCCCGTACACCGTCAGGCCCTGCCGGTCGGTGGCCACCAGCGGCATCGCCACCACCGTGTCACCGCCTCCGCGGGTCCCCCCGGACACCGTCATCAGCGCGTCCTCGGCGGCCTCCAACGCCGCCTCCCGCACGCCCAGCCGCTCCCGCGCCGCCAAGGACGAGGACAGATAGGTCTGCGATGTGCGCAGATGTATGTTCCCCAGGATGTCGTACGGGCTGCTGGCCACGCGCGCGCTGAAGTACTCGACGTTCGACCGGTTCTGCTCGACGCGCCCGGCCAGGGTCCGATCCGCGTCCAGCGCGGTGCGGGCCGCGTCCACCGCCGCCTGCGCCGTCTTGATCGCGGCGAGGTCGCCGACCGTGCCCGGCTTGCCGGCCTCGGCCAGGGTGATCGAGGCCGGGACCGCGGCCAGGCGGCCGTCACGGGTCAGGGCGAAGTCCACCGCGGCGAGGTAACTGCGCGTCGCCACACCGCCCTTGGGCGCCGGGCCGCTCGTGCCGCACGCCAGCAGCAGCCGCGTCTGCCGCTTCTCGTGCCCCACCGCGGCGCCGTACCCGGTGGTGGCCGGCTCCTGCTGCGCGTACAACGCCGCCGCCGGAGCGGTCGACACCGTGCGCCCGGCGAACGCGAAGACGTCCCGCGACAGGCCCGGCCCGTCACCGGCCGGCGCGTCGGAGGCCACCCACACCGGAGAGTTCTTCGCCTCGCCGTCGCGCAGCGCCCGGGTGTGGTCGCCCACCACCGTGCCGGTGCCCTCGTCGAAGCGGTAGTACGCCGCCAACCCCGTCTCGATCCCCGCCAGCCGCAGGCCCCGGTCACCGAACTCGGCCTCCAGCCGTGCCCGGTTCCAGACCCGCAACTCGTCGATGTCGCCCGCGAACCCGGCCTGAGCCGCGTCCGCGACCAGCTTCGCGCCCACGGTCGCGGCCGACCCGGCGACCGGCACGGTCGTGACCGCCGCGGTGCCGGCCTTGGCGCCGCCCACGAACACCGTCGCCGTCTTGCCGTCGAAGACCGCCGCGACGTGCGTATAGGCGTTCAACGCCACGGCCGTACTCGAGACCGCGCGCGTCCCGCCCAGGTCCGCCACCACCTTTCGGGCGGAGTCCAGCCCGAATACCAGCGTCCCGGCCGATGACGCGCCCTCGATGTGCAGGATCGTGCCCGACGCCGCCGTCGGCTTGATCCACGCCTCGACCGTGAAGCCCTTGCCGGCAGCCGCTGCGGTACCGGTGGCGGCGGGCAGCAGCACGTGGGTCTTCTTCGCCGGGTCGAACCGCAGCGCGGTGCCCGCCCGGTCGGTGGACGCGGGCACCGGGACCAGCGGCTTCTTGGTGTGCGGGCAGGTCCCCGGCGCGCGTTCCAGCACCGACCCGGCGTACTTCGGGTCCGGGCTCGTGTACAGCTGCACCCCGGCGACATCGAACAAGCCGTCGGCGCCCTGCGCACAGTTGTACCCCTCCACGCGTCCCGTGGCCTGGTTCACCGCGAAGACCTGCCAGCGCGACACGCCCGCCACCGCGGTCGGCAGCAGCAGCACCGTGAACTCCCCATCCTTGACCGGGGCGATGAACGACAGCTTCGACGTCGCCTCGAAGAACGTGTTCCCCTCCATGTCCCGCGTGCCGAGCGTGTCGGTCTCCGACGCCCCGCGCGCCTTGGACCGCGAACGCTGGTACCGCACCTCGACCACCGGCTTCAGCACGGAGCCGACCAGCACGAACCGGTCGCACAGCAGCGACCCGTCCACCACCGCGACGGCGTCCGCGGTGCCGGTGCCCTTCGCGGTGGCCTTGTCCCCGGACACCGTGCCGCCCTCGGCGTGGAACACCATGTCCGCGTGCGCGGCGCTTAGGCCCTGCCGGAACACCAGGATGTACCGGCCGTCCGAGATGACCTGCAGGCCCGCCGCCGCGGTCAACCGCGCGGTCGACGACAGGAACGGGTCCGCCTCCTGCGCCGACAGCACCACCCCCGCCCCGGCCTCGACGCGGCCGCCGTTCTTCACCGACGGCATCCGCAACACCGCCCCCGACAGCGCGTCCCCCGCCGCGCCCGGGCCGGGCACGTCCACCAGCTCGTTCGGGAACGGCACCGGCGCCGGGTCCTCGTTCCAGTAGTGCGCGTCCAGCGGCCCGCGGTCCGCGGACGCCTGTTCCAGGTCCAACACGCTGTAGAAGACCCGCCGTTCGCCGTCCACCGCGAACGCCACCGTGGTGCCGCCGTGCCGTACCATCGTCGTCGACACGTACTCGCGGTCGCTGTAGACCCTCGCCAAGCTCTCGTCGTGCACCACGGAGAACCCCCTCACAGGTCGCACCCGCGCACCCCGCGCGGGGCCTGGAACCGTGCGTGAACCCGACACCGCACCGCCGCCCCCTGCAGGCGCACACGAAGCACAGGCGCCCGAAGCCGAGCGGCAGCAACGCGCCGCGGCAACCCGCGCAGAGACGGGCGCCCACGGTGAAGTCGGAAGAGAACGCAGTCCAACGGCTGCCGCACCCGTACGTCGACGGACGCGGGGCCCACAGCCCCACGACCCACTCCGGCCCGGAATCCGCGAGGGGACCCGTAAAGCCCTTACAGCACAAGGTGGTTCACCGCCGGACACTACCCCGGCGGCACACCCCGCTCCGCATCTTCACCGAACGCACACAACTCGAGGACGCACCGTCTGCGCCCCCACGACCCGTGGTACACGCCGCACCCCGCGGACAAGCTCACACCCTGTCCGAAACGCGGCTGTCGTCTTCGGTCGTGGGCTGGTGGACGCGTTCGGCGAGGTAGGCGTGCCAGTTGCTGCGGCTGCGGCGTGCCCACGCGGTCGCGGAGGTCAGCGAGAGCCCGGTGAGGTCGACGAGCACCGCCGTGGGCAGGTCGCCGGCGAGTGCTTCGACGGCCCCGTTGCGTCCCGCGCGGATCGCGACGCCGTGCTCGGCGTGTTCGCGGCTGACCTGTGACTGGCTCAAGTGCCGGGTCCCGGCGCGCCCGGGGAAGAGCCAGGCCGACGGGCGGACGGAGCCCGGCAGAGGCGACGGCGGCAGCGAGGGCGGGCCGAGGGCTTCGAGGACCAGCTCGGCGAGCCTGGGCGGCAGCAGGAGGGGCTTGCCCCCGATCGCGACGGTGACCTCGCCGCCGACGACGGCGACCTGTTCGCGGGTCAGGCGCAGCGAGCGGTGGACGGGATCCCGACCAGCAGGGCCAGGGCGCCGGTGATCCGGGCCGCGTGCGACATCGCCGTCTCCGTCAGGCAGGTGCGCAGTAGGGCGGCGCGGTCGCCGACGTCGTTGAACACCTGGGGGTCGCTGCGTCCGGTCTGCGGCATGGACATCTTCGGGGTGATCGTGCGGGCCACCAGGAAGCGCACGAAGGCGCGCAGCGAGTCGCTGTGGAACTTCGCGCGGCCTTCCAGGAAGCGGTCCAGGTCGGCCTGTCCCATCGCGGCCGGCGCGAGGTGCCGCCCGTCCAGCCAGGCCAGCAACTCGGAGGCGGTGGTCACCTGGCGGCGGATGTAGCCGGAGGCGTTCTTGGTGAACAGTCCGCCCGCCAGACGCCGGTGGCGCCGGTGGACCAGGTCCCAGTACGCGTACGGTCCGATGATCCGGGCGTGGTCTTCCGGGGGCCGGTGACGCGCGGTCGATGTTGATGAAGACGCTGCCGGTGGCGGCGCAGATGCGCATGCGCACGCTGCCGTGGTCGTCGTTGACGCTGAGCACGCACGCGGTCGGCGATTCCGGCTCCCGCACCAGAGACGGCATGAGCGTCTGGTACTGGTCGGCGAGCACGAAGGTCAGCACGGCGGCCGACGCGGCGTCCACACGCCGCATGCGCGCCCGTGCGGCGGTGAGTTCCGTCCGGTAGGCGGGGAAGGAAGCGCCGGGTGATCTCGCGGGCGTGCGCGACGGGGCCGCGGTGGGCGGCCATGCCGATCACAGCCGGGCAGCTGCGACGGTCGGGGTAGCTGCCCATGACGGTCAGGCGGGCCTCCGGGTCCCCGGGCTCGTCGTAGATGCCGATGGCCCTGGTGGTCGCGGCCGCCACTCCGGCGGCCGCGCAGCACATCACCTTGTCCGCCGACACCGGCACCGGACGCTGGGCCTTTGCCGAAATCGACGCCGTACGCGAAGGCGACCGGTGGCGCGTCCGCGGAACCCTGGAACTCGAACACGGCGGCGACGGCTGCGCGCACCTCAAAGTCGGCACACCCAGGCTCGGAACGCTGAGCGGCGGGGAGGGAGATCCAGTCCCGCCTTCGCCGCGAACAGCGCACCGACGCCTGGCGACGCCACCACGCCATCCGCATCGGTTGCGAAGCCACCATTTCAGAGCCCGTCCGCGCTCACGGCCTACGCCATTGCCGCTACCGCGGCCACGCCATGACCCACGTCCAACACGTCCTCACCGCCGCGGGAACGAACCTCGTCCGTCTCAGCGAATGCCTGCCGCGGGGGACCATCCCGCTGCGAACCCCGAAACCGACAACCTGGTTCCGACAGCTGTCGGACAGACAGCACACGCAGCATCGGCACTGAGCCCGGCCGCCAGGACCGCCATCCGGTGCAGGCGAGTGAAGTACTCGGTTGCGTACTCGTCGTCGGCGAGGGCCGGAAGGACCTTCACCAGGGCCTCGATGCGGTCCTGCAACACCCCACGCCGCCAACCATCCAGCGAACCTTTGTTGTTCAAGGCCGTGTGGATACAGCCTGCGACAAGCGTGTCCGTCAACGCCATGCACTCGCCCTCAGGCTCCCGAATACCGAAGCCCCGCGGAAACGCCATCTTCCTGAACTCGCCCCATAGCTGCGAAAGCAGCTCCAGCTTCGATTGATTCACGACGCCGACCCCACCACGCCTGCCGCCGGCACCGTGGGCGGCGCGCCGGAGAAAGGGACCGCGCGGCGTCCGGGCGGGAGCCGCCCGGCCCGCACCTCCCGCGCCGCTGCGGCCCACCACGATGCCGCTGACGCCCTGGACGCCTCCCTGGACCTCTTCCGCGCCGCGCTGCGCGACACCGATCCCGCGGACGTCCCTGTGCCAAGGGGTCGCGGTTCGGCCGCCGAACGGCGCCGTCGGCGCGCCGCGGCAAGCGCCGCGGGCATCCAGGAGGTCCTTGAAGCCCTCGCCGAAATCGAACAGCGAACCGCGCAGCGCGAACGGCTCAAGGCCGCCGCCCCCCACGAACGCGCCGCCCGCTCGCAGACCCGTGCCGCGCACGCCGACCAGCGCGTGATGCGCCGTGCCGCACGCGACCTGCTGCTCGCCGGCCCCATCCGCCCCGAGGATGGCGGAGCCCTGGGCACCGCGCTGTGCGCGTTGGTCTCCGCACTGGTCACCGCCGCACGGTGGAACGCCGCCGCCGGCCACCGCCAGCAGGCCGCCGCCAGCCAGGCCGCCGAACTCGCCTGGCGGGCCTACCAGGAATCATCGCCCGTCCGTCAACTCACCGCCGCCGCAAGCACTCTGCCCCCGGCTGTGCGCGCCCGGCACGCCGCTACTGCTACTACGGCCCTCCCCGAACATCTGCGCGGTGCCGTCACCCCCGCAGGCATCGCCCTCCTGGCCGGCACCCTCGCCGAAGCCGAACACGCAGGCCACCACCCGCAGTCCCTCATCATCCGGGCGGTCACCAGCCGAGAACTCGACACGGCGACCGACCCCGCCCACGTACTGACCTGGCGCATCCGCCGCCTCGCAGACCTACCCGCCCCCACACGCACCGCGCCCCGGACAGCAACCGGCCATGCACGCCGCACCAACCCGGCGCCGGCGGACGACGCCCACGGCCGCCCGAGACCGAGCAGGACCTGAACGCAGGCGCGTCGCAGACCCTTCACCCGTCCGGGACGCACCGCTCCTCACGCCGCGCATGGTGAGACACCGACGAAAGGTGCCTCTCAGCAGGGACGAAAGTCCTGCTGAGAGGCACCTTTCTTCATGTCCGCGTGATCTGACGGGCCGTGCCGCTCGTGCAGGGGTGTGCGTGGGCGTGCCGAGGCAACCTTGGCATGGGGAGAGGCCCCTGTGTTTCAGGTCGTGGTGGCGACGTAGCCGGTGGGGGACCAGGCGCCGAGGGGTTTGGTGCGGCGTCTTCGGGTGGGGCGTCTGCGGGGGCGTCGGTCGCTGGTGGCACGCAGGCCGGTGCGTGGACGGGCCCGGCGGGCCGGGGCGCGGACGAGTCGATGGGCGTGGACACCGCGAAATGAAGCCGCTGCGGAACCCCGGCCGATGTCGGGGAGGATCGTGTCGTGGACGGGTCAAGGGGCAAGGATTGCGCGGGAGTTGGTTGCTGCCGCGGAGGCGTGCCCGGTGCCGTCCTGGTTGGACAGGATGACGACGGTGTCGCCGCGCCCGAGGTAGACGTCCAGTTGCCCGCCATAGCCCGGGGTGCCGCCGTTGTGTCCGACGATGCGAGCTCCGTTGTGCGTCTCGTCGGTGAAGCCGTACGCGTAGCGCGGCGGCGGCCCGCTCGGTGCCGGACCGTTTCCGCCGGAGCCGCCTGCGCCGGCCGGACCGTTTCCGTCCGGGGCACCTCCGCCTGCGGGGCCGTTGGCGCCGGGACCGTTTCCGCCGGCCCCCCGTCCGGCGGCAGGGCTGCCCGGTCCCCCTTGGCCCCCTTGGCCGCGGTCGGGAAAGTCCCTTCCGGCCAGCAGGGTTTTGGTGGTCTCGGGCCCCAACAGCAAGTGTTCGCTGACGCCGCGGGCGAAATTGAACAGGTCGGTCACCGTCGAGTACGCGCCTCCCGACGGGTTGGCGAACTGCACGTCGCCGCTGATGTCGCGCAGCGTCGCGTCGGACGGCCGGACGTTTTCCGCGGACCCGGGAGGCAGCAGTTTGCCGTCCGGCCCGATCAGCGCGTAGCCGTGGGCCATGTTCGGGATTTCGGACGGCTTGTAGGGACGCACCTCGGTGTCCGGCATGCCTGCGGGGTCGAAGACCCGGCGGCGCATGTGGTCGGCGTACGGCTCCCCCGACACATGCTCGATGACCGCTCCGAGCGTGAGGAAACCCGAGTTGCTGTACCGGAACCGCGTCCCCGGCTCGAAGCCCAGCGGTTGCGCGGCGATCACCGACATCAGCCCGGCGATCGTCTGGGGCGCGTCGGCGCCGCCGGCCTCGAGGACATCGCCCATCCCCGACGTATGGGTGAGCAGATGATGGATCGTGACCTTGTCGGACAGCGCGGCGGGCAGCCCGGGGACGTGTTTGCCGACCGGGTCGTCGAAGGCCAGTTTGCGCGTCTCGGCGAGTCGCGCGATCGCCACTGCGGTGAGCGGCTTGCCGAGCGACGCGATGCAGAATTTCGTCGCCGCGTCGTTGAGGACACCGCGCTCGCGGTCCGCCATCCCGTAGCCGCGGGTCAGGATGGGCTTGCCGCCTCGGGCGACCAGTACGGCACCGGAGAACGACCCTTCCGCGGCCAGCCTTTCCAATTCGCGATGATAGGCGTCCCACTCGGCGGGGAGTTGGGGATTCCCACTGGGCGACGGCGTCGATCCGGCCGACCCGCCGGCCCGCTTCCCCTCGCTGCTGCAGCCCGCAATTGCGCCCGAGAAGGCGAGCATTCCCGTGACGAACGACCTTCGGCTGACCGGCATATGCTTCCCATCTGTCCTGGTCCTGCGGTGGTCATGGGGAACGTAGTTCGCCGGGATTCGCGGGGCCAACTGTTTAGCTCGCTGGTTGATCAGATGCGGAAGGGGTGGATCCATGCGGCTGCGTTTCGCGGACGGGGCGTCCGACCTGGTGGTTTTCGGTTGCTCGGCGGCGTACGAGGCGCTGCGCAGCCTGCATGTGCTGGGGAACGTCAAGAGCCATCCCCTCCACATTTCCTGGGTGCTGACCGCGCGAGCGCGAATGACCGACGAACTCAAAGGCGAATTCGACCGCTTCGCGTTCTGGTGTGCGCGCGGGCCACTGGGGTTCCCAAGGATCTGGTCGCCGACGGACGGCCGGTCATGGTCGGACGAAATCGCTGCGCTGCAGAAGGCGCCGATACGTGACTTCACCGAACCGCTCATATCCATGGCGCTCGCGCAAAATGGCAGAATGCGCCCGGCACCTGGCGAACTGACGTCCGAGCTGCAGCAGCAGGCGCTGAAGTCCGTGGCGGAGGCGCACCGCGCTTCACTGCCCGCGATGCACGAACTGATCGCCGAGCCGGAGCGGTTCCGCGGGCGTTTCGCCGAGTTCCTGGACGCCTATTGGCAGACGTGCATCGCACCGGACTGGCCCCGTCTGGAGCAGTATCTGCTGGCCGAGACCGGTCGCTGCCGGCACCTCGCCGAGCGGGGCGGCGTGCCGCGGATGCTGGCCGAAGCCCTCGCCCACGTCGACGTCACCCGAGACAGTGCCGGCACGGGGAGCGGCGAACTCGTCTCCCTGCCTTCGCCCGTGCGCCGGGGACCTCTGCCGATGGAGGTCACCCTTGGGCAAGGCGACCAACTTCTCTTCGTGCCCTCGCATTTCGCGTGGCCCAAGGTGTCCTTCGTCGTGCTGCGCGACCGTCAAGGGGATGCGGATCGCATGACAGTACACCTCACGTACGCCCTGGCCGAGATGCGTGCGCAGGCCCGCATCCCCGACCCGCCGGTCGACCTCCTCAAACTACTGCGCGCTGCAGGTGACCCGACCCGGATGAAGATCCTGCGACTGCTCCGGATACGTGCCCGCTCGACGCGCGAAGTCGCCGGTCTGCTCGACCTCACCGAAGCCGCGATCTCCAAACACCTGAAGCTGCTGGCCGACGCAGGCTGGGTGGACCAGGAACGGCACAGCTACTACGTCTACTACCGGGTGGCTCCCCACGCCCGCGACAACCTCGTACACGGTCTCGACCAGTTGCTCGGCTGATGCTCGATTCGCCGCGGGCAGTACACGAACCGACGTCACAGAAGGCGGGTTAGGACCTGAGATCCCCAGGCGCGTACGGCTCAACGACCCGATTGCGTCCGAGGGGAGGACGGTGGACCTGGTGCCCGACCGGGAGGCCGCGACGTTCGCGGCCTGGCTGATCGAGCACCCCGGCGCGGAGGTGATCTGCCGAGCCCGCGCCAGCGCCTACGGAGCCCGAGAAGGTGCGCCCGGCGCCTTGCAGGTCGCCGACCGATGGCACCTGTGGCACGTGTGCCGTGAGGCGCTGATCGATCGAGTGAAGGTGAGAGACCTTCGCCGCTGTCCTGTCGCAGCACGGCGGTGAAGCTGGGGGCAGCCTGAGCCGGGAGGTGCCGGGGAGGGTGGCAAGCGGCCCTGACAAAGCCGGGACGTGTCAGTACTGCCAGATGGTGCGGGTCCTTCCACGCACCCCGGACCACCACGACCCCACCCCGGTTCGCCTGGTCCCCGAAGACGCCGCAACCCGCGGCGCCGCCTGACGGTCCTCCCGCCCCGGCCGTCGAAGGCCGTCCGGTGCCGCGCACCGTACCGTCACCGCCCTCGCGCGAAGCCCCGAATTCCGGGCTCCACAGGAGCACGAAGACGTCGAGCAGGGGTTGGTCGACCAGTTCCTGCTTGCCTGGGTCGGCGCCGGAATGGCGGACAGCTCCATCGCCGACGACCGGCGGGCGATCCACGAGTTCGTACGGAAGGAGTCGACGGTGTCCATCGGGTTCTTCCAGTCCTTCACCGGTCAGATCCTGCGCATCCAGTGGCCGTCCGTGGCCCATGCGGTAAAGCGGCGGGCGGTGAGGGCCGAATTGTCGTCGAAGGTGCCGCCGACGAGGATGTGGCGGAGGCCGGCGACCACCGGGTCGAGGCGGCGGACGATGTGGTCGGGCTGGCGCTTCAGGTCGTCCTGGAGGGCCGCCACGACGGAGATCTGGTCGGCGAGGCCGCACAGGGACATGAAGAAGACCGTCTGGCGCCATGCGTAGGCGGCGTCCTTGATCGTACCGAGCGGGCGCGGGTTGTTGTGCACCTGGCCGACGAGGCGGCTGGTGCCGCTGAAGGCGGCGCGCGCGAGACCGTCCCAGCCTTCGGCGGGGGAGACGCCGATCGGGTGTACGAGGGCGGCCAGGTTGTGCGTGGTCAGGATCTGCGCCTGCTCGATCACCATGCCGTTCGCGGCCACCCAGGAGCCGCCCCGCGTGTTGCCCGCGCGGTCGCGGCACAGTGCGGCGAACGTCGGGGCCGTCGGCGACTTGGGTGCGCGGCGGCGGGCCTTCGGGCCCGTTGCGGGGGTCTGCGGTGCGGGCAGGGCGCGTACGGCCGCGTAGTCGATGGCGAAGTAGCGTGCGTAAAGAGACCCTTCGAGGAGGTCGGCGGCGAGCACGGCGGCCCGGCGGAACTTGTCGGAGAACGTGCCCATGAAGATGTCGGCGGCCAGTTCCTCGGTGAGCGGCACGTCGAGCTGCGCCTGCCTGGCAAGGGCGCCGAGTTCCTGAATCATCGGGTTCGGCAGGATCGTCGCCGGGAAAGCGCGCAGCGTCAGCCCGGCCATCTCGGTCAGCGCCGCCTGCGCGAGACCCGCGGTGTCCCGGGCCGGACGACGGTAGCGCGCGACCGCCTCGACCCACGGCAACTCGTGGATCCCGACCTGGCTTTCCAGGTTCAGGAGCAGAAGTGAACGCCGGTTCGCGAAGGCCCGGTACGAGGCGGCGACGAGCGTACGCAGCGCGTCGTCGTGGTACGCGAGCGCCGACGTCGCCGCCACCAACTGCGGTGCCAGCCCCGCCAACACCTCTGCGGACGGCACCACGCCGCGCTCCACCAACGTGGCCACCGGCGCGCTCAGCACCCTCTCAACCACTCGGCGCAGCGCGTCCGGGATCTCGGTGCCGACGCGCACACCGGGACGCATGGCCTCGGCCTCCGCCTCTGAGACGGGGGCCACCACCCAGCCGGTGTCTGGCAGACCGGCGTTGGGGGCGACCTCGGCGAGCCGTGTGAGCAGCAGCTTGGCCAGCTCGTACGAGCTCACCAACGCCGCGTCCGCTGCCTGCCGTTCCCGCAGCCGCGTGTGCTCGGGCGAACCCGGAGTGCCACGGCGGATGACCATCGCATCGACGGCGTGCTGCAGCAGCCCGCGTCGCCGTGGCGGCAACGGTCGTCCGGCGACGGCGAGTTCCAGCGCGGTGCGGAGAATCGCGATGTTCTGTTTGGGGTTGCGGTGCTTGCCGCACAGCCTGTGCTCCGAGGCCAGACGCCGGTAGCGGGCGAGGAGTTCCCGGCCGCGGTCCGGCCAGCCGTCGGGAGCGACGGCTCCGACGGTGCCCTCGGGGGAGACGGTCTCCAGCCAGTGTTCGAGGAGTTGGTCGGCGAACGGGTTCCAGACGGTCAGTGCCTCGTTCATCGCCATGACGCGCGCGTTCGGGCGGCGGACGCCCAGCGCGGTGCGTACGTCGGCCACGGTCTCGCGGTGCACCATCACGCCGTCCGGCATGGGCGCGTCGGTCGGCTGCGGCGTGAACCGGAGCCGGTCGGCGAACGGCCGGATCGTGTCGAGCAGCGTCAGAGCGCCGAGCCGGTCACCCGCGCGCAGCAACCAGGCGACGGTGGGCAGGGCGGCTTCTTCGGGGACCGTGACGTCGTACCGCCCGCCGTCGAGCAGCGCTTCGAGCTCGGCCAGGCCCGCGTCCGTGAGGTGGTAGTGGAACAGTGCCAGGCGGCTCGGGTTGCGCAGGCCGATGCGGGCGGCGGTGGCCGTCTCGTGCGGCAACAGCGGGCCGCCGGCCTCGGCGTCGCCGGTGGCGAACCCGCCGCGGACCACCTGCGGGGTCACCCACGCCGGGAGCCCGGCGACGGGCGTGCGCGATCCGACGGTCAGCGTTCCCGCGGACATGCCGTCCAGCACCTTCTGCCACGTGCGCAGGCGCTCCTCGGCGCGCTGTCGCGTCGCGGCATCCTCGTGGCCGAGGGCGGTGCGGAAGGCCTTGGCCAGCTGCCCGCCCGGGTAGCCGGTACCGATCTCAACGTGGTTGGTGTCCATAGCCGACGTGGCGGGTTCCGCCCCCGCGCCCTCCGGGTGTCAAGCCCGGTGCTCTGCTTGCTGAGCTACACGCCGTCGGTGGTGCGATGCCCCCGTGGGGGCGACCTGGCCGACGTGGCGGGTTCTGCCCCCGCGCCCTTCGGGTCCGGAGCCCGATGCTCTGCTGACTGAGCTACACGCCGTCGCTTCGCGTCCAGGCTAGGAAAGTCGCAGCGTGCCGGGCAACGGGATATCCCTCGACCTGGCGTGGCGTCAGTTCACGTCGACGTGGTCCACCAAGGCAAGGAGGTTGGTGAGCACGCGCACGCACGAGTCCAGGTCGGCCGCGGTCAGTTCGCCTCCGACCTGCCGCAGTACGTCGTGCTCGCGTGCCAGGACCGCGCCGACCGCCGCGCGTCCGGAGTCGGTCAGGCGGATCAGCGACGAACGCTGGTGAGCCGGATTCGGGACGCATTCGACGTACCCGAGGGCGGCGGCGTCGTTGACCGTCCGCTGGACGAACTGCCGGCTGACCGCGAGGGAGCGGCCGATCTGCGGGACGGTCAGGGGTGTGTCGTACGCCCGCAGCACCTCAAGCACGGTGCGGACTCCGACGGACAGCCCCTCGATGGTCTCGGAGGTCTCCACCTTGCGGTACGCGCGCCGGTAGAGCGGGCCTATGAGCGCGAACACCTCGGCGAGCCGGGCAGCGAGCTCGTCGGGCGGCAGCGGGGCGTCGATCTTGTCGGACTTCTGCTTGGTCACGAGACCAGGATGACACCTCGGTCCCCTAAATGACACCTGGGTTGTCATATACGTCGAGAGATGGCACCTTGGTTGTCATGATGCTCTCCTCGGAACTGAAGTGGTTCACCAGCGACGACGGCGAACTCGCCTACCGCGACGAAGGCGCGGGCCACCCGGTGGTCCTGCTGCACGCCGGGTATCTGACGCATGAGATGTGGGACGCCCAAGTGCCCGCGCTTGCTGCGGACCACCGCGTCATCGCCCCGGACGCGCGCGGCCACGGCGACTCGGCGAACGCGTCCAAGCCCTTCCGCCAGACCGACGATCTGGCCGCACTCCTCCGCCATCTCGACATCGGCCCGGCGGTGCTCGTCGGCATCTCGATGGGGGCCGGCATCGCGGTCGACACCGCGCTCGAACACCCGGAGCTCGCAGCCGGCCTGGTGATCAGCGGTGCGGGTACGTCGGAGCCGGAATACTCCGACCCCTGGACGCTGCAGATCTTCACCGACCAGGCGACGGCGATGGCGACCGGCGATGTTGAGGGCTGGCTGAGCGCCGCCCTGCGGAGCGCCCCTGGCCCGACCCGCGAGTTCGCCGACATGGACGCCGAACTGATGTGCAGAATCCGCGAGATGACGGTGCGTACGGTCTCGAAGCACACCATGGACGAGGACAACGTCACCGTTCCGGTCACCGACACGTGGTCGCGCGCGAGCAGGATCACCGTGCCGATCCTGGCCATCCACGGCGCGTTGGACAGCCCGGATCTGATCGGCATGGCCGAACGACTCGTGGACAACGCGCCGCACGGCAGATCCGCGACGATCGACGGCGTTGCGCACTACCCGAACATGGAACGCCCGGACGAATTCAACGCGCTCGTTCGGGAGTTCCTGCGAGACGTCTACGGGGCGGCTCCGCTGACATCATGAGCTCGGAGACATCGGGCACATCGAAACGAGGACACCGATGGTGGCTGCCCCGTGGATGAAGGCATACGCGGCCTGACCGTGGCAGACCAGCGCCACCGGGCCGCCGCCGCGCCGGCCGCCGTGGGTGTCGACGCCGGGCCAGCCGTACTCCGCGAACTCGCCGACGAGTCCTCGCCGGTGCCGTGGTACGTGGCGGGGCGCTGCTGGCCATCGGAGTGGCGCGTTCGACATGGTCTTCGAGGCCCTCGTCGCCGCGCGGACACCAGAAATGCGGCGACACATCGGCTCCGTGTTCTGCCACCACCGGGCCCCTGCACTTACGCGCTACATCGCGCAGCTGTCCCATCCGGCCCCCACGTCCGGCTCGCCGCCGTCAGCGCGATCCGAGAATGCGGGCAGGACGCACTGCCGGTCCAGGACCTGCTCGATGCGGTCGAGCTTGGCGTCGAAGTCCGGGTCGTTGGACTCCTTCCAGGTCTTCGTGCGCTGGAAGGTGATCCCGCGGCGGGCCGGCAGGCCGTGTAACGCCTCGCGGCCGAGGCGTATGACCCGGCCGTGGACTTTGCGGAGGTAGGCGGCGAGTTTGCGGACGGACCAGCGGGTGAACGGCTGGCCGAGGGCGGTCCCGCCCAGCGAGGGTCCTGGCTGGCCATCCCGGTCTCCTTGAACCGGTGGATGACGTCGCGGACGGTGTCCTCGTCGGCCTGGACGAGCCGGGCGATCACCGGGGCGGTGTTCCCGCCGGCGGACGCAAGCACGATCATCGCCCGCCGGAACCGGACCGCGCTCGTCGTCCCGCGACGCACGATCCGCTGCAGCCTGCGGCCCTCGTCCTCGGTCAGCCTGCGGACCTTGACCGGTTCTGCCACAGAACCCCCAAACACCGGTTGGATGTTGAAGACATCCAACCGGCGTCATGCATCCCGAAGCCACCCAGTAACCCGGTCAACGTTTCGGTCACAGCACTAGCGAACGCCGCTCCCGACAGCGGCCGCCGGCTTCTCTTCCAGAGGCCCGCAGCCGCAACCGATCCACGGGCCTACGCCGAGGAACAAAACCGTGTGGCGTGCGCGGCAACGGTAGCCGCACGAGTGCGTCGCGCAGTCGACCGGTGTCGATCCGACCGTGGTTGACCGCGTCGTAGAGCGCCCCGTGCCCGCGCCGGTGCTCCGGAGCAAGCGAAAGCCCGACCAGCGTCTTGACCGGCCCGTCCGCGCACAGCAGAGCGTCCGCCAGTTCGAACAGGGCGTCCGAGCGCCGGGTCAGACAGGCATGCAACTCGCCCCGGAAGTGCGACAGTTCCGCGAACGCTTCAACGCGTCCCTGCCTGTGCGGCAGACTCGTTGCCACGGCCTTCGCCCCGATCCGTCATGTGCCTCTTGGTCGAAGCACAGGATCGGGCGAAGGCCGCCCACGTCATATGTGATCGCCGAAAGCCCGGACACCCGCGCGGCAGGCTGCTACCGAGGTGCCCCGATCGCTATCCGACCAGGCGGCGGCGCCAGTCCACAGGGCTGACGGTGATCGCCCGACCAGGGTCGCGGTCCCACTCGACGGCCAGGCCGGCCGCCTCAAGTGCGGCCACAACCTCGTCGCCGACGGCTGCGGTGGCCTCGGACGAACCGTCGAACGCGCCGTAGAGCAGCGTCAATCCGTGGCCTGCCGCCGCCGAGTCCGTGCACTGGGCGTGGAAGTAGACGAAGCCACGGGCGCCGGGCCCGCTTTCGCCGACGATGTCGGAGTCACCGCAGGTGCGGCAGCAGGTGAAGTGCTCACGGGCGGTGATGCCGGCCTCCTGGAGGAGGGCAAACGCACGGGCAAGCCGTTCAGGGTCGGTCTCGCCCTGCCACGCGGCCTGCTCCGCAACGCGCTCCAGCCACATCCGGTCGGCCAGCGCCGCCCCCTGCTCACGCGAAACAGGCCGGCGATCCTCCGTGACCAGGTACTCCTCGGCGAGCTCCGCCAGTTCGGCGCGGGACGCGTAGCCACCGACCAGCACCTCGCGAACCCGCCTGTGCAACAGCTCGTACTCGCCTTCATCCAGGTCGAGCGGCGGCACCTCACACGAAGGCCCCATGTCCACCACCGACCAGGCCAGAGCGGCGTCCCAGCCGGACTCTTGGCGGGCCCAGCCGGTCATCGCCGCGATCACGGCCTCGGGACTGTCGACTGTCACCTGGAAGTGCCGGTCGGCGGCGCCGTCGCGGTGCTCCAGCGTGTAGTCCCCGCCGACCGCGTGCCAGACCTGGGCGAAGACATCCGGCAGGTCGGGTACCCGCTGGACCACCAGGAATCGATCACCGTCACCGCCGATTCGCCGGACCAACTCCGCCAAGTCCTCGGCGGACACACGGACGTACCGCCCCCCGCTCTCCGTCTCCACCACGATCTCGAGCATCCGCAGACTCTGACACAACCCCCTGACAGCGACGCTCCGGTCCGGAGGTTAAACGGCAAGGTGATGCGAATGGCGTTGTGCCGACGGCCCGTCACGCTAGTGACCGCAGGGGGCTCTCAGGCGGCTTGCCAGATGAAGAATCCTTCAAGCCCGTCTGGGCTGAGATACGCGTGGCCGGTGCCCTCAGCGAAGTAAAGGCAGTAGGCGTCGTCGGCATCTCCTTCCAGGCCCTCGAGTTGGAAGAAGAACCTCCAGGGGTGACCGACGAGCGCGAAGTTCGGGTACAGCGGTCGGCCGCCGAGCCAGTTGTGTGTCTCGTCGTCCGCATAGAGCTCCGGCTCTCCGCGTTCTCCGCGGGTCCAGGCCACGTACTGCTCGATGGCCTCCTCGTCGTGGGGTGCGAACGGCGCCAGGTCGACCAGCCACTCAACTGGGGTCTGTTCGTCGGTGTTCGTCCACAGTGTCGGTCCGGTGGTTCCCGGTGGGCCGATCAGCACGCCGGGACGTATGCGGCCGCCGGGCTGGATGATCACTGCGGCGTCGCCCGACTCCTTCTCAGGGCGGTCAAGTCCGCCCAGGCAGTTTCCGTCGTCTTCGAGGAAGAGATAGGCCATGCGCGCCGCCTCGCCGGGCGCGACCGGCACCGGGAACTGACCGATGAACAACAGCGGGGCGCCGCTGGTCGGGCTGACCGGCCACGCGGATTCGGCGAGCCACACCGGCGACCCGCCGAGCTTGGCGACGGCCTCGATCACCGGCCCCTCGGGGAGACGCAGCGTCATACGCATCCGCGGGGTGAATGCGGCATCTTCTGGTCCTACGGGACCATCGACGGGGACAGGCACCATGCCGGAACGATAACCATCTCGGCCGACAGCTTCGGAACGCGACCGTCACGTAATGCGCGCTACGGCCAAGTTCAAGAATCCTCAGCACGGTTGGCGCTGTCCACGAATCGTCTCGTGAACAAGGCCAAGATCCCGACGGTGGAGTCTGCGCCTCAGCGCGGTCACGGTCCGGGCGTGCTCGCGCAGCTGTGCGCCCCTCGTCGGTGATGGCTCGCGCGCCGTGGGCGGCTTCGATGATTGGTGCTGGTCAGTCGGCGCGAAGGTCGTCGCGGCGCAGGAGCCGCAGCACGTCGTGGTAGTCACTGAACACGTCGTCGGCCCCCGGTTCTTGGGCCTGACGAAGCAGCGACTGGACGACGTCGGCGCAGGGCTGCTCGCGCACGGTGAGCACGGCCGCGGCCTCGGCAGGCACCGTGTGGCCGAGGGCGGTCAGGCCGTCCAACTTGACCGTCCACCGCCCCTCGTCCAGCTGGACTGCGGCGAAGACCTCGTTCCGATCCTTCGCCGCCGTGTAGGCGGCGTTGAAGAGTTCCACCCCGCCGGACACGTCCGGAACCCAGCCACCCGCCGTTACTCCCCGGTTCTCCGCCATGCGGGCCATCCTGCCGCTCCGGCCCGGCCGTCACCGACCAATTGCGGGCGGTCCCAATCCCGTGAACTAAGAAGGGTGCTGCATACGTACGATCCGATCGGTTGCATGGTGTCGCAGACGAGCTCGGCAGGCGACGAGCGCCCGCAGGCGAGTGTGCCGATGGGAGGAACGTGAGCCACGAGGGCATCACCTGGGTTGAGGAGTATCCAGGTTTCAGTGAGGGGTACTGCATCGCCTTTGCCCGAGGGCTGTCGGCCCCCGAGCTGCTGGACCGCATGGGGTGCGACGTTCGTGCGGGTGTGATGCTGACGCCGGCGGAGGCCGCGCAGCGCATGCTTGATCCGGACGGCTTCATGCTCGGTTCCCAGCACGGGATCATCCGCGCGGGGGAACGCCAGGGATGGGCTTTCGCCATCGAGGAGTTCAGTGGTCAGGCGCTTGATGCCGACGTATTGGCTGCCGTGTCCGAGGGCACGGTGGCACTGGCCTTCTTCAGCAACGGATCTCTGCGCGTGTTCAGCTACGCCGAAGCCGGACGTCACCTGTGGATCTGGGAACCCGGCTACGTCGTCGATCCAGACCACATCCCCACTCAGCTGGTGCCCCCGTTGACCGCGGTAGGACTGACGGCCGCGGATGGGCAGGTCGTGGAATACCCGGATGCAGAACCAGAGTTCCAGGCGCACCTGGCCTTGAGCATGGCTTCGCGGCAGTTCGGCGTCGCGCTCACGCCGCAGGATGTCACCGGGTCGCTGCTGGCAGCACCGCGGCGAGCGGACGACGGCGGTGACCAGTAGCCCTGGCGACCTTCCCTTCACGGGATCTGCACCCAGCTGAGAGCCGGTTGGCGGTGAGCCTCGTGCCGAAGGGCGCAACAGCCGTTGCGCCGTCCATTGGCCCGCCGTGCAGTTCGACCCAGGCCCATGACCCGGTGCCGGCCTCGTCCGTGGGCTCCATGGCTCCAGCCTGCGCCGCCCCGTCTCGGCCCCGGGGCGGACTTCCGCGGACTCGCCCTGGGCCGC
>NZ_JBEZFP010000101.1:0-35041 GCF_040649515.1 Streptodolium elevatio
GTGTGGACGGCCCTTCGCGAGACCCCGGGCGTGCTCGGCTACAACCTCTACGGCCCCACCGAATACACCATCAACACCCTCGGCGCCGGCACCGACGAATCACCAACCCCCGCACTGGGCCGCCCGATCCACAACACCGAGGTGTACGTCCTGGACCGCCATCTGCGGCCCGTCCCGCCCGGGGTGCCGGGCGAGTTGTACGTGGCCGGGTGCGGCCTGGCGCGGGCGTACCACGACAACGCGGGCCAGACCGCCGCCCGCTTCGTCCCCAACCCCTACGGACCACCCGGCACCCGCCTCTACCGCACCGGCGACCTCACCCGACACCGCCCCGACGGCACCCTCGACTACCTCGGCCGCACCGACCACCAAACCAAAATCCGCGGCCACCGCATCGAACCCACCGAAATCGAAACCACCCTCACCACCCACCCCCACATCACCCACGCGGCGGTGACGCCCACGGCGGACCGGCAGCGCCTGGTGGCGTACATCGTCGGCGGCGCGGACCCGGACGAGGTGCGGTCCTGGCTGGCCGAGCGGCTGCCGGACTACATGGTGCCGGGCATCTTCGTCGCCTTGGACGTGCTCCCGCTGACCGTGAACGGCAAGCTCGACCGGGACGCGCTGCCCGCGCCCGACCTCGCCGACGCCGTGTCGGCGCGCGGCCCGCGGAACGACGACGAGGCCGAGCTGTGCCGGATCTTCGCGGCGGTGCTGGACCTCCCGCGGGTCGGCGTCGACGACGACTTCTTCGCATTGGGCGGGCACTCGCTGCTCGCCGTACGCCTGGTGTCGTTGATCCGGGACGCGGGCCTCACGGCCGATCCGGCGGCGGTGACGGTGGCGACCGTGCTCACCGCGACCACCCCCGCGGCACTCGCCGAACGCCTCGGCGCGGGCCGGGAACGCGGCGACGCGGCGTTTGCGCCGCTGCTGCCGCTGCGTCCGGACGGGGCACTGCCGCCGCTGTTCTGCATCCACCCGGGCTTCGGCCTGGCCTGGCCGTACGCCGCGCTGCTGCCCTTCGTGCCCGACTCCCGTCCGGTGTACGGGCTTCAGTCGCCGGTCGTGTCCGGCGCCGAACCCGCCGCGTCGCTGGAGGAGTTGGCGGCCGAGTACCTGGCGAGGATCCGGCGTGTGCAGCCGCACGGTCCGTACCACCTGCTGGGCTGGTCGTTCGGCGGCGAAATGGCGTACGCGCTGGCCGGGCTGCTGCAACGGGCCGGCGAGGAGGTGCGGTTCCTCGCAGTCCTGGACGCCCAGCCGCCTGTACCTCTTGCGGGTGGCGAAGGCCGTTCCGGGGCCGACGGGTTCGACGCCGGCGCGGCGCGCGAGCACCTGACCCGCGCGGTGCCCGGGGACGCGGACGTGCTCGCGGGGCTCGGCGACGACGTGGTCGACCGCCTCCTTGCGGCCCGGTCGGTGCACGAATACCTGTCGCCGTCAACGCCCTTCGAACCGTTCGGCGGCGATCTGCTCTGTGTGGTGGCGGCCGGCAACGGTCGGCAGGCCGGTGCGGCGGCGTGGCGCGAGCGGATCCGCGGCACCGTCCATGCACACGAAGTGCCGTACGACCATGACGATCTCCTGTCCCGCGATGCCGTCGCCGTCATCGGCCCGCTGCTGCGGGACGCCTTCGCGCGCCTTGCCGCGCCCTGATCCTCGTGTGCCGTGGCGGCGCGCCCGACCGGCCGCCGCCACGCCGCGTGTTCTCGCACCACCCCGTCCAGAAAGGCGACTTCACGACATGCACAGAACCGGTACCCACCGCGGCTTCCGCCGCTTGGCCGCCGCGGGTGTCACCGCGGCCCTCGCACTTGGGCTCGCGGCCTGCGGCGACGACGACAAGGACGACACCGGCAGCGCGTCCACGTCGACGCCTGCCGCGTCCGCGCCCGCCAATTCGGCGCCGGCGGCCGCCGCGTACCCGGTCACGATCACGCACAAGCTCGGGACCACCACCATCAAGGAGGCCCCCAAGCGCATCGTGGCGCTCGGCGAGGGCGACCAGGACGCCGCACTGGCGCTCGCGGTCTCGCTCGCCGGGATGGTGGAGACCACCCCGCCGGACGGGATAGCCCCCTGGGCGAAGCCCAAGCTCGGGAGCAGCAAGCCCGAGCTGATCACCATGGGCGAGAACGGCGCGCCGATCGAGAAGGTGCTCGCCCTCAAGCCGGACCTGATCCTGGCGAACACCGACTACTGGATCGAGCAGGAATACGAGAAGCTCTCGAAGATCGCGCCCACCACGGCGTTCGAGACCGGTCCGTCGCAGGACACCTGGCAGCAGGTGACCCTGCAGGTCGGCAAGGCGCTCGGCAAGTCCGCCGAGGCGCAGAAGCTGGTCACCGACCTCGAAGCGAAGGTCGCCGCGGTGGGCACCACCTACCCGGAGATCAAGGGCAAGTCGTTCGCGCTCACCAACGCGCAGAACGCGGGCACCATCGCGGTGCTCAAGGACAAGTCCGACACCTCGGTGAAGCTCCTGGCCGGCTTCGGCATGACCTTCCCCGACACCGTCGCGAACCTGCCCGGCGCCGGCTTCGCGGCCGAACTGAGCATGGAGCGCCTGGACGTACTCGAAGTGGACATCCTGCTGAGCAACTACAACGCGGACGCCGACCTGCAGAAGGCGATCGAGGCCAACCCCCAGTTCGCCAAACTGAACGTGGTGAAGCGCGGGTCCTACATCCCGCTGGACTCCAACGACTTCTGGGCGCTGCGGGCCCCCACTCCGCTCGCGGTCGAGTACGTGATCGACAAGATCATGCCGCGAATCTCGCAGGCGGCGAAGGCACCGCGTACCTGACCGGCTGCGGCAGCGCGCACGAACGGCCGCCCGGCTGACGGACGGACGGAGAGACGACTGATGGGCGGCCCCCTCGTGGGGGCCGCCCATCAGCCTTGTGCGGGTGTGCCGCCGCATGTCGCGCGGGATGCGACGCCCGGTCAGACGCCCGCCGCGAGCACCGTGCCCGGGATCTGGTCGGGCGCGCCCGGCACCGGCTCGGAGGCGTCGTCACCCAGGGCCACGATGCGGTTGTCGGCGTCGACGTGCACGACGCGCGGGGTGTGCGCGGCCAGTTCGGCGTCGTCGACGAGGCCGAAGGCCATGATGATGAGCAGGTCGCCGGGGTGCACCAGGCGTGCGGCGGCGCCGTTCGCGCCGATGACGCCGGAGCCACGCGGGCCGGGGATGACGTACGTCGTCAGGCGGGACCCGTTGTCGATGTCGACGACCTGGACGACCTCGTTCGCGACGATCCCGGCCGCGTCGAGGAGGTCCTCGTCGACAGTCAGGGAGCCGACGTAGTGCAGGTCCGCCTGGGTGACCCGGGCGCGGTGGATCTTTCCGGAAAGCAGGTTGCGCAGCACGATCGGTCCTCGCTCAGTCCTCGTTCGCGGCGGTGGCGCCGGGGGTTGCGGCGGCGGCGGTTGCGGCGGCCAGGCTGCGCGGACGCAGGTCGGTCCAGTGCGCGTCGATGTACTCCAGGCACGCGGCCCGGGCGCCGGGTCCGTACACGGTGCGCCAGCCGGCCGGGACGTCGAGGAACGTCGGCCACAGCGCGTGCTGGCCTTCGTCGTTGACGACGGCGAGGAACTCGCCGTCCTCGTCGTCAAACGGGTTGGTGGCGGTCATCGGGGTCCTGCCTTTCTGCGAGGGCGTCGATTGCGAGGGCCGGGACGGCGGCGCCGTCGACGGTGTCTGTGCCGGTGCCGGTGTCGGCGAAGTCGGTGGCGTCGCGGGGGTCCCGGGTGTCACCGGTACGTTCACCGGCGGCTCCGTCGCCGTCGTCGGCGCCGCCGGTCAGGGTGGCCTTGCGGAGTGCGGGGGAACCCGACGCGACAGCGCCGACGGCGGCCACGCAGGCGACGCCGCCGGCCATCAGGACCGTGCCGGGGGCGACGAGCTTGGCGCCGACGCCCGCCAGCGCGTTGCCGGCCGACGGTGCGGCGGTGGCCTGGGCGAGCCAGAGGCTGCCCACCCGGCCTTGCAGGTGGTCGGGCGTGTACGCCTGGATCAGCGCGCGCCGCAGGATCTCCGAGATGGTGTCGGCGTATCCGGCGAGCGCGAGCAACGGAATTGCCAGCCAGAGCAGATCCGCGGCGCCGAAGGCGGCGACCGCGAGCCCCCATCCGGCCGCGGCGGCGGCGAGCGCGACGCCCGGCCGGGTGGTGCGGCCCGTCCAGCCGCTGGTGAGCGCGCCGAGGAAGGCGCCGACGGACGGGGCGCTGTACAGGAGCCCGACGGTGATCGGGCCGCCGTCGAAGACGTGTTCACCCATTTGCGGGAAGAGCACGTACGGCATGGCCAGGACGACGGCGAACAGGTCGACGAGCATCAGCGCGCGGATCACCGGATCGGCGCGCACGTGCCGGAATCCGGCGGCGATCTCGTGCAGCGGATGGGTGCCTTCGGGCTCGGCCGCCTCATCCTCCGACACGGCTCGGGGCGCGACTTCGGCCACGACTTCGGGCACTGCCTTCGCCTCGACTTCGGGCGCGAGCCGATCCCCTGCTGTTGCGGTGGCGGCATTCACGTCGGCTTGCCCGGCCACCGGGGCTTCCGCGGCCCCCGCGGCCCCCGCGTCCGCCGCGTCCGCCGCCTCCGCACCGGGCTTTCCCGGCTGCCCGGCCTGCCCGGCCGGTTCGGGCCGCTCCGGGCGCAGTTCGGGAAGGCGCCACAGCAGCACCGCGCCCACCGCGAAGCCCGACGCGTCGAGCAGGTAGCAGGTCGCGACGCCGGGCCCGGCCGCGACCAGACCGGCGACCATGGGCCCGACCATCGCGCCGAACTGCGTGGTGAGCGTGAGCAGCGCACCTGCGGCGGCCAGTTGTTTCCGTCCGACCAGTGCCGGGGTCACGGCCATGAGCGCGGGCGCGCCGAGCCCGTTGACCAGGCCGGCGGCGACGGCCAGGAGGTAGATGACCCACAGCCGAGGGTTGTCCGCCAGCGCGTTGACGGCGAGCGCGAGGACCACGACCGCGGCGCCGGCCCGGGTGCCGAGGATGATCTTGCGGCGGTCGGTGCGGTCGGCGACCACGCCGCCGGTGAGCAGGCCGACGCACAGGCTCACCGCGATGACGATGTTGACCATGCCGACGTGCAGCGAGGATCCGCCGATGTCGTAGACCTGGATGCTGGCCGCGACCGAAGTGAGCGCGGTGCCCAGCATCGACAGTGCGGAGGCGGCGAACAGCAGCCGGAATTCCCGGCTTTCGCGGAGCGGGGTGGTGTCCGCGGCGATCTCCCCGAGCCGCATGGTCAGTTCTTCCGGGTCGGGGACTGGTCGGCGCCGCGGTGGTCGCGGACCGATCCGAGGATCTCGCCGGCCCGGACCGCGATGTTGGAGAGCAGGGTGGAACTGAGGCCGTGGGTGTGCTCGGTGCCGCCTTGCAGGTAGATGCCGGCGGTGACGTGCGGTGCGGTGGCCGCGCGGTAGTCCCGGCCGAGGCGGGGGCGTCCGAAACCGTCGCGCAGGCAGGCGTCGGCGGTGTCGCCGAGCAAGGCGAGGGCGTCGTGCGGGCGGTAGCCGGTGGCGTAGACGACGGCGTCGGCGTCCAGCGTCTCGGTCTTGCCGGTGGGCAGGTACTCGATGTCGAGGCGCGCGCGTTCGGGCCCGTCCTGCATCGCCGTGATGCGGGAGGCGTGCCGGATGCGCAGGCGTTCGCGGCCGAGGACTCGTTCCTCGTAAACGGTGCGATAGAGGTCGGCGATCAGATCCCCGTCCACCACCGAGTAGTTGGTGTTGCGGTGGTAGGCGGTGAGCATGTCCTTGACGTCTTCGGGTGAGTCGAAGTAGTCGTCGACGGCTGATGGGTCGAAGATGCGGTTGGCGAACGGGCTGTCGTCCGCGGGTGCGTAGCCGTAGCGGGAGAAGACCGCGTGCACTTCGGCGTCGGGGAAGCGCCGGTGCAGATAGTCGGCGCTCTCCGCGGCGCTCTGGCCGGAGCCGACCACGACCGCGGTCCGGATCGTTGCGGGGTCGGCAGCGGCGACGCGCGGGACGAGTTCGCTGTTGTGCCAGATGCGGGAGGAGGCGACGACGCCTTCGGGCAGGCGCGGGGAGAGACCGGGTGCGATGACGACGTTGCGGGCGCGGTACGTGCGGGTGCCGCCGTCGGCCGTGGTGGCGGTGACGTCGAACGCGTCTGTCTGACCATCCGTCATCACCGGTGTTATCGCTGTCACTTCGGTTCCGTATCGGACCGAGTCGGCGACGCGCGCGGCGGCCCATTCGAGATAGCCGTGGAATTCGGCGCGGAGCGGGAAAAAGGACTTGCCGTTGACGAACGCCACCAGGCGTCCGGCGGAGTGCAGATACGAGACGAAGCTGAAGTCGCTGGTCGGATTGCGCATCGTGACCAGGTCCTTGAGGAAGGAGACCTGCATGGTGGCACCGTCGACGAGCATGCCGCGATGCCACCCGAATTGCCTTTGCCTTTCCAGGAACAAGGCGTCTATCGGATCGTCCGCCGTCGCATTGTGTTCGGCGACGGCGACGGCGAGCGCGAGATTGCTCGGGCCGAAGCCGACGCCCACGAAGTCATGGACGAAGTCTGGCGCGTGGGCGAGGTCAGGCATGAAGGTGAGGCTAACCTAATCAAACGCGCGTCACCAGGCCTGCCGGAGAGGCCATGTTTTAGGGTAGGCTCACCTAACTTCCCGGCCCTGCCTGCCTGCACACCGGAGGCCACCGTGCCCCTTCTCCGCCGCGAACTCGCCGTCTCCGCCGATCCTTTGGAGCTCGCCGCGGCCCTTGCCGAGTCGCCCTCGGGCGCCGACGCACACGTCGTCTACGAACGGAACGGCTGCTGGCTCGTCGCCCTCGGCACCCTCGCGGAGATCGAGGCCACGTCGGGCCACGTCGTGACCCGCGTACCGGATCCGGAGCTGGTCCCCGGCGCCGCCGGATCGGGCGAGCACCGGGTGGCGTGGACGGGCTCGCCGTTGCCCGCGGTCTCCGCGGCTCTGGACCGCCTGCGCATCCCGGAGTGGCGCGCGTACGGCTGGGCGGGCTTCGAACTGGCGTACGTGCACGCAGGAATGCCCGAGCTGGCCGGCGACGCGCGGTTGCTGCACCTGCTGTTGCCGCGTACCGAGGTTCGTCTCGCCGACGGACGCGCCGAGGTGCGCTCCGTCAGTGCCGCCGAACTCGGTGCTGTGGTCGGGCTCCTGACGGACTACCAGCCGGTCCCCCGCAAATCTCCGGAGCCCTTGGACGTCACCGGCACCGACCCCGACGACTACCGGTCCGCCGTCGGCTCGGCGATCGACGACATCCGCTCGCGGCAGTTGCAGAAGGTCATCCTGTCGCGCGTCGTCCCGGTACTCCACGACGTCGACCTGCCGGGCACCTACCTGGCCGGGCGCCGCGGCAACACGCCGACCCGCTCCTTCCTCCTGGGGCTCGGCGACCTTCGGGCGACCGGGTTCAGCCCGGAGATCGTGGTCTCGGTCGACGCCGACCGGCACGTGGTCACCCAACCCCTGGCCGGCACACGCGCCTTGGCGTCCGACGGCCTCGACGCCGCGCGGCGCTCCGACCTGCTGAGCGACGCCAAGGAGATATTCGAGCACGCGATATCGGTCAAGGTCGCGTACGACGAAATGCTGCCGCTGTGCGAGCCCGGCTCGGTCACGGTCCGCGGGTTCATGGAGGTCAAGGAACGCGGCAGCGTGCAGCACCTGGCCTCGTCGGTGACCGGTGACCTCGCCGAACACGTGGGCCCGTGGGACGCGTTCGCCGCGTTGTTCCCCGCGGTGACCGCGTCGGGAGTGCCCAAGCCCGCCGCGTACCGGGTGATCCACCGCAACGAGGCGCACCCGCGCGGCCTCTACAGCGGGGCGGTGATCACCGCCGACCACACGGGGGCTATCGACGCGGCGCTCGTGCTGCGCACGGTCTTCCGCCGCGGCACGCGCACCTGGCTCCAGGCCGGTGCGGGCATCGTCGAACAGTCGACTCCGGACCGGGAGTTCGAGGAGACCTGCGAGAAGCTGCGGTCCGTCGCCCAGCACCTGGTCCCGGCGACCTGACGCCGCCCGACCACCACCACACTCCGGCCGAGGCCCGGGCCGCCCGCCCTGGTGCCTCGGCCGGTTCGCGCCGTGCGCCACCCGGACCTCCCGAGCGGGGTCAGCCCCCGCGTCCCACCTTGTTCGCGCGTCCGAGGAACCAGAGCAGGTACGGGGCACCGATCAGCCCCGTCACGATGCCGACCGGCACCGTCTCCGGAAACGCCGTCCGGGCCAGCAGGTCGGCTCCCCCGACGACCACCGCCCCGGCGAAACCCGCGGTGAACAGCGGGATTTCCGCCGTTCCGGCCAGTCCTCGGGCGATCTGCGGCGCGGCGAGCGCCACGAACACCACCGGCCCGGCGCACGCCGTGGCCAGCGCGGCCAGGCAGGTGCCGACCAACAGCAGCGCGGTACGGGCGGCGCGGGTCGGCACGCCCAGCCCCGTCGCGATGTCGTCGCCGAACTGCAGCATGCGGTACGGCCGTACGAGCGCCACCAGCGGCGGAACCAGCAGCAGCAGGCCCAGGGCCATCCAGCGGACCTGCGTGTAGTCGCGGTTCTCCAGGCTGCCGGTGAGCCACGCGGTGGCGCGGGTGGCGGCGTCGATGTCGACGCGGGCCAGCGCCCAGCGGGTGAACGCGACGAGCATGCCGTTCGCGGCGATGCCGACCAGGACGAACCCGTAGCCGGTGATGGTGCCTTGCCGGAAGGCCAGGAAGTAGACGACCAGGCCGGTGGTCACGGCACCGACCAACGCGCCGAGCGGGACCGGGCCGTACGTCGCGGAGACGCCCGTACCGACTCCGCCCGCGAGGATCGCGACGACCGCGCCGGCCCCCGCTCCCGCGGTGATGCCCACGATGTCGGGGCCGGCGAGCGGGTTGCGCGTCACGGCCTGGAACACCGCGCCGGCCAGGCCGAGGGCGAAGCCCACCATGATGGCCACCAGCGCACGGGGAAGCCGCAGTTCGTGCACGACCAGCTCGGCGTCCTCCGGCCCCGCGTTGAACAGGCCGGTCACCACATCGGACCACGGCAGTTCGTAGTCGCCCATGGCGAGCGACGCGATGAGCGCGGCGAACGCCAGCGCCAGCAGGAGCACGCAGGTCAGCAGCACGCGCAGGCGCAGCGCGAAGCCGACCGGGCCGGCCGCGAACCGCACCGTCGCGTGCACTCTCCCACCGCCCCTGCCCTTGAACGCGCCGGGCGCCCGGCCCTTCGAGCGCTCCTTCACCGTGCCTTCGGGTGCCCGGTTCCCCGGGCTCGCCGTCGCGGTCATCGTGCGTGCTCCCGCAGTTTGCCGATCTTGACCAGGGCGATCAGGAAGGGTGCCCCCAGGAAGGCGGTGACGACCCCGACCTCGACCTCGGTGGGCCGGGCCACGACCCGCCCCACCACGTCGGCCGACAGCAGCAGCACCGCGCCGCCGATCGCGGACGCCGGGATCAGCAGGCGCGCGTCCGGCCCGGTGAACGCGCCGACGATGTGCGGCACCGCCAACCCGAGGAACACCACGGGTCCGGCGGCGGCCACCGCGGTCCCGGTGAGGAGCACCACCGCCAGCGCACCCAGCGCCCGCGTGGTCCCGGCCTGCGCCCCGAGCGCGGTCGCCGCGTCGTCGCCGAGGGCGAGCGCGTTGAAGCGGGGCGACATCACGAAGGCGAGGACGAGTCCGGCGGCCACGAAGGGCACGAACTGCCATGCCTGGCCGGTGTCGCGGCCGGTGAGCGAGCCGACCGCCCAGGAGCGGTAGCGCGACAACGCCTCGGGGTCGGAGAGCACCAGCGCACCTGTGGCGGCGTCCAGCAGCGCGGAGACCGCGACGCCGGCCAGGGCCAGCTTTGCCGGGGTCGCACCGCCGCGGCCGCGGCCGCCCACTCCGTACGCCACGGCCCCCGCCGCGGCGGCACCCGCGAACGCGAACCACACCGAGCTGTACGGCCCGGTCAGGTCGAACAGCGCGACCGCCGACGCGACCGCGAACGCCGCCCCGGAGGCCACGCCGATCAACCCCGGATCGGCCAGCGGATTGCGGGTGACCTGCTGCGCCACCGCGCCCGCGGCGCCGAGGGCCACACCGACCATCAGCCCGACGAGGGTACGCGGCACCCGCAGGTCCCAGATGAGCCCGGCGGCATCCTCGCGGTCCCCGCCGAGCATGGCGAACACCTCGGACGGGGGGTTGGTGCGCGTTCCGATCGCCAGTGACGCGAACGCCGCCACGACCAGCGCGGCGAGCAGCACCCCGAACACGACAACACGCCGGCGCCGTCCGGGTGCGGCCGCGACTTCGACAGACATCTGAGTAAGGTAAGGCATGCCTCAGTGCGGCGACAGTCCGGCACCGGATTTGACGCTGCCTCAGTCCCGCTGAGCGTCTGGGCAGTTCCGCGGACCGCCCGATTCGACGGGTCTGACACGTCCACACGCGACGACTGTTCGCGGGCCTTGGGCCCACTTGTCTGCCGCAGTGGCAGCCGGAAAGGGCCGACTGCGGGCATTCTGTTCGGCGTTCGCATCGCCGAGGAGGCATTTGTGCAGTCGACCAGCGCGACCGGCCGAGAACTGGTGCACGACTGGCGTGTTCCCGACCGTGAGTACCAACGGCACCAGGCGCGGCGCGGGCGGCGTTGGGCGTACCCCGACCTCGATCCGTACCGCACGGCGCTGGTCGTGGTCGACATGGTGCCGTTCCACACCGACGCCAATCCGTACGCCCGCGGAATCGTCCCGCACATCCAATACCTGGCAACCTGCGTGCGCAGCGCGGGCGGGACGGTCGCCTGGGTACTTCCGGCCCCCGGCCCGAACCGTTCCGCCGCCGACGAGTTCTACGGCACCGAGGTCGCCGCCCGATACGCGGCCAGCGGGGGCAGCGGTCCGCTGGAACAGCGCCTGAGCCGCGGCCTGACGATGATGCCGGGCGACCTGCTCACCGAGAAGACCGCGCACAGCGCCTTCTTCCCCGGCCGCTGCCCGCTGCCCGACCTCCTCGGGGAACGCGGCGTCACCACCGTGGTGATCACCGGCACCGCGACCGACGTGTGCTGCGAGTCCAGCGCCCGCGACGCGTTCACGCTCGGCTACCGCGTCATCGTCGCCGCCGACGCCACCGCCACGGGCGACGACCACGCCCACAACGCCAGTCTGCGCACCGTGTACCACTCGTTCGGCGACGTACGCGCCACCGCGGACCTGGCCATGATGCTGGCGATCCCGGGCTGCCCGGCCGGCGACGGGTGACCCACGGCGGCGGCCCGTGTCGGCGGACCGGTCACTCGTCCGTGGGCAACCAGACGCCGTGCAGACCGAGGGGCACCCGGACCGGGATGCGGATGCGGGCGACGGGCCCCTGCGCCGGGTCGTCGGCCGGGAGTACGAGCAGCCAACTCTCGCCGTCGGTACGGTTGGTGGCGAAGGCCAGCCAGTGGCCGCCCGCCTCGTCCCCGGAGCCGGGCGTCGGGGCGAACGCGGGCTCGCCCACGGCGAGGTCGCCGGCATCCCAGAGCACGGTGGTCGTCGTGGTGGTCGCCGCAGCCGTCGATCCGGCACCCGTCCCCGCGGAGTCGATGTCGTACCAGCGGAGGGCGTCGTACTCGCCCGCGATGAGCCCCGCGCGCCTGCCGCTGCCGGCGGCGACGCCGATGCGCCGGTGCGGCCGCCCGAGCACCCGGTCGTCCACGCGCGGCAGTTCCACGCGGGCGTCGTCGAGTCGGGTGCGGCGTACCGAGCCGGCCGCCGGATCGACGACGGCGCGCGTGAGGCCGGAGTGCGCCGTACCGCCGACGGCCCCGCCGCCGAGGTCGAGCGACGGCCACTGCACGTAGTCGAGCACCACATGGCCGTTCGGCGCGTCGAAGGCGTTGACCGTGTGCCAGAGCCAGAACGCCTCGTCGTCCGCCCACCGCACCGGTCCGCCGTCGCGCGGGATCAGCGCGATGCGGGTGCCGCGTTCGGGGCGCCAGGCGAGGAACGATCCGCCGCTCATGGCCGCTTCGAGGTCGAAGAAGGCCGGGGCCAGCACGAGGACGAGATAGCGGCTCGTGAGCGCCATGTCGTGGATCATCGACGCGTCCGCCACCCCCTCCACGGGCGTGGGGCCGCGCGTGACGACTCCGTCCTGGCCGATGAGCGACCAGGTCAGGTACGGCGGTTCGAGGGCGTAGCAGAACACCGCCATCTCGCCGGTCACCGGATCGACCTTGGGATGCGCCGTGATGCCGGCCGGCAGACGGCTGTCGAACGTCTCCTTGCCCCTGGTGTCGAGGTCGGGAGCCATCCGGTACGGGCAGTCCGACTCCGCGAGGGCCAGCAGCCGCCCCGCGTGCTCCACGACGTTCACATCCGGCAGCGGCTTGAAGGTGTCGGCCAGTTCCGCCCCCACCTGGTCCTTGCCGGGCAGGACCATCGACTCCAGGCCGCCCCACAGCGCCCGCCCGGCCTTCTCCTCCGCACGCATCGCGGGCGTGCGCACGAAGCGATTGCGGTAGCGCGCGCGGCCCTGCGACATCCAGACGCCGTGCAGCATCCCGTCGCCGTCGATCGGGTAGAGGTACGAGCCGATCGGCGTGAACCGCGGGTTGGGGCCGTTGCGGATGTAGACGCCGTCCAGTTCGTCCGGCAGCCGGCCCTCGACGTGCAGGTCGACCGCATCGACCTCCTCGGTGACCGGTGCGAACGGTCCGACGAGATGGGCGACCCGGGACGGGTCGAAGTCTCCGGCGTGCGCGGGCATGACGGCCTCCCTGGATCACAGGTCCGCACTTCCCATTGAAAACCCGTGGTCTCCGCACCGCCAACGACGGCCGCGCACCGGCCGCCCGCCCGTGCGGGCCTACTGCACGTCGTCGACGCCTGGGATGTGCGCGCCGGAGGGCACGCCCTGGGCCACGTACGCGTCGTAGTAGCCCTTCCAGTCACCGGTTGGACCGGCGTGCGGGCCGTCGCGGTGCTCGCCGTTTGCGGCGGCGTCCAGGGCGTCGAGGCACACCTGCCACCCGGCGGCATTGCGCGCGGCCGTGTCGTCCTCGGCGAGCACGTTGGTGAGCGTGAAGCGCGTACCGCCCGAGCCCGCGGGCTCCAGATCGAAGTGGAGCTCGTCCGCGTCCCACACGAAGGACAGGTGGCGCGGCGGGTCGAGGGCCAGGACCCGGCCGACGGAGTCGGGCGTGTTGGGGTCGAAGCTGAAGCGCATCTCGCCGCCGGGCCGCAGGTCGACCTCGACCCGCGACGGGAACCAGTGCACGAGTTCGGCCGGTTCGGTCACGAACCGCCAGACGCGCTCGATCGGATGCGGGTATGTGCGGGTGAACCGGACAGCCGGGCGGCCGTCGCCGAGGTGCACGTACGTCCCGGTGCCGGATGCGGAAGGTGTGTTCGTCATGGTGTTTCCCTGAGCGGATCGGTGCCGCGTCGTCCCCGCGCCGCGGCGGTACGGTCCCGCGCGATCGCGGGCGGTCACTCGGGCGCCTCGTCCAGCCGGGCGCCCAGTGCGTCGAGGCCGGCGTTCCAGCGCCGGCGGTACGGCTCCAGCCAGGCGTCCAGCGCGGCGACCGCCGACATGTCGAGGGCGTAGACGCGGCGCTGCGCGTCCCGGTGCACGCGCACCAGGCCGGCGTCGCGCATCACCCGCAGATGCTTCGACGTGCCGGGTTGACTCAGCCCGCACGCCGCGGCGATCTCGCCGACGGTCCTCGGACGCTCCAACAGGAGAGCCATGACCGCCCGCCGATGCGGATCGGCGAGGGCGGCCCATATGGCGGTATCTGCCATGGCTCTACATTCCTCTATGGTTATATGCCTGTCAAGGCATGAAAGGATGCCGCGGCCGCGGCCGGAGTCCGCTCGTGGGCGGGCCACGTGCCCGGCACGTGATCGGACTGCCCCCGCGTCTGGTCGTCAGCGGACGGGTAGCGGGCGCGGCAGGGCGTCGGGGTCGGGCTTCACGGCGTCGGGCCAGGGACACGCCGGGGGTACGTTGCGGCGGTCGCCCGGATCCCAGCCCGCGGCCCGGGCCTCCCGGACGGCGGCGGCAACGAACCGGGGGCGAACCGGTTCGACCTGAAGCGCGGCGCGGCGTTCCTCAGGTGCACTGGCGTACCACGGGAAGTAGAGCCACAGGTCGAAGAACTCGATCGTGACGTGTAGGCGCCGGGTCTTGCCGCCGTCCGCCCGCCAGACGCGCAGGAGCAGTTCGCCGCTTCCACCGCCTCCCACATGCCAGCGGTACGCCTCGCCGTCGACATGGATCGGACGCGGCGCGCGGTGGTGTCGGGGCATGCGCACCAGTGTGCCCGTCTCGGGGGCGCAGCCCGGGAGGGCCGCCCCGCCGAATATCAGATCCGCCCGTCGAATGGGCGGACGATTCCGCCGCTACTGTGCACCGCATAGAACTGCCGGTGTCGACTGCGGAACCTGATGTCGATGCCCGGGTCACCCGGCGGTCGGCGGCTCGGTGACCTGCTTGCGCAGTGGACGGACGCCCTCTGGGCCGCGGAGAACCTCCCACCACCCGTCGTCCCCCACTGCGAAAGAACGGAGCATCCGCCCATGGCCTCCATCGTCCCGCCCGGCCGCCTCGTCTACGGCATGCAACTGCCGGTCCAGACCAAGAGCAAGAGCACCGCCGAGCCCTGGGAGCGCGACGCGGGCGTCGAGGAGATCGTCGCCGTCGCCCGGCACGCGGAGAACACCGGGTTCTTCTACATCGGCGTCTGCGACCACATCGGGGTGCCCGCCGGGCCGGAGGCCGACCACATGAGCACCACGTGGTACGACTGCGTGGCCACCCTCGGCATGCTGGCCGGGGTCACCAGCACCGTGCGGCTGCTGTCCAACGTGTACATCGTGGCGTACCGGCACCCGTTCGCCACCGCCAAGGCGTTCATGACGCTCGACCAGCTCTCCGGCGGCCGCGTGGTGCTCGGCGTCGGCGCCGGGCACCTGCGCGGCGAGTTCGAGGCGCTGGGCGTGCCGTTCGAGCAGCGCGGGGCGATCACCGACGAAGCCCTCGACGGCATCCGGGCCGCCTTCACCGGTGAGTACCCCGAGCTGGACGGCCCCCGCTTCGCCGACGGCGGCCTGGGCCTCGGGCCTCGGCCGGTGCAGGCGTCCATCCCGATCTGGATCGGCGGCAAGGCCCGACCCGCCCTGCGCCGGGTCGCGCTGCGCGGCGACGGGTGGATCCCGCAGGCCACGCCGCGTGCACAGATGGCCGAGGACATCGCGTACATCAGGCAGCTGCGTGAGGAGGCCGGCCGCACCGGTCCGATCGACATCGGCTTCATCACCGAGGCGGTGCACATCGGCACGCCCGCCTGGGACCTCGGCGACGCCCCGGTGCTGACCGGCCGCCCCGAGCAGATCGCCGAACACATGCGCGCCATGGGCGAGATCGGGGTCAACCACCTCCAGATCCGCTTCCGCAACCGGTCGCCGAGCGAGCTCCAGGACCAGATGTCGGCCTGGCACACCGACGTGGCGCCGCTGCTGAACGCATGAGCGCCGGGCTTACCGGCACCCGACGTGCCGACCGCGGCCGGGCGGCCTGACCCGGTCGCGACACGCACGGCTCGGCCGACGTGCCGTACCCCCGGCACGTGACGCAGGCTGGGGGTATGGCACGGGCAAACGAGACCGTCGCGGCGCTGCTCCAGGAGTACGCCGACCTCCTGTCGATCACGCAGGGCGACGCCTTCAAGGCGCGCGCGTACGAGAAGGCCGCCCGCGCGATCGCGGGCCACTCCTCCGACGTCGCCGGGCTCGACGCGAAAGGCCTGCGCGACATCCCGAACGTCGGCAAGTCGATCGCCGACAAGGTCGCCGAGTACCTCGAAGGCGGCAGCATCGCGGTCGTCGAGGAGGCCCGCACCGCGATCCCGCCGGGGGTCCGCGAGCTGGTCGCGATCCCCGGCCTCGGCCCGCGCAAGGCCATGCAGCTGTACGAGGACCTGGGAATCTCGTCCGTCGACGGACTCCTCGACGCGGTCACCCGGCACCGGCTGCGCGACCTCAAGGGATTCGGCGCCAAGACCGAGGACAACATCCGGCACGGCATCGAACTCATGCAGAAGGCGGGCGGCCGCATCCTGGTCAGCTCCGCGATGGACGTCGCCGAGCAGATCGTCGCGGAGCTGTCGGCGATCGACGGGTGTGTGCGGTGCACGTACGCCGGCTCGCTGCGCCGCATGCGCGAGACGATCGGCGACATCGACATCCTGGTCGCGGCGGAGGACTCGGCGCCGTTCATGGCCGCGATCGGCGAGCTCCCGCAGACCGCCGAGATCATCGCGGGCGGCGCGAAGAAGACCTCGGTGCGCACCACCAAGGGCCTTCAGGTCGACCTGCGGGTCCTGCCGCCGAGCGCGTGGGGTGCCGGGCTGCAGTACTTCACCGGTTCGAAGGAGCACAACGTCCGGATCCGCGAGATCGCGGTACGCCGCAAGCTCAAGCTGTCCGAGTACGGCCTCTTCCACGCCAAGAGCGGCGAGATGATCGTGTCCGAGACCGAGCGGGAGATCTACGAGCGGCTGGACCTGCCGTGGATCCCGCCGCCGCTACGCGAGAACCGCGGCGAGATCGAGGCCGGGCAGCGCGGCGAGCTGCCCGACCTGGTGACCGACGCCGACATCCGCGGCGACCTGCACACGCACACCGATCTGACGGACGGGGTCTCCACGCTGGAGGAGATGGTCGCGGCCGCGGCGGCGCGCGGGTACGCGTACTACGCCGTCACCGACCACGCGCCGAACCTCTACATGCAGCGCATGACCACCGAGAAGATGCTCGCGCAGCGCGACCGGGTGCGGGCCCTCGATGGCACGCACGGGCGCATGCGGCTGCTGCACGGCACCGAGCTCAACATCGCGCCGGACGGCTCGCTCGACTGGCCGGACGACGTGCTCGCCGGATTCGACGTGTGCGTCGCCTCGATCCACTCGCACTTCACGCAGAGCCGGGACGAGCTGACGCGCCGCCTGATCCGCGCGTGCGAGAGCCCGTACGTCTCCGTCATCGGCCACCCCACCACCCGCCGCATCGGCAAACGCCCGGGCATCGACGCCGACTTCGACGCTGTGTTCGAGGCCTGCGCGCGTACCGGCACGGCGCTGGAGATCGACTCGCACCCCGAACGCCTCGACCTGCGCGACGAGGACATCCTGCGGGCCAGGAAATACGGCGTGAAGTTCTCGATCGACTCCGACGCGCACTCCACGACACACCTGCCGTACATCCGGTTCGGGGTCGGCACCGCGCAACGTGCCTGGCTCACCAAGGACGACGTCATCAACACATGGCCGCTGGGCAGGCTGCGAAAGTTCCTGGCCGCGAAGCGTCCGCGCGCCTGACCCGGCGGCCCCCGCCTCCCCGCGGGTCAGCCGTCGACCGGCGTCCAGCGGCTGCTGTCGGCGGCACTCGCCTCCACGGCGGCCAGGACCCGCTGGACCCGCAGGCCGTCGTCGAACGAGGGCTGCGGAGTCGTACCGGTCGCGATGGCCTCGACCAGGTCGCGGGCCTGGTGCGTGAAGCTGTGCTCGTAGCCGAGGCCGTGGCCCGGCGGCCACCACGCGCCGGTGTAGGGGTGGGTGGGCTCGGTGACGGTGATGCGGCGGAAGCCCGCGGTGGCGGCCGGCTCGTCGTGGTCGTGGAACCACAGGTCGTTCATGGCCTCGAAGTCGAAGGAGAGGCTGCCGCGCGAGCCGTTCAGCTCGATGCTCAGCGCATTCTTGCGGCCGGTGGCGAAGCGGGTGGCCTCGAACGTCGCGAGCGCGCCGCCGGAGGTGCGGGCCAGGAAGATCGCGGCGTCGTCGACGGTCACCGTGCCGATTCCGTCGGCGCTGCCGCTTGTCGGGCCGGCGGCCTGCGCGCCGATGCCGGATCCGGCGGTGCCCAGCGGACGCTTGTGCACGAACGTCTCGGTGACGGCGCTGACCCCGGTGATGTGATCGCCCGTCAGGAACTCGGCCAGGTCGATGATGTGCGCGCCGATGTCGCCCAGCGCCCCGGAGCCGGCCTCTTCGCGGACGAGCCGCCACACGAGCGGGTGTTCGGGGTCGACGATCCAGTCCTGGAGGTACCGGGCGCGGACGTGGCGGATGGTGCCGAGCCTGCCGTCGGCGACGAGCGTACGGGCCAGGGTCAGAGCGGGGACGCGGCGGTAGTTGAACCCGACCATGGCCAGGACCCCGCGCTCGGCGGCCGCGGCCGCCGCCCGGGCCATCGCCTCCGCCTCGGCCGGCGTGTTCGCCAGCGGCTTCTCGCACAACACGTGCTTGCCCGCCTCGAGTGCGGCGATGGCGATCTCGGCGTGCACCGAGCCCTGGGCGCAGATGTCGATCAGCGCTATGTCGTCCCGGTCGAGGAGCTCGCGCCAGTCCGTGGTCGACTCGGCCCAGCCCAGCCGGGCCGCGGCGGCCTCGACGCGCGCCGCGTCCCGACCGGCCACGACCCGCAGTTCGGGCCGCATGGGCAGGTCGAAAAAGGCGTCCACGGAGCGCCATGCGTGCGAGTGGACACGCCCCATGAAGGAGTGCCCGACCATGCCGACACCCAAGGGCGGGCGTGCGGTTCGGGAGTGCTGGGGAAGTGACGACATGGGTGTGGGGTGCCTTTCGGTTCGGGACGCCGGCGCGTGACGGTGACACGGCGGCGACCGGACGCCCCGGTCGCCGCCGCAGAAAGTCGGCTACGAGAACGCGGTGGGCAGGTACCGGTCGACGTTCTCCTTGGTGACCACGGCCGAGTACGTGGTGATGGACGCCGGCACCTCCAACTCGGCCAGGTCGGCGAGCGACTTCGCCTGGCCGATCATGCGGGCCAGGATGATCGCGGACGACGCCATGCTCGGCGGGTAGAGCACGGTGGCCTTCATGGGGGTGTTGTCGGCCTTGATGTCCTCCATGGCCTTCTTCGACCCGGCGCCGCCGACCATCAGGAACTCGTTGTCGCGGCCCGCCTGCTTGATCGCCGCCATGACGCCGATGCCCTGGTCGTCGTCGTGGTTCCACATCGCGTCGATCTTGCCGTTGGCCTGGAGCAGTTGGGCCGCCACGCGCTGGCCGACCGCCGCGGTGAAGTCCGCGGCCTGCCGGGCCGCAACCTTCATACCGGCCGCTTCCAGTGCCTCGCGGAAGCCCTGGCTGCGCTGCTGGGTGAGTTCGAGGTTGTCGAGCCCGGCGACCTCGACCACGACCGGGTTCGTCTTGCCGGCCTGCTTCATCTGCGCGGCTATGTAGGTGCCGGCGTTGACACCCATGCCGTAGTTGTCGCCGCCGATCCAGGTGCGGTACGACAGCGCGTTCGCGAAGACGCGGTCCAGGTTGACGACCGGGATGCCGGCCTCCATCGAGCGCCGCGCCACGGCGGTGAGCGCCTTGCCGTCGTACGGCAGGATCACCAGCACGTCGACCTTGGAGTCGATCAGCGACTGCACCTGCTGGATCTGCTGGTTGACGTCGTTGGTGCCTTCCGTCGCCTTGAGCGTGACGTCGGAGAACTCCTTCGCCTGCGCCTTGGCGTTGAGGCTGATCGCACCGATCCAGCCGTGGTCGGCGGCCGGCGCGGAGAAGCCGATCGTGACGGGCTTTCCGGGCGGCTCGGGGCTGCCCGAGGCCGCGGCCGGCGCCTTGACCTGCGGGCCGGTGTCCTTGTCCGATGAGTTGCTGGTGCATCCCGCCACGAGGGCGCCGGCGCCCAGCGCGGCGCCGCCCAGGATGAAGCCTCTGCGATGGAGCTGGGACATGGATGACTCCCGAGGGGAACGAGGGCTGGAGGTACGAGGGCTGGAGGTACGGAGGCCGGAGGTACGGAGGTACGAGGCCGGAGGGGCGCGCCGCGTCGTGCGGGCGGGGGTGGCGCCGGGCACGCGCCGTCAGGCGTTCACGCGCCTGCGCACGCCGCCCCAGCGCTGGATCAGCAGGACCGCGATGATGATCACGCCCTTGGCGATCTGCTGGATCGGCGACGCGAGGTTGTTGAGGATGAACAGGTCCTGGATCGTGGTGAACACGAGCACGCCGAGGATCGACCCCACCACCGACCCGAAGCCGCCGGTGAGCAGCGTCCCGCCGATGACCACGGCGGCTATCGCGTCGAGTTCGTAGAGCTGGCCGTGCGTGCTCGCACCGGTGTTCGCCTGCGCGGTCAGCATGATCGCGGCGATTCCGCAGCACAGGCCGGACACGACGTACAGCAGGCAGGTGTGCAGCCGGACGTTGATACCGGCGAGCCGGGCCGCCTCGGGGTTGCCGCCGACGGCGAACGTACGCCGGCCGAAGGTCGTGCGGTTGAGGACGATCCAGCCCACCACCACGACGACCAGGAACAGGTACACGTGCATCGGTATGCCGAAGTACTTGTTCTCGGCGATCTTGAGGAAGCCGTCCACCTCGACCAGTTGCGACTTCCGGTCGGAGATCTGCTCGGCGAGGCCCCGGGCCGAGACGCTCACCGCGAGTGTCACGATGAAGGCCACGAGGCCGCCGAACGCGATCAGCACGCCGTTGAGCAGGCCGCACACCAGGCCAACGACGATCGCCGTGAACAACATGCCGAACAGCCCGGTGTCCTGGGTGGCGACGGTGGTCGCCCAGACCGACGACAGCGCCATGATGGCGCCCACCGACAGGTCGATGCCGCCGCCGATGATCACGAAGGTCATGCCCACCGTGATCACGCCGACAACGGCCGCGAGCGACAGGATCGTGACCATGTTGCTGCTGGTCGCGAAACGGTCCCCCTTGGTGGTCAGCCCGATCACGAAGAGCAGGCCCAGCGCGACCAGCAGCGCGATGTGCTGGGTGGCCCCCGACCCGCCGGCGTGCGTGAAGAGGAAGCCCAGCGGGCCGCGTCGTGCGCCGCCCAGGTCGAGCGACGCCTTGCCGACGCCCACGGGCACGTCCGATGGCGGAGGCGACGAGGCCTTCGTGAGGTCCGGGCCCGCTTCGGCGGAGTCCCCGGTCCGGGCGGCGGGCGGCTCGTTGGTCGCGGGATCGTCGCGTACGTCGCGGTTCACAGGCTGCTGCCTTCCATGACCAGGTCCAGTACGCGGTGTTCGTCCAGGTCGCGTGCCGGCGCGTGTTCGATGATGCGGCCGTCGCGGATCACCAGGACCCGGTCGGACAGGCCCAGGACTTCGGGGATCTCGCTGGAGACGAGCACGATCGCGATGCCGCTGTCGGCGAGCGCGCGCATCTGGGTGTACAGCTCGTTGCGCGCCCCGATGTCGACGCCCCGGGTGGGCTCGTCGAGCAGCAGCAGCCGGCAGCCGTGCAGCAACCAGCGGGCCAACACGGCCTTTTGCTGGTTGCCGCCGGACAGCGTGCGGATCGGGCGGTACGGGTCCGGCGGCCGGATGTCGAGGGCCTCGGCCTGCCGCCGGGCGTCCGCGATCTCGCGGCGCCGGTCGAACCAGCCGAAGCGCGCGTAGCGGCTCAGGGACGCGATGGTGATGTTGCGCCCGACGGTGTCGAGCATCAACAGACCCTGAGACTTGCGCTCTTCGGGTGCCAGGCCCATGCCGCGCCGGACCGCCGCGTGCGTGCTGCCGGGCCGGACGCGTTCGCCGTCCAGCACCACGCGGCCCGAAGTCGGCTTGATGGCACCGTAGATCGCGGCGAGGATCTCGGATCGGCCGGAGCCCACGAGTCCGGCGAGACCGACGACCTCGCCGGCGCGCACCGTGAACGACACGTCGTGGAAGCGCCCGCGGACGGACAGGTGCTCGACCCGCAGGATCTCGGCCGGCTCGGGGGTGGCGGTGCCGGGCTTCATGGCGACGGAAGTTGCGGTGTCCGATGTCGTGGCGCCGGGGGGTGTGGCGCCGGAGGGTATGGCGCCAGTGGGTGTGGGGGCGGCGGCCGCGGTGTCCGCGTCCCCGGCGCGTGCCGGGAAGACGTACTCGATGCGGCGGCCCGTCATCAGCGCGACGACTTCCTGCGTCGGCGTCTCACGTGCGGGCAGTCCCGAGGCCACGGTTCGGCCGTCCTTGAGCACGGTGACCCGGTCGCCGATCTCCCGGATCTCGTCGAGGCGGTGCGAGATGTACACGACGGCGACGCCCGCGGACGTCAGTTCGCGCACGGTGCGGAACAGGCTCTCCACCTCGTCGTGGGCGAGCGCGGCGGACGGCTCGTCCATCACGATCAACCGTGCGTCGTGGGATAGCGCCCGGGCCATGCTGACGATCTGCCGTCCGGACGCGGGCAGCCGCCCGACCCGGGTGGTGGGCGGGATCTCGCCGTGGCCCAGGCGATCCAGGAGCGCGGTCGCGGCGCGGTTCATCTCACCGCGCCGGGTGAAGCCGAACCGGGCGCGCTCGTGGCCGAGGAAGACGTTCTCGGCCACGGACAGGCCGTCCACCAGGTCGAGTTCCTGGTAGATCGTGGAGATCCCTAGCCGGATCGCGGCGGTGGGGTTTCCGGGCCGTACCTGCTCGCCGCGCCATTCCAGGACGCCTTCGTCGGGCTGGTGAACTCCGGCGAGGACCTTGATCAGGGTCGATTTGCCCGCGCCGTTCTGGCCGAGCAGGCAGTGCACCTCCGCGGCGCGGACCTCCAGCGAGACACCGTCGAGCGCACGGACTCCCGGGAACTGCTTGACGATCGCGCGCATGGCCAGGAGCGGCGGTTCGTGCTCGGCGGACGGGGCCGATGGCATGCGGGGCTCCTTCTCACGATCGGCGGTGCGGTGAATTCGGGCGGTGCCGTGCGGAACAGCCGTGCCTTGCGGAAGCGCGGTGCGGTGCAAGCCGGTTCGACGGCGGGGAGCCGAACGCCCACGCCCACCGTGTGGTCGGCCACGCTAGAGACTTTGTCTTTGGAGTGGAAGTTCTTCGCGGAGAAAAACTCTGCGTTTTTCCAGGAAGAGGAAGAAGTTGCGGACAGGGGTGTCCCTTGTCCCGGAAGCGGCCGCGAAAAGCACTGTCAGGACGGCCGGCCAGACGGTGCCGGAGCGGGTCGGCCCTGAAAGCCAGGCCCCGGTGAGGACCTGAAGATCAGGGCCCAAGGCCCAGAACCCGAAGATCAGAACCCGAAGATCAGGGCCCGAAGATCCAGGACGCGAAGATCGGAGCCCGCAGATCGGGGCCCGCAGGTCGAGCCTCGGACTTCAGTCCTTGGCCGGCCCGGACGAGAAGGCGCTGTCGAACGACGCCGAGGGCAACTCGATGGCGCCCAACCGGCGTACGAACGCGAGCGCTTCCGGGGCGCCGTACAGCCGGTCCATGCCCGCGTCCTCCCATTCGACCGAGATGGGTCCCGTGTAGCCGATCGTGTTGAGCGCCCGGAAGCAGTCCTGCCAGGGCACGTCGCCGAATCCGGTGGAGACGAAGTCCCAGCCCCGGCGCGGGTCACCCCACGGCAGGTGCGAGCCGAGCCGGCCCCGGCGACCGTCGCCGGTGCGTACGCGCGCGTCCTTGCAGTCGACGTGGTAGATCCGGTCCTTGAAGTCCAGCAGGAACGCTGCCGGATCCAGGTCCTGCCACACGAAGTGCGACGGATCCCAGTTCAGTCCGAACGCCGGCCGGTGCTCCACGGCTTCGAGCATGCGCACGGTGGTCCAGTAGTCGTACGCGATCTCGCTCGGGTGCACCTCGAACGCGAAGCGCACGCCGACCTCGTCGAACACGTCCAGGATCGGGTTCCAGCGGTCCGCGAAGTCGCGGTACCCCGCCTCGACCATCGACTCGGGCACCGGCGGGAACATGGCGACCGTGTGCCAGACGGACGATCCGGTGAACCCGACGACGGTGCGAACCCCCAGTCGGGCGGCGGCGCGTGCGGTGTCCTTGATCTCCTCGGCGGCCCGCGTGCGTACGCCTTCCGGCGAGCCGTCGCCCCAGATCCGGCCGGGCAGGATCGCCTCGTGCCGGGCGTCGATGACCGCGTCGCACACGGCCTGCCCGACAAGGTGGTTCGAGACCGCCCACACTTTGAGGCCGTATTTGTCGAGGAGGGCGAGGCGCCCGGCGACGTAGTCGTCCTCGGCGAGGGCTCGGTCGACCTCGAAGTGGTCGCCCCAGCAGGCGATTTCAAGGCCGTCGTAGCCCCATCCGGACGCCAGGCGGCAGACCTCCTCGAAGGGCAGGTCGGCCCACTGGCCGGTGAACAGCGTGATCGGTCGCGCCATGGTGCCTTCTCCCTGTTCCGTGCCCGGTGGCCGGGCTTGTCGGTTGGGTCGTTCGGCTCGTGTGGTGCTCGCTCGTGTCGGTGCCGCGTCCGGGCGCCGCGACGTACGGTCGCCGGAGCCCCCGGCTGTCAAAGCCTCAAGGCCGCGAGGGCTCAAGGAGTCAGGGCGTCAGGGCGTCAGGGCGCCGAGAAGATGTGGTCGCTGATGAAGCGGGTCGCGCCGATGATCCCCGCGCTGTCCCGCAGTTCGGACAGGACGATGGGCAGGTTCCCGGTCGCCAGCGGCAGCGACTGGCGGTACACCACGCTCCGTATCTCGGCGAGCAGCGGATGCCCGAGCATCCCCGGCACGCTCCCGCCCAGCACGATCAGGCCCGGGTTGAAGAAGCTGACCAGGCTGGCGAGGACCTGGCCCACCCGCTGTCCGCCGGCGCGTACCAGGCGCATCGCGGCGGTGTCGCCCGCCATCATCGCCTGGGCGACGTCCTCGACCCGCAGTTCCCCGACCTCCGCAAGTCGCGCGGCCAGGTGCGGGGACGCGTCCGAGCGGGCCGCCGCCAGGGCGTCGCGGGTGAGGGCGGCACCGCCGAAGAACGCTTCCAGGCAGCCGATGTTGCCGCAGGCGCAGGTCGGCCCGTTCGCGGAGACCCGGATGTGCCCGATGTCGCCGGCACTGCCCGAGGCCCCGCGGTACACGCCGCCGTCCACGACGATTCCGCAGCCGATGCCCGTGCCGATCTTGACGAACAGGAAGTCGTCGACCGAGCGGGCCGAGCCCGCGTGCTGCTCTCCGACGGCCATGATGTTGACGTCGTTGTCGACCAGGACAGGGCAGCCCAGTTCGCGGCCCAGCGCCTCGCGGACCGGGTAGCGGTCCCAGCCCGGCATGATCGGCGGAACCACCGGGAAACCCTCGCTGAAGCTCACCGGCCCCGGTATGCCCAGCCCGAGGCCGTGCACCTCGGGCAGCAGTCCCTGATCGCGTAGTTTCGCCACCAGGGAGAGCGCGAGGCCGAGCACGATGTCGGGGCCCTGCCGTACGTCGCACGGCTCCGACAGCCTGCCCAGGATGTTGAGTTCGCCGTCCGTGACGGCGACCCCGATCGACGTCGCGCCGATGTCGACGCCGACGAAGCGCAGGGACGGGGCCAGGCAGACGATGCCCGACCGCCGGCCGCCCCGGGACGCCGCCAGTCCCGCGTTCTCGATCAGGCCGAGTTCGGTCAGGCGGTCCAGTTCCACGGCGACCTTGGAACGCGACATGTGCACGAGGTCGCCCAGCTCCGCGCGCGACCGCGGACCGCCGTCCCGGAGGAGAGCGAGCAGCCTCGCCTGATGCCCGTTTTCCGGCCTGGTCGTCACGCGCATGGCGTCGATGTCCGCAACACCCGCTCCATCGTGCACCGTTCCCCAATCACGTCCGTGTGGATGTCCCCCGCCCGAGCCGCTGCGCCGGGCGACGTCCATCGTCTCTTTGCGGGGTTCTTGCCGGGGTGACCGGGGCCGAACCTAGCCACTTTCGCTCGTCAGTTGAAGAAGTTTCGCGATTCCGGTCCAAGTTTTTCACTTGTGAAGGACAAAGTCGGTTTGGGGTCGCGCCCGGTTTCCCGTCGGCACCCGGCACGTGCGCGACGCGCCGGCCGGTCCGGGCGACACGTCGCGGCGACCGCGGGGTCCCATCGGGCTATTGACTCCGCCGACCGCACCCACTTAATTAGTCCATGAACTGGACTAATCATTGCGGAGGCCCTGGTGACCGAGTACCGCCCCATGCCGGAAGACCGGTTCTCGTTCGGCCTGTGGACCGTGGGATGGCCCGCGCGCGACGCCTTCGGGGACGCCACCCGGCCTCCGCTCGACCCGGTGGAGACCGTGCACCGGCTCGCGGAACTGGGGGCGTACGGCGTCACGTTCCACGACGACGACCTGATCCCGTTCGGCGCCGACGAGGCGACGCGCGAGAAGCTCGTCGGCCGCTTCCGGACCGCGCTGGACGAGACCGGCCTGGTCGTGCCGATGGCGACCACGAACCTGTTCACGCACCCCGTGTTCAAAGACGGCGCGTTCACCTCCAACGACCGGACGGTACGCCGCTTCGCGCTGCGCAAGGTCATGCGCAACATCGACCTCGCGGCCGAACTCGGCGCGCGCACGTACGTCATGTGGGGCGGCCGCGAAGGCTCCGAATCCGGCGCCGCCAAGGACATCGTGGCCGCGCTGGACCGCTTCCGCGAAGCCATCGACCTGATGTGCGAGTACGTCGTCGACCGGGGCTACGACCTGCGCTTCGCCCTCGAACCCAAGCCCAACGAACCGCGCGGCGACATCCTGCTGCCCACGGTCGGCCACGCCCTCGCGTTCATCGCCGAGCTGGCCCGGCCCGACATGGTCGGGGTGAACCCCGAGGTCGGCCACGAGGAGATGGCCGGGCTCAACATCGTGCACGGGGTCGGCCAGGCGCTGTGGGCGGGCAAGCTCTTCCACATCGACCTCAACGGCCAGAACGGCGCCCGCTTCGACCAGGACCTCGTGTTCGGCCACGGCAACACGCGCGGCGCGTTCTTCCTCGTCGACCTGCTGGAGCACGGCGGCTACGACGGCCCCCGGCACTTCGACTTCAAGCCGCTGCGCACCGAGGGCCCGCGCGGCGTGTGGGACTCCGCGGCCGCCAACATGCGCACGTACCTGATCCTGCGCGAGCGCGTGCGGGCGTTCCGCGCCGACCCCGAGGTCCAGGCGGCGCTGGCCGCGGCCCAGGTGCCCGAGCTGTCCGTGCCAACGCTCGCCGCCGGCGAGACCCTCGCGGACCTGGCCGCCGACGAGTTCGACCCCGAGGTCGCCGGGGCACGCGAATGCAACGTCGAACGCCTCGACCAACTCGCCCTCGAACACCTCCTCGGAACCCGCTGACATGCGGCGGCGTCGGTTGGTCGCGGGGGTCGACTCGTCCACACAATCGTGCAAGGTGCTTGTGTGCGACGCGACGACCGGCGCCGTCGTACGGTCCGGCCGGGCCGCACACCCCGAAGGCACCGAGGTCGACCCCGAACACTGGTGGCAGGCCCTGCTCACGGCGCTCGACCGGGCCGGCGGCCTCGACGGCGTCGACGCGGTGTCCGTGGCCGCGCAACAGCACGGCATGGTCTGCCTGGACGCGTACGGTTCGCCGGTGCGCCCCGCGTTGCTGTGGAACGACACGCGGTCCGCTCAAACCGCGCGCGACCTGGTACGGGAGCACGGTGGGCCGGCGGCGTGGGCGCGTGACACCGGGAGCGTCCCGCTCGCGTCGTTCACCGTGACCAAGTTGCGCTGGCTCGCCGAGCACGAACCGGACGCCGCGGCGGCCACCGCGGCCGTCTGCCTGCCGCACGACTGGCTCACCTGGCGGCTGCGCGAGCGCGCGGGCGGGGTCGACGGCCTCACCACCGACCACGGCGACGCCTCCGGCACCGGCTACTACTCCCCGGCCAAGGGGGCGTGGCGCGACGACCTGCTGGCGCTGGCGATGGGACGCGTACCCGCCCTGCCCCGGCTCACCGGCGCGGCCGATGCCGCGGGCCACATCCGCGGCATCACGGTCGGCGCGGGGACGGGTGACAACATGGCCGCCGCGCTCGGCCTGGGCGTCGAACCGGGCGATGTCGTCGTGTCGTTGGGCACCTCGGGCACCGTCTTCGCGGTGTGCGAGAAGCCGTCGGCCGACCCCACCGGCACGATCGCCGGGTTCGCCGACGCCACCGGACGCTTCCTGCCGCTGGTGTGCACCCTGAACGCCGCCGGAGTACTGGACGCCACTGCGGCCATGCTCGGCGTCGACCACGACGCCCTCTCCGAACTCGCCCTGGACGCGCCCGCGGGGGCCGGCGGCGTCGTGCTCGTCCCCTACCTCATGGGCGAACGCACCCCCGACCGGCCGAACGCGTCGGGCGCGATCCACGGTCTCACCATGGCCAACGCCACTCCCCGGCACCTGGCGCGGGCCGCCGTCGAGGGCATGCTCTGCGGACTCGCGGACGGATTGGACGCGTTGCGCTCGGCGGGAGTCGCCGTCGAGCGGGTCCTGCTGATCGGCGGCGCCGCGCGGGCGGAGGCGGTACGGCGGATCGCGCCGAGTGTCCTGGGCCTGCCGGTCTCGGTGCCGCGACCGGCCGAGTACGTCGCCCTCGGCGCCGCCCGCCAGGCCGCGTGGGCCCTCACCGGCCCGGGCACCGCGCCTCCCGACTACCAGCCGTATCTGGGCACGCTCCAGTACGACGACGGAGGGTTGCCCGGCACCGGCGTTCGCGAGCGCTACGCCGAGGCGCGCGACCACGTGCTCGATCGGGCAGTCGCCCCTTGAGTGGTCGTACGCGTGCAGGAGCCGGGGTCGGTAGCGGTGTCGGACCCGCACCGCGTACCCGACGCGCCGTCGGCCCGCCGGGTACCAACGACGTTGAGCACAAAGCACTTTGCTCACAAGAGCAGTCGCAATCGCCGCCGTGCTGCCACATGTAGCGATGACCGGTATGCACGACGACGAGTTGCGCCGGTTGCTGCGCGCGGGACTCGACGGTTCGGCGGAGGCGTACGAGCGGACCCGCCGATCTGTCCACCGCGACTCTCCGACGACCTGCTGGATCCGGGCGGCCACTACGCCGGCCTTCCTGAGCGGTGGCCCTCACCCGGCGGTGACGAGGGCGGCGTATGCGGCCAGGCACTCCGCGCAGTGCAGTGCGCCGTCGTCGCGCTCGCTGACGTGCGCGGGTGCCACCGGATCGATCGGGACCCCGCACAGCGGCTCGGCCGTACCGGGTGCGGCAACGTGCCAGGCGCGAGGCCGTTCACCGTCGCCGGCGTCCAGGACCATTTCGTGCACAGCAAACGCCTCCGCTTCTCCGTGGTGCCCGTATCGGCCGTCGCGCCGCCCTCCCGAGGCGGGGGCGTTCGCGTCCTGTCGCGTCGCCGTCCGCCGGGATCCGGCGGTCGCCTCGCGCGCGGCTCGTGCCCGGGGGGACGCCGCGTCATGCCCGCAATGGGCCGTCCGGACGTATGGATGCGCGGGTGCGCGGAGGCGCGGGTGCGCGGGTGCGCGGAGGCGGCCGGGGTGGCGGTCGGCGGCAGGCCGCATGGCGGTCGGCGGGCGGTCGGGCGGAGGCGGCGCTGCGCACGGCCGACGGGATCGAAGTGCTCAGCGGCCGGTCGTACCGTCGACGAGTTCGCGGATGATGTCGGCGTGACCGGCGTGCCGCCCGGTCTCCTCGATCATGTGGGTGAGTGCCCAGCGAACACTGGGCCCCTCGCCCGGACGTCCCGCCCGGGGCAGCGGCGCGCCGAGGTCGGTCTGCGCGTCGAGCACCTCGTTGGCGCGGTCGACGGTGTCCCGGTACCGGGCGACGAGGTCGGCGACGCCGTCCTCGTCGGCAGGCTTGAACGTCGCCTGCCAGTTGGTGACCTTTGCGCCGAGGAACGTCGCGCTCTCGACGGCGATCAGATGCTTCAGCAAGCCGAGCAGGCTGGTGCCGGAGGGCACCGCGGGCGCGCGGACCTGCGGCTCCGCGGCTCCTTCGACTTTCGCGGCGACCGAGGCCCGCAGGTAGTCGAGGAACCCGCGCAGAACGTCGGCCTCGCTGTTCGCGGTGCGCGGCGGAGGGGTGTCCTTTCGGCGGCGGGTGTTGGGCACGGCTTTCTCTCCTTGTGTGCAGTCGGTACGGCGGACCACTGACGCGGGTTCCACGCCGGTGCCCGCCTCAACCCGTGCGGCGCAGCGCGATGACGTTGTCGGTGACACTCGCGCTCTGCCCCTGGGGGCCGGTCGCCGTACGCCGCGGCGCGTCGCAGCGCTCGGTGTGCCAGCCCTCGCCGAGTTGCAGCGAGTCCAGTGACTCCTGGGCGGTGGGGAACCGCACGTCCGGGCCCACATGCGAGGACCAGGGCGCCGCCGAGGCGTGCTCGACGACGACCAGCAGCCCGTCCGGGGCCACCGCCTCGGCCGCGCGGCGCAGCACCTGTACGCGGGGGATCTCGACGGGTGTGTGGAAGTAGCTGGCACTCACCAGGCCGAATTCCCCCTCGGGGAAGGTGCGGGCCAGGTCGTGGCGTACCGGGTGGACCCGGTCGGAGACGCCCGCGGCCCGCGCGCCTTCCGCGACACGGTCGAGGGCGGTACGCGCCACGTCGACGGCGGTGACGTCCCAGCCGATGGCGGCGAGCCAGATCGCGTCGCCACCGTGGCCGCAGCCCAGGTCCAGTGCCGCACCGGGCGTCGGCGCGAGGTCGGTGACCAGGTCTTTCAGGACGATGTTCGGCTTGGTGCCCCACCGGGTGTCGAGCCGGGAGTAGTGGTTCTCCCAGTACGCCGCGGAGTCGGTGTCGGTGTCTCTGTCGGCCTGTTGCATGTGGTGCCCTCCCTAGGCGCTCGCTCGCGGGCCGGCAGCACGCTGCTCGCCGCGCACTGCTTGCCGCGCACTGCTTGCAAGGCGCTGCGCCGGACCAGCCGGTCACTCGTCCGGCCACGCACGGCGGCCCGCTCGGACGACCGTGCGCCCTGCCCCTCCGGAGTTGCAAGCCTTCTTGCCGTTTCGGCAAGCTGGGACGCATGGCGAACGCGGCGAAGGACGTCCTGGAAGCGGTCGGCCCCCGCCTGCGCGAATTGCGCCGTCGGCGCGGGCTGACACTGGCCGAGCTGACCGAGCGCACCGGCATCAACGAGAGCACGCTCTCCCGCCTCGAGGGCGGCACCCGCAAACCGACGCTTGAGCTGCTCCTGCCCCTCGCCGAGGTCTACGCCGTCCCCCTCGACGCCCTCGTGGGCGCGCCCCGCACCGGGGACCCGCGCATCCACCTGCGCCCCGTCACGCGGCACGGCATGACGTACGTACCGCTCAGCCGGCCCGGCGGCGTCCAAGCCCACAAACTCCTCATCCCGCCCGCGCCGCCGGGCACCGAACCGGACCTGAAGACCCACGAGGGTTTCGAGTGGGTCTACGTACTCGACGGCCGCCTGCGTCTCCTGCTCGGCGACCAGAGCCTGGTCCTGAAGGCGGGCGAGGCCGCCGAGTTCGACACCCACGTACCGCACTGGCTGGGCGCGGAAGGCGACCGAACCGTCGAACTCCTCGTACTCTTCGGCCTCCAAGGCGAACGAGCCCACCTGAAAACCCGAACCCCCTGACCCAAGTGCCGGCCGCAGATCTCCGCGCTGCCGAGCGTGCGCTGCGACGTGTCACCGGCCGAGTCCGTTCGTCGCCGTGGAGTTGTGCCCCGACTCTGTCAGGAACGCGGCTGATCGCGTTCGGCGGGCGGTTGCGAGGGCCTTCATCCGTGCGTGGATACGGGGGCTCATGACTCGCTCCCAAGCGTGGAGCGATTGGACGCGCCACTCGACGTGTTCGGCGGGATCGAGCGTGATCCGCGCAAGCTCGTCGGCCGCGAGTACTCCCCCGTCGAAGACGAACCCGACCTTCGCGCAGGGCCACGCGGGCTCAGGGGGCAGAAAGTGCGTCAGGAGCAGGCACGGAACCCGGTGAACACGATGCCGGTCTCCTCCCGGCACTCACGGACCGCGGTCTCGAACGGTGTCGTGTCGCCGTGTTCGACGTTCCCCCCGGGCAACTGCCATGCCTCAGCCCCTGAGCGGATCGCAACGCGAGTGGGCTGCCCTCCACGTCGGTGAAGTACAACGCCCCGTACATCGTCGCGCGCGGCAGTGTCCGCACGTACTCCTCAGGCGGCAACCAGTCCATGCCGCCCATCTTCCCGCCGACCCGCCACCCCACGGCGTCCCGGGGGCCCGTGCCAGGACCGCTCCGCCCAGAATCAGTAGGTCGAAGTCTTCCTCGATCGGCCCCGAGCTCGGATCCGCCGCGACAGCCGCGTCCATCGCTGCGAAGCCGGCGATGCTGTGCGCCCGGTCCATCCATCCCGGGCCGGGCAGCGCGCGGTGCCACAACTCGTCGGCGTACGCGCCGAGATCGCGCGTGATCTATTGGCGCCGACGCTCGACCCCGATCAACCCGAAGCCGGACTCCGCCGGAGTTTCGAGTCCCATGTCGCCGCCGGCCTTGACGCACGTGGCAGCGAACGCGTCGATCTCGCGAATCGGCATGGCCATGGAATCCTGCGATTGATGTCGGGACCGCCTCGGGCGGGGCCGGTGGTCGGGCACGGGAATTGGAAGGCGGGTGCGGCCGGGATGGGTCTGCGTCAGGAGTACCAGGGGCTGTACGACAGCGCCTTCATCGCGTGTACGCACATCGAGCGCGCCCATCCCGCGGGTGTCCTCCGCGCATTCCTCGCCGAGCAGGTACGCGAGGACCTGCGTCGCCGCGAGAATGCCGTCGACTCCGCGGACACCTCGGGCGACGTCTCCGACGACTTCGCCGCGTTGGCCCGCATCGTCACCGAGTACGAGCGGCTGTGCCGCGCGGTGTTCTCCGATCTCCACCACGTCCACCGCCCCGAACCGCCGTGGCGCGTACTGGCGCCGGGGCGCGCCGCGGTGCGCGCTCCGCTCCAGGTCCGCAGACGCCGTCCGGTGTACGCGCTGCGGGTGCGCGCCGACGTGGCCGAACAGCGCGGTCTGGTCTGGGAGTTCCAGGTATTTCAGCGGATGGACGGCGCCGACGACACCACCGAAGTGGTCACCGGCCTGCTCCCCCACGGCAGCCGCGACGCGGAGGCGGCGTGGGATCGGGTGCTGCCCGAGTGGTGCGACGAACTCGACTACGGCTTCCAGGCGTTGGGCCTGGATGTGTCGCTGCCGCTGCCCCCCGGCCCGCGGAGTTGACCGCAGTGCCGGGGAGCTGCGCGCGCGGCGGCTCGTCGGCCGCGACGGTCAGGTCATATAGGCGAGGAGACCGATCTCCGGGGCCAGCACACCCGGCTGGGCGAGCGAGCGGAAGTCTGCTTCGACGGCGGCGAGGTCGAGAACACCGGCGCGCACCGCGCGGTACCGCACGGCCGACCAGAGGAACACGTCGAGGTTGTCGAACTGCGTTCCCTCCTCGATGACTTCCTCCTCGGCAAACCACACTGCGATGCGCCCGTCGGTGAGCATCACGTAGAGGTTGCCCGCGCCGTCGGCGCCGAGGGACCACACATCGTCGTCGGAAAGCTCCGTCTCGTAGTCGGAGTCCAGGATGGTGCAGTCGTTGGCGGCGAAGTCGAAGGCGTACGACCAGTCGTAGATGTCGAGGCACCGCGGCATCGCGCCCGACCGGACCCTGCGGTCGAACGCGGCCAGTGCGGTCGCCGCGGCCTGCGGCAGCCGGGCGAGGAAGGGCTCGACGGGGCGGGTCGAGGCGGATATCTCGGCCGGGGGTTCCGCCGGGAGCCAGCGCGCCAGATCGGCGTCCAGATCGCGGTCCACGTACCCGGTCAGTTGGTCAACAGTGAGCGTCATGCGGGCAGGGTAGCCAGGGGCGGCGACAGCTCACCCATGGCCCCGAAGGACCGCGTCAGCCCAAGGTCTTGCGCACTTGGTGGAGGTAGCTGAAGTCGTCCGTCGCGGGGGTGCCGGCGTCCTTCGCGGCGCGTGCGCGCAGCCATATAGCGGTGAGGCCGCCGACGGCCGGCGCGACGATCTCCGCCGGCAACCCCATGACGACCCCGGCCGATCCGGCGGCTATCCCCCCGGTCCAGGTGATGCCTTCGGATGCCACGGTCCGAAAGCGGCTCCGCTGCGCGGCCTGATAGTCGCGGGACGCCTGCGCCAGTTCGTCCTGGAACTGCGCCAGGACGTCGCTCGGGTGCTCCCAGCAGCGGCGGAGCTCGTCCAGCAGGCGGTGGAGCGCCCGCATCAGGCGGCCTCGCTCGTCCGCGTACCGTTCACGGAACTTGAGCACCTCGGAGAGCGGCGTGTTCGACGCGGGGACGGGCAGCAGTTTCCCGATCTCCATCTGCCAGGCGGGCACCACCGTGCCATCCGGCGAAGGCCGCAGCGACCTGCGGTACGCGTCATCGCTGGTGGTGTACGGGAAGTACGGACGCTCCCGATCCGACCAGTACTGCGCCAGCTCCCGCGCAACCACGCCGAGCACCAGCGTCTCGACGTCCTTGCCGACCTGGAGCCGCGGACCGCCGGACCGGGCGCTCCGTCCCGGCGTCGCAAACCCCAGCGCGACCAGTTCGTCTTCCAGCCAGGCACCCAGCTTTCCGACGTAGATGAACGAATCGGGGGGAGACGGGCTCCCCGCCGAGGCCAGCCGCCGCAGCTCGTCCACCAGCACCGCTGCCGAGGGGCTGTACTCGTCGAACACCTCGGCGGCCAGCTGGAGGGGCTGGTAGAGGCCGTGCGCCTCCAGTTCCACCAGGTCGTCGGCCACCCCGGCCTGTCGCAGGTCCGACGTGTCCGGCACCACCGACCCGAATCCGTCCCAGTACAGGACCGCCTGGTGGACGACCTCGGGCGGCGGAACGATCGACGGGTAGTACAGGAGACTCGGCACGGCTTCCCCCATTGCGGTCCAGGCCCAGACAACAAACGCGTACACAAACGCAGACACCGACGCGGACACCGACGCCGACACACCGCGTCCCCGCACCCGAGCCGCATCGCACGTTACGTGATTCGGCCGACACGCACAGCTCCCCGCGTGCCGCACCCGCGTGCTCGTCGTTGTGCGGTGCCGGTGATCAGTAGACTCCATGGTTGTGGCGGACACCCAGTACGAAGACCTGTTGCGACTGGTGCTCTCCTCCGGGACGGCCAAAGCCGACCGGACGGGCACCGGCACCCAAAGTGTCTTCGGGCACCAACTGCGGTACGACCTCGCGCGGGGCTTTCCGCTGGTCACCACCAAGAAGGTGCACCTGCGCTCCATCGTGTACGAGCTGCTGTGGTTCCTGCGCGGCGACTCGAACATCGGCTGGCTCAAGGAGCACGGGGTCACCATCTGGGACGAGTGGGCCGACG
>NZ_JBEZFP010000102.1:0-34373 GCF_040649515.1 Streptodolium elevatio
TCCCGCACCAGTTCTCCGGCGGGATGCGGCAGCGCATCATGATCGCGATGGCGATGGCCCTGGAGCCGGACCTGATCATCGCCGACGAGCCGACCACCGCGCTCGACGTCACGGTGCAGGCCCAGGTCATGGACCTGCTCGCGGAACTCCAGCGGGAGTTCCACATGGGCCTGATCCTGATCACCCACGACCTCGGCGTGGTCGCGGACGTCGCGGACAACATCGTGGTCATGTACGCGGGCCGCATCGTCGAGCGGGCGCCCGTCCACGCCCTCTACAAGACGCCGGCCCACCCGTACACGATGGGCCTGCTGGAGTCGATCCCGCGGCTCGACCTCAAGGGCCAGGACCTGGCCGCGATCAAGGGGCTGCCGCCCAATCTGACGCGCATCCCCGCGGGCTGCGCGTTCCACCCGCGGTGCCCGTACGTGCAGGACATCTGCCGCGCCGAGACGCCCCCGCTGCAATCGGTCACCGGCGAGCAGGTGTCGCCGCACCGCGGGAGCGCGTGCCACTTCTGGAAGGAGGCGCTCGATGGAAGCATCGGTCGATAAGCAGGCCGCCGAGGCGGCTCGGCCCGCCCCGGAACCGGAGCCGACCGGCGACCCGATCCTCCAGGTGAAGGACCTGGTGAAGCACTTCCCGCTGACCCAGGGCATCGTCTTCCAGCGCCAGGTGGGGGCGGTCAAGGCGGTGGACGGCCTCTCGTTCGAGCTGCGCAGCGGCGAGACGCTGGGCCTGGTCGGTGAGTCGGGGTGCGGCAAGTCGACGGTCGCCAAGCTGCTGATGAACCTGGAGAGGCCGACTTCCGGCCAAGTCCTGTACAAGGGGCAGGACATCTCGAAGCTGTCCGGCAAGGCGCTCAAGGCGGTGCGGCGCAACATCCAGATGGTGTTCCAGGACCCGTACACCTCGCTGAACCCGCGCATGACGGTCGGCGACATCATCGGGGAGCCGTACGCCATTCACCCGGACGTCGCCCCGAAGGGGGACCGGCGGAAAAAGGTGCAGGACCTACTGGAGGTCGTGGGCCTGAACCCGGAGCACATCAACCGGTACCCGCACCAGTTCTCCGGGGGGCAGCGGCAGCGCATCGGCATCGCCCGCGGGCTGGCGCTGAACCCGGAGATCATCGTCTGCGACGAGCCGGTCTCGGCGCTGGACGTGTCGGTGCAGGCGCAGGTGATCAACCTGATGGAGAGACTGCAGAACGAGTTCAACCTGTCCTACATCTTCATCGCGCACGACCTGTCGATCGTGCGGCACATCTCCGACCGCGTCGCGGTGATGTACCTGGGCAAGATCGTGGAGATCGGCGCCGAGACCGAGATCTACGACCACCCGACCCACCCGTACACGCAGGCGCTGCTGTCGGCGGTGCCGGTGCCGGATCCGGACGGTCGCGACAGCCGGGAGCGGATCATTTTGACCGGTGACGTGCCGTCGCCGGCGAATCCGCCGTCGGGCTGCCGGTTCCGCACCCGGTGCTGGAAGGCGCAGGACATCTGCGCGAGGGAAGAGCCGCTGTTGCAGGTCAAGTCCCAGTTGAACGGACCGGCTGTGCACGCGAGTGCGTGCCACTTCGCCGAGGTGCGGGACGTGGTCCAGGCGCACTGAACCGAGCCGTTCTGCTCCGCTGACCGGACCGGCTGATCCGGTCAGATTGCACGACACGCGACCCCGCAGGGTGTCACCTCGTGATCGAGGTGGCACCCTGTTGTTTTGCGCCCGGCATGCTACGCGCGTCACTTGACGCCGCGCCAGACCCATCGGCCTTTCGGGTGCCGCCACTCTCCGTAGCGTTTCCCGGAGTGGGAGGAGAGGTAGGGGCGGCGTGTGGTTGTTCGTTCATCGGACTGTATGCTCCGGGCTGCGGTACACCGTGTCCGATTGATTCCGCTAGCTCCGGGAAGATGTTCGACCACAGGTCGAGACGTTCGGGAGGGTCGCGTGATCAAACCGCAATACTCCAAAGGGTTGGAGTAGGCGAATCGGTGACGGATAGTAGATGCGCTTGTGCTCGGAACACGGTCATGCGCTCAGCGGCGCGACTGAACGGGCAGCCGCGGCGAGGACACCCACGGGTTGCCCGTCGTACTTCACTTCCGAAGTGACCCTTGAGGAGGCAACCCATGCGCGGAACGACGCGCGTGAAGTGGATCGCCGGCGTGGGCATGCTCGCGCTCGCGGCCACGGCGTGTGGTGGCGACAGCGACAGTGGTGGCGGCGGGGGTGCGCCGTCCGGTTACTACACGGCCAGCAGCACCGAGCCGCAGAACCTTCTGCAGCCCGCGAACGCCAACGAGACCGGCGGCTTCTACCCGCTCTCGATGCTCTTCCGCGGCCTCTACACGTACGACGCCAAGACCGGCGAGACCGTGTCGGCCATGGCGGAGTCGATGGATTCCCCGGACAACGTCACCTGGACGGTCAAGCTCAAGTCGGGCTGGACCTTCCACAACGGTGAGCCGGTCAACGCGAAGTCCTTCGTGGACGCCTGGAACTGGGGCGCGCTGTCCACCAGCAAGCAGCTGAACTCCACCTGGTTCCAGCCGATCGTCGGCTACGACCAGGTGCACCCCGCCGAGGGCAACCCGACGGCGCAGACGATGTCGGGTCTGAAGGTCGTCGACGACACCACCTTCACGATCCAGCTGACGCACCCGATCTCGTCGTTCAAGGCGCAGATGGGCTACACGCCGTTCATGCCGCTGCCGCAGGAGTTCTACAAGGACCCCGAGAAGTACGGCGCGGCCCCCATCGGCAACGGCCCGTTCCAGCTCGACACCGCCAACGGCGGCTGGGACCGCAAGAAGTCGATCACCGTGAAGCGGTTCGACAACTACCAGGGCGCCGACAAGGCGAAGTCCGACGGCGTGCGCCTGGTCTTCTACACGACCTACGACGCCGCCTACACCGCGCTCCGCGACAACAAGCTCGACGTCATCGACCAGATCCCGGTCTCGGCGGTCGGCAACTTCCAGAAGGACCTCGGCAACCGCGCCATCGTGCAGCCGCAGCTGTCCATCCAGAAGATCGGCTTCCCGCTGTACGACGCCGGCTGGGGCACCCCGGGCGCGGCCAAGGTCCGCCAGGGCCTGTCCATGGCCATCGACCGCGACGGCATCACCAAGGCCCTGTACAAGGGCATGGAGCAGCCTGCCGTCGACTGGCTCGCCCCCGGCGTGCCCGGTCAGATGGACATCTGCGGCGAGACCTGCAAGTACGACCCGGCCAAGGCCAAGCAGCTCATCGCCGAGGGCGGCGGCATCCCCGGCGGCAAGCTGACCATCGCGACGAACGCGGACGGCCCCCACAAGGAGTGGGTGACCGCGGTCTGCAACAGCATCAACCAGGCGCTGGGCTCCACCGCCTGCGAGCCGAAGCTGTACGCGGAGTTCTCCGTCGCGCGTGAGGAGATCACCAACAAGAAGATGACCGGGGCGTACCGGACCGGCTGGAAGGCCGACTACCCGTTCCCGGACAACTTCCTGAACGACATCTACCGCACGGGCGCCGCGTCCAACGACTCGGGCTACTCGAACGCCAACTTCGACAACCTGGCGAAGCAGGCGCAGGGGGCCACGGACGAGGCCCAGGCGCTGAAGCTCTGGCAGGACGCCGAGAAGCAGATGGTGCAGGACCTGCCGTCGATCCCGCTCTGGTACTACGTGACCAAGGCCGGTTCCTCGACCAAGGTCTCGAACGTGTCGTTCGACGTGTTCGGCAACCCGGAGTTCACCGAGGTCACCGTCAACAAGTGACCCGTACCTGAGGGTTCGGCCCCGTCCGCTCCGGCGGCGGGGCCGCCCGCAAGGGCTTCGCAAGACCGCCTCAGCCGGCGCCGTGATCCACGGCGTCGGCTGAGACGCGGCAGGTGACGTGCCGAATTCGACAGCAGGAGGCTGGCATGGGGCGTTACGTCGTCCGACGGCTGCTCCAGATGATCCCGGTGTTCATCGGGACCACGTTCTTGATCTACTTCATGGTCTACCAGCTCGGTGGGGACCCGATCGCCGCGATGTTCGGCGACAAGGCCGCCGACCCGGTGTTCGTGAGACAGATGCGCGAGGAGTACCACCTCAACGATCCGCTGATCGTTCAGTACTGGTACTACCTCACGGGCCTCCTGCAAGGGGACTTCGGCACCAGCTTCAGCGGCATCCCGGTCGCCGACGAGCTGCGGCGCGCCTTCCCGATCTCGATCCGGCTGGCGCTCATCGCGTTCGCCATCGAGCTCGTGGTCGGCATCGGGGCCGGCCTGCTGGCCGGTCTGCGGCGCGGCAGGTTCGCCGACTCCGTCGTCCTGGTGACGACGCTGATCGTCATCTCCATCCCGGTCTTCGTGCTCGGCTACGTGCTGCAGTACTGGCTGGGCCTGCAGTGGAACGTCTTCCCGGCCACCGCGACCCCGGGCGACCCCACGTGGGAGGACCTGATCCTGCCCGGCATCGTGCTCGGCAGCCTCTCGCTCGCGTTCGTCGCCCGCCTGACCCGGACGAGCATCGCGGAGAACATGCGGGCGGACTTCGTCCGCACCGCGACGGCGAAGGGTCTTCCGCGCCGCCGCGTGGTGACCGTGCACCTGCTGCGCAACTCCCTGATCCCGGTGGTGACCTTCCTCGGGGCCGACCTCGGCGCACTCATGGCCGGGGCGATCGTCACCGAGGGCATCTTCAACGTCGACGGGGTCGGACGACTGATCTACCTGGCCGTCACCAAGCACGAGAGCGCCACGGTCGTCGGCGCGGTCGCCGCACTGGTGATCGTGTACCTGGTGATGAACCTGATCGTCGACCTCCTGTACGCCGTCCTGGACCCGAGGATCCGGTATGTCTGAGCACGACAAGCAGCGCGAACAGCTGCCCACCAGCAGCCAGGAGCAGCCGCACTTCGGCTCCCAGGAGTCGCCGACGATCTTCCTCGCGGACGCGGACGGCACCAGCCTGGAGAAGAACGGCCCGTACTCCGGCCCCGAGGCCCCCGGCCAACTCGACAAGCCGCGCGGCGCGTGGGCCGAGGCGTGGCGCGAACTGCGCCGCAGCCCGCGGTTCTACATCTCGGCGTTCCTGCTCCTGCTCCTGATCGTCATGGCGATCTTCCCGGGCTGGTTCACCGACCAGGACCCGCGGTTCTGCCCGATCGCGCGTACCGACCTCAAGCCCTCGGGCGACCACTGGTTCGGTACCAACACGCAGGGCTGCGACATCTACTCGCGCACGATCTACGGGGCGCGCGCGTCGATCATCGTCGGTGTCGTCACCACCGCCCTCATCGTGGTGGTCGGCGGCCTCGTCGGGGCGCTGTCCGGTTACTTCGGCGGCTGGGTTGACTCGATCCTGGCCCGCGTCACCGACATCTTCTTCGGCATCCCGCTGCTGCTCGCGGCCCTGGTGTTCATGAGCTCCTTCCAGGACCGCACGGTCTGGACGGTGGTCGCCGCGCTCGGCATCTTCGGCTGGATGCAGACCGCCCGCATCATGCGCGGGTCGGTGATCACGGTGAAATCGTCGGACTACGTCGTGGCGGCGAGAGCGCTCGGCGCCGGGACCGGGCGCATCCTGATCCGGCATGTGCTGCCGAACGCCGTCGCGCCGGTGATCGTCGTCGCGACGATCTCGCTCGGCACCTTCATCTCGGCCGAGGCGACGCTGTCCTTCCTGGGCATCGGCCTGCCGCTGACCGAGGTCTCGTGGGGCGCCGACATCAGCACCGCGACCAACGTGCTGCGCGACGCCCCGTACCAGCTGTTCTTCCCGTCGCTGTTCCTGTCCGTGACGGTGCTCAGCTTCATCCTGCTCGGCGACGCGGTCCGCGACGCCCTCGACCCGAAGCTCCGCTGACGGGGGAGGGGACAACACAAGTGACGACGAACCAGCTCACCAAGCCCGAGCCGACGGACACCGCGCCCGGCGCGCCGCTGCTCGAGGTCGACGACCTCCACGTCGAGTTCCGCACGCGCGACGGCGTGGCCAAGGCGATCAACGGCGTCTCGTACTCGGTCGCGGCCGGCGAGACGCTGGCCGTGCTCGGCGAGTCGGGCTCCGGCAAGTCGGTGACCGCCCAGACGATCATGGGCATCCTCGACATGCCGCCCGGCGTGATCACCGGCGGCGAGATCCGCTTCCACGGCCGCGACATGCTCAAGATGAACAAGGAGGAGCGCCGGCGGATCCGCGGCCAGAAGATCGCGATGATCTTCCAGGACGCGCTGTCCGCGCTCAACCCGGTCTACTCGGTGGGCTTCCAGCTCGCCGAGATGTACCGCGTGCACAAGGGCATGTCCCGCAAGGACGCCAAGGCCAAGGCCATCGAGCTGATGGACCTGGTGAAGATCCCGGCGGCCAAGGAGCGGGTGAACGACTACCCGCACCAGTTCTCCGGCGGCATGCGGCAGCGCATCATGATCGCGATGGCGATGGCCCTCGACCCCGAGCTGATCATCGCGGACGAGCCGACCACCGCACTCGACGTGACGGTGCAGGCCCAGGTCATGGACCTGCTCGCGGAACTCCAGCGCGAACGGCACATGGGCCTCATCCTGATCACCCACGACCTCGGCGTGGTCGCCGACGTCGCGGACAAGATCGCGGTGATGTACGCGGGCCGCATCGTCGAGGAGGCGGCGGTCCACGAGTTGTACGCCAACCCGGCGCACCCGTACACCGAAGGCCTGCTCGCGTCGATCCCGCGCCTCGACCTCAAGGGCCAGGACCTGTACGCGATCAAGGGCCTGCCGCCGAACCTCATGCGCATTCCGCCCGGCTGCGCGTTCAACCCGCGCTGCCCGTACGCGGAGGACATCTGCCGCACCGACGTGCCGCCGCTGATCGAGGCGGCCCCCGGCCGGCACAGCGCCTGTCACTTCGCGCAGCGTGTGCTCGACAACAACGGAGGCTCGTGATGGCACCCAGCGGTGAGCCCATCCTCCAGGTGAAGGACCTGGTGAAGCACTTCCCGCTGACCCAGGGCATCGTCTTCCAGAAGCAGGTCGGCGCGGTCAAGGCGGTCGACGGCGTCTCGTTCGACCTGCTGCACGGCGAGACGCTGGGCCTGGTCGGCGAGTCGGGCTGCGGCAAGTCGACGGTCGCCAAGCTCCTGATGAACCTGGAGAAGGCGTCGTCGGGGCAGGTCCTCTACAAGGGCGAGGACATCTCCAAGGTGTCCGGCAAGGCGCTCAGGGCCGTGCGGCGCAACATCCAGATGGTGTTCCAGGACCCGTACACCTCGCTGAACCCGCGCATGACGGTCGCGGACATCATCGGCGAGCCGTACGCGATCCACCCCGAGGCGGCGCCCAAGGGCGGCAACAACGCGGTCAAGAAGCGCGTCCAGGAGCTCCTGGAGCTGGTCGGCCTCAACCCGGAGCACATCAACCGGTACCCGCACCAGTTCTCCGGCGGTCAGCGGCAGCGCATCGGCATCGCCCGCGGGCTGGCGCTGAACCCGGAGATCATCATCTGCGACGAGCCCGTGTCGGCACTCGACGTGTCGGTGCAGGCCCAGGTGATCAACCTGATGGAGAAGCTGCAGAACGAGTTCAACCTCTCCTACATCTTCATCGCGCACGACCTGTCGATCGTGCGGCACATCTCCGACCGCGTCGCGGTGATGTACCTGGGCAAGATCGTGGAGATCGGCGCCGAGACCGAGATCTACGACCACCCGACCCACCCGTACACGCAGGCGCTGCTGTCCGCGGTGCCGGTGCCGGACCCGTCGGGCCGCGACAACCGCGAGCGGATCATCCTGACCGGCGACGTGCCGTCGCCGGCGAATCCGCCGTCGGGCTGCCGGTTCCGCACCCGGTGCTGGAAGGCGCAGGACATCTGCGCGAAGGAAGAGCCGTTGCTCGAGATCCGCACGGGGCTCCAGGGAGCCGCGGTGCACCCGAGCGCGTGCCACTTCGCGGAGGAGAAGGACGTCGTCCACGCGCACTGACGCACACTCAACTGCCGGGCCGGGCCACGTGGGACGTGGTCCGGCCCACAGTGTTTGCGGCGGTGTGCACGTATTCTGACCGGTGGCCGGAAATGTTCGGTCGCGGGTCGTTCGGCTTGGGGAGTTCCACGCGTGCGCAGCAAGACCGTGTCCATATGGGTGGCCGGGACAGCGGCCCTGGCGATCGCCGCGACCGGGTGCACGGGAAGTGAGGGCGGCGCGGCGTCGGCGGCCAAGGACGCGGCGCAGAGTCCGCAGGGGGCGCCGGCCCCGTCGACGCCGCCCCGGCCGTACGACTGCCTCCCGGCAGCCGCCGCGGCCGCCGCGCCCGGGACCCCGGTCGATCCCGCGGCGGTGTACAGCGCGTCTTCGACCGAGCCGCAGGATCTGCTGCCCGGCAACACCGGGTTCGACCGGAACACGAACCACGCGGTGGGCATGCTCTTCCGGGGCCTGGTCGACTACGACCCGGCGAGCGGAAAACCGGTGTCGGCGATGATGGCGTCCTGTACGACCACCGACGCACGCAGCTACACCATTGCCGTCAAGCCCGGCTGGACCTTCCACAACGGCGAGAAGGTCACCGCGAAGTCGTACGCGGATGCCTGGACCTGGGCACTCGATCCGGCCAACAAGGCGGCCGGCGAGGAGGTTCTCGCCGAGGTCGACACGGTCAAGGCCGCCGACGAGGCCACGCTGCTGGTCACGCTCGACGAGGCCGACTCGTCGTTCCCCGCGCAACTGGGCCTCGCGGCGTTCTCGCCGCTGCCCTCGGTGTTCTTCCAGGACCCCGGCCGCTTCGCCCGCGAGCCGGTCGGCAACGGCCCGTTCCGGATCGACCCGGACGCGGGCTGGCGGCAGGGGGTGTCGCTCACGCTGCGGCGCTACGACGCGTACGCGGGTCCCGACAAGGCCCAGGCGGCAGGCGTACGGCTGGAATTCGGCAGCGACGCCGCGCGCCGCGGCCCGCTCGACGTGATCAGCCTGCTGCCCGCGGTCGAGCCCGGACGCACCGTGTCGGTGCCCGGCGGAACCGTGGTGCACCAGGTGATGTCCACTGCCGAGGTGCTGTACTTCCCTATGGCCGACCCGGCGTGGTCGGCGCCCGGCGCGGCGAAGGTGCGGCAGGGCCTGTCCCTCGCGATCGACCGCGAGGCCATCATGCGCGCGATGTACCCGGGTGGTGCGTGGCAGCCCGCAACGGACTGGCTGGCCGCGGGAGTTCCCGGCGGCGACAACGCCTGCGGGGAGCTGTGCGCGTACGACCCCGAGCGGGCGCGGCAGTTGGTCGCCGAGGGCGGCGGCGTTCCCGGCGGCTCCGTGACCCTGTCCTACGCCCAGGACGGCGGCCGCGGCAGAGTGTTCAAGGCGATCTGCGACAGCATCAACACCGCGCTGGGATCCGCCGTTTGCGTGCCCGCGCCGGTGGCGGGCCTCGGTGAGCTGCGGAGCAAGGTCGACGCGCGGCAGATGACCGGGATGTTCCGGGGCGGCTGGACCGCCGACTACCCGAGCCCGCGGAACTTCCTGGACCCGATGTTCCGTGGCGACTCCGAGGCCAACGACTCCGGCTACCGGAACCAGTTGTTCGACGAGTCGGTGGCGCAGGCCCGCAAGGCCGCCGACCCCGCCAAGGCCGCGCAGTTCTGGTCGGACGCACAGGCACAACTCGCCATCGACATGCCCGCGCTGCCGCTGTGGTCGTACGGCAAGGCGCTCGCAAGCGGCCCGAACATCGCCAACCTGGCGGCAGATCACTTCGGGACCCCGGTATGGACGCGTATCGGCGTCAAGGCGCCCGCGGCGCCGCGTAGCTGACGCGAAGGCCGGGCGACCCCGAGTCGCCCGGCCTTCCGTTTCCGTGCCGAGCCTCGGCGGCTCGCGGGACGGCCGGATCAGCCGCCCAGCGAGCGCCGGAGGAAGTCGACCTGGAGCAACAGCAGGTTCTCCGCGACCTGTTCCTGCGGGGTCATGTGGGTGACGCCGGAGAGGGGGAGGACCTCGTGCGGGCGCCCGGCGGAGAGGAGGGCCGAGGACAGGCGGAGGGTGTGGGCCGCCACGACGTTGTCGTCGGCCAGGCCGTGGATGATCATCAGGGGGCGGGCCTCGTCGGCCACCGGCCCCAGATCGCCGCCCTCCACCAGGGAGTTCACCGCGTAGACGGTCTGCTCGTCGTCGGGGTGGCCGAGGTACCGCTCGGTGTAGTGGGTGTCGTACAGCCGCCAGTCGGTGACCGGCGCGCCGGAGACGCCCGCGTGGAACACGTCGGGGCGGCGCAGCACCGCGAGGGCCGCCAGGTAACCGCCGTACGACCAGCCGCGGATCGCCACCCGGTCCAGGTCGAGGTACGGGCGGTCCACGGCCAACGACTGGAGCGCCGCCACCTGGTCGTCGAGCGTCGCGCCGGCGAAGTCGCCGACGATCGCCTTCTCCCACTCGGGCGAGTAGTGCGGCGTGCCGCGGCCGTCCGCGACGATCACCGCGAAGCCCTGGTCGGCGAACCACTGCGAGGTCAGGTGCGGGTTGCGCGCGGCGACCACGCGCTGCCCGTGCGGGCCGCCGTACGGGTCCATCAGCACCGGCAGCTTCTCGCCCGAGGTGGCGTCGAAGCCGCTCGGCAGCAGGATCGCGCAGGGGATGCGGGTCGGGCCCGCGGTGGTCAGCTCGACCTCGGCGGTGAGCACCGGGGTCTCCGCGTAGGAGGCGATCTCGCCGACCGGGGACCCGTCCTGAAGGACCGTCACCTTCGGGCCGGAGCGGTCGAGCGACGACGAGACCAGGACCGTCGTCGCGCCCGAGCGGACCGCGCCGTGCACGCCCGGAGTCGTGGTGACGCGCTCGGCGCCGCCGGGGCCGACCCGGTAGACGTGGATCTGGCCGGTCTCGGAGTCGGCGGCCTCGTACCCCGCCGAGGCGGTGACGAGGATGTCCGCGGCACTGCTGTCGACCACCGAACGGATGTGCAGCGTCGCGTCGGTGAGCACGCGCGCGTCGGCGACCAGGCGGCGGGCACCGTCCGCGTCCTCGACGCGCAGCAGTTCCCCGTTCGGGGTCCAGGCCGGGGCGCCGGGGACGATGTCGATCCACACCGGGTCCACCTGCGTGTGGAGTTCCGTCGTCGCGCCCGTGGCGGGATCGGCCGACAGCACCCGCTGCGTGCGCTGGTCGCGCGACTGCACGACCAGCAGCGGCGGCCCCGAGGCGGTCCACGCCACATTGGCGAGGTACGGGAACTCCTTGCGGTCCCAGGCAACTTCGGTGCGTTCCCCGGTCTCGGCCCGCAGCGCGAACAGCGTGACGTCGGCGTTGGGGGTGCCCGCGGCCGGGTACGCGACCTCCTGCGGCGCCGACGCCGGGTTGGCCGGGTCGGCGATCCACCAGCGGTCGACGGGGGAGTTGTCGACGCGTGCCGCCAGCAGCGTGGTCCCGTCCGGCGACCACCAGTATCCCCGGCTGCGCTGCATCTCCTCGGCCGCGATGAACTCGGCCGCGCCGTAGGTGACTTCGGCGTTCTCGGGGGTCGCGAGCGCGCGGTCGTCCGAGCCGTCGACGGCGGCTACGCGCAGTTCACCGCCCGCAAGGTAGGCGACGTGGCGGCCGGTGGGCGACGGGCGAGGGTCGATGACCGGTGCGGGCGAGTCGAGTTCGACGACCGTGCCGGCCGCGAGATCGGCCACGAACAGCCGCCCGGACAGGGTGAAGGCGGCGACGGTCCCGGCGCTGTCGACGGCGTAGCCGACGATGCCCGCGGAGCCCTCGCGGCTGCGTTCGCGACGGGCGCGCTCCTCCGCGGACAGGTGCTCCTCGGCGCCGCCGAGCAGGACCGCCGGGTCGGCGACGATGCGCTCGCCGGACCCGGGGGAGTACGCCCACAGGCACGTCGCGCGGTCCTCGCCGGACCGCGAGCGCAGGAACAGGACAGTGGCACCCGTACCGCCGCCTCCGGTGATGGTGAAGGCGCGCGGGACCCCGAGCGTGAAGCGCTGGGTGCGGGCGTATTGCCGGGGAAAGGTGATCTCCGAGCTCATGCGCCCAACCCTACGGGCGAGGCGCCCCGGGAACACGGGTTCGGGCCGTACGGCGGCGGACGGGCTATCCGGGTGATTTCGAGCCGTGCGCGTTGCGTTACGCACCGTATCTGGGCTTGATTCGTTGGTAGCGGGTTTTTGTCCGTCAATCATTCCGGGAGGTGCGTGACCATGGCGGTCTCGGTCTCCGTCGTGATGCTTCTGGGCGTCGCGGTCGTCTTTCTGCTCCGCAAGGCCGGGCTCCGCCCGGTGCACGCCGTCGTGTGTGTGCTGCTCGGCTTCTACCTCGCGGGGACCTCGCTGGCCCCGTCCATCCACGATGCGGGTGCCAGCTTCGCGGGCATCGTCAACGGCATCCATTTCTAGTTCCGTCACCGGCTGACCCCTGCCCTCCCGGCCGTCCCCTGCCGGGTCCGGTGGTGCCCGGTGGTGCTCGGTGGTCCACGGCGGTGTCCGAGTGCGGGACCGTACTGTGGCGGCATGTCCACAGACGATCATCGGACCGGTCCCGCCAACCGCTGGCTGGAGGTCACCGGCGGCACCCGCGGTCCGGCGTACGCCGCCCGCTTCCGCGAGTTGGCCGCTCAGGGCCGTGACCTGCACGGCGAGGCCCGCTTCTGCGACGCCTTGGTCCCGCGCGGCGCGCGGGTGCTCGACGCGGGCTGCGGCACCGGCCGCATCGCCGTCGAACTCGCCCGGCTCGGCCACAAGACGGTCGGTGTCGACATCGACGCCTCGATGCTCGGCGAGGCCCGGGCCGCGGCGCCCGGTCTGGCCTGGGTGCTCGGCGACCTCGCGACGCTCGATCCACAGGCTGTGGACGGGCCGGACGCCTTCGACCTCGCCGTCGCGGCCGGGAACGTCATGGTCTACCTGACCCCGGGCACCGAGGCCCGCGCGGTCGCGACGCTGGCGTCCTGCGTACGGCCGGGCGGCGGCCTCGTCGTCGCCGGCTTCGCGCTCGACGGCGGCGACGGCGGCACGCGCGTCGAGGTGTCCGCCTACGACGCGGCGTGCGCGGCGGCCGGGCTCGAACCCGTCGACCGCTTCGCCGGATGGGACCGCGAGCCCTGGGACCCGGCGGGCAGGTACGGCGTGTTCGTGCACCGCCGCCCCTGAGTGCCGGCCCCTGATCGCCCCCGGTCCCGTTGGTGCGGGCGTCGGTGTGCGTCGGAGGCGCCACGTACGCTGGCGTTCATGACCGATGCGCCCGCGACCCCGCCCGCGACCCCGCTCAGCCTTCTCCTCGTGCACGCCCATCCGGACGACGAGGTGATCAACAACGGTGCGAGCATGGCCCGCTATGCCGCGGAAGGTGTGCACGTCACGCTCGTGACCTGCACGCTCGGCGAGGAGGGCGAGATCCTCGTGCCCGAACTCGCGCACCTGGCCGCGGACCGCGAGGACGGGCTCGGCGCGCACCGCATGACCGAGATGCTCGACTCCATGAAGGCCCTCGGCGTCGACGACCAGCGCTACCTGGGCGGGCCGGGCCGCTACCGCGACTCCGGCATGATGGGCACGCCGCCGAACGAGCGGCCCGACTCCTTCTGGCAGGCCGACGTCGACGAGGCGGCGAGCCACCTCGTGCCGATCGTGCGCGAGGTCCGGCCGCAGGTGCTGGTGACGTACGACGAGATCGGCGGCTACGGCCACCCCGACCACATCCAGGCGCACCGCGTCGCGATGCGCGCCGCCGAGTTGGCCGCCGACCCGGCGTACGGCACCGGCGAGGCATGGGCGGTCGACAAGATCTACTGGAACGCGATGCCCCGCTCGGTGCTCAAGGAGGGCTTCGAGCGGATGAAGGCGGAGGGCAAGGAACTCCCGTTCGAGTTCGTCGACATCGACGAGCTGCCGTTCGTGGTCGACGACGCACTCGTCACCACCGCGGTTTCGGCGGCGGACTTCTTCGACGCCAAGGTCGAGGCGCTGCGCGCCTATCCGACGCAGGTGTCCACCGACGACGCGTTCTTTGCGCTGTCCAACAACGTGGGCCAGTCGATCATGTCGGTCGAGCACTACCGGCTGGTCAAGGGCGAACGCGGGCCGGTCGGGCCGGGCGGTCTGGAGGACGACCTGTTCGCCGGGCTGCGCGGGTGACCTCCGCGGCGTGCGGCGGCCGGGTTACAGTGCATCGGTGATTTCCAAGGTCGGCCGGATCGCGGCGTACGTCCTCCTGTTCGCACTCGGCAGCGCGGCGGGTGTGCTCGGTGCGTTCGCCCAGGCGGCCTACGCGCCGGGCGGGCTGATCGTCGCCCTGGCCGGTGCGGGGGGCCTGTTCGTCGCCGGCGGACTGCTGATGGACACCAAGGCGGGCGCGGCCGTACCCGCGGCCGCGTGGCTCGTCACCGTCTTCTACATCGCGGCGGCGCCGCGACCCGAGGGCGACTGGGTGTTCACCGGGGGCTTCACGTCCTATCTCTATCTGTTCGGCGGTTCCATCGTCGGTGCGATGATCGCCATGCAACCCTGGGGCGGCGCAAGCCGCCAGCTACTTCTTTCGGGTGAACGACTGCCCGGAGGCGGCAAGTAAGGCACCCGGCCGCCGCATGCTCGTTGTGCGGGGCCGTGGGGCGAGGCCGCGGAGTCGGACGCGTCCCGGCCGCCCGGAGTGCGAACGTAACTTCCGGCGCGCCGCATTCGTTGCTCCGCCTGTAGCGGCCAAGTACTCGAGTCCATTGGCCCCACGTGTGCCGTCAAGGTACGCGGTTCCGTCCCGGTACGGCGCGCCGCATACGATCATCATTCGGTCGGTCGCGGGAGCCGTCAGACGCAACCGGTCGTCGGTGGCCGCCTCCCGGGGCGGTCGAAGATCGCAACGGAGAGTTCGTTCGTCGTGAGCAACGACCATCCCACCACGCCCTCAGGCGTGCCCGGCGAGGAGCCGCACCCCTTCTTCGGACGACCGCCCGAGCGGACCGAGCCTCCGCCGCGTTCGCTTCCCCCCGAGGGGGCGCCCGTCCCTCCGCTGCCCTTCCCGTCGCCCGCCGGGCCGTCGTCCGGGGGTTCGCCCGCGTACGGCGAGGACCGGCTGCCGCCGCGCGACCCGGCCGCGTTCGACGCGTGGTTCGACGACGAGCCGGTGCGCCCGGCGGCGTCCGGCGAGGAGACCCCGCCGTACCCGGGATCCCCGTCGTACCCGGCTCCGGAGGCGCCGACCTACCCGGCCGGCCCGTCCTACTCGGACAGCTCGTCGTATCCGGACGCGCCGGGTTACCCGGAGACCCCGTCGCACTCCGCGGGCTACGCCGGGCCCGACTCCGGTACCGCGGGCCATCCCGGTGCTCCGGGGGCACCCGGTGCTTCCGGAACACCCGGCAGCCCGGGAGCATCCGGCGCCCCGGGAGCATCCCGTGCCCCCGGCGTGGAAGACACCGACGGGGACCAGGGGGACCGCAGCGCTTCCGGGCTGCCCACCCGTGCCGGGCGCCGCAGTCTGATCGGCGCCTTCGGCCCGCCTGCCGATCTGCGGACGCCGACGACCTCCGAAGGGTTCACGCAGGACGCGTCCGGAGCCGAGGCCGGCGACCAGACGATGACCACGCGCGTCAGCATCAAGATCCCCGGCTCGCGGCCCATCCCTCCGGTCGTGCTGCGCGGGCAGGCGCCCGTCGGCAGGCCCGAGGACGGCTACCCGGAGTTCGACGAACGCGGCTGGGACGACGTCGACGACCACGAGTTCGGCGTCGACCCCGCGGCCGATCCGCAGGCCGCCCCGCGCGCCAACCGCCAGGAGGCCGGCCGCCGCGCGCCGGTGCCCCCCGCCGTCGCCGCGAAGCGCAAGCGCCGCCGCCTCGCGATCGTGTCGATCGCGGCGGTGTTCGCACTGCTCGGCGGCATCTACGGGGGGTCCCTCGCGTACGCGGGCGGCGGTGTCCCGCGCGGTACCTCGGTGCTCGGCATCGACATCGGCGGCCAGTCGAAGTCGGAGGCGGTGCGCACCCTGGAGACGCACCTCGGCAACCGCGCCTCCGGCCCCTTCGCGGTCAAGGTCGGCGACAAGGAGCTGGCTCTCGACCCGCCCAACGCCGGTCTGATCTTCGACACCCGCGGCACGGTCGACCGCGCCGCCGAGCGCACCCTGAACCCGCTCAAGTCGGTGCCCGCGATGTTCGGCGGCGGCCGCGAGGTCAAGCCGCGCACGATCGAGGACCCGGCCAAGCTGGGCGCCGCGCTGGAGCAACTGGTCGCGGAGGCGGGCGAGGAGCCGCGCGAAGGCGGTGTGTCGTTCGCGGGCGGCAAGGCGGCGGCGATCGCGCCGCAGGCGGTGCAGGTGCTGGACACGCAGGCGGCGGTGGCCCTCGTACGCGACGCCTACCTGTCGGGCAAGGGCGGCGAGAAGGGCAACCCCGTCGTCCTGCCCACCAAGCTGTCCACGCCGAAGGTGACCCAGGCCGAAGTGGACCGGGCGATGCGCGAGTTCGCGGTGCCGGCGATGTCCGGCCCGGTGACGCTGACGGCCGGCAAGGTCAAGCTCCAGCTCGACCCGCAGACGCTGGCGAAGTACCTCACGATGGAGCCGGACGCCAACGGCCGGCTCAACCCGAAGATCAACACGGCCGGCCTCCAGGACGCGCTCGGCAACACCTTCTCGGCGGTCGGCCAGAAGCCGGTCGACGCGACGTTCAAGGTGGAGAACGGCAAGGTCGCGGTCGTGCCCTCCAAGCCCGGGCAGGGGGTGTCCGGCGAGACCGCCGCGCAGGCGCTGCTGGGCGTGCTCACCAAGCCGACGGGCCGCACCGCGCCGGTGACGCTCGGGCCGGTCGAACCCGCGTTCACCACCGCGAAGGCGGAGGCGCTGGGGATCAAGGAGGTGGTCTCGACGTACACCACGGAATACCCGTACGCCGCCTACCGCCTGACCAACATCCACCGTGCCGCGGACCTCATCGACGGCAGCGTCGTGATGCCCAATGACAAGTGGTCGCTCAACGACACGGTCGGCGAGCGGACCGCGGAGAACGGCTTCGCCAAGGGCACCATCATCAACAACGGCCGCTTCCAGACGGACTTCGGCGGCGGCGTCTCGCAGGTCGCGACGACGATGTTCAACGCGGTGTTCTTCGGCGGCCTGAAGGACATCATGCACCGGCCGCACAGCTTCTGGATCGACCGCTACCCGGCTGGCCGCGAGGCGACCGTCGCGTGGAAGTCGCTCGACCTGGAGTGGCAGAACGACTCCGGCAAGCCGATCTACATCGACACCTCGTACACCGACTCGACGGTCACCGTGACCCTGCTGGGCACCAAGAAGTACGACCAGGTCAAGTCGGTCAGCTCGGCCAAGTACGACCTGGTGGCGCCGAAGACCGTGCACGACACCAGCGCGGGCTGTGTCGCGCAGGCACCGTCGCAGGGCTTCAAGATCGACGTGACGCGGGTGTTCATCCAGGGCGGCAAGGAGGTGCGCCGGGAGCAGTTCCACACCAAGTACGACCCGGCGGACAACATCATCTGCGGCCCGGCGGCCCCGCCCGCGGGCGGCACCCCGCCATCGGGGGCGACACCCCCCGCAGGTGGCGGGACGAGCGACTAGCGCGCCCCGCCTGGAGTACCGATCGGCATCGGCCGGCTTCCCGTCAGGGGAGCCGGCCGATGTCCTGTGCGAGATCGAGGCCGAGCGTGCGGTCGAGGTGGATCAGCGACTCGAAGCGCGCGCCGGGCGGTACGTCCGGGTCGGCGCGGAGCGCGTCGGTGAGCGCGAGCGCGCGGGCGGTGTCGAGGTCGTCGTCGACGGCGGCGTGGACTTCCGCCACCGGCGCGGCGGCCAGGGCCGCCGACGGGGATTCGGCGAAGCGGGCCACGTCCGCACGCAGGAGTGCGAGGCGTACCGCGGCCTCCGCGATCACGTCGGCACCCGGCGGCGCGTCGGACGGGCCGGCGAGCAGCGCCAGGCGCAGCGCGAGCGGGTCGGCGGCGGACCAGGCCTCCGCCTCGGGGGTGCCCGCGGCGGCGTCGGCGGGGACCGTACGCAAAATCCGCGGGCCGTCGGCGGCCTGCTCCTCGGACGCGCCCGCCGACGCATCCGACGACGCATCCGCCGGCCGGTCCCCGGACCACTGGTGGCCGTCGGGCGTGATGTGCACGTCCACGCGCGCGTCGGGCCCGTCGCCGTTCGGCGGATGGATGTTGAACCGCAGCGGATCCGGCAGTTCGGGGCGGTCGCAGGCGTGCCGGAAGACCGCGACGAGGAGATGGTGGCGTTCGCCCGCGCGTCGCACCAGGTCGGCGGCGAGTGCGGCGCGCAGGGACGCCGGGCAGTAGGCCACCCGCAGCCGCCTGGTGCCGGGTGGGGCGGCGGGCTGCGGGCGGCCGGTCGGGGTATCGGTCAGGTGCAGCATGAGCGCACCGTACCCGTGCGCTCCGGTGGGAACGCGTCCGCGGCACTGCTTGTCAGGGTCAACGCACGCCGGGGCCTTCGGGTTGCGGCCGGACGGCGGTGAACCGCAGGCGGGCGTAGTCGGCGAACCACCGGCCGTCGGCGTCGGCCAGGCGGTCGCGCAGCAGTGCGTCCGTGCGGGCCAGGAGCGCCGGGCGGCTCTCCTCGGGGAACGGCGCGAGCACCGACGCGCCGAACATGCGCCACCAGTCCGCGGCGGTGTCGCCCGGGCTGAGCGGTGTCGGCCGCGCGAACCAGTGGGCCGTGTGGACCTCGAAGCCGGCCGCCTCCAGGCGCGTCGCGTACTCGGCGGTGGACGGGAAGTACCAGGGCAGTTCGACCGGTACGCCTGGCGCCACCTCGGCCGCGGCGGCCCGCAGCCCGTCGATCAGCGCCGCGACGTTGCGGTGCGCGCCGAACTCGGCGACGAACCGGCCGCCGGGCCGCAGTGCCGCGTACACGCGGGCGATGACGTCGTCGGGCCGCGTCATCCAGTGCAGTGCGGCGTTGGAGAACACCGCGTCGAACGGCTCGTCGACCCGGAAGGTGTGGGCGTCGGCGACCGCGAACGTCGGTGCGCCGTCGCCCTGGCCGTGCTTCGCGAGGGCCGTGCGGATCATCTCCGCGTCGCCGTCGACGCCGTGCACGCGGGCACCGCTCGCGGCGATCTCGACCGCCAGGTCCCCGGTGCCGCAGCCCAGGTCGAGCACCCGCTCGCCGGCGCTCGGTGCCAGGAGGTGCACGACTCCGCGCCCGTATGCCGAGACGTAGGCGAAGTTGTTGTCATACTGCGTCGCGTTCCAGGTCATGCCTTGCAGCATAAGGGTCGTGTTCAGGGGTTGAGACTCGTTTCTTGAATAGTGAGACGACTTGGCGGGGTGTGACGAAGAACCGGACCGAGGCGGCGCGGTGTTGCGGCCGGAGCGGCGAATCGACCGAGTAGAGTCCATGCGCCACCGGCGGCGGCTCGCCGAGCGACGTTCGCCGGGCCGGGGCTCCGGGACCAACCCCTCGGATTTGTGCCGCACTTCGGAGGCAGGGCCATGGTGCTGCGCCGCGCGAATGCGCCGGGAAGACGCCCGGCTCCGACGTCGCGTGCGCTCGCGGCGCTTCGCGGACGCGTACGTTGGGCCGTCACCGCGGTCGTCCTCGCCGCACTTCCGGCCGTGTTCGTGGTCGCGTTCGGAGACGACGGGAAGCACACCAAGCTCACTGCCGAGTATGTGCGGACCGGCACTTGGGAGACCGGCTTCAGTGCGCAGTACGTCGTCCGCAACACCGGCGACGGCACCACGCACGGCTGGACGCTGCGCTTCCGCCTCGCACCCGGCAGCGAGGTCTCGACGCTCTGGAACGGCCGCATGGACCACGACGGGGCGCGCTACACCGTGCGCGCCCGCGACTGGAACCACGATCTGAGACCCGGCGAAACCGCCGTGATCGGATTCGAGGTCCGGCACGTCGACCCGGCCGCGCCGGCGCAGCAGCAGCCCGTCGAATGCAGCATCAACGGCCGTTCCTGCGTGGTGGGCGACACGCGCGGAGTGGCTGCCGAGGGGAACACCGACGAGATGCGCGCGGCGCCGAGAGACGAGGCGCCCGCCGGGCCGCGCACGCCTGCGCCCCGGGCCGCAACCCCCACGACTGCGCCCCCGACGCGGACCGCCACGGCACCCGGCGCGTCGCCGTCGGGCGGCGCGACCGGCACAGGCGCCGCACCGACCGCGGCCGGCCCCCCGCAGGGCGCCGCCGCCGGGACGCAGCCCCGTACCCCCGTCCGCCCCTACATCGACCTGGCCGCCCCCGCCCCGCTCGACCTCGACAAGGCCATAAGCAGCACCGGAGTCGGAGACTGGACGCTGGCGTCCGTCGTCGACGCGGGCGGCTGCGAGCCGAGTTGGGGAGGCGGGGCACGCCTCGACGACCCGGCGATATTGCAGCGGTTCGGCGAACTGCGGACGCTAGACGCCGTCGCTGCCGTGTCCTTCGGCGGCAGCGCGTCGTCCGACCTGGCCGCGACGTGCGAGTCCCCGGAAGCGCTGGCCGTGGCGTACCGCAAGGTCGTGGACCTCTACGACGTCGAGCGCATCGACATCGACGTCGAAGGACGCTCGCTCGGGCGGCCGGACATCGTCGAGCGCCGCAACGAGGCGCTGAAGCTGCTGCGCGGACAGCTGGAGGCGGCCGGCGGCAGACTGGAACTCACCTACACGCTCCCGGCACTGCCGACCACCGGCCTCGGCGCGGAAGCGGTCGCGCTGCTGGCCGACGCCGCCGCACGGGGCCTGCACGTCGACACGGTCAACGTCCTGGCGATGGACTACGGGCAGGCCAACGTCAAGGAGCCCACCGGCCAGATGGGCCGGTACGCGATCGACACCGCACGCCTGGTCCACGGCCAACTGCGCGGCGTCTGGCCCACCCTGACGTCGGATCAGGCATGGCGCCTGATCTCGGTGACGGTGACGATCGGCGTCGACGACGCGCCGGGCGAGGTCTTCACCCTCGATGACGCCCACCTGCTCGCGGACTTCGCGGCACAGCAGCACCTGGGCCGACTGTCGTGGTGGGCCGCGGGGCGCGACCGGGCGTGTCCCGACAACGCGGCGACGGCGGCGGATCCGCTGTGCAGCGGTGTGCCGCAGGCCCCCTACGCGTTCCTGGGGGCGTTCCTGGGCCGTGTGGGGCTCAACTGACCCCGCTCAATTGACCGGTGATCGGCTCAATTGAGCCGAGCGCGCGCCTCGCTCGCCTCCCGGCGTACGGTCGCCGCCAGTTCGCGGTCGATCGCCCCCACCAGGTCGGCGAAGTCCTCCAACTCCGCGGCACCGCCGAGGAAATCGCCGGTCTGCACGAGCAGCGAACCTCGCTCGCGCCGCAGCGCGGCGGGGTGCCGCGGCAGCAGCAGCGACAGTTCGACCGCCCACAACCGCGTCCACGCCCGCTCCGGAGCCTGCGCGGGGTTCTGCGCCCACGCGCGGATGTTGTTGAGGATCCGCAGCAGCACCGCGATCGGCTGCGCCGGGGCCAGCAGGTGCGGGTCGTTCGGCGAACCGCCCGCGCCCGCGGCGATCTTGCGCGCGTCGTCGACGGTCAGCAGGCGGCCGCCGTGGAACGGGTCGGCGAGTACGAAGTCGCCGTCGGGGTCGCCGATGCCGACGACGAAGTGGCCCGGCAGCGCGATGCCGTGGACCGGCAGGCCGACGCGCCGCCCCACCTCCGTCCACACCACCGACAGCAGGATCGGCAGGCCGCGGCGGCGGCGCAGCACCTCGTGCAGCAGCGACGAGCGCAGATCGGCGTAGTCCGCCTGGGCGCCGCCGAACCCCGCCCGGGCGCCCAGGACGAGCGCGAGGACCGCGGCCGCCCGGGTGGGCTCGGTGTCCTCCGCCGGCGCCGTCAGCTTCGCCGCGACGGCCGCCGCGAGCCGGTCGAGCTCGGCGAGCCCGGGGCCCGGGTCGAGCGACGGGTCGACCTCGGCACCCATCAGCAGGCACGCCTCGGCCAGGTCGACCGGGTCGTCGCGTACCACCTCGGCGAATCGCGCCCGACGGGCGAGCGCGTCATTCGGGTCCTTCACCCTCACGGCTCCCTGCGGTAGTGGTAGCGGTGGTGTTCGGTGAATCCCAGGTCCTCGTACAGGCGCAGCGCGGGCCGGTTGCCGGCCTCCACGCCGAGCAGCCCGGTGGTCGCCCCGGCCCGCAGCGCGTGGTCGGTGAGCGCGGCCATCACGGCCCGCGCCAGACCGCGTCGACGGTACGCCGGATCGGTCTCTATGGCGGTGAAGCTCGCGACGCGCAGCCCCGCGCCTCCTGGACCTCTCGTGCCCCCGAGGTCGACACTCACGCGGCCGATCGCGATCGGGATGTCGGAGATCCGGGAGGCGTCGGCGGATCGGGGACCGGGGTCCGTTTCGGGACCGGGGTCCGTTTCGGGACCGGGGTCCGTTTCGGGACCGGGTCCGAGATCCGCCGCGTGGACGGCCGCGAAGGCGTGCCGCACGGTCCCCGTTCCCGGGCCGCCCGACGCGGGGCCCGCCGCCGATTCGCCGCCCGCGGTCCCGGCCACCACCGCCCACGCGGCCTCCGCCGCCGGGCCCGAGGCCGCGGCCCGGTTGTAGCGGGCCATCCAGGCGGCGTCCGGTACGTCGGAAACGTCCACGGCGACGTCCCCGGCCGTGGACCGCCCGGCGGCGGTGGGCGTCGCGCGGTCGCGCACGGCGGCGAGCCGGGCGGTGCGCACGATCGTCGGTGCCTCGGACGGCCAGCCCTCCGCGGCCAGGAGCAGATCGGTGTCGGAGCCGACGACGGTCTGGAAGTACACCGGGAGGCCGCGCTCGGCGTACCAGGCCCGCACCCGCGCCACCGCCTCGGCGGCGGGCACGCCGGGGCCGCCCAGCGCCAGCACCGAGTTCGCCCGGCGCGTGAAGCCGGACGCGGCACGCAGCCGCCACTGCCCGAGCTCCGCGTACTCGACGGCGGGCCACGCCCGGTCGGACGCCGCGGCCAGCACCTCGGGGGACAGCGCCGCCGGACCGCGCACCGGAACGGGCGGCACGACCTTGGCCGCGGTGACCGTGCGCTCGGCCACTCGGGCGATGCTGCCGTCCTTGCGGGTGATGGTGAGCACTCCCCCGTCCCACGCGACCAACTCGCCCACGACGTCGCCGAACTCGTCCGGTGCGCCCTCGGGGTTGAGTCTGCGGCGAACCGACACGCGGCGGCCCACGTCTTCGGGTGTGATCCGGTTCACCTGTCCAGCACTCCGATCCTTGCTGACCTGAGACTGTGATCTCTGCTGATATGGGCCCGCTAGGAGATAGCCCGGGACCACCGCGATACTAGAGGCGGGCATCGACGTTGCCGCGCTCCCGCGCACCCGTAACGACCTAAGGCGTAGCCCGCCATGAGGAGGAATCCCACGTGACGTACGTCATCGCGCAGCCCTGCGTCGACGTGAAGGACAAGGCTTGCATCGAGGAGTGCCCCGTCGACTGCATCTACGAAGGACAGCGCGCGCTCTACATCCACCCGGACGAGTGCGTGGACTGCGGTGCCTGTGAGCCCGTCTGCCCCGTTGAGGCGATCTTCTACGAGGACGACGTTCCGGAGCAGTGGAAGGACTACTACAAGGCGAACGTCGAGTTCTTCGACGACCTCGGTTCGCCCGGCGGTGCTTCCAAGATGGGCCTGATCGAGAAGGACCACGAAGTGATCGCCGTCCTGCCGCCCCAGGGCGAGGGCGACTGAGCCTCGTGACCGAAACGCACAATCGCACCGCGCCGCCCGCCCCCGCCGGGGGGTGGGCGGCGCGGCGTGTGTCCGGACGCCTGCCCGAGTTCCCGTGGGACCGGCTGGAGTCGTTCAAGGCCACCGCCGCCGCGCACCCCGGCGGCATCGTCGACCTGTCGGTCGGCACTCCGGTGGACCCGACACCCGAACTGGTCCGCGACGCCCTCGCCGCCGCCTCGGACTCGCCCGGTTACCCGTTGACGTACGGCACGTCCGCACTGCGCGAGGCGGTCGCCGGATGGCTGCGCCGCACGCTCGGCGTGGCCGGCGCCGACCCGGCCGCGGTGCTGCCGGTCATCGGCACCAAGGAACTGGTCGCATCGCTGCCCGCGCAGTTGGGGCTCGGACCGGGTGACAAGGTGGCGCACCCGGCTCTCGCGTACCCGACGTACGACGTGGGCGCGCGCCTCGCCGGTGCCGAGCCTGTTCCGGTCGCCGACGGCGAGTTCCCGGACGCCGACGGCGTGCGGCTGGTCTGGATCAACTCGCCGGCCAATCCGCACGGTGCCGTGCGCAGCGCCGACGAGCTGCGCGAGATCGTCGCCTGGACGCGTTCGATCGGCGCGCTGCTGGTGTCGGACGAGTGCTACATCGAACTGGGCTGGGAGGCCGAGCCCGTCTCGGTCCTGCACCCGGACGTCTGCGGCGGTTCGCACGAGGGCCTGCTCGCGATCCACTCGCTGTCCAAGCGCTCGAACCTGGCCGGGTACCGCGCCGGGTTCATCACCGGGGATCCGGCCGTCGTCCGCGAACTCCTCGCCGTACGCAAGCACGCCGGGCTGATCATGCCGGGCCCCGTGCAGGAGGCCATGCGGGTGGCGTTCGGCGACGACGCGCACGTGGCCGAGCAGAAGGCGCGGTACGCCGCGCGGCGCGCGCAACTGCGCGGCGCCTTCGAGTCCGCCGGGTTCCGGATCGACCACTCGGAGGCGAGCCTGTACCTCTGGGCGACGCGGGACGAACCGTGCTGGGACACCGTCGGGTGGCTCGCGGAGCGCGGTGTCCTGACGGCTCCGGGGGACTTCTACGGGACGGCGGGCGGCCGGCACGTGCGGATCGCCTTCACGGCGACGGACGAGCGCGTCGAGGCGGCCGTGGAACGGCTCAAGACCGCCTGAGGCGGTCGACCCTCCCGGGCGGCGCCGGGACCGGCGTCCCGCCCGCCCGGGGGAGCGTTGCTCGGGCGGGTGCTTTTGGAGAGCACCCGGGTGTGTGCCGATGGACGCGGGTGTGCGGGACCTGCGTACGGGACCTGCGTACCCGCGACCTGCGTACCCGTCCCACGTCTGTGGGACATCAGCGGGACAGGCGTGCGGGGCGGTGCTCGGTACCGCCCCGCACACCCGGGGTTCCGCGGGCGGGGCCGGGCGCCGGACGCCCGGCCCCGCGATCCGCCGCTGATCCGTCTCGGTCGGTGCAGACCGGCTGGTCGATCAGAGGTGGTACGGAACCTCGCGCAGCGGCGTGCTCACGCCGTCCATCGTCTCCGCGGAGTTCGTCTGCAGGTGCTGCTGCGTGCCGTGCATCAGGGCCGCGTCGGCCGCGGGCAGGCCGGCGTTGATCGACTTGTCGGCGGCGTAGCCGGCCACCGGCAGGGACGGGCCGACGCCCATCATCGCCGGGCCCAGGATGGAGTCCTCGAGCTGCTGGCCGACCTGGTCGGTGGCACCCGCGGGGATGGACTTGGCGGCGGCCGGGATCGGCGCGTCGGTGTCGACGACCTTGGTGACGTCCGGGTTGACGCGGTCGGCCAGGTTCTTGACCTTGCCGACGGCCGGCTGCGTGATCATGCCGACCTCGGGCCGGGCCATGTCGGCCACGTCCGGACGCGCGACCGACACCTCGGGCTGCGTCAGCGAGCCGAGGTCCTGCTGGGTGAGCGCACCGAGGTCGCCCTGCGGCAGCCCCTCGGTGAGCGCGGTCTGCGGCAGGGAGTCGGTGAGCCCCGCGTGCGGAAGCGCCTCCAGCAGGCCCGACGCCGGCAGGCGGTCGGTCAGACCGGTCTGCGGGAGGGTGGACTGGGTGAGGGGGGACTCGGTGAGGCCCTCCAGGCCCTGGGATCCGACCACGGGCAGGTTGGCCGCGTCGGGGGTGAGCCCCTCGGCCTCGCCCAGAGCGGCGAGCGGAAGGCCCGCCACATCGGGCTGGGAGACTCCGGAGAGCCCGCCCAGGGGCAAGACGGCGTGAGCGGTGGACGCGCCCACGACGGGTGCGGCACCCGCGGCGACCAGCAGCGCGGCCTGGACCACACGGCGCGGGAGAGTGCTCGACATCGCGCTCCTCAATCTTTCGGCAGGCGAGATTGCGGCGTCCGGACCGAACGGGCCGGACGCCGGGTATATCTGCCGGAGTGCGCGAATGGTTCCGGGGACTGCTCCATTCGGGTGGTTGAAAATTTGCGGCGTGACGGTGGCGAGGTCCCGAAAACGGGTACCGGAGCGTGCCGCGCGGGCGTGCCCGGCGACGCCCTGACCAGCGGTTCCCACGATTCACCGGGGCGCGGCGACGGTGGGCGTGGCCGTCTCGGGGCCTTTCGGTCCCGGTGCGGCGCCCCTGACGGCTTGAGACAGCCCCTGATCAGCTGCCAGGTGGAGCCGGGTGGGCCGCGGCGACCCCTGGGGGTCCGAGCGACAGGTCGACCCAGGTAGACCCTTGGTCACCCGCAGGCTCGGGGCCCAGGCAGACCCAGATCGATCCAGGTAAACCAGGGTGACCACAGCCGGACTCGGGGCCGCCGCCTTGCGCTTGCCGCTTCCGCGCCAGGGCCCCAGACAGACCCGGGTAGGTCCAGGTCGACCCAGACAGACCCGGGTCGACCTGGGCTGGACTCGGCGTCGTCCTTGCGCCCGCCTACCCCCTCCGCGTCCCGGCTCCGCGAGCGCGTTCGGCGTGGGGAGCGTCACCGCCCGGCCCGCGTCCTGTCCGGCATCTCGAGCCTGGGTCGGCGTCCTTTTGCTCAGTCCGCGTAGCGGATCCGCACGATGGTCGGGTCGGCGGGCGGGGGAGAGCCGCCCGAGGGGCCCGTCGCCTGGCCGACCCGCCAGCCCTTGCCGCTGTCCTCGCGCGTCCAGACCTTGCCGTCGAACGCGATCTCGCGGACCCGCAGTTCGGAGGCGTGCGCGACGGTCCAGGACGCGATCGCCCAGCCGCGGCCCGGGTCGGCCCCCGGACGCACCGAGAGCGTGCCGGATGCGGTCTCGGTGATCGACTGCGCGGGCAGCACCGGGGTGAACTCCTCGGCCAGCGCGCTGCGGATCGGTGCCGCGGTCGCCGGCGCGGGGTCGCCCTTGAGGCGGCAGCTCAGCGCGCCCGGGGCCCGGCCGGTCAGGGCGGCGGCGAGCACCGCGGCTTCCGGTTCGTGCTTCGCGTACGCCTCGGGGAACGCGCTGCGCTGCACCTCCTGCGCGGCCTCGGTCAGCGGCATCGTCTCGTAGCCGCGGACCTTGACCAGCCCGTCGTAGAACTTGCCGGCCGCGTACACCGGGTCCTGGACCTGCTCGGGCGTACCCCAGCCCTGCGACGGGCGCTGCTGGAACAGCCCCAGCGAGTCGGCGTCGCCGTAGTCGATGTTGAACAGCTTCGACTCCTGCATGGACGTCGCCAGGGCGATCGTCACCGCGCGCTCCGGCAGGCCGCGCGCCTGCGCGACCGCGGCGATGGTCGCGGCGTTCGCGGCCTGCGCGGGGTCGAAGTCCGCGGTGCCGTCCGATGCGGTCACCGTGCACTCGTCGTGCTCCGGGCCGCCGTCCGGCAGCATCTTCATGACGACGACGGCGACTCCGGCGAACAAGCCGAGGACGACGAGCAAGGCGACTGCCCAGCCGACTATGCCCGACTGCTCCGAGCGCTCCGAACTGCGTTTTCTCTGGCCCACAGCCAGAAGACTATGGTGGCCGGTATGCCTGCTGCTCTGGACTTGTCCCGTGACGCCGCCGATGTGACCGCGCAACTCGTCGACATCCCGTCGGTGAGCGGTGCGGAGAAGGTCCTGGCCGATGTCGTGGAGCAGGTGCTGCGCGGCCTCCCGCACCTCACGGTCGACCGTGACGGCGACGCGGTCGTGGCCCGGACGAACCTCGGGCGGGCGGAGCGCGTCGTGCTCGCGGGGCACTTGGACACCGTGCCGATCGCGGACAACCTGCCGTCGCGCGTCGAGGGACCGCTGCTGTACGGGTGCGGCACGTCCGACATGAAGGCCGGCTGCGCGGTGCAGCTGCGGCTGGCCGCGCACCTGCCCGCGCCGAACCGGGACATCACGTACGTCTTCTACGACAACGAGGAGGTCGAGGCCGCCCGCAACGGCCTCGGGCGCCTGGCCCGCAGCCGGCCGGAGTGGCTGGCGGGCGACTTCGCGGTGCTGATGGAGCCGACCGGCGGCGTCGTCGAGGGCGGCTGCCAGGGCACGATGCGGATCCGCGTCACGACCGCCGGGCGCCGCGCACACTCCGCGCGGTCGTGGCTCGGCGACAACGCGATCCACAAGGCGGCGCCGATCCTTGCCGCGCTGGAGGCGTACCGGCCGCGGATCGCGATGATCGACGGCCTGGAGTACCGCGAGGGCCTGAACGCGGTGGGCATCGAGGGCGGGGTGGCCGGAAACGTCATCCCGGACGCGTGCTCGGTCCTGATCAACTTCCGCTTCGCGCCCGACCGCTCGGAGGAGCAGGCCGAGGCGCATCTGCGCGAGGTCTTCGCACCCGCGGTCGAGCGCGGCGAGACGATCGAGGTGACCGACTCCGCCCCCGGCGCGCTGCCCGGACTCGACCGTGCCTCGGCCGCGGCGTTCGTCGCGGCGGTGGGCGGTGAACCCCGCGCCAAGGTGGCGTGGACCGACGTCGCGCGCTTCTCCGCGCTGGGTGTTCCGGCGGTCAACTACGGGCCCGGCGACCCCGCCCTCGCGCACACGCGCGGCGAGTACGTCGAGATCGCCGCTATTGGCGAGGCCGAGCGCCGCATGCTCGCCTGGTTGACGGCGTGACGGCGTGACGGCGTGACGGCGTGACGGCGTGACGGCCTGACGGCCTGACGGCCTGACGGCCTGACGGCGTGACCTGCGCGGGGACGGTTTGGCGTCGATCGGATGATCTGATCGTGCCGGTTGGGTAAATCCGTACATCTGATCGTCGCGCATGCCAGTGTGGACGGCATGGATACGCGCTTCACTCCCGCAGAACCACCCGAGTTCGCCACCCCTGCCGAGGTCGCCGCAACGCACCCAGCGGCGGTGCGGCATTTGGGCGCGGAGGCCTGGCGCGTGCTGCGGATCCAGTCCGAGTTCGTCGAGGGGTTCGGTGCGCTCGCCGAACTGGGCAAGGCCGTCGCGGTGTTCGGGTCGGCGCGTACGCCGCCGACAAGCCCCGAGTACGCACTCGGCGAGCAGGTCGGCAAGGCGCTTGTCGAGGCCGGCTACGCGGTGATCACCGGCGGCGGCCCGGGCGCCATGGAGTCGGCCAACAAGGGCGCCCAGGAGGCGGGCGGCACGTCCGTCGGGCTCGGCATCGAGCTTCCGTTCGAGCAAGGCCTCAACCCGTACTGCGACATCGAGCTTATCTTCCGCTACTTCTTCGTCCGCAAGACGATGTTCGTCAAGTACGCGCAGGGCTTCGTCGTGCTGCCGGGCGGCATCGGCACCCTCGACGAGCTGTTCGAGGCGCTGACCCTCGTGCAGACGCGCAAGGTGACGCACTTCCCGCTTGTCCTCATCGGCCGCGGCTACTGGTCGGGCCTGCTCGACTGGCTGCGCGACAGCGTGGTGGCCGGCGGCAAGGCCTCGCCGAAGGACCTCGACCTCATCCACGTCACCGACGACATCGAGGAGGCCGTCCGCATCATCGTCGACGCCGAGATGCTGTTGGACGAGGCCGAGGCGGCGTCCCGGCACGACAAGGAGGAGGCGGAGCGGCGGGCCGGGCGATAGGCCGGAGACGCGCCCGCCGTGGGCCCGGGCGATGGGCCCGAGCATGAGGCCTGCCGTGGGCTCAAGCGTGGCCCGCGCTCCTGAACACTCGTCACAACCCCTGCCAGAGGCGGACGAACGGTCTTCTGAGCGGCATCCGTCCGACCGGCCGCGTTCACCCGGCGGACACCGCCACGCGGGACTGTGTGTCCGCCCGGTGCGATCGGCCGGTGCCGGAGGTGCGCGTGGCCGTCACGCGCATCCGTCCCCTCTGAGCAGGAGAACCGATGTCGCTGTCCCGTAGAGGCTTCCTGGGCCGCTCCGCCGTGGCCGGAGCCGGTATCGCATTTGTCGGCAGCACCGAGATGCTGCTCGCCCCCGGCGCGTCCGCCGCGTCCGCGAACGGGGACGGTGGCCGGCACGGCGGCCCGCAGCGCCCGGAGTTCGGCTACGGACCGCTCGTCGCGGACCCCGCGGGCAAGCTCGCCCTGCCGGCCGGGTTCTCGTACCAGATCGTCACCCACGCCGGTGTCACCAAGCTGGAGTCGGGCCAGTACACGCCGAGCAACCACGACGGCACCGCCGCCTACCACCGGCACGGCGGGGGCACCGTGCTCGTGGTCAACCACGAGCTGGGCGCGATGGCCGGCACCGAGCTGCCGGTCCCGGCGCTGCCGCGCTACACGTACGACCCCGCGCTCGCCGGCGGCTGCACCGTCGTCGAGACCGACCGCAACGGCCGCCGCACCCGCGAGTACGTCGGCGTCGCCGGCACCGCGGTCAACTGCGCGGGCGGCAAGACCCCGTGGGACACCTGGCTCACCTGCGAGGAGACCGAGCTGCTGGCCGGCCAGGGCGGTGCGACCAAGGACCACGGCTACGTGTTCGAGGTCGACCCGTACGACAGCCGCGCCAACCGCGACCCCAAGCCGATCAAGGCCCTGGGCCGCTTCGCGCACGAGGCCGCCGCGGTCGACCCGTGGCGCGGCCACATATACCTCACCGAGGACGCGAGCGGCCCGAACGGACTGCTCTACCGCTGGGAGCCGCCGAAGTACTACCGCGGCGGCCGCGGGCACCTCAAGGGCCTGTCCGACACCGCGGGGACGCTCGCCGCGATGAAGGCCTTCGACGCGTCGGGCCGGTTCGTCGACGACCTCTCGCGTGCCGTCGAGATCGGCACGACCTACGAGGTCAAGTGGATCACGGTGCCGGACCGCGACGCGCGGACCACGCCGATCCGCAAGCAGTTCACCAACTCCGACGTCACGCGCGGCCGCAAGATCGAAGGCGCGTGGTGGGGTGACGGCGGCGCGTACATCGTGACCAGTTTTGCGCGCAACGAGAGCCCGGGCGTCGCGCACGACGGCCAGGTGTGGTTCTACGACCCGAGCCGCCGCCGCCTGATCCTCAAGCTGCGCTTCGGCGTCAACGCGAACCCGTCGGTGGACGGCGCGTTCGACGGCCCGGACAACATCAGCGTGTCGCCGTACGGCGGCGTCATCCTGGCCGAGGACGGCAACGGCGTGCAGCACCTGATCGGGGCGACGAGCGGCAACCGCTCGTACCCGATCGCCCGCAACGACCTCAACAACGGTTCGCCCGAGGCCCCGGAGTTCAGCGAGTTCACCGGCCCGACCTTCTCGCTCGACGGCCGTATCCTGTTCGCGAACGTACAGACCCCGGGCATCATGTACGCGATCAAGGGCCCTTGGCGGTACCACCGCGACATCTGAGGTCTCTTCGAGGGCCGGATGTCCCGGCCGGAGATCTGAGGTCCTTTCGGACCCTGGGAGCTCTTCGTGTGTGAGATCTCCCGCTCCTGACACCAGCGCGCATGATCGCGGGCGGGTGCTGATATCTCGTCAGCACCCGCCCGCGTCACGCGCATCAGCCCGTACGGCGCAAGCGGATCACGCCGCGCGGGGCAAGCGGATCAGGCCAGTGCGCGCCGGGCGACAGCCGGCTCGCGCTGGCCTTTGATCGTGGCGACCATGTCGAGGATCTGCCGGGTCTCGTGCACCTGGTGCACGCGGTAGACGCGCGCGCCGAGCCACGCGGAGACGGCCGTGGTCGCGAGGGTGCCCAGCAGCCGCTGGTTGACGGGCGCGTCCAGGGTCTCGCCCACGAAGTCCTTGTTGGACAGCGAGACCAGCACCGGCCAGCCGGTCTCCGCCATTTCGCCGAGGCGACGGGTGGCCTCCAGCGAGTGCCGGGTGTTCTTCCCGAAGTCGTGGCCCGGGTCGATGATGATCGCGTCGCGGCGTACGCCGAGCTCCAGCGCGCGTTCGGCGAGCCCGACCGTCACGTCCAGGATGTCGGCCATGACGTCGTCGTAGCCGATGCGGTGCGGACGCGTACGCGGCTTGGCCCGCCCCGCGTGCGTGCACACGATGCCGACTCCGTGCCGAGCGGCGACCTCCGCGAGCTTGGGGTCCACCCCGCCCCACGCGTCGTTCAGCAGGTCGGCGCCGGCCTCGCAGACGGCCTCGCCGACCTCGTGCCGCCAGGTGTCGACACTGATCACGACGTCCGGGTGGCGGCGGCGCACCTCGGCGACGAACGAGACCGTGCGCCGCATCTCCTCGGCGGCGTCCACCTCCGCGCCCGGGCCCGCCTTGACCCCGCCGATGTCCACGATCGCCGCACCCTCCGCGACGGCGCGCTCGACGGCGTCCAGAGCCGGACGGTCGTCGAAGGTCGCGCCCTTGTCGAAGAACGAGTCGGGGGTGCGGTTGACGATGGCCATGATCACGTGTTCGTCGTCGCCGAACTCGCGTGCCCCCAGCTTCAGCGTCGCCACCGGCGCCTCCAGTTCGTGCGATTACCGCCATTGGTCCCGCGGGCAGTTCGGGCATTCGTGCCTGCGGGCGGACATCACCACGTCAGATCGTGGCACGATCGTCCCGTGCGCGGCCGACAGGGGGCCGTGGGCGCGGTGCCGACAAGGGGAGAGAGTTTCCGTGTTCTGGATCCAGCTGGTCGTCGTGACCGGAGTGGTCTTCGTGGTCGCCGCCGTGGTGCTGGGTGCGGGGGGCTCGCTGGCGGACGCCCACCAGGACCGGCCCGACCTGTCGTGGACGCCGGACCGCCCGCTGACCGTCGAGGACATCGACCGCGTGCGCTTCCCCGTCGTCCTGCGCGGCTACCGGATGAGCGAGGTCGACTACACCCTGGACCGGCTGAGCGCGGAGCTGTCGGCGCGCGACGCGCGGATCATGGACCTGGAGTACCGGCTCGCGGGCGTGCTGCCGCCGGGTGTGGCGGCCCCGGCGCAGGGGTCCTCGGCGATGCCGGGCGCGGCGCCCACGACGGTCGGCCCGGCGGGGGCGCGTACCGGCACGCCCACGCTGACCAAGCAGGCGTCCCCGGACGACGCGGAACGCGCCCGTGAGGCCGCCGGGGACGCGGACGGGGAACGCGGGGACGCGGCCCAGGCGGATGCGGTCTCGGCCCACGGGGACGCGGGGGAGCGGGGCGGGCACGACGAGGAGGTCGGCGGCGCCGACCGCCGCGAGGGCGGGAAGGACAAGGCGTGACCGAGGGCGGAGTGGTGGTGGGTCCGGACGGGCTCGCCCGCTGCCCCTGGGGGATCAGCACGGACGACTACGTCGAGTACCACGACACCGAGTGGGGCGTACCGGTACACGGCGACGACGCGCTCTTCGAGCGGCTGTGCCTGGAGGCGTTCCAGTCGGGCCTGTCGTGGATCACGATCCTGCGCCGCCGGGAGGGGTTCCGGGCGGCGTTCGACGGGTTCGCGATCGCCAAGGTCGCGGAGTACGACGACGCGGACGTGGAACGGCTGCTCGCCGACACCGGCATCATCCGCAACCGCGCGAAGATCCTCGCGTGCATCGCCAACGCCAAGACGGCACAGGACCTGCCCGGCGGGCTGGACAAGCTGATCTGGTCGCACGCGCCGAACCCCAAGCCGCGCCGCAAGGCCCCGCGCACGGTCGCGGACGTCCCCGCGGTGACGCCGGAGTCGGAGGCGTTGGCCAAGGATCTGCGCAAGAAGGGCTTCAAGTTCGTGGGCCCCACCACGGCCTACGCGATGATGCAGGCGTGCGGCCTCGTAGACGACCACCTGGCCGCCTGCCACGCCCGCCGAATGCCCCGCTAAGGCCAAGCCCCGGCTTCGCCCCACCACGGCGTACGTGCCGATGCGGACCTGGCCCGCGCGTAGCCCCCTGGTCGGGGGCGTGGCGCTCTTGTTGTGCGGGCGTAGTAGCCCCGGCGGCTTGCCGCGCGCGCCAATAGCCCCCGGCTGAGGCCGGCCCCGGACTGGCCTGAGCACGGCGTACGTGAGGCGGCCGCGGGCGCTGTGCCACGCCTGTCGCCAGCCGCCCCTGAAGCCTGCCGCCCGCCCCCGGCGGCCTCCGGCCGTGTGCCGACGAACCGTTGAGCTGCGCGGAACGGTTCGTCGGGGCGTCGGGGTTGGTCGGCCCTTGGTAGGGCGTGGGCGCTTTCGTTTGAGCGCGGCCGAAGCACCCCTGGAGGCCTGCTGCGCCCGCCGAAAGCCCCCCGTTGAGGCCGACCCGGACTGGCCTGAGTACGGCGTACGTGAGGCGGCCGCGGGCGCTGTGCCACGCCTGTCGACAGCGGTATTGAGGCGCCGCGACCGGCGCTGGCGGCCTGCCACGTCGCCCGGTGCCCTTTGGCTGTGGGCGACGAACGGTTGAGCTGGGCGGACGGTTCGTCGGGGCGTCGGGGTTGGTCGGCCCTTGGGCAGGGTGTGGCGCTTTTGTTTGAGTGCGGCCGTAGCACCCATTTTCGTGACTGCGCTCGTTCCTCGCTCCGTCACGAAAATGTGCACTCCGACCGCTGACTTT
>NZ_JBEZFP010000103.1:0-33015 GCF_040649515.1 Streptodolium elevatio
ACCGGATGGTGTGCGCGCCCCTCGCGTGGTGTCTGCGAGATCCGGACCCGGACCTCAGACGGCGCCGAAGCCGACGCGGCGGACGCTCGGCTCGCCGATCTCGACGTAGGCGAGGCGGTCGGAAGGCACGATCACCTTGCGGCCCTTCTCGTCCTGGAGCGAGAGCACCGTCGCGCTGCCGGACAGTGCCGCCTCCACCGCACTCTCGACATCGTCGGCGCTGTCGACGACCTCCAGCACCAGTTCCCGCGCGGCGTGCTGCACGCCGATCTTGACCTCCACGGCTGTCCCTCCGGTTCAGACGAGTGAGGGCGGCAATCGAACTGCGCGCGCCCGTACAGGACTGAAGGCTAATCGAGCCGGATGGGTGCGAAGCCCCGCCACGGGTACGCCGAGCGCGAAACGGCCGGGCCCCGACGCCACCGCCCGTGAGCGGTGTGTTCATCACACCGGAGGCGCGGACCCCCACCGTGGGGGTTTAGGTCGAAAGGGCGCGACGAAAAAAGCGCGACCGCCGTCCACAGGTTCGGACGGCGGTCGCGCTTCTCGGGATGTCGATCGCCCCGGCGGGCCTCGGACGTCGCCCCGGTTGCGGCGGGAGTCGGATGTCGCTCCGCTTGCGGCGGGATGGGGGTGTCGGTCAGCCCGCGGCGGGCTCGTCCTTGCGCGGGAAGCGGGAGATGCCGCGCCAGCCGAGGGTCGAGATCAGCCGCGACGCGGTGTCGCGCGGGATCGGGACGCCCTTGGAGATCCAGTAGCGCGCGGTCACCTGGGCCATGCCGGTCAGGCCGATGGCCAGGAGCATCGCCTCGTCCTCGCCGAGGCCGGTGTCCTCCGCGATGACCTTGCTGACCGCCTCCGCGCTGGTCTCCGCGACGCGCTCGACGCGTTCGCGGACCGCGACCTCGTTGGTGAGGTCCGATTCGAAGACCAGGCGGAAGGCGCCGCCGTGGTCGTCGACGAAGGCGAAGTACGCGTCCACGGTGGCGGCCACGCGCAGCTTGTTGTCGTGCGTGGACTCCAGCGCCGCACGCGTCGCGTCGACCAGCGCCTCGCAGTGCTGGTCGAGGAGCGCGAGGTAGAGCTCCAGCTTGCCGGGGAAGTGCTGGTACAGAACCGGCTTGCTGACACCGGCGCGCTCGGCGATGTCGTCCATCGCCGCCGCGTGGTAGCCCTGCGCCACGAACACTTCCTGGGCCGCGCCGAGCAGCTGGTTCCTGCGGGCGAGACGGGGCAGCCGGGTGCCGCGCGGGCGGGAATCCGCATCCTGGATGGCTGTCACGGCGCTCCTCAAACGTGATCTATCAGGGTCCTGCTAGGTGCCTCGGTCCCCATGACCGTTCGGGGGGCCTGAAGGTTGTACCGCCACGTCATCCTACTTTTGGGTAACCGCTGCCGTAAGTTTCGTGGCGCAACGAACAGAGTTCTGGAAGTTGTGGCCGCCGTGCAAGGCCCCGATGCCGACAAACCTGACGTTACGTCAGAGATGTGCATGCCACGGCCCTTGATCGGGGGTCGGTCAGCGGTATTCGTCCTCGTCGGGACCGGCCACGCGACGCTGGTCGGTGCCGTCCGCCGGGTCCACTCCGTCCGGTACGGGCTCCCACACCCGCTCGTCCTCGTCGACCACCTCCGTGCGCTGCTCGGCGACGTCCGCCTCCGGTGCCTCCAGGTCGAGGTCGTCGGGCGCCGGGACCTCGTCGGGGTCCTCGAGCCGTGCGTCGGGGGCGTCCACCGGTGCGGTGCTCTCGTCGGCACGGACGCCGGCCGCGGCGCCCGCCCCGGTCTCCCCGGTCGTCTCACGCGCGATGTCGGGCATGTGCAACTCCTTCCGACCTTCCCCATGATCCTGCCGGGCCTCCGAAAACTCGCGCCGTCCGTCGCCTCGGTGCCTCGTCGCACGGCGCCCACTCGGAGTACTACCCGCCTACCCGCGTTGCAGCGGCTTGATCATCGATATCGAACCGTTGCCATCGGCGCCGTTGGAACTGCCTCCAAAAATGCCCATTCGAGCACCAAATCGCCGCGCCCGAAGGACCGATCGCGCACGCCCCCCTTCCGTCCCGGTGACCGTCTCGTAATATTGGCGACCGTGACCACCACTCAGGCAGTTTCCGGCGCCCCCGCGGCGGCCTGGCCTGTGCGGACGGTCCCGGTCGGCGGCGACACCACGGTCGCCGTCCGGCGCCACCCGGAGTACGACGCCGAGCGGCCTCCCGCCGTCCTCGTGCACGGCCTGGGCGGCTCGTCGCTGAACTGGGCCCCGCTGGTCGGGAACCTGCTCGACGTGGTCGCGGCCGAGATGGTCGACCTGCCGGGCTTCGGCTTCTCTTCGCCCCCGCACGACGGGGACTACTCGGTGTCCGCGCACTGCCGCGCGGTCGAGGGGCTGATCCTTTCCCTCAACCGGGGGCCCGTGCACCTGCTCGGCAACTCGATGGGCGGCGCGATCGCCACCCGGCTCGCCGCCCGCAGGCCGGACCTCGTACGCACGCTCACGCTCGTCTCGCCCGCGCTGCCGGACCGCAAGCCGCAGGTCACCGCGCTGCCGACGGCACTGATGGCGGTTCCGGGCTTCGCCGCGGCGCTCGGCCGGGTCACCCGCAACATGACGCCGGAGCAGCGCACCCGCGTTTCCGTCGGGCTCTGCTTCGGAGAGCCGCAGATGCTGTCGGAACAGGAATTCACCGACTTCGTCGCCGAGTACCGGCGGCGTCTGGGACTGCCGTACATGGTCGACGCCTTCACCCGGTCGGCGCGCGGCGTCGTCACCTCCTACCTCGAACGGGGACCACGCTCGTTGTGGAAGCAGGCCGCGGCCGTCCAGGCCCCCACGCTGCTGGTGTACGGCCGACGGGACAAGCTCGTCGGCTCGCGGATGGCGCGCCGTGCCGCGGCCACCTTCCCGGACCCGCGGCTGCTGATGGTGCCCGAGTCGGGGCACGTCGCGATGCTGGAGCATCCGCGCGTCGTCGCGCGGGGGTTCCGGGACCTCCTGGCGGACACCGGGAAACCCCTGCCGCAGGCCGAGGCCCGGTGACGTGACCGTGGGCCGACATGGCGCAGCCTCGTACGACCAGCCCCATCCGGAACAGGCCTATCCCGATACGTCGGGCGCGTCAGGTGGCGTGCAGGCGTACGGGTACGAAGGGCAGGGCGGCTACCAGCCCGCCTACCAGGAGGGGTACGCGGCACAGCCGCAGCCGCAGCAGGCCTACTCCGGCGACTACCCGCCGGGCGACTACGCCGACGCCGAGCACTATGCGGCGTCGTCAGGGCAGTACGCCGCGGTCCAGCAGCACCCCCAGCACCTCCCGCAGTCGTATCCCGAGCAGTACGGGCACGAGTACGGCGCCGCCGAGCAGTACCCCGCCGAGCAGTACCCGGCGTACCCGCAGTACCAGCAGTACGCGGACCAGCCGCAGTACCCGTACGAACCCGAGGCGCCGCGCCACGACTACGCCGCGCAGCAGCCCTACGAGCAGCCCCCGGCCCAGCAGCACGGCTTCGACCCGCTGACCGACCCGTTCTACGGCTTCCCGGCCGCCGGGCAGCCCGACGCGTTCGCCGACCAGGCCATGGACCCGCTGACGGCGCAGGCCGGGCAGTTCGGGCAGTGGGCCGAGGAAGCGCCGCCGCAGTGGACGGACGAGGCGCAGCAGCAGTGGGGCGCCGGGCCGCAGGCGCAGTGGGCCGACCCGTACGCGGGCGAGCTGCTGCACAGTGTTCCGAGCCAGTACGCACCCGAGGCCGCGCCGCGCTACGAGCCGGTGCCCGACCCGGAGCCGGAGTTCGACCCGGAGCCGGCCGCCTGGGACGAGACGGTCTACATCGAGCCGGTCGACATCGAACCGGTGCACGCCAAGCCAGTGCACGCCAAGCCGGCGGACGGAGCGGCGTACCGGCCGCGGCGCGCGTCGGCGCCCCAGCCCGCGCCGATCGAGGACGCCGGCTTCGAGCCGCCGACGCGTGCCGGCGCGTACCCCGCCACCACCCGCGTCGAGTCGCGAGCGGCGGCGCGGGCCGCCTCCCGTGCGGCGGAAGCCCGGCGTGCCGGGACGGCCACCGGATATGTGCCGTCGTCGCGGACGGCGTCCGCGGCTTCGGCAGCGGCGTCGACCGCCCCGTCGACCGCCTCTGCGGCGTCGGGCGGCGGCCGCGCGGCCTCGCGTCGCGCCACCCGGACTCCCGCGCGCAAGCCGCGGCGTCTCGTGGTCGCGGGCGGCGCGGTGGTGACCGGCGCGGTGCTCGCCGGCGCGGTCGTGATGCAGATGCCGGAGGGCGGCACCGAGGCGCACGCCAAGGGCGACAGCGCGCACACGGACGACCCGACCAGGCGTACCGACGACGTCGCGTCGCGCGACTCGGACCGGCCCCAGGTGCAGGCGGCGGTGCCCGGCCAGGCCAGCCCCAACCCGCAGTCGCCCTCGGCGACCCCCGGTCCGACGACGCTGCCGATCCCGACGCCATCGGCGCCGCTGAGCACCACCGAGCGCATGAAGGTGCGCTTCGAGTTGGGCGAAACGCTGGCGCTGAGCGGCAAGTTCGACGTGGTGCCCGGCAAGGTGGCGGCGCCCAAGTCGGGGACCAGGAACTACACGTACCGCGTCGAGGTCGAGCAAGGGCTCGGACTGGACGGCGAGTTGTTCGCGGCGGCCGTGCAGCAGACGCTGAACGACCCGCGCTCGTGGGCGAACGGCAACAAGAAGTCGTTCGCGCGCACCGACGGCAGCGCCGACTTCGTGATCCGGTTGGCGAGTCCGGGGACCACGCACAAACTGTGCGACGCCGCTGGGCTGGACACATCCATACAGAACGTGTCCTGCGACGCGGCCGGCTCGCCCTGGGTGGTCATCAACGCGTGGCGCTGGGCCGAGGGCTCGCCCACGTTCGGCGACGACATGCTCGGTTACCGGCAGATGCTCATCAACCACGAGGTGGGCCACCGCCTCGGACGGAACCACGAGACCGAGGCCTGCCTGCCGGGCGGGCTCGCGCCGGTCATGATGCAGCAGACCAAGGCGCTCGAGGCCGACAACGGGCTCATGTGCGCGCCGAACCCGTGGCCGTACCCGCCGACGATCCCGTCCTGAGCGGCCCGCGCAAGCTCCGGTGAGACAGGTGTCTCACGGTCCGGACCCCCTTCCCGGGAATCCGACACGCCATGGCACTGTTGGTGCGAGAAATGTCGCAGAACTAGGTCTGACCATCGGAGATCCCGTGTCGCTACCACCCTTGGTCGAGCCGGCTGCCGAGCTCACCGTCGACGAGGTCCGCCGGTATTCGCGCCACCTGATCATCCCGGACTTCGGGATGAGCGGGCAGAAGCGCCTGAAGAACGCGAAGGTCCTGTGTGTCGGCGCGGGCGGCCTCGGCTCCCCGGCGCTGCTCTACCTGGCCGCGGCCGGGGTGGGCACGCTCGGCATCGTCGAGTTCGACACCGTGGACGAGTCGAACCTCCAGCGCCAGATCATCCACGGCCAGTCGGACATCGGGAAGTCCAAGGCGCAGTCCGCCAAGGAGAGCGTCCTCGAGGCCAACCCGTACGTCGACGTCGTGCTGCACGAGGACCGCCTCGACTCGTCGAACGTCATGGAGCTGTTCGCCCAGTACGACCTGATCGTCGACGGCACCGACAACTTCGCGACCCGCTACCTCGTCAACGACGCCTGCGTGCTGCTCAACAAGCCGTACATCTGGGGCTCGATCTACCGCTTCGACGGCCAGGCGTCGGTCTTCTGGGCCGAGCACGGGCCCTGCTACCGCTGCCTGTACCCGGAGCCCCCGCCCCCCGGCATGGTGCCGTCGTGCGCCGAGGGCGGCGTGCTGGGCGTGCTGTGCGCGTCGATCGGCTCGATCCAGGTCAACGAGGCCATCAAGATGCTGACCGGCATGGGCGACCCGCTGCTCGGCCGGCTGATGATCTACGACGCCCTGGAGATGACGTACCGCCAGGTGAAGGTCCGCAAGGACCCCGAGTGCGCGGTGTGCGGCAAGAACCCGACGGTCACCGAGCTCATCGACTACGAGGCGTTCTGCGGCGTCGTGTCGGAGGAGGCCCAGGAGGCCGCCCTTGGCTCGACCATCACCCCGCGCCAGCTCAAGGAGTGGATGGACGCGGGCGAGAACATCCACGTCATCGACGTCCGCGAGCCGAACGAGTACGAGATCGTCTCGATCCCGGGTGCCGTGCTCGTCCCCAAGAACGAGTTCCTGATGGGCAACGCCCTCGAGGGCCTGCCGCAGGACAAGCGCATCGTGCTGCACTGCAAGACGGGCGTGCGCTCGGCGGAGGTGCTGGCCGTCCTGAAGTCCGCGGGCTTCCAGGACGCCGTGCACGTCGGCGGCGGCGTCATCGGCTGGGTCAACCAGATCGAGCCCGAGAAGCCCGTCTACTGACCGAAGCCGGTCCACTGACGGACCGTCAACACCGTTCCCCGTGCGGGCCCTTCCGGATCTCCGGAAGGGCCCGCACCGCTTTGCCGCCTGGTCCGCCCGCGCTGCGTACGGGGGTCAGATGGCCTGCTTGCGCTGGAGGTAGGTGAAGGCGAGCCAGCCGGGCAGTACGGGGAGCCAGAACGTCAGGAAGCGGAACAGCAGCACCGCCGCGGTGGCCGTCTCGATCGGCAGCTTCCCGGTCGTGGTGAGGCCCGCGATGAGCGCCGCCTCGATCGCGCCGATGCCGCCCGGGACCGGGGCCGCCGAGCCGATCGCGTTGCCGGCGAGGAAGACGACGGCGATCGCGGCGAAGCTCGCGGACCCGCCGAAGGCGCGCACGCTCGCGTCGAGGCACAGGATGAACGAGACGGTGAGCATCACCGTGCCGCCGAGCCCCGCGGCGAGCTTCGTCGGCGTCTGCAGGACGTCCAGAAGGCGCGGGACGATGCCGGAGAACAACGCCGCGAGGCGCTTGACGACGAAGCGGCGCAGCGGCCCCACGGCCATGATCAGCAGCGCCACCAGGGCGATGACAAGCAGGCCCGCGATGACCGCGCCGGACGGGGCGAAGGACGGCGTCTGCTCGGTGCCCGCGATGTAGCCGAAGAAGACCAGCAGGCCGATGTGGAAGACCAGGCCGCCGAGCTGCGAGACGCCGATGCTGGCCGCCGCGAGGGCCGGGGGCACGCCGGACTTCTGCAGGTAGCGGGCGTTGAGCGCGACACCGCTGACCGCGGCCGGCATGACCAGCTTCACGAACGACCCGGCGAGCTGGACGATCGTGGTACGCCACACCGAGAGCCGCTCCGGCACGAACCCCAGCAGCATCAGCGCGGCGGCCACGTAGCTGAGCGTCGACGCGACGAACCCGATCGCCGCCCACCCCCAGTTGGCCCGCTCGAAGATGTCGCCCAGGTTGGCGTGCGTGAGCTGCGAGAGCAGGAAGTACCCGGCGAACGCGGACGCCACGACGGTGACCAGCGTGCGCGGCCGGATGCGCTCGAGGCGGATCGGCTCGGCCTCGGCGCGCGGCCGCAACTCCAGGATCCGTTCGCGGATCCCGGACAGCAGGTTCTGGTTCTTGCGCAGCGCGGCACGCGTCGGCCGGTTGAGGGCGACCTTTTGCAGCAGCGGCAGGCAGGCCGCGACGGCGTCGACGCCGAGGCCCTGGGTCGCCGTGCGTACCGCGCGCTCGTCGCCGACCCGCAGCGCGAGCGCGGTCAGCATCTGCGCCGTGTCGATGCGCAGCGACAGGTCGCCCGAGGCGATCTCGCCCGCGCGCAGGTCGACCAGCCACGGATCGCCGTCGTGGTCGATCAGGAAGCTGCTGGTGCCGAGGCGGCGGTGCGTCAGGCGGTGCGCCTGCAACAGCGCGACCTGCCGCCAGATCTCCACCAGCAGCGCGTCGGTGAACTCCTCGTCGTCCAGCGATTCGAGACTGCGGCCGGGGATGTGCGCGTACGCCAGCAGCGCCGCGTCGGAACCCACCTCCGTGGTGGCGACCAGGCGCGGCGTGCGGACCCCCGCGTCCGCTGTCGCGTACGCCATCAAAGATTCCTGTTCGAGCGCGCGGCGCAGGGACAGGAAGGTGCGGCGCGCGGTGGTCACCCGCAGGCGCGCGCGGCGGTAGAAGCGGTAGACGGCGCCGGAGGTCTGCTGGTCGCGGTCCAGGACGGTGACGTCCAGGAGCTGGTCGTCGGTGAGCCGCACGGCGTACCGGCGGCTGTCCTCGGGGCCGTCGTCGGTGCGCACCGCACTCGCGGCGATCAGGCCGAACCTGCGCAGCGCGGCCACGACGGCGTCGGCGGGCGGGCGGCGGTTGGGCACGCCGACCGCGTACATCGTGGCGTACGCGATGGTCCGGCCCAGCAGCACGCTCGTCAGCAGCGCCAGCGGCGTGGTGTAGCCGCCGACCAGCACGGTGGCGGCGTTGAGGGCCAGCAGCGTCCAGACGAGCGCCTGCCACTTGGGGCGCCGGACCAGGCCCACGGCGGTGATGTACGCGACGATCGGCGCGAGGTAGCCGTGCACCGGATCGGTCAGGCCGCCCCCGGCGAGCGGCCGGGTGAGCGCCGCCTCCAGCGCGTCCGGCCCCGGGCCGGTGACCCACCAGTCCAGGCCGAGGGACGCGGCATACGTGAGCGCCGCGGCGATGACGCCGTCCGCGACGCGCAGGCCGTCCCGGCGCAGCAGGCGTTCCACGCCGTAGGCGACCGGCACGACCAACACCGCGACCGCGAACACGCCGCCGGAGAGGTTGAGGATCAGGCGGGGCAGGCTGTTCTGCGCACCGCGCACGATGTCGGACTCCAGGCCCGACGTCGTCTCGCGCGCGATGCTGGCCAGGAAGAACACCACGGCCAGCGCGAGGACGCCGACGAGCACCCGCAGCAGGTCGCTGGACCGGTGCACGCGGTTGGGCTGCGAGGGCTCGACGACGAGGGCGCGCCCGGTCACAGGGGCACCCACAGGAGATGTTTCCTCTTGGTCTCGAATCACCAGTCACCGCCGCCTTGATGGTGGCACGGAGTGCGGGGACCCGGCTGGCCGAGGGGGCGGAGTCTGGCACGATGCGGGACGTGACTCTGCCCACGCCGATCGACGAACGTGTCCTGGATCTGGTCGAACGCATCCCCGCCGGACGGGTGATGGCGTACGGGGACATCGCGGCCTGGTTCGCCGACGAGGCCGCGCACGCCGCGGAAAACGCCGAAGGCTCCGAGAGTCCGGAAAGCGCGGAGGAAGCCGGAGCCGGGGAAACCGCGGGTGCCGGGACGGACCGCCCCAGACTCGGTCCCCGCCAGGTGGGGCGGGTGATGGCCCGCTACGGCGGGGGTGTGCCGTGGTGGCGTGTGCTGCGCGCGGACGGCACGCACGCCCCGGGCCTGGAGGACGAGGGCCTGCGGCGGCTGCGCGACGAGGGGACGCCGATGCGGGCGGGCGGCACACGTGTCGACATGGCCGAGGCGCGGTGGGATCCGGCGTCCGGCGAGGGAGTGCGCGACCGGTAGTGCGGTGGTGTCCGCGGCGAACCCGGCGGTCGACGGAGCCCGACCGGGTGCGTCCGGCGTGGCACGGGGGTCCCGTGTGATCTGATGGGGCAAGGCCGCGCCCTGCCGACCGGGGCGCGGCTCCCTGCGCGCCTGCCGTACCGCCTCGATGACCCGCTCCACATCTCCCCGTTTCCCGGCTTCCCCGTCATCCCCGTCCCCGTCGTTCCCGAACCCCTCGGCTTCCCCGTAAGGCCCCGAGCCATGACGACCGCGACCTCCGCGTACCGCTTGCGGCGCACCGACATCGGTCCGCAGGTGCGGCTGACGCTGGACGAGCGCCAGCGTGCCGTCGTGGCCCACCCGGGCGGGCCGCTGCTGGTGCTGGCGGGTCCCGGTACGGGAAAGACAACCACCCTGGTGGAAGCGGTCGCGGACCGGGTCGCCCGGGGGATGCTTCCCGAGGAGATCCTGGTTCTCACCTTCAGCCGCAAGGCGGCGGGGGAACTGCGCGACCGTATCGCGACGCGGCTGCGCGGCGGCGGAGGCGCGCCTTCACGGGACGGCGACGCGGGGGCCGAGACGGGGGTCGACGACGCGGCCGGCGATCCGGCCCGCGACGCGACCGGGGCCGCGACCGGCGCCCCGGCCGGCGGGGCCGCGGGCCGGGGCGGGCACGCGGGGGCGCTGCCGACGGCGACGACGTTCCACTCGTTCTGCTACGCGCTGGTCCGGCAGCACCAGCCGCCGGAGCTGTTCACGTACCCGCTGCGGCTGCTGTCCGGTCCCGAGCAGGACGTGTTCGTACGCGAGCTGCTGGCCGGCGAGGCCGAGGACGGCACCGTCCGCTGGCCCGCCGAGCTGCGCGCCGCCCTCGGCACGCGCGGCTTCGCCGACGAGGTCCGGGCGGTCGCCGCCCGCACCCGCGAACTCGGCCTGGACCCGGAGGCGCTGGCGCGCTTCGCGGAGGACACCGGCCGCCGCGACTGGCGGGCCGCCGCCGACTTCCTGGCCGAGTACCTCGACGTGCTCGACGCGCAGGGCGTCGTCGACTACGCCGAACTGGTGCACCGCGCGGTGATACTCGCGGAGCGCCCCGAGGTGTCCGAGGAGCTGCGGCGGCGCTACAAGGTCGTGTTCGTCGACGAGTACCAGGACACCGACGCGGCCCAGGTCCGCCTGCTGCGCGCGCTCGCGGGCGACGGCCGCGACCTGGTCGTGGTCGGCGACCCGGACCAGTCGATCTACGCGTTCCGCGGCGCCGACGTCAACGGCATCCTCGACTTCCGGCACCACTTCCCCGACCGTACGGGCGCCCCCGCACCGACGGTCGTCCTGCGCACCTCCCGGCGCGCCGGGGCCGGACTGCTGCGCGCCTCGCGGGAGATCACCCGCCGGATGCCCCTGTCCCGCCTGCCGGCCGCCGACGCGGCGGCGCACCGCGGCCTGGTCCCGGACCGCACCGGCGACGACGACCCGAGCCGGGTCGAGGTCTACACCTACCCGACGCCCGGGGCCGAGCTGGACAACATCGCCGACATTCTGCGCCGGGCCCATCTGGAGGACGGGGTGCCGTGGGGCGAGATGGCGGTGCTCGTACGCTCCGGCGCCCGTTCGATCCCGTCGATCCGCCGGGCGCTGTCGGTGGCCGGCGTACCGCTGGAGATCGCCGGCGACGAACTGCCGCTCGCCGCCGAGCAGGCGGTCACCCCGCTGCTGACCGCCCTCAAGGTGGCCGCGGACCCTGCGGCGCTGGACGAGGACACCGCACGCATGCTCCTGCTGTCGCCGATGTGCGGCATGGACTCGGCGGATCTGCGCGTCCTCGGCCGGGCGCTGCGCGCCGAGGAGCGGGCCGCGGCGATGGCCGACGCCCAGACGGCGGAGGCGGCCGCGGCGACCGGGGACGATGCGGCGACCGGGGACGATGCGGCAACCGACGGGGAGGCCGCGACCGAGGTGGGGGCCCACGCGGACGACGGCACGGCGGTCGATGGCGGGGCGGACGACGGCGGCCCCGAACAACTTGAGCTGATGGCCTTCGCGGAACTCGCCCCCGAGGCTCCCGCCGCAGACGCGGGCGTCACGGGAGATGCCGGCGACGCGGGAGAGGCGGCGGCCGCGGGAGAAACGGAAGCCGACGCGGACACGGGCGCGAGCGCACAGCGGGCCGACTCCGCGGTGCCGCCGCCCCGGTCCGCCGCGCCGTTCCTGCCGGCCCTCGCACGGCCGTCCGCCGAGCTCATCAGGGACGCGCTCGCCCACCCCGAGCAACTGGTGGCCGTCGACGCGCAGATCGGCGCGGGGGCGTACCGCCTGGGCATGCTCATCGCCAAGGCGCGCGCGATCCTCGACGCGGGCGGCACGACCGAGGCCGCGCTGTGGGAGCTGTGGCACGGTACGCCGTGGCCCGCCCGCCTGGAGCGCGCCGTCCTGCGCGGAGGCTCGTCGGGCCGCAACGCGGACCGCGACCTGGACGCCGTCGTCGCGCTGTTCGAGGTGGCCGCACGCGCCGAGGAGCGGGCCGGCCACCGCGGAGCCCTGAACTTCCTCGACGAACTGACCGCACAGCAGATCCCCGGCGACCGGCTCGACGACAAGGCCATGCGCGGCGAATCGGTGCGCCTCCTGACGGCCCACCGCGCCAAGGGCCTGCAATGGCGGCTGGTGGTCGTGGCGGGAGTGCAGGAGGGCCTGTGGCCGGACCTGCGCCGCCGCGGCTCGCTGCTGGAGGCGGACCGGATCGGGGCGGACGGCCTGGCCGAGCCGCTGTCGCCGGGCGCGCTGCTCGCCGAGGAGCGCAGGCTGTTCTACGTGGCCGCGACCCGGGCGCGCGAGCGGCTTGTGGTGACGGCCGTGAAGTCCGCGTACGAAGACGGCGACCAGCCTTCCCGCTTCCTCGGCGAGCTGGGGGAGGAGGGTGTCGAGCGGGCCGACGTGACCTCGCGTCCCCGGCGCCCGCTCTCGACGTCGGCGCTCGTCGCCGAACTGCGTGCGTCCGCCGTCGACCCCAAGGCCCCGCGGACCGTGCAACTGGCCGCCGCGCGCCGCCTCGCACGGCTGGCCGCGCTGCGCGACGACGACGGGTATCCGCTGGTCCCGGCCGCACACCCGGAGCGCTGGTGGGGCCTGGTCGAGCCGACCGATCCGGGGGTCCCGGTACGCGACCCCCGCGCACCGGTGAAGCTGTCGGGCAGCGCGGTCGAGAAGGTCGGGACGTGCGCGCTCAACTGGTTCCTGGGGCGGGAGGTGCGTGCGGAGTCCGCACGCACCGCGGCCCTCGGTTTCGGCAACGTGGTGCACGCGCTGGCGGACGAGGTCGGCACCGGCGCGACGGCCGCCGAACTTCCGGTGCTGGTGGACCGGTTGGACCGGGTCTGGGACGCGCTGGCGTTCGACGCACCGTGGCAGTCCGACCAGCAGAAGGAGGAGGCGCGGGCAGCGCTGGAGCGGTTCCTCGCGTGGCACACACACGACCGGCACCGCGTCGTCGCGGCGACCGAGCACGAGTTCGAGGTGAGCCTGACGGCGGGGGAGCACAACATCGTCATCCGCGGGTCGATGGACCGCGTGGAGCGCGGCGACGACGGCTTGGCGTACGTCGTCGACTTCAAGACCGGCAAGTCCAAGCCGGGGGCCGCGGAGGTGGCCGAGCACCCGCAGTTGGCGGTGTACCAGATCGCGGTCGCGAACGGCGCTCTGGACGACATCGAGGCGTTCGGAGGGGCGCGTCCCGCGTCCGGCGGCGCCGAACTCGTGCAGTTGCGCCATCGCGCGCCCGGACAGGACCCGGACGCCGGGGGCCTGCCGGTCGTGCAGGACCAGACGGCACCCATCCCGGACGAGGACGGCAACACCTGGGTCTCCGCACTGCTCGCGGACGTCGCGGGCCGGATCCTGGGGGAGCGCTTCACCCCGAACACCGGCTCGCACTGCGACCGGTGCGACTTCCGGCGGTGCTGCAGCGCGCGCAGCGAGGGCCGCACGGTGGTGGAGTAGCGCGTCGCGGCAACGTCCGGAATCCGCGGGGTGACCGGCCGATTGTCAGACTTTTACCGTGCTTTGGGATACTGATCGACCAAGTCCCCCAGCATCCCCAGCAACGGAGTCTCCTCGTGCGTGTACGCCGCATCGCCGCTGTCGCATCCGCCACCGTCCTCGCCGCCGTCGCACTGAGCGCGTGCGGCAGTGACGACGGCGGCGCCGACAACACGAAGACCGAGGCGAAGGCGCTCGCGGACAAGGCCGTCGAGTTCGCCAAGAAGAGCGGTTCCATGGAGGCGGTCGGCAAGGGCACCGAGGACGGCAAGGCGTTCGAGGTCAAGTCGTGCGTCAACGTGACTCCCGAGGGGAAGTCCGAGTCGGTCAAGGGGTCGCTGACCCGGGACGGCCGCACGGCCGAGGTCCTGACGACCGGCGGCAAGGACTACTTCAAGGCGTCCGCCGAGTTCTACATCCTGCAGGCGGGCCAGGAGACCACGGACTTCGACATGGCCGCGCTGAGCGCGGCGCTCGACGGCAAGTGGATGGTCAGCGACGAGGAGGAGCCGGACGACTCCGCGGACTTCTTCGAGGGCAACACGGACGGCGTCACCAAGGGTGAGGTCACGGAGTTCAACGGCAAGAAGGCCGTGCCGCTGACGAAGAAGGACAAGGACGGCAAGGAGAAGACCGTCTACGTCGCGGCCAAGGGCGACCCCGTCGTCCTGGGTGTGCTGGAGGTCGAGGACGGCACGCGCACCGAGACGACGATCAGCGGCGTCGGCAAGCCCTGCGACGTCAAGGCTCCCGCGCAGGAGCAGACGCTGACCGAGGACGAGGTCGACAAGCTGTTCGACGAGGCCCGCCAGACCTCCTGACCTCCTGACCCTTCGCGCCGGCTCCCGGACTGCTCACCATCGGTGACTGTCCGTCAGATGCTTGACAGAGTCGGGATACTGGGCGCGCGATGCTCCCACGACGGGCCCCCGCCGCCGGCGGCCGGGCCCGTCGTCCGTCCCGAGGAGTACCTGTGCGCCTGCCCCGTTCCGTCGCGACGGCCGCCGCCGTCACCGCCGCCGCCGTGCTCGCGCTCGGCGGCCTCACAGCGTGCGCCGGCGACGACGTCGACGACCCGACCGTCGACTCCAAGAGCGGCCCCGGCCGCCCGGGCGGTACGGGCCCGGCACCCGGCGGCGTCCTGCCCGGCCAGGAGACCGCGAACCCCGCGGCGCCGCCGCCCGCCAAGCCGCCCGCCGAGATGAGCGGGCGCGAACTCGCCGACCGGGCCGTGCAGTTGATGGCAGCCACGTCGTACCGGCTCACCGGGCAGTTCGGTACGGGGGCGGACGCCGCGACGCTGAGCATCGAGGTCGGCAAGCTGCGCGACGTACGCCAGATCGTCACGCGGGCGGACGTCAAGCAGGAGTTGATCCGCGTCGGGGGCGTGGTCTACACGAACGTCGAGAGTGTCATCGGCTCGACGCCCGGCGTCACGGTGCCGGCGAACCTGCGCGGCACGTACCTCAAGACCGACGGACAGCAGCTCGACCCCAAGCTGGTGGACCCCTTCGCGGGCAGCTTCGGCGCCGACGCGGGGGAGGTGGTCAAGGGGCAGCAGACGCAGATCGACGGCAAGGGCGTGTGGCCGCTGACGATCAAGTCCGCGGACGGGGCGACGACCACGATGTACGTGATGGCCGCCGGGGACCCGTACCCGATCAGGCTGACCGGGACGGGGGCCGATCCGGTGGACCTCAAGGTGAGCGATTTCGGCGCGGAGGTCGGCGTGGCCGCCCCGCCCGCGGAACGCATCGTGGACGAGGCGACCTTGCAGCAGCGCATGGCCGCGGCGGGCGGCTGACCGCGGGCGATCGGCGGCGGTGTCGACGGGGGCGGTCGACGGGGGCGGTCGCCGACGGGCGGGCTGAACGCGGGCGGCCGCGGGCAAGGTCCGAAGGTGGGGTCCGAAGGCGAAGTCCGGGGCAGAGCCTGACGGCAGACGCCCCCGGCAGAGACGTACTCCAGAGGTTGCGGAGGCTTGCGGCGGCGTGTGGTGCGGGGGTGGCGCGGAAGCCTGGCGCGCGTGCGCAGCGTAGTGCTGTCGGCGCGCCGCGTGGGTCACAACGCACAGGATGCGGCTGTTGTCCTCAGGTGCGTCTAACGTTGCGCCGGTGCGATCGGCCCACCACCACCTCATCCGGGATCCGGACGACCTGAAGGACGTCCTCGGCGTCCCGTACACGCCCGAGCAGATCGCCGCCGTAACCGCACCCCTGGAGCCCGGCGTGATCGTGGCCGGCGCCGGGTCGGGCAAGACCACCGTCATGACCGCGCGCGTCGTCTGGCTGGTCGGCACGGGCGCGGTGCGCCCCGACGCGGTGCTCGGCCTCACCTTCACCAACAAGGCCGCCGGTGAGCTCGCCGAGCGCGTGCGCAAGGCACTGCTGAAGCTGTGGCCGGACCCGGCGGCGCTCGGGATGTCGGCGGGCGGTTTCGGTGCGGACGGGGCCGGGGGTACGGTCGGCCTCGGGGGCACCGGCACCGGCACGGGCGCAGGCAGAGGCGCTGGCAATGGCAATGGAGCCGCGGGAGGATCCGGCGGGGACGACGACGCCGGTGAGCCGACCATCTCGACGTACCACGCCTTCGCCGGCCGCCTGCTGTCCGAACACGGCCTGCGCATCGGCCTGGAGCCGTCGGCGCGCCTGCTGGCCGACGCGACGCGCTTCCAACTCGCCGCGCGTACCGCCCGTCGCGCGCCCGGCCCGTTTCCGACGCTGACCAAGACGCTGTCGTCGATCACCGCCGACGTTCTCGCGCTCGGCGGCGAACTCGCCGAACACCTGGTGCCGTTCGACCGGTTGCGCGCGTTCGACGAGGACCTGGTCGCCGACGTCGAGGCCACCGCGAAGCCCACGGCGGGCGCCAAGGCCGCGGCCGACGCCGCCCGGAACCGGCTCGACCTGCTGCGCCTGGTCTCCGACTACGCGGACGCACGGCGGCACCGCGACCTGCTCGACTTCGGCGACCAGATCGCGTACGCCGCGCGGCTCGCCGAGGAGCGCCCCGAGGTCGGCGAGATACTGCGCGACACGTACCGCGTCGTGCTGCTCGACGAGTACCAGGACACCTCCGTCGCGCAACGAAGACTGCTGTCGGGCCTGTTCGGGATTCCGGAGGGAGTCGATCCCGGCCTCGCGCCCGGCCGCGGCCACGCGGTGACCGCCGTCGGCGACCCGTGCCAGGCGATCTACGGCTGGCGCGGCGCCTCGGTCGCGAACCTCGACGACTTCCCGCACCACTTCCCGCGGCGCGACGGCTCCCCGGCACACCGCTTCTCGCTGGCCGAGAACCGGCGCAGCGGCGGCAGGTTGCTCGAGTTCGCCAACGAACTGGCGGCGCCGCTCCGGGAGATGCACGAGGGCGTGGAGGCGCTGCGGCCCGCGTCCGGGGCCGAGCAGGACGGCTGGGCGCGGTGCGCGCTGCTGGCCACGCAGGACGGCGAGATCGGCTGGATCGCGGACCAGGTGCAGCACGTGATCGGGACGCGATTCCGGCCGGACGGCGAACTGATCGGGCCGGGCGACGTCGCGGTGCTCGCGCGTACCGCGTCCGACTTCGCCGAGATCCACAAGGCGCTGGTCGAACGCGACATCCCGGTCGAGGTCGTGGGCCTGTCGGGGCTGCTCAACCTGCCCGAGGTCGCCGACTTGGTGGCGACGTGCGAGGTGCTGGACGACCCGACCGCCAACGCGGCGCTGGTACGCCTCCTGGTCGGCCCGCGCTGGCGCGTGGGCCACCGCGACCTCGCGCTGCTGGGCCGCCGGGCCGGTGAACTCGTGCGCTTCGAAAGCGGCGCCGCGGACGGCCCCGACGCGCGCCTGGAGGCGGCGGTCGCGGGTGTCGACCCCACCGAGGTCGTCTCGCTCTCGGACGCGCTCGCCGATCCGGGGGAGGAGTACCCGTTCTCGCCGGCCGCCCGGATCCGCTTCGCCCGGCTCGCCGCCGAGATACGCGAACTGCGGCGGCATCTGGGCGAACCGCTCATGGACGTGCTGCACCGGGTGCTCGGCGTCACCGGCCTGGAGGTCGAGCTGTCCGCGTCGCCGAACGCGCTGGCCGCCCGGCGCCGCGAGACCCTGCACTCCTTCCTCGACGTCGCGGCCGGTTTCGCGGACCTGGACGGCGACCCGTCGCTCACCGCGTTCCTGGCGTTCCTGCGGACCGCCGCCGAGCACGACAAGGGGCTCGACGGCAGCCTGCCCAGCGCGGGCGACTCGGTGAAGGTCCTGACCGCGCACAAGTCCAAGGGCCTGGAGTGGGAGGTCGTCGTGGTGCCCGGCCTGGTCGCCGGCGCGTTCCCCAGCACCCAGGCGCAGTCGAAGTGGACCAAGAGCGGACACACGCTGCCGCACCCGCTGCGCGGTGACGCGAGCGGGCTGCCCGAACTGCCGGACCTCTCCGCGAAGGGCTTCAAGGCCTTCGACGCCGACATGAAGCGGCACAAGGCGATCGAGGAACTGCGCCTCGGCTACGTGACGTTCACGCGTCCCAAGCAGCTGCTCATCGCATCCGGGCACTGGTGGGGCCGTACGCAGAAGAAGAAGCGCGGGCCCTCGGAGTTCCTGGCGCGGCTCGCGGAGCACTGCGAGGCGGGCCACGGCGAGGTCGCCACCTGGGCGGTCGAGCCGGACGACGAGGCGAACCCGCACCTGGCCAGTGGGGTGGAGCAGGTGTGGCCGCTGCCGCTGGACACCGTGGCCCTGGAGGAGCGCCGGCGCGCGGCGCGCGACGTGATCGACGAGCTGGTGCGGCTGGAGGCGGCGGGGCGGAACGGCACGGACCCGGGCAGCCGCGCGGCGGTCGCGGCGGCCGTCGCGGACGACGACGAGATGCCGCCGTTCTTCGACGAGCCGCCGCCGGACGACGAGGAACTGCCGCCACCACCGGACGACGACGAGATGCCGCCTCCGGACGACGACTGGGACGAGTACGCCGCGCGCCGGGCGCCGGACGGCCGTTGGGAGGCTGCCGGTGCCGGGTCCGACGCCGGGCCCGGCCCCGAGGCCGAGACCCAGACCGAGGCCGGTGCGAGTGCCGACGTGCCTGGGGACGGCGCCGGCGTTGCCGGGCGCGGCCCGGCACCCGAGGACGCGGCGAGCGCCGGGCGTCCGCCTGCCGCCGCTCCCGCGGACCTCGACCTGCTGCCCGGATACGAGTCCGACACCGACCACCTGGGACCGGCCGACCGCGAGCTGATCGAGTCCTGGGACCGCGACTTGGACCGCCTGGTCGAGGAGCTGGTACGCGGGCGCTCCGGCGTACGCGAGGTCGAACTGCCCGCCTCCCTGTCCGCCTCGCAGCTCCTGCGCCTCGCCTCCGACCCCGACGGCCTCGCCCGCGAGCTGGCCCGGCCGATGCCGCGTCCGCCCGCACCTGCCGCGCGCCGGGGCACGCGGTTCCACGCGTGGATCGAGTCGCAGTTCGGCGAGCGTCCGCTGCTGGAACCCGACGACCTGCCGGGCGCGGCGGACGAGGACATCACGGACGAGGCGGACCTCGTCGAACTGCAGGAGGCGTTCCTGCGCACTCCCTACGCGCAGCGGGCGCCGTACCGCATCGAGGAGTCGTTCCAACTCGTGCTCGGCGGGCGTGTCGTGCGCGGCCGGATCGACGCCGTCTACCGGGACGCGGACGGCCGTTTCGAGGTCGTGGACTGGAAGACGAACCGCGCGTTCAACGCCGACCCGCTGCAATTGGCCGTCTACCGGCTGGCCTGGGCGGAGCTGGCCGGGGTGCCTCCCGAGGAGGTCACCGCGTCGTTCGTGTACGTGCGCTCGGGCGAGGTGGTGCGCCCCCGCGGGCTGCCGGACCGTACCGGCATCGAACGAGTGCTTGCGGGTCCGCCGGGAGACGCCCCGACGGACCGTGCCGACCCGGGCGGCCGAGGCGGCTCGGGCGGCCCGGAGAACACGGCCGACGGACGGTAGGCCCCTGGCCCACCTGCGGAACCTGCCGCTCCGCCGGAACCTGGCGGCCTCCCGGGACGTATGTCCCTTGACCGGGGCGTACCGATCGGCTCGGATCGTTTTCGCAAGATCCGGACGTCCGATAATCGGTCGATGGCGTGTCGGCCGCATCGGACCAGGAGTTTCGAGGTACAAGCCTCAGCGATGGCACCACCGCAGCATGGACCCGGCATGACGCCGCCGACCGAGGGGTCGGCGCGGCGTGCCCGCCTGCTGCCCATCGTCGGCTGGACGCTGCGGCTCCTGCCCATCGCGGTGATCGTCGTCGTCATCGCCATCGGCTTCCTCACCCCGCCCGAGGTGCACATCGGGCCGCTGCTCGCCGTGGCGCCCGCGCTGGCCGGTCTGACGCGCGGCTCCGCCCGCACGCCCGTGTGGACCGGCATCGCCGCCGCGGCCGCGATGCTCCTGCTGTCCACCACCGGGGAGACCAAGGGCGACGGCGAACCGTTCGTGACCCTTCTGTCGATCCTTCTGGTCACGATGACCAGTTGGGCCGGCGTGCAGGTGCGCCGCCGCCAGGACCGCAAGCTGGAGGACGTCCGCAGCGTCGCCGAAGCCGCCCAGCACGTGCTGCTCAGCCCGGTCGCCCGCCGCATCGGCCCGGTCCGGGTGGGGGTGCGCTACCGCGCCGCGGCCGCCGAGGCGCGGATCGGCGGCGACCTGTACGAGGTGATCCTCACGCCGTTCGGCGTGCGAGCGGTGGTCGGTGACGTGCGCGGCAAGGGGCTGGGGGCGGTGCAGACCGCGGCGGCGGTGCTGGGCGCGTTCCGGGAGGCGGCGTACGAGGAACCCACCCTGCCCGGTGTCGTGCGCCGCATCGCCGCGAGCATGAGCCGTCGGCTTGAAGAGAACCTCGAGGAGTTCGTGACGCTCGTGCTGGTCGGCTTCACGCCGCAGGCCGACATGCACCAGGGCCAGATGCAGGTGGTCAACTGCGGCCACCCCGCGCCGATGCTGCTGCGTACCGCCCGCGCGGAGATGCTGGAGCCGTCCACGCCGATCCCGCCGCTCGGCATCGTGGACCCGGATCTGTTCGACATCCCCGTGCTCACCGTGCCGGTCAGGCCGGGGGACCGGGTGCTGCTCTACACCGACGGCATCGTGGAGGCGCGCGACGCCCACGGGGCGTTCTACCCGCTGTTCGACCGCGCCCCGGACAGCACGCCGGGCGTCGAGGAGACCCTCGACCGCCTCGAAGCCGACGTCGAACGACACGTGGGCCGCCCGCTCGAGGACGACGCCGCGATGCTCCTGATCCTGTACGCGCCGACCCTCGGCGGCATCTACGACACCGGTCCGGCGGCGCGCGCCGACGTCCGCAACGCCTGACGGCGCCCGGCCGCTCAGACGCGCAGCTCGACGACCAGCGCGCAGTGGTCGGACACGCCGAGGCGTACCGTCTCGGTCCGCCGCACCGCGTCCGGCCCCAGCCCGTGCCCGAACACGTGGTCGAACTGCACGCGCGGGCGGTAGGACGGATACGTGGGTACGCGGGCCAGCGACCGCCAGCGCACCCGGTGCCGCCGGGCCTGACCGTTCTGCGCGCCGCGCTCGCGCCGCCCCACGACCGCCTGCGGGATGCGGCCGGGCAGGTTGAAGTCACCGAGGAGCAGTTGCGGCTGCGGCAGGTCGGCCGACGACCGCCCGATGCGGGCGAGTTGCGACACGTTCCAGCCCGGCACGAAGGACAGATGCGCGGCCAGTACGGTCAGCGGGCCGTTCGGCCCCTGCACCACCGCGGCCAGCACCGAGCGCGGCTCGTCGGGCACGCGCGTCAGGCCGGGACGGCCCTGCACCCGCAGCGGCAGGCTCAGCGGAGCGGCGGGGAAACGCCGGGCACGCCAGCGCAGGACGGGCAGCCGGGACAGCAGCGCGATGCCGTACGCGGGGCCGCCCTCGCCGTTCTGCGCCGGGCCGTACACATGGCGCTCAGGTGTGCCGGGCGACGGCAGCCACCCCGACACGGGCGCCGGCACGCCGTGCACCGCCGCCAGGAACCGCCACTGGTCGGTGCCCATGGCCCCCGCCGCCACCGCCGCCTGATCCGCGCCGCCGGACCGCTCCTGATGCCGGTCCACTTCCTGGAGGGCCACGATGTCGGCGTCCAACTCGGCCAACGCCTCGGCGAGCCGCTCGGGCCCCGCGGTGCCGTCGTCCAGAGCCATTCCGTGCAGGAGATTGAACGTCGCCACCCGAAGGACAGTCATGCCCTTGACCGTACGTCCCCAACTCCCGCCACGCCGCCACCCGCACAATCACGCCCCCAACTCCGCGTTCCAGGTCCCGGCCCGCCGCCCACCGAAGTCCGCACGTACGCCCCCGCGTACCGGGCCCCCGCACACCAACCAATCGCAAACCAATCGCGCGCCGCCGCCCGCAGCTCATCTCCCGCCGCCGTACCGGGAGTCGGCGCTCTGCGACGGGCCCGTACGTCCGCTCGCACTTTCCGCAGGCGTGGCCCCATGCGCCGGAGTCGACGTCACACCGTGCCCAACCCCGCCGCGCGCCTGTGCACACCTCGGGCGTATCTGGCGGATCTCGCCTCAAGCACCAATTCCACCTGCACACTCCCGCGCCCAACCGCTCGCGCGTCCGGCCCTCCGCCATTGCGCAGTCCGGCCCTCCGCGCCCGCGCCGCTCTGCCGCGGCCCTGCCCACATGCGGCGGCCCTCCGCATGCGCTCTCCCATCCGGCTCCCTCGCTCGAACCCGTCGGCTGCCACCCCGCGCCGTCCCAAGGTCCGGGGCGATCGTGTACACCGGAGGTGTGCCTGCCGGGGTCCGCGTGCGGAGCGCGGCGGCACGGTGACGGAACGATGAACGACGAGGGGTGTGTGTCCGTGGGCGATCGCGATCCTGGGCTGGCGTTGACGAGGGCTCTGCACGACAGGGCGGCCGTGCACCGGCTCGACGAGGCGTGGTTGACCGCGGCGTGGGAAGCGCCCGGGTCGCGCGTCCTGGTGATCGAGCAGGGCAAGGTGCACTGGACCGACGAGAGCGGGCCCGCCCTCCTGCTGGTGGCGCCGGCCGACGCGCCCGACGGCGAGCGGTACTTCCTCGGTGTGGACGCCGACGACACCGCCTACTTCGCGGTCGCCGCGGAGGCACTCCCCGAGGGCGTAGACGCCCAGGTGGGCCACCTCTACACGCTCGGCTCCGTGCTGGGCGACCGCGACGCCGGGCTTCTGGTGCACGCGTTCGGCCTGGAGAACTGGCATCGCACCCACACGTTCTGCGCCCGGTGCGGGCAGCCGACCGAGCCGGTGGCCGCTGGGCACGTACGCAAGTGCACGGTGTGCGCGGCAGAGCACTTCCCGCGCACCGACCCGGCCGTCATCATGCTCGTCGTCGACCCGCTGGACCGCGCCCTCCTCGGACGGCAGGCGAGTTGGCCCGAGAAGCGCTTCTCCACACTCGCCGGCTTCGTCGAACCGGGCGAGTCGCTGCGGCAGGCGGTCGTGCGCGAGGTGGCGGAGGAGGTCGGCGCGCAGGTCACCGGCGTCACGTACGTCGACAGCCAGCCGTGGCCGTTCCCGTCGAGCCTGATGCTCGGCTTCCACGCGACCGCCGCGGACGACCGCATCGACGTCGACGGCGCGGAGATCGCCGAGGCGCGGTGGTTCTCGCGCGACGAACTGCGGGCCGCGGTGGCGGCGGGCGACGTACTGCTCCCGGGAACGATCTCGATCTCCCGGCACCTGATCGAGCTGTGGTTCGGCGAGGTCATCCCGGAGAGCAACAAGTGGTAGCCGGCCCAGCGGCAGCCGTCCGCTGAAAAAGCCCCCGAACACGCGGAAGCCCCGGCAGTCACTGCCGGGGCTTCCGTGCGCTCACGTGCTCTCCGTGCGCTCACGTGCTCGGGGTGCTCGGGGCTCTCGCGTCAGGCCGCCGCGGCCACGAACGCGTCCCTGACCTGCGCGAGGCTCGGGTTGGTGGCGACCCACTGAATCTCGCCGCCGACCGTCACGACCACCGTGGGGACCGTCTGGTTGCCGCCGTTGACGCTCATCACGTAGTCGGCCGCCTTGGCGTCCTGCTCGATGTCGACCTCGGTGTACGCCAGGCCCTCGCGCTCCATCTGGCTCTTGAGGCGGCGGCAGTACCCGCACCACGGGGTGCTGTACATCGTCACGGTGGCCGACATCGGGAGGTCTCCTCTGCTTCGGGGTGGTCGCTCGGCGCCGACCGAGTCCGGAGCGGCTTGTCGAGCGGGTTTTCGCGGGCCGTACGGCGTCTCAACGCCCTTCGGCCCCGGATTTCTTCCACAAGTGTGGAGGCTGTGGACAACACCATGTCGGTGAGGGTGGGTCCTGAGAGGATGTCCCGGTGATCGACCAGTACGGGCCCCCGCCGACCTCCGACGAGATCCTGGACGCGCTCGACCCCGAGCAGCGCCGGGTCGCCAAGTCCGTCGACGGTGCCGTCTGCGTGCTCGCGGGCGCGGGCACCGGCAAGACCCGTGCCATCACCCACCGCATCGCGTACGGCGTGCTCACCGGCGTCATGCAGCCGACCCAGACGCTCGCGGTCACGTTCACCGCGCGGGCCGCCGGGGAGATGCGCGGCCGGCTGCGTCAGCTCGGGGTGGCCGGCGTGCAGGCGCGCACGTTCCACTCGGCGGCGCTGCGCCAGCTCCAGTTCTTCTGGCCGCGCACCTACGGGGTGAACGCGCCCCGGCTCGTCGAGCGCAAGGTCCCGCTGGTCGCCGAGGCGGTGCAGCACTGCCGGCTGCGTGCCGACCGGGCCGAGCTGCGCGACCTCACCGGCGAGATCGAGTGGGCCAAGGCGACCCAGACCGCCCCCGACGACTACCCGGCGCAGGTGCTTGCGTCCAAGCGCAAGCCGCCGCGGGATGCCGCCGAGGTGGCGCGAATCTATGCGGCGTACGAGAAGCTCAAGGCCGGCCAGGGCCGCATGGACTTCGAGGACGTCCTGCTGCTGACCGTCGGCCTGCTCGACGACCGACTCGAGGTCCGTGAGCAGGTGCAGGCGCAGTACCGGCACTTCACCGTCGACGAGTACCAGGACGTCAACCCGCTCCAGCAGCGGCTTCTCGACCTGTGGTCGCAGAACGCCCGCAGCCTCTGCGTGGTCGGCGACGCGAGCCAGACCATCTACTCCTTCACCGGGGCGACCCCGGGCTTCCTGCTCGGTTTCCGGCACCGGCACCGCGCGGCGGAGGTCGTCGAGCTGGTCCGCGACTACCGTTCGTCGCCCCAGGTCGTGCGGCTGGCGAACCGGCTGCTGACGCACGCCACCGGTGAGGCCGCCAAGCACCGCCTGGAGCTGATCTCGCAGCGCGAGGACGGCCCCGAGCCGGACTTCGTGGAGTTCGCCGACGAGCCCGGCGAGGCGGAGGGCATCGCCCGCCGGGTGCGCAAACTGCTCGACCAGGGCGTGCGGGCCGCCGAGATCGCCGTGCTGTTCCGCACCAACTCGCAGTCGGAGGGGTACGAGCAGGCGCTCGCCGACCTCGGCATCCCGTACGTCCTGCGGGGCGCCGAGCGCTTCTTCGAACGCCCCGAGGTGCGCCACGCCGCCGTGCTGCTGCGCGGCGCCGCGCGTTCGGCGGGGGCCGCGGACGACGCGGGCGGCCTCGCCGCGGAGGTCGGCGCCGTGCTGGTGTCCGGGGGATGGACCCCGGAGCCGCCCGGCGGATCCGGTCAGGTGCGGGAGCGCTGGGAGTCGCTGAACGCGCTCGTACGCCTCGCCGAGGACTTCTCCGCGGCGCGCCCCGAGGCGACGCTCGCGGACTTCGTGGAGGAGCTGGCCGAGCGCGCCGCAGCCCAGCACGCCCCGACCGTGGAGGGTGTCACCCTCGCCTCCCTGCACGCGGCCAAGGGCCTGGAGTGGGACGCCGTGTTCCTGGTCGGCCTGACCGAGGGCATGATGCCGATCCACTACGCCGACACCGCGGACAAGGTCGAGGAAGAGCGACGGCTGCTGTACGTCGGGATCACGCGCGCCCGTGAGCACCTGACGTTGTCGTGGGCGATGGCCCGCTCGCCCGGCGGCCGCCCCGGGCGCGGCCCCTCCCGGTTCCTCGACGGTCTGCGCGGCACCGGCTCGGGGGCACCCGGCCGGGCGGCGCAGGGGCGTTCCGCCACGACCGGTGCGGGCTCGTCGTGGGGTCCGGGCGAGCCGAGGGCGGCGCGGCGTGCGAAGGCGGGGCCGGTGCGCTGCCGGGTCTGCGGGCGCGGGCTGACCGAGGCCGCCGAACGCAAGCTGGCCCGCTGCATGGAGTGCCCGTCGGACGTCGACGAGGCGATGTTCGAGCGGCTCCGGGAGTGGCGCCTCGGCCAGGCCCGGCTGCTGGGGCAGCCCGCGTACTGCGTGTTCACGGATGCCACGCTGACCGCGATCGCGGAGGCCCAGCCGGGCTCGGTGAACCAGCTCGCGGCGATCTCCGGAGTGACCCGTACCAAGATCAACAAATTCGGCGAGGACGTCCTCGCCATCGTCGCCGGCCGCGACCCCGAGGAGCTCGCGGACGCGTACGATCCGGGCGCCGACGAGGACCCCGGATCGCCCGGTGACCTGGCCGGCGATCCGACGGCTGAACTGCCGGGTGATCTGCCGGGTGAGCTGCCGGGCGACCCGCCCGACGAAGACGCCTTCCGGGTGGCGGGCGAAGTGCCCGGAGAGGCCTGGGAAGTACCGCGTCGGAGGGCTCCTGACGAGGGATTTCCCTCAAGTGACCCCAGACACGCGGAAAATAGTTTGCGCTCTTCTCGGAAGCGCATCTAACCTCACGAGCACGGTCAACGTGTTGACCGTGCTCGGTCGCGAGATCGGGCAGTGCAGCGCACCAGGCTGCACCAGCTGCACCGGCCGAATGCCAGACATCGGATCCGCCCAGCAGGCGGCGCCACGAGACCTCTCGGGAAGGGAGGCGAACGACATGATGACCAACCGCAAACTCGCAGTTGTCGCCACTGCCGTCGCGCCCGCCGTGATGTCGGTGCGCTCTGCTGAGCTGGGTTCGCCGAAGCCTGCCTCCGTCCTGACCCTCAAGGGTCGGACCCCGTCCCTCGCGTATGCCGGGACCGATGCCCGCATCATCACCGCTGATCTGCCCGCATTGGGCGGTCGTGGCGAACGCATCGGTCTGGCGTCAAACGTCGAGCTGGGTTGGCAAGGCAGCGAGCGCACCAGTGTCATCACGCGCGATGAGCGACCGTCGGCATCGATCGTGGCGGCATGTGAGCAGCAGCAGGTCGAGGACATGGCTCAGGCCATGGGCACGACCGGATTTGCCGGTATGCACGGGTACCCGTCCTGGAGGACGCGAACCTGACGTTGAGTCAGGTCGGCTTCTCCAGGGCCGCGGAACCCGTACACCGGGATCCGCGGCCCTTGTCTTTGCCCTGAAAGCCCCGGCAGGACGCGTCCACCAGGACCGCGAAGCGCAACCAAGTGGCAGCAATGCCAACCAAGTTCATTCACAAGGAGCACCACGTGCCGTTCGACAAGCCGCCCACTGCGACTGCTCTAGCCGTACCTGTACCGGAGGTAGACCTGATGACCCTGACCGCGTTCGACGACATCGAGACCGTCGAGGGCACCATCCCCTGCCGTTCCTACGACCCCGAGGTCTTCTTCGCCGAGTCGCCCGCCGACGTCGAGTACGCGAAGGCCCTCTGCGGCGAGTGCCCGGTCCGTGCCGCGTGCCTCCAGGGCGCTCTTGAGCGCCGCGAGCCGTGGGGTGTCTGGGGTGGCGAGCTGTTCATCCAGGGTGTGGTCGTGGCGCGGAAGCGTCCGCGTGGCCGTCCGCGCAAGACGGAGGTCGCCGCGTGAACCCCGCCGACCTGCCCCGAGCAGCCACCGTCCAGCGCACCAAGACCGCAAGCCAGGAACCGATGACCGCCCAGAACCCCTCCACCCCGAACCACCAGATCCCGATGCTGGACAGGAGCCGTGAGATGCATCTTCTCCATGAAGCGCTCGCAAGAGCGCAGATGGAGGAACGACTACGCGAGGCCGAACTGCACCGCAGGGCAGCCCACGTCCGCGCCGCGCGCAAGATGAAGCGCCGCGCCGAGGTGGCCTCGCTGCGGGCCCGCAGGGCTCTCGCCCTCGCCGTCATGCAGTAACCGACGACGCGGGGTCGTTCCGACCCGAGAACCAAGCAGTGGCACGACACGCGGCATGAAGTAGGCCGCGGAAAAACCTGCCGACACCTGCCGGAGACGAAACCAGGGCGGGCACCCGAGAGGGTGCCCGCCCTGCGCGCGTCCGGGTCGTATCCGACAACCCGCTGCCCATGTGGCGTCGGCCGCGCCCTGGTCCTCGCAGCCCTGGAGGCGAACGCTCTGCGGAGGACCGAAGACCGAGGACTGACCGAGGACCATGACCGAGGATTCGGGATCCGGCAGCCGAGGTCCGCACGCGGCGCGGAGAGCCTGCCCCTTCACCTTCGGGCGCCCGAACGGCGGGTCGCGCCAAGGGTGATCGCGGTTATCGCGAACGCCGCTTCTTGTCCGCGACGTCGCCCTTCGCGGCCGAGTCTTTCGTGGCCGAGCCCTTGGTGAGTCCGCCCCGTGCGATCTCGGCGCCTTCGTCGACAAGGCCTTGGTCGAGGGCGCTTTCGTCGAGGACGGCTTGTTCGACGCCGGCCTCGTCCCGGGCGACCTCGTCGAACTCGCCGTAGTCGTCCAGCTCTTCGTCGATCTCGAACTCCAGCTCGGCGAACCCCGGGAGCCAGCACTCCAGTTCCTCGCGGAACGGCACCTCGGCGTTGAGCTGGCACAGCACGCCGATCGTGCTGAGCGTGACGCGGTGGATCAGCAGGTAGTTCGGCGGCAGGTTGAGCTGACGGGCCATCTGCGACGCCGGGTTGCGCGGGTCGCCGATGCGTGCGCCCTGGAGCCGCATCCACGCGCGCGTGAACTGGAACCGATCGACCTGCGCGGGCTCGACCATCGGCAGCAGGTAGTCGAGGACTTCCTGCGCGTCGAGTTGGATCGACGGCTTCACGAAGCCCTCGGAGCGCAGCACCTCCATCACGCCCTCGGCCTCGTTGTCGAGGGCGAGCCGCATCGCCATGCCGATCGGCTCGGGCAGCCCGTCCGGCAGGCGGTTGACGGTGCCGAAGTCCAGGACGCCGAGCCGGCCGTCGGGCATCAGCCGGAAGTTGCCCGGGTGCGAGTCGGCGTGCAGCATGCCGGTGCGCACCGGGCCCGAGAACAGGAACCGCACCAGCAGGTGACCCGCCTGGTCGCGTTCCTCCTGGGTGCCCTTGTCGATGATGCGCGACAGCGGAGTGCCGGCCATCCACTCGGTGACCAGCACCCGCTCGGCCTGGAAGACCACGCGCGGGACGAAGATGTCCGGGTCGTCCTCGAACTCGTCCGCGTGGGCCTGCTGGGCCTCGGCCTCCAGCTGGTAGTCGAGCTCCTCCGCCACCCGGGCCTTGAGCTCCGCGATCAGCGGTTTGACGTCGATGCCCGGGATCAGCGCGCCGGCGAACCGGGCGACGTGCCCGAGCTGGTTGAGGTCGGAGATCAGCGCGTCTCCGGCACCCGGGTACTGGATCTTCACGGCGACCTCGCGGCCGTCGTGCCAGACCGCGCGGTGCACCTGGCCGATCGACGCCGCCGCGGCCGGCTTGTCGTCGAACTCCTGGAACAGGCCGCGCCAGTCGGAGCCCAGGTTCTCCGTGAGGGCCTTGTGGATCGTGCGGGCCGGCATCGGCGGTGCGGCGTCCTGGAGCTTGGTCAGTGCGGCCCGGTACGGCCCCGCCACCTCCTCGGGCAGCGCGGCCTCGAAGACGGACAGCGCCTGCCCGAGCTTCATGGCGCCGCCCTTGAGCTCACCGAGCACCTTGAACATCTGTTGCGCGGTGCGCTCCTGGAGTTCGGCAGCGACGATCTCCGCGGGTCGGCCTCCTATCCGCCGCCCGAGTCCCAACGTGGCCCTACCCGCGACCCCGAGGGGAAGCGTGGCGAGCTTGGCCGTCCGGGTCACTGCCCTACGCGGTAGATCGCTCACGCGTTCCATTGTGGGGGATGCACAGCGCTGTCATGCGTGATCGCGGTCACGACGCCGCTGCCCGAGGGTGCGTCGCGACCGCGAACGCCCCGCAACCGCACTCCGCATTCGGGTGCCAGCTGCGCCTGCGCATCGCGCCGTCGGGCAGCGCGATCTCCAAGGTGCCGCCGGTTGCGGTCGGCGTGTCCCCGTCCAGATGTATGAGGAGTTGCAGCGCCGCCTGCGCCGCAACCGCGGTGGCCAGGACGCCGTCGCACGGCCGGTCCTCCCATCTGCGGGCGGGTGCCGAGTACTGCGCCGCGAGCCGGGGCCATGCCGGGTCGCGGTCCCGGCGGTAAAGGTCAAGGCAGCGCCCGCACGCCGACCGGCCCGGATCCACGAACGGCCCCACGATGCCGGTGGTCTCGCGGACGTCCGCGTACAGGTGCGGGATGCACGCCGTGGCCAGGCGCTCCAGCAGGGCCGGCTCGGGACGCAGGCCCTCGGTCGCGAGCACCACGGCGTCGGGCCGGGTACGGCCGGGCGGCGCACTCAGCCGTACCTCGGGCGCAACCCGCCGCAGCGCCTCGCGCGCGGCGGTCTCGCGGCGCTTGCGCACGCCGTCCCAGGATCCGGCGGCGGCCCCGGCGTCGGCCGGGCAGAACGGCCGGGAGTCGCCGACCTCGACCGTGCCGACGCCTGCCGCCGCGAGCAGGGTCGCGGTCGCCGCCCCGACCCGCCCCGCGCCGCGCACCACGACCCGGGCCGCGGCCCGCCGGGCGAGCACGCCCTCGCCGCCGTCGGGACCCGGCCGCACGAGAGACGCGGACGCCCGATCGGGGGCGAGCCGATCCCGTGCGAGCCGACCGGCATGCCGACCGGGAGCCTGTGAGCCGGACGCGTGTGGGCCGGGTGCGTACGGCCCGGGGGCGTGCCGGCCCGGTCCGTGCCGGGTACCCGGCCGTGGCGTCCCGGCGTCGGCGTCCTCCAGCAGGTCGGCCTCCGCGAGGACGTCGAGCAGGGCCCGGGTGCGTCCGGCCGCGACCCCGAGGCGCCCCGCGCTCTCGTACAGCTGGTCGGGGGTACGGGTGCCGTCGAGCCGGTCGAGCAGGCGGGCGAGTGCGGGGTCGAGGCCGGTCAGCAGAAGCGCGCGGGCCGGGTCCAGGCCGAACTGGAGGGTGCGCTGATCGCGCCACATCCGGACGAGCGCGGGGCGGAGTCGGGGTCGCATCGGGGCCTCCCGTATCGGATCGTCACAGCCGGCGGACCGAGGGTGATCGGCCGTCGGGGGACAGCTTCACCCGGTGGTTGCGGGGCGTGGCGTCGGTTGTCCACAGGCACGGTGTGATGATCGGATTAATCGTGATGCGAATTGCCCGAAATGCCGGGAAAACCGGCGAGTTCTGACATCGAACACGGGCGTTTTGCGGACGCGGCGGCGAAGCAGCGGCTCGTGGCGGGCGACGTTGGGTAACGTCTGGTTGTGGCCGCCGATCCCGGGGCCGGGCACTCCGCCGTGCCCGGAACTCCGCATGAGCACGCCGTCGAGGTCCGCCGAAGCGCTCGACGGCGCCGAACCGTGTCGGCCTACCGCGACGGCGACCGTACCGTCGTCCTGCTGCCCGCCCGCATGTCCGCGGCGGAGGAGCAGCGGTGGGTCGGGATAATGCTCGACCGCCTGGCCGCCCAGGAGAAACGCCGGCGCCCCAGCGACGAGGCGCTCGCCCAACGGGCCCGTGAGTTGTCCGACCGCTACCTCGGCGGCCGTGCGGTGCCGCTGAGCGTGCGCTGGGTCGACAACCAGAACACCCGCTGGGGCTCGTGCACGCCGCTCGACGCGTCGATTCGGCTGTCCAGCCGCCTTCAGGGCATGCCGCCGTACGTCGTCGACTACGTGCTGCTCCACGAACTGGCGCACCTCCTCGTCCCAGGGCACGGGCCGCGCTTTTGGACGCTGCTCGCGGCGTACCCACGCACCGAGCGGGCGCGCGGCTACCTCGAAGGCGTCGCCGCGTCCGGAGGTGCCGACCTCTCGGACGAAGACGACGACGTCGACGGCGTGGACGGCGACGGCCTGGGCGACGCGGACGAGACGGACGACGCCGGCGAAGGAATGGGCGACGAGTCCGCGGCGGAAACGCGCGGCGACGGCTCGCGTTCCGCGGAATCGGCCAGGCCCGGCGCGACCCGCAACAGCGCCGCCGAGTCGGGGCGACGCAACGGCACCACAGGCCGGACACCGCGCGGCGGCCGCTGACAACGCGCGCCAACGGGTGCGATATGCGTCGTGCGACGCGTGACGTACTGACGTACGCGACCCGCCGCCCGACGGTTCCGGGCGGCCCCGCCCGGAGGCACGCACCCGAATGGATGGTCACCCGGAACCCGCCCGGGCCGTCGACGCGTGCGCCTCGGACGGCCCGGCACGGCGCTGTCACCGTGAATCTGAGGCATAACCCTCGGATCCCGGCGAAGCCGCCGAGACCGTCGCGGTGACCGGGGCGTCCGTAATAACGTGAGGGCTTGCCCGCCGAGGGCCGCGTAATCACGCGGTCTTCTCGACACGGAACCGGGAGTGCCGTGTCCGCGTCGGGATCCAACGGGGGTCCGAGCGGGCCGTGAGGTTCCGGGTCTGCCGGACCCTCCTCCGGGACCGGCACAAGCCGGGATGTTGTAGCGTGCCGTGCGCGGTGGGGGTCATGCCCGGGTGGGCCCCTTCTGACGGGAAGGGAGCCACGAGGTGGTCGAGTTCAGGAAGGGTCAGAAGGCCAAGCTGTCCGATCTGACCCCGGGAACCGATCTGTATGTCGGCCTGCGGCTTGACGCCCCGGGCCTGACGTTCGACATCAGTTGTTTCGGCCTGGACATGCAGGACCGGTTGTCCGACGACCGGTACTTCGTGTTCTTCAACCAGCCGAAGTCCCCCGAGGAGTCGATCCAGCTCCTCGGCGAGCAGGCCGGCGACCAGCAGTCGTTCCGGGTCACGCTGGACCGGGTGCCGCCGCAGATCGGCAAGCTCGCGTTCACCGCGACCATCGACGGCCAGGGCCAGATGTCACAGGTCGCGTCCGGCTACATCCGTATCGCGGTGGGCGGCCAGGAGGTCGTCCGGTACGCGTTCTCGGGTGTGGAGTTCAGCACGGAACGCGCCGTGATGATCGCCGACATCTACCGCAAGGAGCCGAACGTCTGGCGCTTCGCGGCGGTCGGCCAGGGCTTCGACGGCGGTCTCAAGGCGCTGCTCGAGAACTTCGGCGGCGAGGCGGCCGAGGACGAGCCCGCGCAGCCGCAGGCCGCCCCCGCGTTCGCCGCCCCCGGGCAGCAGGCGCCGGCACCGTCGTTCGGCCCGCCGCCCGGCGCCGCGCCGCAGCAGGCACCCGCGCCGTCCTTCGGACCGCCGCAGGGCGCTCCGCAGCCGATGGCCGCGCAGGCCCCGCCCCCGCCGCAGCCCACCCTGCCGATGCAGCAGCCGCCGGGACAGTTCCCGGGCCAGATGCCGCCGGGTCAGATGCCTCCCGGTCAGATGCCCCCGGGGCAAATGCCGCCCGGTCAGAATCCGTAGTAGCGTAGTTCAAACCGGAGTACTTCATTAACGTAGGCGGCGAT
>NZ_JBEZFP010000104.1:0-32921 GCF_040649515.1 Streptodolium elevatio
CCGCACCACCGGTTCCGGTGGTGCGGCCGCGAGGTCGGGTCGTCTACTTCTTGTCCTCGAGTTCCGAGCGGACCGAGGCGGTGAGTTCGTCCCACGAGTCGACGAACTTTTGCACGCCCTCGTCCTCGAGGTGCTCGAAGACGTCGTCGAGGTCGACACCGGCGTCGGACACGGCCTTCATGACCTGCGCCGCCGCGCGGTAGGTCTCTTGGACGGGTCGGCCGAGAGTGCCGTGGTCCGCGTAGGCCCTCAGGGTCTTTTCCGGCATGGTGTTCACCGTGTCCGGTGCGATGAGGTCGCTGACGTAAAGAGTGTCCGGGTAGTCCTTGTTCTTCACGCCGGTCGATGCCCACAACGGGCGTTGCGGGGCAGCGCCTTGCGCCTCCAGCGCGCGCCATCGGTCGGAGGAGAAGACCTCCTCGTAGGCTTGGTAGGCCAGCTGTGCGTTCGCCACTGCCGCCTTGCCCTTGAGGGAAGGGTCCGCGTCGGTCTTCTCCAGTCGGCTGTCGATTTCGGCGTCCACGCGCGAGACGAAGAAGGACGCCACCGACTCGATGCCGGCCAGTGATCCGCCGTCCCGCACGCGCTGTTCGAGTCCGGACAGGTACGCGTCCATGACCGCCCGGTACCGCTCGGGACTGAAGATGAGCGTGACGTTGACGCTGATGCCCCGTGCGATGGACGTGGTGATCGCCGCCAGGCCTTCCTGGGTGGCGGGGATTTTGATGAACAGGTTGGGGCGGTCCACCAGCCACCACAGGTGGGCCGCTTCGGCGGCGGTGGCATCGGTGTCGTGCGCCAGCCTGGGGGACACCTCCAGCGACACCCGGCCGTCGCGGCCGGTGCGTTGCGCGACCGGGGCGAGCAGGTCGCAGGCGTCGCGGACGTCGGCGGCGGTGATGGTCCGCAGCGCCTCCTCGACGCCGACCTTCCGAACGGCCATCGCGTGCACTTGGTCGTCGTAGGAGTCCGACCCGCTGATGGCGGCGGCGAAGATCGTCGGGTTGGTGGTGACGCCCACGACGGAGCACTCGTCGACCAGTGCCTGCAAGCTGCCGTCGTGGATGCGGTCGCGGGAAAGGTCGTCGAGCCAGACGGCGACCCCAGCCGCCGACAGATCCGCCAACTTCTCGTTCTGTGCCATGCCGGAGCCTTCCGGACTCGGGGGAGGGGAGAGGGCGAGCGGAGCCGGCGGGCCGACCAACGCCGGTGATGGTGAAGGGCTTTGCACGTCAGACGGCGGGTCGGACGGCCGGGGGGAACCGGTCCCAGGCGCGGTGCTGGGCCAGCAGCCCGGTGACGCCCTCCAGGGCACTGTCGGCGTCGGAGGCGGCGACGACGCCGGGCGCGTCGGGGGCGATGCCGGCAGCGGTCAGGGCGTCGACGCCGTCGGCCCAGGCTCCCAGCGCCTTGCCGTGCCGGTACGCCTCGGTGAGCAGCACCAGGACCCGGGGATCGATGCCCGTGGCGACCGCCACGCCGTCGTCGACCTTGGCGTCGCGCGCGCCGTACGCGTCGGCACCGGGGACGGGAACGCCGGCGACGAGGACGGCGTCGAACTCGGTGGAGCGTGCGGTGGCGAAGGTGCGCTGGACGGCGACCGGGTCGCCGCCCTCGTCCAGCTTTCCGCCGGTCGGGGCGATCACCAGGGGGACCATGCCGGCGTCGAGGACGGCCTGCCGGGCCGACCGTACGCCGCTCAGGTCCTGGTCGCCCGCGGTGACGATGCCGACGATCCGCCCGTCCAGCGGCCAGCGTCCTCCGAGTTGGGACAGGGCAGGGCTGGGCTGCGGGTCGGCCAGTGCCACCGTTGCCGCGGGCGCGGGGAGTCCGAGGCCGGTGGCAACCTGCGCGCACAGTTCGGCGTCGATGTTGGCGAGGGACCGCAGAGCGCGTTCCTTGATCGCCGTCTCGTAGCACTTGTTCAGCTCGAAGGTGTAGGCGGTGACGATGTGTTCGCGCTCGGTCGGGCTCATGCTCAGCCAGAACAGGCGGGGCTGGGTGTAGTGGTCGTCGAAGGACGCCGCGGCCTCTCGCACCTTGTGCGCGGCCGGCACCTCGACGGGGACCTCGATGTACGCGCCGGTGTCCGCGCCCGCCAGGAACGGGCAGCCGCCGTCGAGGGAGTTGGGCCGGTACGGCGCGACACCCCGGTGCACAGCCGTCTGGTGCATGCCGTCACGCAGCATGTCGTTGACCGGCGCGTGGGTGCGGTTGATCGGGAGCTGGGCGAAGTTGGGGCCGCCGAGGCGGGTGAGCTGGGTGTCCACGTACGAGAACAACCGCCCCTGGAGCAGCGGGTCGTTCGTCACGTCGATGCCCGGGACGAGGTGGCCGACGTGGAACGCGACCTGCTCGGTCTCGGCGAAGTAGTTCGACGGGTTCGCGTTCAGCGTGAGCAGGCCGATCGGCTGGACCGGCGCCAGCTCCTCGGGCACGATCTTCGTCGGGTCCAGCAGGTCGATGCCCTGGAACATCTGGTCCTCGGTGTCGGGGAAGGTCTGCACACCCAGCTCCCACTGCGGGAACGCCCCGGCCTCGATCGCGTCGGCCAGGTCCCGGCGGTGGAAGTCGGGATCCATGCCCGCGGTGATCTGTGCCTCCTCCCACACCTGGGAGTGCACGCCCAGTTTCGGCTTCCAGTGGAACTTGACCAAGGTCGTGGCGCCCGCGGCGTTGACCAGCCGGAAGGTGTGGACGCCGAAGCCCTCCATCATCCGGTACGAGCGCGGGATGCCCCGGTCGGACATGTTCCACAGCGTGTGGTGGGTGGCCTCGGTGTGCAGGGTCACGAAGTCCCAGAACGTGTCGTGCGCGCTCTGCGCCTGCGGGATCTCCCGGTCCGGGTGCGGCTTCCCGGCGTGGATCACGTCGGGGAACTTGATCGCGTCCTGGATGAAGAACACCGGGATGTTGTTGCCGACCAGGTCGAAAACGCCCTCGGAGGTGTAGAACTTCGTCGCGAAGCCGCGGGTGTCCCGGACCGTGTCCGCCGACCCCCGGGACCCGAGCACGGTGGAGAACCGCACGAACACCGGGGTCTCCACATCCTTGCCGAGGAACGCCGCCTTGCAGATGCCCTCCGCGGCTCCGTAGCCCTGGAAGACACCGTGCGCTGCCGCGCCGCGCGCGTGCACCACCCGCTCGGGGATGCGCTCGTGGTCGAAGTGGGTGATCTTCTCCCGCAGATGGTGGTCCTGGAGCAGGACGGGCCCGCGGGGACCGGCCTTGAGCGAGTGGTCCGTGTCGTACAGCCGGGCGCCCTGGGCGGTGGTCAACCGCTCGCCGCTCTGTGCCACATCGGCCTGGTCGGCTCCCGTCGGCTGTCCCGTCGGGCTGTAGGTGTCCGGCCCGCGCTGGTCCGGCTTGGGCGGCAGCGGACCGGTGGGCTCGGTCGGCTCGTCGACCGGCGGCGGCACCGGGCCGGGCGCGCCCGGGATCTCGTTGCCGGGGTGGGCGAGGTCCTTGACCTTCTCGGCGATCGTTTCCGCCGCAGCAGACACCGGGTTCTTCTTCGCGTTCACAAGAGTCCGATCCATCGATGAGGCAGTGCCACCCACCGGAAGAAAAGCATTCGGTCCTTGCCGACCATGTCGGCGGGGGAATGGGCGACCACGTGTGTATGGCGCCAGTGCCCGCAATACGGGCTTGAACACATGCGGGTGGTGCGGATGGCAAGGCAAGGTGTGCGGGCTGCGCCGGTCAACTACCGGTGCACCACCGACGACCGGGCTCGGCACGGGGCGCACGTATCGCCGGGGTTTTCGGCACGTCGGACCACGCCTTCGGAGTATCGGCCCGACTGACGGACGGATTGCCGCGTCAGGGGGCTCACCACCCGGGCGGGAGAACGCCGGGCACAGCTGGTCCGCCCTGAATCGGCGTGGCGGAACGTCGAGGCTTTCCTCGCGGAGCTTTCCTCGCGGAATTCGGCGGCCGCCGACCGCGCGGCTTGCACCCGGCGGGGGCGAGGGCCGGTGGCCTGGTCACGCCGCAGCCTCAGGTGTGCCTACGGTCGGCGTGCCGGAGCCCGCCGCGGGCCGGCGGCAGGCTCAGGCGAGTCATCGCCTGTGGCCCGTCACCGGCGGCCCCGGGCACGGTAGATCACGAGTGCGACGACGACGGCTGCCATGACAGCCGCCTGCACGCGCCTGTCCCGGGCGGCGCCGGAGGCGTGGCGGGCGGTGTCGGCGACGGATTCAGGGGTGTTCTCCCGCGCCTTGGCCGCGGCGGTGGCGGCAGTCTCCGCGACCTGGTGGCCGGCTCGGCCGGCTGCGTCCCGGACCGGGGCGGGGGTGTGGTCCTTGACGGTCCGCACCGCGCGGTCGGCGGCGGCGATGACGGTCGCCGCGGCCTCGGCGGTCTTCTCCCGGACCTGCTCCTTGGCGGCCGCAGCGTTGTCGACGGCATGTTCCGCGGGGTTTCGGCGGGTCATCGTGTTCCTCTCGGTGGTTTCGGCGTCGAGGTGGCGACACCGTCGGCGGCCTTGCGGGGACCGGCCGCCCTCTCCAGGCCAGTGCCCGCAGACCACTCAGCCATGCAAATCCGTGAAACCACTGGGCATACCGCACGGATCCGCTGCCCGACCCAAGTCCGGACAGTGCTGCCACGAGCGCGCAGGGGTACGCCGGATCACCGTCACATCCGAACGGCGCCGCGGCGGGCTCGGCCCGCACCGCGTGGCGTCGCGCTCGGTTCGGAGCGTCGCGTCAGGGGCCGGTTTGTACGGGGCCGTGGTGGTGGCCGAGAGCCGCGCAAACCTGGTTGGGGCCGACTATGGGGTGGTCCGGCAGCGCGGCGAGGGCGCGGACGACCGCGTCGCCGGCACGTCGGGCCTGGGCGTGTGCGGCGAGCTGGGCGGGCCGGGCCGGGAAGGCGGCCCCGTGCAGTACGCGGCGCAGTTCGGACAGGTCGACAAGGTCCAGGGCGGGTCTCGGGGGCGTGGCGGCCATCGTGGCGCTCGCGAACTCAGCCGACCGCCGGGCGCCGCGCGGTCGGCGCGTCGGTCCACGTGGTGGGGAAGAGTTTCGTGGTGCCGGTGAGCCAGAGCAGACGCTCCAGGTAATCTCCCGGCTCCACGGAGAGCGTGGCGCCGACTTCGGCGGATCGCTCGCGGGCGTGGAGCAGCGCGTGCAGGCCGCTCGAATCGCAGAAGGACACCGCCGCGGCGTCGACGTGCAGGTGCCGGGGCCGGGCAGTGAGTGCCTCGTCGAAGGCGGCGCACAGGTTGTCGGCGTTGGCCGGGTCGATCTCACCGGACAGGTGCACCACGGCGCGCTCGAGGCTGTGCTCGGTACGCATCTCCAGCAGCGGAGTTTCGACAAGCTGAGCAGGGGCGCGAATGGGCCCGGCAGGGTACCGCGACATGGCAGACGTCTCCTGACGTTTGGGTGCCTACTTCCACTCCACCATCCCCGCGCCCCGGACCCACGTCAAGGAATGCACGAATTCATGTTCGCCCATCGGGTGTTTCAGGCCGCGTCGATCCGCCTAGCATGAAGACATGACGGAGACCGCGAATCCCTTGCCCGACGGGGCCGCGGGCCGGGACCCGGACCGGCGCTGGGGCGGGCGGCCGGGCACGGAGCCCGGAGGGTGGACCTTTCTGACCAACCACGCCCGCGTACTGGCGGCGGTCGCCCGGGAACCGGAGGCCCGGATCCGCGACATCGCGGCAGTGTGCCTGCTGACCGAGCGTGCCGTGCAGAAGATCCTCGTCGACCTGGAGACGGCCGGCTACATCGCCCGCACTCGTGTCGGACGCCGCAACACCTACCGCATCGCGCCTGGGACCAAGGTGCGCCACCCGGCCGACGGCGGCCGGGAAATCGCGGATCTTCTCGCCCTCCTCAACATCCCGCGAGCCCGCACCGACGACCGCGCTGCCCAATGAGGGTCCGGGCCCTCCTGGCGGCGGCCGGGGGGCATGTAGGCGAGCCCGGCGGCGCGTTCGATGACGAAGGCCTGGGCAATCGCGGTCAGCAGCACGGCCATTGATTCGAGCTCAGTCACGTGCGAACGCCTGCCGCCCTGTGAAGCCGCGCAGTCACGTAACGCACGGCGTTTGACTGAGGGCCGTCCGCCGCTTGCCGTGCGCATATGACCCAGCACTCCGGCATCGCCCGCTGTGACATCGTGCCTGCCTTTGTCTTCGTTTCGGGTGTCTTCGCTCGGGGGTCGGACGTCTCCTCGGTTCTTCGAGCTTCTTCGGCCCGCGGTTGCCCTGCACCGCTCCGGCTGCACGGGGTGACTCCGCCCCGTCGGGGCTGTGCGACGACCGCGAGGCGGACCGGGTTTCGTTCCGGTCGACACGGCAAGCCGCTGGAGGACGACGGCATTCCGGATCGAGGAGGCTCTGATGGATCATTCGCGGGCGCCGGTGCTGGAGGCCCTGGACGAGTTCCGCAGACGCGGCGATGTCGTGTACGGGCCGCCGGGCCACAAGCAAGGACGCGGCGTCGATCCACGAGTGCTGGAAATCCTCGGTCCAGGTGTTTTCGCGTCCGACGTGCTCCTCCTGAACGGTCTGGACGACCGCCGTGAGTCGGGGGGAGTGCTCGACCAGGCGCAGGAACTCATGGCCGACGCCGTCGGCGCGGACCGCGCGTTCTTCTCCACATGCGGCAGTTCGCTTTCGGTCAAGACGGCAATGCTCGCGGTGGCCGGACCCGGGGAAAAGTTGCTGATCTCCCGCAACGCCCACAAGTCCGTGATCGCCGCGGTCGTCATCAACGGAACACGGCCGATCTGGGTCCATCCGCACTTCGACCCGGAACTCCACCTCGCCCACCCGCCCGAGCCGGAAGATGTCCGCCGCGCGCTTCGGGCCCATCCGGATGCCAAAGGCATGTTGCTCATCACGCCGACGGACTGGGGTACGTGCGCCGATATCGAGGGTGTGGCGAAGGTGTGTCACGAGCACGGCGTACCGCTCGTCGTCGACGAAGCCTGGGGGGCCCACTTGCCCTTCCATCCGGACCTGCCCATGTGGGGCACGCACGCGGGCGCGGATCTGGTGGTCACCAGCGTCCACAAGATGGGCGGCGCCATCGAACAGAGTTCGGTGTTCCACCTGCAGGGTGACCTGGTCTCGCCGGAGGTCCTCAAACAACGCGAGGACCTGCTGGGGACGACCAGCGCCTCGTCGCTGGTGTACGCGAGCCTGGACGGCTGGCGGCGGCAGATGGTCGAGCACGGGCACGAACTGCTGGACGGCGCCCTCAAACGCGCCGCGCGCATCCGCGACGCCGTGGATGCCATGCCGGGTCTCTCCCTGCTGGGGCGCGAGGTGGTGCGGCCAGGGGGTGCGGCGGACCTGGACCAGCTGAAGATCACCGTCGACGTCCGCGAGTTGGGCGTCACGGGGATGCAGGCCGCGGAGTGGCTGCGCACCTTCAGGCATGTCGACGTCGGCGGCTCGGACACCTTCCGGGTGACCGCACACATCACCCACGGGGACGACGACACGACCGAGCACCGCCTCGTCGACGCGCTCGGCCTTTTGAGCGGAGGCGGCGCGGACGACATCGAGCCTTCCCCCCATGTGGAGTTGCCTCCGCCGGAATCCTTCGAACTGGAACAGTCGATGCTGCCGCGCGACGCCTTCTTCGGCCCCGTCGAACACGTCCCCGCGGAGCGGGCGGCCGGCCGGATCGCCGCGGAGACCGTCAGCCCGTACCCGCCCGGCGTGCCCGTCGTCGCGCCCGGCGAACGCATCACCGCCCCCGTCGTGCGCTACCTCACCAGCGGAGTGCGCGCGGGAATGCTGGTACCCGATGCCGCCGACGCCTCCCTGAAGACGTTCCGGGTCGTCGCGGAAGGCTGACACCCGTGCGAGGCCGGGCGGGCGAGCCATTCCCGGCCGTCAGGCAGGCCCCGGCTCCCTGGGACCGCTCGCTACCGGTCGTCGGCGTCCGCACGTGGCGAACGACGTCCCGTCGCCACGCGTAGTGCCGTGCGTCCTACGCCGAGGCGGTCGGCGTGCAGCGCGGCGCGGGCGGCGTTGGCTCCGCACGCTCCGTGGACGCCTCCTCCGGGGTGCGCTGACGCGGAGGCCAGGAACATGCGACGGACCGGAGTCCTTGCGCGTCCCGAGCCGGGGACCGGGCGGAAGACCAGTTGCTGGTGGACGCCGGCGGTTCCGCCGTTGAGCGCTCCGCCCACCAGGTTCTCGTCCTCGGTTTCGAGGGTGTGCGGGGACAGGATGCGGCGAGACCTGATCCGGGAGCGGAAGCCGGGCGCGAACGTCTCCACGCGCGCTTCCAGGCGGTCCGCGTACGCCTGCGCCTCTGCGCGATCCCAACGTCCGGCCAGTTGTCCGCCGAGGTCTTCGGTCACGTGCCGGGGAACGTGCGTGTACGCCCATGCCGACTCGGTGCCGGCGGGGGAGCGCGTCGGGTCGGTCGTGGTCATCTGGCCCAGCAGCAGGAAGGGGAGTGCGGGCAGTCGGCCCGTGGCCACCTGCACGGCGTAGTCGGAGAGTTCGCCGAGGTCGCCGGCGAGATGGACGGTACCGGCCTGCCCGGCGCCGGGCGCGGTCCACGGGATCGGGCCGTCCAGGGCCCAGTCGACCTTGAAGGTCCCCAGGTCCCAGTGGAACCTGCGCATGTCGTCACGCAGCCGGACAGGCAGGTCGTCCCAGGACACCAGGCCGCCGTACAGCGCCGGCGCCGCGACGTCGGCGAGTACCGCCCGGCGTGCCCGCACGGCGTCCCCGTCCGCGGTGCGTACGCCCAACGCCGTGCCGCCCCGCACCACGACCGACGTCACCCGCGAACCGCACCGCACCACGCCGCCCTTGGACTCCAGCCGGCCGACCAGCGCGTCGGTGAGCGCGCCGGCACCGCCGACCGGCGCGGGCCAGCCGTGCTGTTGACCGAGCATCGCCAGCAGCCAGCCGAAGGCCGCGCTCGGCACCGCCTCCGGCAGCAGGTCCGCGTGCAGCGCGCACCCGGCCAGCAGCATCGTGGCGCCGATGTCGGAGAACTCTTCCTCGCCCAGCCGGCGCACCGGCAATGCCATCATGCGGGCGAAGCGCAGCCCGTCCGCGACGCCCAGTCGTCGCGCAAGCGCCGAGCCGGAGCGCAGCGGCGGAAACGGCGCCAGAAGCGCGTTCACCAGATGCGGGTCCAGCCGCTGCCACAACGCCGACAGTCGGGTCCAGCCCTCGGCGTCCTCGGCGCCGAAGTCGTGCGCCAGTCCGGCCACGGTCGCCTCGACACCGCGGCGCAGTACGGCGCAGCGTCCGTCGGCCAGAGGATGTGCGAGCACCGCAGGAGCATGGGACCACTGCAGGCCGAACTCGTGCAGGTCCAGGGCCCCGACCACGGGCGAGGCCGCGGCAAGCGGGTGGAACGAGCTGAAAAGGTCGTTGACGAAGTCCGGGTGTACGCCGCGGTCGCTGCGGACCGCCCCGCCCGGCACCTCCTCGGCCTCCTGCACCACGACCCGCCACCCGTGGTCCGCCAGGATGTTTGCGGCGACCAATCCGTTGGGACCCGAGCCGATGACGACCGCGTCAGCCTCGTCGGCCACGGTGCCCCTCGGCGTCCGTGCCGGATGCCGCGAAGGTGCGCTCGTGCGCGGCGCGTGCCGCTTCTTCCGCGACCCGCGCAAGGTTGTGCAGCATCTTGCGGTTGCGCAGGTGCAGCAGGAACTCCCCCGGCGGGCCGTGCAAGCGGGCGGCGGGGCCGCGAAGCGGGTGCTCGTCGACCAGGACCAGGGTCCCGGTGTCCCACGGCAGCAGTTCGATGCCGATGCGGGCGGTGCCGAACGGCGGCGCCATGGCTTCCAGCTCGAGCCGCTTCCCGGGGTCGCAGAGGCGGACGACACACTCGTCCTGGAACGTCACCGGTCCCAGCCCGACGGTGTAGACCAGTCGGGCGTGCTCCTGGGGCCAAGCGGGATCGGCGCGATCGATGCGCCGGGTCCCCACGACCCATTCCGCGTACCGGTGCGGGTCCGCGAGCACGTCCCACACCCGACTCGGACTCGCATCGATCAAGTGCTGTCGTCGCGCCATGATCGGCGGGTACCCGCCTCCCGGGCGGTTATCCCTACGACCGGCGTACCCGCCCTGGGGTGTGCGGCCGGAGTTCTCGGCCGCGGCGGGGTGCTCTGCGTGGGTCCGGCCGAGACGGGTAGCAGCGCGGCAGACCGGTCGGAAACGATCTTCCGGAGGGCGCGGCGTGCGAAGCTTCGACAAGCGAGTGGCCGCGGTCACCGGTGCGGGCTCAGGCATCGGACGGGCTCTGGCCGTGCGACTCGCCCGACGCGGCGCCCTGCCGGCCCTCGCCGATATCGACGGCGAGGCGGTTCGCGCCACTGCCGAGGCGATCGAGCGGGTGTGCCCGGGCAGCCGTCTCCTGGTGACCGAACTGGACGTCGCGGACCGCGCGGCGGTGCAGGCCTGGGCGGACGAGGTCGCGGGCCGCTTCGGCCGCGTCGACCTGGTGGTCAACAACGCGGGGGTGGGTGTGGTGGCGCCCGTGGAGGATGCCGCCTGGGACGACGTCGAATGGCTGATGAACGTGAACTTCTGGGGGGTGGTGCACGGCTCGAAAGCCTTTCTCCCCTATCTCAAGCGCTCCGACGATGGTCACCTCGTCAACATGGCCAGCGTGTTCGGCCTGGTAGGCGTACCGGCCATGAGCGCGTACTGCGCTTCCAAGTCCGCCGTGTGCGGATTCACCGAGGCCCTGCGCCAGGAGGTGCGGTTGTCGCGGTCCGGCGTACGCGTGACCACGGTGCTGCCGGGCGGCGTGAGTTCCGCGTTCGCCCGCTCCGTGCGGACTTCGCCCCAGGTGGACGCCGACGCCCTTGCCGCCATCAGCAGTCGTGTCGCGGCCACCACGCCCGAACAAGCAGCCCGCGCGATCCTCCGCGGCGTCAAGCGAAACCGTGCCCGGGTGCACGTGGGGCCGGACGCGTACGTCATCGACTGGGCGTGGCGTCTGCTCGGCGTCGGCGTCGAGCCGTTCGCCCGCGGTATCGCCGCACGGCTGTTGCCGTTGCCGTGGGCGCCCGAGAGCCCCGAACCCTGACGCTCCTGTCAGGCGTTGTCGGCACGGATGACCACCAGTTCCTCTTCCCGGCAGCCCGGTTCGACGAGCCCGACCGCTTCGAGGTAGGAGACGGCTCCGCGGCCGGAGGCTGTTGGCGCGGGCCGTCCACACGGCGGAGCGGGCGATGTCGAGGGCGGTGACCCGGCAGCGGTTCTCGGAGGCATCGGCGATGGCCAGGGCCACCGCGCCGGCATCGCACACTGGTGAGGGCGTGCCCGGCAAGTTCGCGGGCACGCGTCAGTCGGCAGGTCGGGGTGTGAGCGGGTGCGCGCCGGGTATCGGGGAGCGGTCGGCAGGGTCCCCGAGGCTTGGGAGGCGGGCGGTGGAGCCGTCGCAGGACCGTATCGCGCATCCGTGGGGGAGCCGTGTGCCGCACGGGCGGCACCGCCCGTGGCCCGGGCGGGTGGACATGTTCCTGGCGGACGGCGTGGAGCCGGGGAGCGTGCAGCGCTGGGTGCAGGCGGCGTCGATCCTGCACTCGGACGGCGACGCGATGGACATCGCGGTTGTCGACGGCCGCATGGTGGGGGTGCGGGGACGTTCGGTGGACCGGGTCAACCGGGGACGGCTCGGCCCGAAGGACCTGTTCGGCTGGCAGGCGAACGCGTCCCCGGACCGCTTGACGCGTCCGTTGGTGCGGCGCGACGGGCGGCTGGTCGAGACCGACTGGGACACGGCGATGGAGCTGGTGGCCTCGCGTTCGCGCGAGCTCGTCGACGATCACGGGCCCGGGGCGATCGGCTTCTACACCTCCGGGCAGTTGTTCCTGGAGGAGTACTACACGCTCGCGGTGCTCGCCCGGGCCGGCATCGGAACGAATCACCTGGACGGCAACACGCGTCTGTGCACGGCGACAGCGGCCGAGGCCCTGAAGGAATCCTTCGGGTGCGACGGGCAGCCCGGCAGCTACGACGACATCGACCACGCCGACGTGATCGCGCTGTTCGGCCACAACCTGGCCGAGACCCAGCCGGTGCAGTGGATGCGCGTACTGGACCGGTTGGAGGGACAGGACCCGCCGCGACTGGTGTGCGTGGACCCGCGTCCCACACCGGTGGCACGTCGCGCGGCGGTGCACCTGGCGCCGCGCCCCGGCACCAACGTGGCGCTGCTCAACGCGCTGCTGCACGAGATCGTCCGGCACGGGTGGGTGGATCACGACTACATCGCCGCGCACACCGTCGGGTTCGACGAACTGACGGACCAGGTCAAGGACTGCACCCCGCAGTGGGCTGCCGCCATCTGCGATGTACCGGCCCGGCTGATCGGAGAAGCGGCGGAGGTGCTGGGCACGGCCGAGGCGCTGCTGTCCACGGTGCTGCAGGGGGTGTACCAGTCGCATCAGGCGACCGCCGCCGCGGTGCAGGTCAACAACCTGCACCTGATCCGCGGCATGCTCGGCCGCCCCGGTGCCGGGGTGCTGCAGATGAACGGCCAGCCCACCGCGCAGAACACCCGCGAATGCGGCGCGAACGGGGACCTACCCGGCTTCCGCAACTGGCAGAACGACGCGCACGTCGCCGACCTGGCCGCGGTCTGGAACGTGGAACCCGACACCATTCCCCACTACGCGCCGCCTACCCACGCGATGCAGATGTTCCGGTACGCCGAGCAGGGCTCGATCCGCATGCTGTGGATCAGCGGCACCAACCCGGCCGTGTCCCTGCCGGAGCTGTCCCGGATCCGGTCGATCCTGTCCGGGGAACGGCTGTTCACCGTGGTGCAGGACCTCTACCTCACGGAGACCGCCCAACTCGCCGACGTGGTGCTTCCGGCCGCGACGTGGGGCGAGAAGACCGGCACGTTCACCAACGCCGACCGCACGGTCCACCTGTGCGCGAAGGCCGTCGAACCGCCGGGCGACGCGAAACCCGATCTGGAGATCTTCCTCGACTACGCCCGCCGCATGGACTTCCGCGACAAGGACGACCGGCCGCTGATCAGCTGGCACGACCCCGAGTCCGCGTTCGAGGCGTGGAAGCGCTGCAGCGCGGGACGGCCCTGCGACTACACCGGCCTCTCGTACGCCGTGCTCCGCGACGGCAGCGGCATCCAGTGGCCGTGCAACGACCGGGCCCCGAACGGCACCGAACGCCTCTACACGCACGGCATCAACTGGGCGCACCCGGACGTCTGCGAGAGCTACGGCAAGGACCTGGTCACCGGCGCCGCAAACGACGTCGTCGAGTACCGCTCGCTTAACCCGCAGGGAAAGGCGGTCGTCAAGGCCGCGGAATACCTGCCGCCCCACGAGTCACCCGGCGAGGAACACCCGTTCCATCTCACCACCGGGCGCACCCTCTACCACTTCCACACCCGCACCAAGACCGCGCGGGCCCCGCAGCTCGACGCCGCGGCACCCGAACCGTGGGTGGAGATCTCGGACGACGACGCACGGCAACTCGGCTACGGCGAGGGCGACCTCGTCGAGGTCACCACGCCCCGCGGTGCCCTCCAGGCCCGGCTGCGTGTCTCGGACCTGCGGCCCGGAGTGCTGTTCGTCCCGTTCCACTACGGCTACTGGGACACCCCGGGTGGGTCCGGCCCCGACGGATCCACGCCGCCGCGAGCGGCCAACGAAGCCACCGTCACCGACTGGGACCCGGTGTCGAAACAGCCGATGTTCAAGACCGCCGCGGCGAGCCTTCGGCTGGTCCGGCGCGGCGACGGACGGCCCTCGCCCGCGCCCACCACCACCGCCTCCGCCCCGGCCGTCACGGGTGCCGCGCCGGACACCGCAGGCGGGCCCGCGGCACACGTGTCGCAGACCCCGGACACCAACTGGGACGGCCGAGGAGACGGACGGTGAAGGGCTTCACGATCGTGCTGCGCGCCCTGCACCGCGGCGAAGGAGACCTGGCGAGAGCCCTGGTGACCGCAGCCGAACACCACCGGAATGAGCACGAGTTCCACCACGTGGCCACCGACGTCGCCCGCTGGTCCCGCGAGCACGTCCGCCGCCTTGCCGCGGTCGCCGCCGACTGCGGCCTCGACCTCGGCGACGCTCCGGAGGCCGCCGGTCTCCTTCCTGCGCGGCGCCGGGAGGAGCCCGATGTCACGGGTCACCACGCCGAGCCCGGACTACTCCTCCTACGTGATCTGCGCGACCTGCACCTGCACGCCGCCGAGAACTCCCTGCACTGGGAGATGCTCGCCCAGGCCGCGCAAGCGGCACGCGAGCAGCAACTCCTCGCCCTGGCAACCGCCTGCCACCCGCAGACGCTCCGTCAGATGCGCTGGACCAACACCATGATCAAGACCCTCGCACCGCAAACGATCACGAGCCTCTGACCTGCGGCGCAGGTGCGCGCGGCGTCAGGATGCGGCATGCGAAAGGCCGTTCGGGGTGGAAGCCGTTCGGGGGAAGCCGTTCGGCGGTGGAAGCCGTTCGTGCGGTGAGCGGCGCGATGCGCGGTGACGGCTGCGTCGAGGGTGGGGTAGGCGGCGATGGTGCCGTCCAGGCCGGGGCGTTCCGGCAGGCGTCGCAGGTCGGCCGGGACGGCTGCCAGGCACACCGAGCCGCCGCCTCGAAGTGCTGCTCCACCGCCTGGAGCGGTTCCCGGGGCCGCGTACGGCGCGCCCTCAGGCGCGGTCTTCGGGTCCTGGCCGGTCGAGGTAGTTCGCGCGGCCCTCGTCGTCGATCGCGAAGGAGCCCGTGGGGATGATGCAGAATTCGTTTCCTTCCGGATCGGCCATCACCAGGAAGCCTCCGTCCGCGTACTGGTCCAGCCTCCGTCCGCCGAGCGCCTCCGCCCGGCGTTGCTCGGCTTCGGGGTCGGACGAACTGATGTCCATGTGCACCCGGTTCTTGCCCGGCTTGGGTGTCTCCGTCCGCTGGAAGCCCAGCGCGAGCCCGTTCTCCCGGCGCAACCAGACGTACGGTCCGCCACGCCCGACGACCGGTCTGCCGAGCAACGCGGACCAGAACGCGGCCAGTCGTTCGGGGTCTTGGGCATCGACGACGAGCGCGTTGACCTGCACGGGGGAGTCCGTCATGTTCGATCTTCCGGGAGTTGGCGCGGTGCTTCTCGGCTCGGCCCGCTGCTACCCCTGTTCGGTTCGGTTGATGCCATGGGGAAGTCCACCCCTCCGCGCCGCGGCCCGGTGCGCAGCCAAGCGCGGTCGGGCCCGACAAGATAGGGGTGGCTGCGCCGCAGTCGACGTACACAAGGCCGCGGAGCGCCCCGAGCCGGGCCGGCCGCCTGCGAACGCTGTCCGAGGAGCACTTCCATGACGGACCCCGCCACACCGCCTGGGGCTGACGCGCACTACCTCACCCACACCGCCCGTCTGTACGGTTGGACGGTGGCGGCGCACCACGACGGAAGTGTGCGCATGTCCCTGCCCGATCGCACTGTCTGGGCCCACTTCGCCCCCGACGGCTCCTTCCGCTACGGCCGCGCCACCGGCCCGCACAGCTCCGACGCGGAACTGGACATGCGGCAAGTCCTGGACGTCCTCGAAAAGCACGGCATGCCGACCCCGCCCTCCCCCCGTCTGCCCTGACGCAAGGGGCGGTTGCGCAGCACCCGCGAGCAACAGGTCCGCGTAGCGCTCATCGGCGTCCTGCCTCGTCGCGCGCGATCCGCGGCCGAAGCCGCCGTCCACGCTGCCGGCCTTTGCAGTGGCGCGGAGTCTGTCGTGTACGTCGGCGCGTGCCTCCGGCGCGAGGGGGTAGCCGCGGAGCAGACGGAGGTGTCCGACATGACCGCAGTGGATCCGAGGCGCGTCGGGGAAGCCAAGATGGTACGCGCAAGAGCGCTGGGCCGTGTGGCCCGGCGTGCCCTGGACGAGGACGAAACGTACGCCCTGGCGGGGAAGCTCGTACGCCGCATGGAAGCCCTGGATCCCGACGGCGAGGTGTTCGCGCGGTACGCCGCCTGTGTCGTGGAGCTGATGACGGCACCTCCGCGCCGTCCCGGTGGTACTCGTCCGAGCCCGTGACCCTCGGAGCCGTCGTCGACGACAGACGCACGTCGCCGGCGCGGTGGAACGTGGGGCCGACCGGGTGAATCCACATTACGGAGATCACCCTCGTTCTTCCGCCGGATCCGGCGTGTCCTGCGGTCAGCGTGGTCGGCGACTTCAACGGCTGGACCCCCGGGACCCACGGACTCCTCGTACGCAAGGACGGCACCCGTGCGGTGACCGTGGCGGTGCCGGAGCAGAGCGGCTCTATTTCCGTTACCTCGCTCATGGCGCCACTGCTTCGACGAGGCCGAGGCGGACGGCCACGACGGACGCAACGGCTATGTGGAGCCCGCCCGGGCGTGACCCGGCGGCCGCCGTCCCGGGCGAGCCCGAGGCTGCCCTCGCCTGGTCACCTGAGAACCTATTCGGCGCGGCTTTCGCCGGACGCCCCGGAGCCGCTGCGTCGGTCTCGTGCCTCACCCGGGGCGGCGAGCCGGGCGGCGTTCCAGGCGCTGCCGGCCGCGACGCTGTCCGTCGGTGTCAGCCCCACCGCGTCGGCGGCGTCGGCGATGTCCTCGGCGGGGACAGCCCCGCTGCGTCCCTCATTCGGCGTCAACAGCCAGATGTCGCCGCCCGTTTCCAACGCCTCGGCGGCGCGCGCCAACGAGTCCTCGAGATCGCCGTCGCCCTCCCGGAACCACAGGAGAATCAGGTCGGCGGCGGTTGCGTCGTCCGGGTCGAGAAGGTCCCGGCCGGTGGCTTCGGCCATCCCCTCGCGCACGAGCTCGTCGGCGTCGTCGTGGCGGCCGATCTCTTTGACTGTCTGCCCTGGGGACAGCCCCATCCGCACGGCCGGGTTGAGCTCGTCGCCTGAATGCATCGATGTCTCCTTCGGCGCCGGACGAGTCGGAGCAGGGTCGGTCCCATGCGTGCTGCACCGCGGGTGCCCGCGCGCGTTGCCGCCAAACACCACGTCGCCCCCGCCGATGTTCGTCCGGGCGGGGGCGACGGGAGTGGCTGCCGACATCCGGCCTACCCATTGCGCCTTGGTGGCCGGTGGCAGGGATGCTCACTCGGCGGTAGGCGGAGCCATCTACTTGTCGAGTCGCTCTACTTGTCGAGTCGCTGCCGCAGCAGAGTCTTTGCCTGCTCGGCGCCCTTGCGGCTCTCGGTCTGCGCGCGGCGGAAGAAGTCGGCGAGTTCGGAGTCGCCGGCGCGGTCCGCGTCCTCGATGTACGTCTCCAGGCGCAGTGCGTTGCTCAGACACGCCTCGGTGAACCAGACGAGGTTGTAGTCCTTGTCTTTGGTGCCTGTGACATGGCCTGTCTCGGTCGTGCCCATGAGATCTCCCTTCGGGGGCTGCGCATTGTGAACCCCTGCGCTACCCACGGGATGCGCATCAAACCTCCCGGAGCTGGAGCCGTTTTGCATCCTCGGGGTCACGCCCCCCGCGGGCTGACCCCTGTGGTGGTTGCTTCTTGCCTTGGGCGACCCACCAGCGTAAATCAACCTTTTGCGGTGTATGTCCTTATACGGTGATGGCCGTGTGGGAGGCCTCGGGGCAGGAGAGCGCGTGCAAGCGCCGGCAGCGTGCATTCGGGTGACGGAGGCAGTGCCGGCCGTCGCGATGGTGGGCGGCTGCGCGTCCCTGCCGGAACGGCGTGACCATGCGACCGCGGCCGCGGTCCGCTTTGAAAGGGCTCTCCAGGACGGCGATCCGTCGACGGCATGTGACGCGTTGGCTCCGTCGACGCGCGACATCAGGGGGCGGTGACGGGCGACGTGCGCACGATGTTCGTCGTCTGCCTGTTGTCATCGGCTGCGGGCTGGCGTACTTCACCGCGCTCGGGCTGATGCAGCGGTGACCGCCGCGCGTCGTCCGCACCCGAGCCGCCCCCTCCGGGCGCGCCTCGCCGCGTTTGTTCGCGACAACGCGTTGGGCCTGACATTCCTGACCGCCTTCCTCGCGGCGCTCGTCGGGCAGGCTTTTGCGGGCCGCGCCGCCTTCAACGATCAGCTCGCGGTCGACGGCTTTGCGCGGGTGGGTCTTTGGGAGTACGTCACCTCGTCCGATTTCGCGGTCGACGTGACGGAGAACTGGCAGTCGGAGTACCTGCAGTTCTTCCTGTACATCACCGGCACGATCTGGCTGCTGCAACGCGGTTCCCCGGAGTCGAAGAAACTCGGAAGGGCCGGCACCGAAACCGACGAGGACCAGCGGGCGGGCCCCCACGCCCGGTCCGACTCGCCGTCCTGGGCCGGCGCCGGCGGGTGGCGGCAGCGCCTGTACTCGCATTCCCTCGGGCTGGTGATGGGCACGATCTTCGTTCTGTGCTGGCTTGCCCAATCGGTCACCGGCACGGCCGCCTACAACGAGCAGCGGCTCCGCGACCTCCAGGCGCCGATCGGCTGGACGCAGTACGCCGCCTCCGCCGACTTCTGGGATCGGACCCTGCAGAACTGGCAGTCCGAGCTCCTGGCGATCGCCTCGATGGCGCTGTTGGCGATCTACCTGCGTCAGCGCGGCTCACCCGAGTCGAAACCGGTCGGCGCGTCGCACGGCGCCACCGGTGTCGAGGGCGGCTGACGAACCGGCGTCGCGCAACCCGGACGCCGGATGTCTTCTCGCGAGCCGAGCTGGCCGTACGGCCCGCCCAACCCGTGGAAACGGCTGTACCCAGCCGTCGCAGGCGTCAGGACGCCTCCGTATCGCGTACGGCTCGGGCGCTCCAACTGTCCTCCAGTTCGGCGCCGTCCACGGTGATGGCCTCGACCGCCCCGGTCTCGGGATCGATGTCGGCTTGGACGCCGTCACCGGCGTACCGGGGGAAGCCCGAGGCTCCCTGCTCGCCGGTGGACCGGACGATCGCCGATCGCACGGCCGGGCCTCGGGCGTCCTCCGGCATGTCCTGCTCGTTGAACGGAAAGATCAGAATCTCGAATCGCTCCATGGTCACGCGTCTACCCGATTCGCGGCGACAGGTGCACAGGCGCCGTTGTCCGGCCGTTCGCCGGCCCGCGCCTGCGGCCGCACTTCCCCTCCGACACGGTGTGGGGCCGGGAGCCCCGCCTCCGCGATCCGGCGATCACTCGACGCATCGGATCATCCGAGTCGGGTAGCGGCACATCCCGAGACGACTCCGCACCTCGGACCTTGGATTCCGATGCGGAGCCGACGACCTGACGGAGGCCGCACATGAGTCATGACCCGAGTTACGACCGGCAGGAGACCGACTCCCACGAGCTGGCCCGGAAACGGTACGGGCGCGGTGACATGCGTGTCGGGAACGCCGGACACAGCTCGGCCGCGTGGATCGGCGTGGCAGTGATCCTGGCCGGTTGTGTCGTCGCGGCGGTGGCCTTGCCGCTGGCCGAACCCTGGCTGTTCTGGACCGGTGTCGGCGTGGCGGCGGTCGGGGCCGTCCTCGGAAAGCTCCTGTCGCTCATGGGGCTCGGTGTACCGCCCGGGTACCACCAAGAGGGCGACGTCGAGCTGCGCGACCAGTTCGTGCAGGACAACGGTGAGGAGCAGTGGTCAGCCGACCGGACCACCTCGCGGGACCGGTCGTAGCACGAGCCGACCACCGCATGTCGACGGCCACCCGCCCTCGACCACCCGGCAAACGCAGACCCCGGCAGCGCGCCGGGTGCTGTGTTGCGCTCTCGGACCCGTGCGGTCGACCGGTAGTTGGTGACGGTCCCGTCGGCGGGCACCGACAGACCTCCGCGTCCGTGGGCACCGTGGGCCGCACTCCCGGAACCGACGTCTGCACCGACTCCACCGGTCAGGTGCGCGTCACCATCCACCCGCACCCGACGGAACCGCAGTTGCCCACCCCTCCTGCGCGGCCTCCTGCACGACGGCGGCTGTCTGTACGCGCATCCGCGCTCCGAATGATGGAGCGCAACCTCGGCGCACGCATCTGTCCGGCACGAGACATCGAGTTCGCGTGAATGCACTTGCGACCCGGGGCACGCGGCGATGAGGCGTAGGCCCCGGCGGGCCCCGGTGCGGGCCCCGGAATCGTGGCCCGCACCGGAGGCCGTCAGCCAGGCAGGGTCTCGCCGCCGACGGGGGTGAGGACTTCGCCGGTGTAGTAGCTGGACAGGCGTCCCGCGGCGAAGAAGACGTACGAGGGCGCGATTTCGTCCGGCTCCGCGGCGCGGCCCATCGGTGCCTGCTCGCCGAACGACTCAACCCGGTCGGCGGTGAACGTCGCCGGGATCAGCGGAGTCCATACCGGGCCCGGGGCCACGCAGTTGACGCGAATTCCGCGTTCGCGCAGGGACTGGGACAGCGCGTACGTCAGTGCGAGCACCGCGCCCTTGGTGGCCGAGTAGTCGATCAGGGTGCGGTTGCCGCGCAGGCCGTTGATCGACGAGGTGTTGATGATCGCCGAGCCGTCGGCCAAGTGGGGGAGTGCGGCTTTGGTGGTCCAGAAGTAGCTGTGGATGTTGACCCGGAAGGTGTACTCCCACGTCTCGGAGTCCAAGTCGGCGAAATCCTCGACTGGTTGCTGGTACGCGCAGTTGTTGACGAGGATGTCCAGTCCGCCCAACTCCTCGACCGCGTCGTCCACCAGGCCCTGGCAGTTTTCCTGGACGGACAGATCGGCACGGTGCACGACGCAGCGCCGGCCGGTGGCCTCGACCAGGCGCGCCGTGTGCGCGGCATCTTCGTCCTCGACCTCTGCCAGATACCCGATGGCGACGTCCGCGCCTTCTTTCGCGAACGCCACCGCGACCGCCCGCCCGATCCCGGAGTCGCCTCCGGTGATCAGCGCCCGCTTGCCGAGCAGCAGGCCACTGCCTTGGTAGTCGGCCATTTCGTCGCGAGGACGCGGCGTCATCGGGTCCGTCGTCCCCGGGTACGGCTGCTCCTGAGCCGGGATCCGCGAGTCTTCGCCCATCGGTGCTCCGTCCAATGCGATGCCGCCGCTCCCCGTTCGGCAGCGGGACGGCACTGGCCATCTGCGCTACCCGTGCGCTCGCAACGGCACACCTGGTCGCAAGCGCGCCCTCACGCTGTCAACCACGCGAACACGCCAAACGTGGAGCCGCGCCGTCGACGTGATGCGGTGCGCGCCGGGGCCGAACGAAAATCCCGAAGCATTCATGACGTCTGGCGAAGGGTGTCAGATCGGCGGCGGCCTCGACTGGGCACGACGTCCCATAACCGTCGGCCAGCCCCTGAACCACGCCGTGCTCATTTGCCATGGACGATGTCTCGGACGTTGCCGATGTCGCCGCAGTTTGCCTTGAGTTGCCTGGCGCGCTCTGCGGCGAAGGCAGCGCCGAGTTCTTCCCGCCGGTTCATGGCGACATTCTCACGGGCGCCGTTGAGGATGGTGCGCTCCTCTTCGTCGGCGTGGTGGGTGACCTTCTCGACGAGTTCCTCCAGCTTTTCGTCCCACTCCTCCGAGCCGACCTCGTCGACTTCGAGGAGGTCGAGGAGCGCCTTGTTGCCTTCTTCGTGCTCCTCCTCGCCGTGCTCGACCTCTTCGTCGTCGATGTGCTTGTAGCGCTTCAAGGCGGGATAAACCTCGCTTTCCTCCGCGAGGCCGTGCGCGATGAGGAGGTCGGCGAACTCGGCCAGCGCGGCCGCCCGGTCCGCCTCGACGCTGCGCATCTGCCGGAAGAGGTCCTCCATACGCCGGTGGTCCTTGAGGATCAGTTCGACGACGTCGGTTTGCGCAGTCACGACGGTTCCCTTCCTGTGCACATCCGCGGACCTTGTCACCTGCGGTTCTCCCGTGCGGCTACCCGCCGAACCGGGCCGTATGCGGGGCGGCCCTGGGGCCGGCGCGGGCGGAAGGCGGCCGGTCGCGCGCATCGGCAGGTCCAGCGGTCACCGCGCGGCCCCGGGCACCGCGCCGCCGGCCTGCCGCGACAGGGCCGGAACGGTGGGCACCGGAGCCCGGGACTCGTCCATATGAGCCGAAGGGCCCCACATGAAAGCCTTGACCTGGCACGGACGGCGCGACGTCCGGATCGACACCGTCCCGGATCGGGTGATGCAGGAACCGACCGACGTGATCGTCCGCATCGGACCGGGTCGTGATCCCGTTCAACGTCTCCCGCGGTACCTGCCGCACTTGCTGCCAGGGGCTGCACTCGTGGTGTGAGACCACGCAGGTCCGCGAACAGGGCAGCGGGGGCGCGCTGTTCGGTATACCCGCCTCTACGGGCAGGTGCCCGGCGGCCAGGCGGAGTTCCTACGCGTGCCGTTCGGAAACAACCTGCCCGTCAAGGTCCCTGAGGGTCCCCGGCCAACGTCCACCGCTGGGTCGGCGACAGCCTGCCGCTGCTCACCGAGGAAGACCCGCTGGGCACGGCGGACTTCGCCACCCACCGGCTACCGCTGGCGCACGGGCCGGCCGCGTACGGGATGTTCCGGCGCAAGCAGGACGGCGCGCCGCGGTGTTGTGCCTGGGTTGTGGGACCAAGTCACCTCCGCGTACCTCGACGACACCGACCCGGCGGTGCGCGCGTGTGCCGCGCCGGCCCCCGGCTGCGGCGCGTTCGGCGAGGTCGTCGTCGAGATCGCGGGCACGTGCGGCGATTTCGTCGAGGTGGGTGTGCACGGCGAAAAGACCACGGCCGTGGATGCTCCAGTGGGCTTGCTTGGTGGTCATGGACAGGTCGAGCATGTCGGCCGGCGCGGCCTGCACCGCGTCGCCGGACTCCGCACCCGCGGGTGCCTGCGCGGCAGATGCCTGGGCGGGAGGTCCGGGAGCCCCGGCCGGTCGTGGCTTGTCGGTCTTGTCAGCTGTCGTCGCCTGGATGCTTGCTCAGGCTTTTGCCGCGTTCCAGTTGCGCTCGAGGCTGGTGGACTGTCAGGGGGGCCTGTGGCTGTGTCCTGTCGAATCGGTACGTCATGCGGTCGCGGTGCAGGTGGCTGGACACCTCGGTCGCACCGGCCTCGCGCAGACGCCGCCCGACTTCGAGGACTGATCCCGCGACGGGGGGCAGGGCCAACGCGGCGGTCTCAAGGAGGCTGCGGTAGTGCCGGTACTGTTCGGGTGGCATCAGTGCCGCGGCGGCGTCGGTGACCTCGGCGTGGAGCGCTTCGGCCGCGCCGTACCGCTCGTCCGGGTGCTCGTGTCCGTGCGGCGGTTCGGCGAGGTGCCTGGCAGCCGCCGCCGGGAGGGCGGGCAGCGGGAATGCGTCGCCTGCGTGTGCCCCGATCAGGCCCGTCACCTGCTTCATCGTGGGGGCGTCGTCGCCGAGGAAGCGGGCGATGTTGCGGTGGACGAGTGCGGGGTCCACCTCGCCGCGTAGGCCCCGCAGGATGTCCACCCACGGTGCCCGGGCGACCTCGTAGGCGTGGTAGGTCGCGTACAGGCCGCTGTCGAGTGCCTCGCGGGCGCCGGCGACCTTGTCGAGGAACTCCTCCATCCGCTGCGGGCGCAGCGGGTACGGGGCGCGGGTGACCAGCGCGGCGAGGGTGTGGGCGGCAGCGGAGACGCGCGGGGCGGGGCGGGCGAGTTCCCAGTCGGTCAGGACCGGTTCGCCGAAGGACCACATGAAGTTCCCGACGGTCGGGTCCCCGTGCGCCAGGACGGGACTGCTGCGGTCCTGGACCGGGGCGGGAAGAGCGGCGTCCAGCTGCGCGGGTACGGGCAGGCGGAACGCGTGGGCGAGTTGTTCGCCGATCACCGGTGTCACCACCTCTGCGACCCGGACGGTGAACGCGCGCGCCACGGTGCAGTCGTCCGCGTCCGCGGCGCAGCGCATCGGCACCTCGGCCTCCGGAAGCGAGGTCAGGATCTGGACGGAGCGCTGTGCCTTGTCGGTCACGGCGAGTGCGGCGGCCTCGCTGTGGTGGCTGATGTAGCCGAGTTCGTCGATCAGGTGTCCCACGTGCCAGTCGAACGCAGCTTCGTCGGCGGTGGGCGCTCCTTTGTGGGGTGCCAGCCGGGGCAGGCCGGCCGGGAGGGCAAGTGGTTCGCCGGTGGGGGTGGGCGCGGAGGTGTATGCGCCGGGGTAGGCCTCCCGAAGCGCGGTGCGGGCGTCGGTGTCGGTGATCACCCGCAGGTCGAGGGCGTTGATCTGCCCGGTCGGCCAGCGCTGGACCGCATCGGTTCCCGGGACGGTCCAGGTCTCGTTGCTGGTGCCGCTGCCCAGCAGCAACGGCACGTCGACCTCGTAGGGCTGGGACTCGCCGCTCAAGGAGACTCCTGAGGTCGCGTCAGGGTGCCGGATGAGAGCGTGCGATGCCGTGACAGGACGGCGGGAGATCGTGCCGTTCGTCGAGGGACCCCCTGTCTGAGGGGGCGTCACGGCGATGACAGTAGGGACGCCTCGGCAGCCTGCGCTTCTCGATTCCTGACCAACCGCGCGGTGCCCCGGCCCGTGGCCGGGGCCTGCGTCAGGAGTTCCGTGGTGCGGTCGCGCCCCGACGGCCTCGATGCCACCATCGATGCGGCCGCCACCGGGGCGTCACCGGCGCACCTGACCGGCCATGCGTCCGCGCGCGAGCCGCCGTGGGGGTGAGGACGAACTCGTGCTCGCCGTCGAAGACGCGGGTGCGACGAAGCGACCGATCCAACGCAGCCGGGCCCCGACTTCGGCGGCCAGGACGCGTGGGCGGAAAGTCATCGGCTTGCCATCGAGGGGAAACATCCGCAAGGTGCGGGTCTCGCCGGCGGCGACGGTCCCGGACGCCTCCAGGATGAAGGGATTCCACGGCGGATAGCGGTCCAGGTCGACCAAAGCCTCCCAGACGGTCATCGGTGAGGCGCCGATGTCGATGGAGGTGGATATCGTCCGCACGTCGTGTTTCCTTCGCTCTGGTGCCGCGTGTCGTGTGGCGGGATCGCCGGGGCTCGAACGCCTGGGATCGGCCGAGAACAGCCGGAGAGCCGCCCGAGTCGATCCCGACGCAAAGCCGAGCGCCGATCGGCATCGGTTGTGGCCCGATGCGCGTTCGATGGTTTCGGTTGCCGGGTCTTCGGGGGGCTCGGACGGGCTCATCCGATGCGGGGTCGCACCGGAGTCGTCGCGTCGCTCGCCTTCCCGAGCGCACAGCAGCCTGCAAGGCGCCGGGCCTTCAGGACAGGGCGCGGCGTGAATCGAGCCGCTCAGCGGAAACGGTCGACACAAAAACGTAATTCCGGCACGGAGCGCGATATCGCGACCACGCGATCACGTACGTGGCGGGCTAATGCAGGCCGTCGACTCGACCCGGTGGATGGGGCCGGGGGCTTCGGTTCGAGGTCGCCCGGTCGGGTGGTGACGTCGGCGCGCCCGCCGTGGCGTTCCACCCAGGAGCGTTCGGTGCGGATGAACCTCCTGATATACGTCCCTGACGTGAGCTCCTTGGCCGAACACGCCGTCAACCGCGGAGCCCGGACAGTCCGGCCCCTCGGGGATCAATTCCACGGAGACCTGCAAGTCGAACTTGAAGACCCTTTCGGCCACTCCTGGTTCTTCACCGCCCACATCCGCGACATGGACGCGGACGAACTGCGACAGGCCGCCTCCGACGCGGACCTCAGAACGCCGAGGGGGAAGCCCCCCGGCGGACCGGGTACGCGACTGCACCCGGGCCCGGAACGGAAGGATTCCGCCGACATGCCGGGCGGGATCGACCGGGCCCGGCCCTGGATCGGGCGGGGAACCGCGGTCCCCGAGACGGGCGCCGCGATCGGCTAGCATCTCTCGCCGACACCTCAAGATCCGGTTGTCAGGGGGCGATGCATCGGTGCGCTACCACGACTGGGCGGTTCACGACACGCAGTCGTGGAGTTCCCTCATCAACGCCCTGGTGCCGATGGATCAGCGCTACCGCGGCTCCCCGGCGTGGAGCGCCGAACTCACGATCCAGGAGTCGGAGTCCTACCGACTGCTGCGGTTCGTCCAGAACGGAGAACGCACCGCCCGACGCACCCCCTCGCAGATTCGCCGCGACCCCGGCGACGCGCACTACTGGGTCTTGGTGCCCCGCTCGGGCGGGTACAGCATCCGCCAGGACGACCGCCAAACCGTCGTGATGCCCGGCCTCGCCTCGATCATGCTGCTCGGGGAGACGTGCAGCATGTACTTCCCCACGGCCGACTGCTATGGGTTCCAGATTCCCCGCGCCGCGCTGGACGGCCGGATACGCGTGGACAGACCGCTGCGCCGAACGCTCGACCTGCGCTCCGGCCTGGGCCACGTCGTCCGCGACATGATGCGCAGCGCACACTCCCAGGGTGCGGCGCTCTCGGGCCCGGAATTCGGAGCGGTGTGCGATCGCATCGCCGAACTGCTGTGCATGCTGGCGACGGGGGACACCAAACCCGCCCAAGGCCACCTGGACGAGATCGCGACTGTCGTACGCCGGTACGTCCGCGAGCACGTCGGACACCGCGACCTGCACTTGTCCGCAGTAGCCCGCGCGCTGGGCTGGTCGCCACGACAACTACGACTTGCCCTCCAAGGCGCCGGCACCACCTTTCGGGACGTACGGCAGGAGGAAAGTCTGCGACTGGCAAGGGACCTGCTCGCCGACACGCGACCCGACCCGACACCCATCGGCGAGATCGCCGCCCGGGTGGGCTTGACGCCCACGTGGTTCTCCGCCGCGTTCAAGGCCCGATACGGCGAAACCCCTCGAAACTTCCGGGCCCGAATGGGCGCCGAACCCCGACAGCGACAACGGACACGGAGGCTGAAAGCACGACTCCGCCACCCCATCACGCGACCTGGCCCTCGAAACGCACGCCTAAAGGTTGTCTCGTAACCCGTTTGGCCGTGTCGCGTTGGTGTGGGTATGGGGGTTGTCTCGGCGGTGGATCGTGAACTGGTGCCGGTGTTCACGGGGTTGACGTACCGGCAGTTCCGCGCGCTGGTGCGGACGGTCCAGGCGCGGGGTGGCCAGGCGTTGGATCCGGCCCGACCGGGTCGGCCGTGGGCGCTGTCGTTGGAAGACCGGGTCCTGATGGTCGCGTTCTATCTACGGACGAACCTGACGATGCGGCAGCTCGGGCCGTTGTTCGGTGTCTCGCACGCGGCGGCGCACCGGATCGTGGATCGGCACAGTCCACTGCTCGCGTTGGACCCGCCGCGGGCGAAGCCGCGTTCGGGCGAGGTGCTGATCGTGGACGGGACGCTGGTCCCGACCCGCGACCGGCAGGTCGCCGCGTCGTCGAAGAACTACCGGTTCTCGACGAACCTGCAGGTCCTGGTGCACGCGGACACCCGCCTGGTGGTCGCGGTCGGCCGCTGCCGGGCAACCGCAGCGACTGCCGGGCGTTCGCCGAGTCCGGCGTCGACACTGCAACCGGCCGCGCGACCGTGCTCGCGGACGGTGGTTACCAGGGCACCGGCTGCCTCATCCCGCACCGGCGCCGCTCGGGCGAGGCGGAGGTCGCCGGCTGGCGGGCCGAGCACAAACAGCGACCACCGCAGGGTCCGCGCCCGCGTCGAGCACGTCTTCGCCCGCATGGAGAACTGGAAGGTCCTGCGCGACTGCCGCCGCAAAGGCGACGGCGTGTTCTGGGCGGTGAGCGCGGTCGCGCGGATGCACAACCTCGCCATGACCGGATGAGCAACACAACCGCAGGCCACAGCCGTTCGCCAGTTACGTGACAACCGTTAGAGAGGTCCTAACAGAAAGGTCGTTGGCAGGGTGACTTTCACCGGATCGGGTCGTCGAACGGCTCGTGCGCAAAGGGGAGTTGCGTCCATGGAACGTCTCGGACGAGTTGTGGGTGCTGATCGAGCCGTTGTTGCCGGTCCCGCAGTTGAAGCAGGTCCCGGGCCGGCCGCACGTGCCGGACCGGCAGGAAGCGGGAGTGCCGACCGTTTCGGGTGGCGGGTGGCGGGTGGCCACGGAGTAGCCCGCCCAGGTCGAAAACGGCGTCACCGTTTTGATTTGGTGCTGCCGAGGAAGCGGCGTCACCACCAGCCGTATCCGTTGTCGAACTCCACGGCGCTTGCCCCGCCGCGCCCGCCGCTGTCCGACGACCCCGCGGATACGCCCGCCGCGGCCACCAAGGCCGCCGTGACCGCGAGCACCATCGTCCAACGTCCGAACCACCGCTTCATGGCAACTCCATCTCTGCGCCGACATGTTCGGCGTTCCCTACCGAATTTGATGGTGCCAGCCGGCTCGAGCTGCCGTACGGGCCCGCAGCGTCGCACGCCGGCGGAGCGCTCCTCTGCGGCGGCGACCGCGGCGGAGACTGGAGCGGATGCGCCGGCCCACGTGGTTTTCCAGTTGAGCGTCCGGGCCTGAGGTTGCCTCCTGGCCAGGCAGGTCGGGTGATGAGGCGTCAGTCGTGTCCGATGACTGGATGCGGGCGGTACGGCGTCTCGAGCAAAGCCGTGTGCTCCTCGTCGAGGGTGATGTCGAGCGCGGCGATCGCGTCGTCGATGTGCTGCGGTTTGGTCGCCCCGAGCACGGGTGCTGTCACGTTGGGTTTCGACAGGAGCCAGGCCAAGGCAATTTGTGCTGCGGGTCGGGCGTGCCCCGCGGCCAGCGTGTGCAGGGCGTCGACGATGTCGAAGTCGGCTTCGGCGTACCGCTCGTCGGCGAGCGGGTCGTTGCCGGAGCGCGCGGTGCTCCCTCGGCCGCCGCGTGCGCGGGTGCCGGTGAGCAGCCCGCGTGCCAGCGGGCTGTACGGGAGGACTCCCACGCCTTGGTCCGAGCAGAGCGGAATCATCTCCCGTTCCTCTTCCCGGTAGAGCAGGTTGTAGTGGTTCTGCATCGACACGAACCTGGTCCAGCCGGCCGACTGCGCCGTGTGCTGGGCTTTGGCGAACTGCCAGGCGTACATGCTCGATGCGCCGATATAGCGGGCCTTGCCTGCTCGTACCACGTCGTGCAGCGCCTGCATGGTCTCTTCGATCGGGGTCTCGTTGTCCCACCTGTGGATCTGGTACAGGTCGACGTAGTCCGTGCCAAGCCGTTCGAGCGAGGCGTCGATGCTGTCCAGGATGTGGCGGCGCGACAGGCCCCGGTCGTTGGGGCCCGGACCCATGGGGTAGTACACCTTGGTGGACAGCACATAGTCCTCACGCCGAGGGAAAACCTTGGTGAGCAGAGCGCCTGTGATCCGCTCGCTGGCGCCCTGGGCGTACATGTCGGCAGTGTCGTAGAACGTCACGCCCGCTTCGGCGGCTCGGAGCACGATTGGTTCGGCCGCGTCCTGATCGAGGTGCCAGGACTCCCAGTACGGGTGGCCGGGATCCGGAGGGTTTCCGTAGCCCATCATGCCCAGGCAGATCCGGGACACGTTCAATCCCGTTGCGCCCAATCTGACGTACCTCATGCGGATTCCTCACTTCGTTCTTGGTGGACTGCGACTGCGGTGACGACCAAGGCGACGCCGACGCCTTCGAGCCAGGAGGGGATCTGGGTGAGGACGACGACGCCGGTGATCGCCGCGGTGGCGGGGAGCAGGGAGAGCATCAGGGCAAAGGTCGCCCTGGGGATGCGCGCCATGGCCAGCTGATCGCAGACGTAGGGGATGACCGACGAGCAGATTCCGACGCCGAGGGCGGCCACCAAGAGGGCCGGTGTGGCGACGGCGTCGGCGGCGTCGGCGATGCCGACCGGCGAGACCACGATCATCGCGATGAGCATCGAGGCGCCGAGACGGTCGATGCCCGAGGCGCCGCCGTCCTCCGCGAGGCGGTGACCGAGGACCACGTAGAAGGTGAACAGCACACAGTTGCCGAGGGCCAGGACGAGGCCGAGCGGTTCCTCGACGAGGTACACATCGGTGAGCAGGTAGACCCCGGTGACCGCCAGGGCGAGCGCGAGCACGTTGCGGCCGGTGCGTACACCGAGGGCCGCCAGGAGAACGGGGCCGAGAAACTCGACGGCTCCGACCGTGCCGAGCGGCAGACGGTCCAGGGCAAGGTAGAACACGCTGTTCATGGCGCCGAGCACGGCACCGAGCGCGAGCAGTTGCCGGCGCTGCCGCCAGTTGGCGGCGCCCCACACCCGCCACGGCCGTCGCCAGACGGCGAAGACCACGGCTGCCGAGGCGATCCGCAGCCAGGCGACGCCCAGAACGTCGACACGGGCGAAGAGCAGGACCGCGCAGGCGGGACCGAGGTAGTGGAAGACCGCACTCGTGACGAAGAACGCCGGCGGCGGGACACGATCGGCAGCGGCGGCAAAGCGTGGTGGTGAGGCACCAGGGCGGAAGCGTCCGACATCGTTGACCACGGCAGAAGGATCGCAAACAAGGGACGCCAAAGACCATGCCGAACAAGTAAGTTGAACGGGCGTCAGCTTTACGGTTGGTGCTGTATATCTGCGTTCTTTATCGCGATCAGGAAGAAGGCGAGAGAGTGGACCCCGTGGACGCCGTGGACCGGGCCATACTGACCGAACTCGACGCGGACGCCCGGCTGTCCATGGCTGAGTTGGCCCGCCGAGTCGGGGTCTCGGTGCCCACCGCACGGGATCGGATACGGCGGCTGCGGGAGGACAACGTGATCCGTGGTTACCGCCTCGACGTGGACCCGGCGGCGCTCGGCTATCCCGTGGCGGCGTTCGTCCGGGTCCGCCCGGGCCCGGGGCAGCTGCCGAAGATCGCCGAACTGGCGAGGAGTCTGCCTCAGGTCAGTGAGTGCCACCGCATCACCGGCGAAGACTGCTTCCTGATCAAGGTGCATGCCACCGACCTCAACACCTTCGAGGAGGTACTCGACCGCTTCCTCCTCCACGGCCAGACCACCACGTCGATCATCCAGTCCACCCCCGTGCCACCGCGTACGCCAGGGCTGTGACATCAAGGCCGTGCGCCTGATGCAAGAACCGGGACAGTCCCCTGGGGTTGGCCCGGCAAGGCGAGGACGACACTTGGCGCACGCACACGTTGCCCTTGCGGGGGCGTTCCGCGCCTCTCACCGCAGGGGCTGAGGTGGATCCGCATCGACCGTGAGGATGATCCGCCCCTCGGCGGCGCGGCGCGGCGGCAGCCGCACCGGCCCGCGCCGATACGCTGCAACAACCGAGAGCCCGCCCGCGTGTTCGCAGGCCGTCCGTGCGGAGCAGCGCGTTCGCCGGGTGGACCATGCATCCCCGCGACGCAGGAAGCAGAGGCGTAACTCTCCTCATAGGGAGGGGAGTTCGGTGCGGCGAACGGCGCGTATGGGGCCACTGCCATGACCGTCGGGGCGGCCCTGGGGCCTTTCTTCGTTCGCGGATTGCCACAAGCGCGCCCTGTGGGGATCGGCTTGGTCAAGGACGAGGCCAGGGCAGGCCGTTCGTGGGCCTCCGGGGCGAGTCGCCTCGTCCGTGCGGCCGACCCCGGATGGCTCCACGTGGTCGATGTTCCGGGCTCCGAGGGCTGCGATCTTCGACGCATGCCGGGCGAACCGAGCCCGCGGAACCGAAACGCCGGAGGGCCAGCGCATGACCACCCAGACCATGGAACGGACCCACGGCCACGGAACACCGCCCCCGGCCGGTCGGTTGCGTGCCGGCTGGGCAGCCGCCCACGCTCCGGTGGCCGGAGTCTCCCGCTGGGTGCGCAATGCCGCGCTCGCCGTCCCGCTCGTCGTACTCCCCTCCAGCCTCTGGCGGATCGCCACGGAGTACGTCCCCGCCCTGACGGGCAGCGCCGACACGGGCTCGGGCGACCTCCCTGGCTGGCTGCCCGGAAAGGTGTACATCATCTTCCTGTCCGTCTTCTCGGAACTGGTGGCGTTCACCGCGGTTGGACTTATCGCCGCCTGGGGCGAGGTGTTCCCGCGCTGGGTCCCCGTGTTGCGCGGACGCAGGGTGCCGCCGCTCGCCGCCGTCGTCCCCGCCACGATCGGCACGGTGCTGCTGACGGCCATGTGGACGACTGCCTTCGCCGCGGATTTCGCCGGTGTCACGCTCCAAGGGGAGCCGACGCCCTCTGGCTACCCCGGAGAAGCGGGCGGCTGGAAATCCGCCGTCTACTACGTCTGCTACACCCCGTTGCTGCTCTGGGGGCCGTTGCTCGGTCTGGTCACCGTGGCGTACTGGCGGCGGCGCCGCACCGGGCGGCGGTAGAGCGGATGCGGCCGGACTGATCGGTGCGTCCCGCTCGAACGATGCAACCGGCCCCGAGGTTCGAAGGGCTGCATCGCCGACTCGGGTGTGTCCGATTGCTGCGGGCTGACGGCCGGCGGGGCGGGTCCCGAACATCCCCGAGCGGGATCCGCCCGGCCGGCCGTCGAGGAGCCGTCGGCCCCACCCGGCTGCTCCCTTGTAGTGGTGTGCCCGGCGCGGGCGGGCTGAACACGTTGAACAGAGCTGTAGGGACCTGCGCGGTGTCCATGCGGTCTGCCTGCGGTGCCACCTGATCGGCATTGATTGCCTCACTGGGCGACACGCAAAAATCTGTGTTTGTCGGAGTAGACATTGGGTTGTGGTGTGGCTATGGTTTCTGTTGTAGCCAGAGAGACGGTAGGGCTTGGCAGAGGATGAACTGTCGGCCGGTAGGACATGCAAGTGCGTTGGTAGGACAGTGCGGTGGTCGGGTTCCGAAGCCGGGTTGTTGCGGGAGGGCGACGGGGCCGATGGCCGGCCGGGTAGCCCGCAGTGTCAAGGGCGCCGCGAGCTGGGCCGCACTGGCAGTTCTGATGGATGTAGGTCGCAGTACCCCGCAGTGAAGTGTGGGCAGTACCTCGGTGAAGGCGTCGGCTGCGGGCGCGCGCGCCGGGAAGTTCGGCAGTGGGGTTCCACGCCCGAGCAGGTGTAGGGCGGGCGATGCGGGGCTGGCTGCCGGAGGGTGACCGTTGAGCAGGTCACCCAGCAGTACGCAACACCGGCGGTACCAAGCAACACGCAGTACCAGCAGTACCCAGCCCCAAGTAGTTGATCATCCGAGGGATGAACGGAGGAGCCGAGCGCCATCAGGATCGCCCGGGCGTAGGACTTGAGCCCGGGTACCGCAGGACATCGATAGTGAGGTGGTCTCCGGTCAAGCAACAGCGATCCCCGCACCCCCGGCAGCCTTCCGGCCGGGCCCG
>NZ_JBEZFP010000105.1:0-32686 GCF_040649515.1 Streptodolium elevatio
GGCCCGCCCCCGCCCCCCCCCCCCGGCCCCCCCCCGACCCCCGTCCGTCACGCGTCGATCGCGTCCAGCAGCATCGGCAGCGCCGCGTAGACCTCGCGCTCCCAGTACTGCCATTCGTGCTGGCCGTAGGTCATGCACACCGTGGCCGCGATGCCGCGTGCCGCCAGCTCGTTCACGAAGTCGTGGTTCTGCCCGCGGATCGCCCGTTCGACGAAGCTGCCGACCCCGTCGAAGCCCTTGGGCGGAGCGGTGGCCTGGCAGCGGCCGGGTGACGGCGTGGCGGTCTGCGCACCGTTCCACACCCAGCCCGGGTCCACCGTGTTGCCGTTGCCGAACGACACGAACAGCGGTGTGCCGCGCAGCCCTTCGGCCACGCCCAGCGCGCTGTTGTCGATCCAGCGCTGCTTCTCCCGCTCGTCCGACTGGACGTTCGTGTAGAACGGGTAGCCCGGTTCGCCGTTGATGCGCTTCCAGTCGACGCCGCACTGCAGCGCGCCGGCCTTGACGACGCTGGGACCTTGGATGGCCTCCTCCGCGTCGTAGTGCAGCATGTTGACCGCACCACTGATCGAGGCGACCGCCTTGAAGTGCCCGGGGTGCTTCCCGGCGAGCATCATCGCGCCGCCGCCGCCCATCGAGATGCCGAGCACGGACCGCTCGCCGCTCGCCCGGTACTGCGACTCGAGGATCTGGCTGACCTCGTCGACGACGTAGTCCTCCCAGTTCGGCGGCTGCGACTCATCGTCGTAGTTCCACCAGTTGGTGTAGGAACTGCACTTGCTGGTCTCGGGCATGACGACCATGACGTCCTCGTCGGCGACCATCTCCTCGATATGGGTGTCGGTCGTGTAGCTGGTGTGGTCGCCACCGCCGCCGTGCAGCATCCACAGCGTGGGCCACGTCCGGTTCGCGGTCTTGGACCAGTTCTTCGGCAGCAGCACGCGCACCCACTTGACCGTCATGTTGTCGGTCGACGGCGAGTGGATGCCGATGTCGATCACGCGCTTGCCCGGGTTGGTGCTGTTGTCCGGGTAGAGCGGGAGGTTCGGGTACGCCTCCCACCACACGCTCGCGGGATTGGTGGTCGGGGTCGCCTGCGCCCCCGGCGCCGAGAGGCCGAGGCCGCACAGCAGGGCGAGGACGAGGAACCACCCGGTGAAGCGGCGGCGCGGTACGGCGCGGGGCCCGGACCGTCGTGCTGGTGCGACTGGACGCATGCGCGGAACTCCTTGGTGGCCGACCGGGGAACGGCGGACTGCGGCAGGAAGCCTCGCCCAGGCGACACGTGTCGCACAAGACCGGATTTCAGTCGAACGATTGAAAGAATTTGGACGGCGGTGCGGACACCTGTCAGCGGCCGCGGAAAACGTCCAGCAGGAACCGCCGGTACGTCAGCGCCGCAAAGCCTTCGACCTCGGCCCGTGCGGCGTCCAGGGCCGCCGCGGCGCCCCGGTGCGCGTCGCCGGCGGCCGCCAGCACACCCTCGGCGTCGCGTACCGCCGCTGCGGCGCGCGCGACGTCACCGGCCCCCGATCCCTGCAGGCGGCGCTCCTCGGCGGCCAAGTCGGCGTCCAGGTCCGCAAGTTCGTCCAGCGCGGTGGTCCGGGCCCGAGCTGCCTGCCGGGCGAGGTCGAGCCGCCGGTCGGCCCGCCTGCGATGCAGTTCCTGCGCCTCCTGGTACGGCAGCACCGCCGGCAGCCGGATCCGCAGCTCCTCCACCACCTCGTCGCGCCACTCCTGGAGCCCGCGGGCGAGAGCCGGGCTCATGCCGTCGATGCGCACGGTGCCGCCGGGACGCGACACGACGGCCTGCGCACGCCGCTCGGCCGACGTCGGCACCGCGGACGTGACCCTGGTGAAGTCGGCCGCGGTCCGGACGCCTTCGTCGCGGAGCACCGCCGCAATGCGGCTCCCCAACATCTCGGCGGGGATGGGGTGGCGGCGCAGTCCCTCGTCGAGCGCCCGGTCCTGGAGCGCCCGCAGCGCGAGCAACTCCTCGCGCCCGCCGGAGCCTTCCAGCAGGACCCGGCGCTGCTCGACGGATTCGAGCACCTCGGCGAGCCGCTTCTCCACCGCCTCGCGCTCGAACTCGTAGCGGCTGTGCAGCAGCTTTCCGTCGGCGATCTGCCGTGCGGCGACGTCGGCATGCGCCTGGCGGGCGTCGTCCCAGGCCGCACGCGCCCGCCTGACGCGGAGGTCGGCGAACCCGACCAATTCCTCGGCGTCGTCGACGACCGTCAAGGCCGTGTCCCGGCGCCGGAGTTCCGGCGAATCCCGGTACGCCCGCCGCGCCCGCCCGTGCGCCGAGGCGGTCACCACCCCGCCTGTCGCCACCGCGGCAACGGTGGCCCACACCCACGGGCCCGCAAGTGCGATACCCACTCCGGCGACGGCGGCGAGCACCACCAGCGCAGACAGTGCGGTACGCAGGCCCCAGGTCAGACGCGGCGGCACGGTGAGGAATCCGGGGAGGGGCGCCGTCGGGGAGGCGGCCGCGGGCGCACCTGTGGGGCCCGAGGTCGACGCCGTGTGCGGAGTCGAGGCGGCGCTCGCAGGAGAAGCGGCGCCTGGGTTCGCAGCGGCAGTCGGCCCCGAGGCGGCAGCCGGAGACGACGTGGTCGACTGGGACGCGTTCGCGGCCGACGCCGCTGCGGTTGTCGCCGTCCCTCGCGCCCCCGGGTCCTTGGGCCTGCCCGAGCTCCCAGGACCTTCGGGGGTTGCGGCAGCCGCAGTTGCCGACGGGGACGCGGGTGACGGCACCGGCGTCTCCGCTCGCGTCCCGTCCTGCGTTCCGTGCTGTGCCCCGTGCTGTGTCCCGTCCTGCGTGCCGTTCTGGGTCCCGTTCTGGGTCCCGTTCTGGGTCCCGTCCGGCGTCTCGCTCCGGGTCAGGGCCTCGGCCAGCCACGGCGGCAAGCCGCCGCGTCGCCCCGACACCCGGACGATCGGGTCGCCCACCGGCCCCGTCTCGGCCATCGGCCGCGTGGCCCAGTGGGCGAGGCGCGCCCACTCGTCGGTGAGCGCGGGCGACGCGCACGCGGTGGCGGAGAAGCGGTCCGACTGCGTCGGCGCCGTGAAGTCCTCGGCCTTCAGCAGCAGATGCTCGCCGCCGTCCTCGTGGAAGGTGCGCCACAGCCACGGCTCGCGGGCGAGCGTACGCAGCGTCAAATGGATCAGGTGGGCCGAGAACCGGTCGAGGCCGGGACCGAAGTCACGCGATCCGCGCAGCGGGTGCTGGTAGTTGCGGTGCCCGTGTTCGGCGGCGGGCAGCCCGGCCAGCGACGGGACGTACATGCCGTCGTAGTCGATGAGCCGCAGGCCGCCGTCGGGCGCGACGATCAGATTGCCGTGCTGGAGGTCCCCGTGCGCGAGGCCGTGGGCCTCCAGTTCCCCCGCCACCCGCGCGAACCGGTCCGCGAGACCTTCAAGTGCCGCCCGGTCGCCGAGATGATCTTCGATCCACGGGATGAGACCGGTGCCCTCGACCCACTCCATCAAGATCACCGGGAACCATTGGCCGCCGACCAGGATGCCGCGCCGGACGTACTCGACGCCGACCCGCCAATCGGCGTCCACCGCGCGCAGTGCGTCACCGATGGCCCGGTAACGCCGCAGGCGTGCGGGGACCGCGCGCGTGAAGCATTTGACGGCGAACTCCCGCCCGGCTGTCCCCGCTCCGGAGGCGTTCGCTCCGGTGGAGGTGATCCGGAACACGCTGCCGAAGTTCCCCGACACCGCCCGCGGCATCCGCAGCGGACCCATCGCGACCAGGCCGCCGGCCACCGTCGGATGGGCGAAGCAGAGCGTGGTGTCGCGGATCGCCTCGCTGTAGTCCGCACCCGTCGGGTACGGCCCTTCTTCCCCGTCCGCGACGGCCCCCGTCACCCGCCCGCCGTCGGCGGTCACGTGGCCCGCCTCACCGGGGCTCGATGCGGATCAGTGTCACGTCGTCATTGCGCAACTCCCGGGCGGCGCGGCGGCGTTCGATCCAGGAGGCAAGTTCGCGGGGCGACGCGGAGTCGAGGACGCGAAGTGCGTGCCAGGGCTGTCCGCCTTCCTCCCGGCTGCGCAGGAACCATGCCGCCAGGGCGTCGCTCGCCAGGTAGAAGCGGTCGCCCAGGATCCATGAGCCGCCGACGACCCGTACGTGCGCCTCGACCGCGTCGCGGTCGTTGCCGTGGCTGGCCGCGAGTGCCGGGTGGTTGTCGAACTCGTCGGACCTGTCCAGCGGGAAAGCGAGCCGCAATTGGTCGCCGCGGACGTGGAAGAGGCAGGTGTCGCCGAGTGCCGCCGCGGACCAGGTCCCGCGCGCGGGCGCCCAGCGGTGCGCGGCGAAGTGCGCGACCAGCAGGGTGGCGTGGGCGCCGCGCTCGAATCCGGGGCGTTCGTACCAGGCGAGCGGACGGCCGCGGAGTTCGCGCGCGTCCTCGTACCGCTTCATGAGGTCGGGCCAGCGGTTCGCGGCACGGCCGAGCACGTCGGCGAACCCGGCGCCGGTACGCAGGAGTCCGGTCGGCGCGCCGCCCGCCTGCCGGACCAGCACCTCGGCCCAGCGCCGGGCCAGCAGGCTGTCGGAGGCGCCGTCGGATATCGCCGCGCGCACGCTGGTGACCCTCCCTACCCCGCCCCGTCGGCAGGTCGGCCCGGGCGGCGGCAGCATGCTGCGGTCGGCGCCGATGACCGCACTGCCGCCTTGGACGGTCGGGACGCCGCGGCTCCCGACCCATGCGGCGTCCTCGTACTCGTGCGGCTCCGCTCCGCCCTTGTGCAGCGCGAGCACCGTGACGTGGGCACGCATGCGGCCGCTACCGGATGTCCGCCGCGCGGGTGCCGATGTCGAGGAACTGGACCACGGCGGACAGGTCGGCGTTGAAGACGAACCCGTGTGCCCCGTCGGCGACATCGGTGCCCTGCTCGGTGGCGTACGCACGCATGCCGGGCGGGAGTTCGCTCGACATGGCGTAGAGCAATTGCGCGTACTTGTCGGGAAGCTCGTCGCCGGGCCCGGGGAACGCCACAGGCGTCGCGCGGTTGGTCGATATGTGCAGGTTGAACATCAGCGCCTCGCCGTCGGCGGTGACGTGGTAGCGCAGCCGGGTGGCGGCCTCGGCCGGATTGCCGTCGGTGGACTCGCCGTCGGTGAGGTTGAGCACGATGGGCGGGAAGCCCTCGGGGTGGGCGTCGACCCAGCCCTGCACGAGCTTCGACGCGGCGCCGACCGCCTGGCACATGGGGGTGCCGCCGGACGCGACCGGCTCGACCCAGACCGGGACCTCGACCGTGCGCTCGACCAGACCGCCCGCGCCGTCCGGGACCTTCCGCGTCCGGGCGTCGAAACGGGCCGGGTGCTCGACGATCTCGCTGAGCGGCACCAGTTCACGGCCCGCGAGGCCGCCGGAGAGCGCGGGCAGCACGGTGTGGCCGTAGCCGATCACCGCGATGTGGAAGTAGTCGCGTACGCCTTCCTCCTTCGCGCACCGCACGGAGAGTTCGAACAGCAGCCGGTTGAGCGCGTCGGCCACGACGTCGGCCTTGCGCGGCGGGGTGGCGGGCGTGTCCGACGCGGCAGAGCCGCCGCCCTCCCCCGGTGCGGTGCCGATCGGGTCGTCCATCGAACTCGACTGGTCGATCAGGAAGATCAGGCAGCCGGGGTGGGCTCGGCTGATCTCTGCGGTGTACGGCATGCTGCGTCCCCCAGGGCCCCGTGGGCATGGCGCGGTACCGGCGTTCCGGACTCGCTCCAGCCTAGGTACGGCGAGTCTCCGCAGTCCAAGGGACTTTCCTCCGGCTCCCGAACACCCGGGAATATCGCACCCGGAATGTCGCACACGGGGTGTCATGCCGCGGGATGGCGCGCGTCGGCCTCACGGTCACGTCTCGGGCCCGTGCAGGGGGCTCGGGACGGTCTCCGGAGGTCCGGGGCGCCGGCCGGGCAGCCGGTCGCGGTTGGGACTGTGCCGGGCCAGGCGCGGACCGAGCAGGTCGAACTGGGCGTAGCGCTCCTTGAGGTCGGGGAACCGCTGCTGGTAGCGCGCCACCTCGGCGCGGACCAGGGCCCAGAACACCGGCTCGGGGACCCCGAGATCGTCGTCCGCGAGGGCCGAGAGGTGGCGCAGTGGGCCGCCGAACAACCCGCCGCCGAACAACCGGCCGAGATCAGCGGGGCGGTACGCGGTCCCGTGGCGGCCGGGCCCGTCCGCTCCCCACGCCTCGACCGGTCCGCCGTGGCGGCCGGGGGCCCCCGGGGCGGCGGCGGTCGCGAGCGGAAGGCCATCGGTCTCGGGGAAGGGCGTACCGTCCGCGTCCACGCAGGCCAGGAGCCCGCGCGCGGTGTCGCGGACGGCGAGGCGCACCGGGACCTCGCCGGCGTCGGACACCACGACGAGCGATTCGCCGAACGCGGGAAGGGCCAGCCCGTAGCGGTAGAGCAGGTGCAACAGCGGCGGCAGAAGCGCGCTGCACAACCAGCGCAGCCATTCGCGGGGCGCCAGACCCGAACGCGCCACCAACTCGGTGACCAGCGCGCGCCCGTGGTGGTCTCGGTGCAGCAGAGCCGGGAGCGGGCGAGCGCGTTCGCCGGCGTCGAGGCGGGCCGCGAGTGGTTCGCTCCACGAGGCACCGAGCAGCGCTCGGTACGGGAGCCCTCCCGCGTCGTCGCGTACCGCGTCCAGATGCGGGTGGCGCACGGTCACCGAGGCGAGGTCGGCCAACAGGATGACGCGGCTCTCGCCGTGCAGGAACGGGTCGGCGTGATAGCGGTCGACGAGCCACCGCGTGGTCTGCGGCGAGGCCGGCGTCGGCCGCGAGACCGGGAGGCACAGCGGGGTTTCGGGGCCCGCGAGGGGAAGCGCCACGTCCCGGCGCCCGGGCCGGTCGAGGTTGGTGAAGCCGCCCGCCGCCTGACGTGGGAGGTAGCGGTCCGGGCCGCCGTCGCCGAGCGGGACGATCCGGCCGTGCGCAAGGTCCTCGGCGAACAGCGGCAGCACGATCTCGTCCCATTGCCACGGGTGCACCGGCAGCCAGATGTAGTCGGCCGGGTTCAGGCCCCGGTCGCGGAGACGGGCCTTGAAGCGGCGGCGCGTGGACGGGTCCAACTCCTCGGTGAGGAGCCGTTGTTCGGTGAGGTCCGGGGAACTCGTGTGCCACCCCGCGACGGCTCGGTGCACGGCGGCCCACGGCAGGCGGATCGGGTTGCGCGCCTCGGGCGCCCACCGGGTGGCGTCGGTGGCGGAGAATCCGGGCCGCACCCGGTCGGGCACAAGGCCGGGCCGACCGCCCACCCGGCCTTCCAGGTCGAGGTAGGCCATGTCGGCGAGTTCGGCGGCGGACGGGCGCTCGCGGGCGTCGTCGCGGGCCGCGACGAGCAGCGCCACGCTCACGTCGCGGACCAGGCGCGCCGTCGCGTCGGGGCCGAGCCCGAGTTCGGCGCGGGCGTCCACGATCAGCCGGGCGGGGTCGGTGGCCGGGGCGGCGGCTCCGTCGGCGACCCGCAGGACCGACCCCGGCTGGATGCGCCACGCGCCGAAGGCGCCGCGCCGGGCACGGAAGGAGTAGACGGCATGACCGGCGAGTTCGAGCCGGTAGCGCGGGGCGGGATGGGCCACGGAGTGCGCGGGGGAAGCAGGGGCAGGTGGCCGGCCGTCACCGACCGCGGTGGAGGATTCCTCGCCGGCTCCGAAGTGCGCCGCCTCGGCCGTGTGTACGTCCGGGCGCACGTCCGAGTCGGTACCCGAGTCCGCGTCCGTCCGCGTGCCGGATTCCCGGGCATCGGGGTCGGCCTCGTCGCGGATCGGGCTGAGCAGCCCTTCGTACGCGTATTCGGCGAGCAGTGCCAGCAGGAGCCCGGTGGATGCCCGCTGCCAGGCGGAACCGGTGAGTTCGGGGAAGTCGGGCAGCGGCACGGGCCCTCCTGAGGTACGCGGTGGCGCGGTGCCGGGCGCCAGCCGCGGGCCGGTTGGCACACGCCGAAAGTAATGCAGGATCCACCGGACGTCAGCCGGATACCGGTCGGATCATCCGGTCGCGCGGGGCAAGCCCGGGAGTTCGGTGGGTGGCGCCGGAGCATCGGGCGTACGGTCCGCGCGGGTGTGGCGGAGGGTCGCCGAAGAAGATCGCGTGCGCCGAGTGGGCAAGGCGGGGCGGGACGGAAGACCGGGCAGTGGTAAGTCGGTTGGGAGCAAAGGCAATTGCAGTGTGCGGGGATCAACTGGGCGCCCGCCCGGTCAGCGGGTGGCGTGAGGTGGGGCGTGAAGTCGTTGCGTGAAATCAGGTCGTGGAATCAGGCTTAGCCGGGTGGGAGCGCGGCTGACGCCGACCCGGCACGGCGGTCGGCGCCCTCGGCGGCGTCGGCGCGGCAGCAGGCCGGGAGCGCGCCCCGCGGTTGTCCGGCGGACGATCCGCGGGGGCGCTCCCACTGTCGGTTCGTGGCGGCTCGGCGGGGTGGAACCCGGGTCAGGTTGCGGCGATGGGGTTCGCGATGTCGACGTAGACGGTCCGGTTCGTGTGTGGGCCCGGCGGCGCCGCGAGGCCCGCGACGCGCGTGCGCAGGTTCGCTTTGCAGCGTAGCCGGGGCGCGTCCAGCAGCGTCGTGATCAGGTCACCGGCAAGAAGCCCTTGGCCGGCCTGCTCGTGCGCCGTACGCACCTGCCGCAGGAACTCGCGTACGCGCGCCAACAGCCGTGTCTCGTCGGCGAGTCCTTCGGCGCCCAGCGCACCGACGAGGCCCAGCACGTTGTTGACGCCGACGCAGTAGCCGAGCCGTTCGTCGACGACGGCGTCGGTGGACCACGTCGCGGCGTCTTCGCGTACGTCCGCGGGCAGCCACCGGGCGAGCGGCGCGCCGCGCGCGGCCGAGAAGTGGTAGCCCTGGTTGCCGCGGTAGCGCCCGCCGATGGGCCAGCCGTCGCCGTCGAGGACGACGAGGGTGTTCTGCTGGTGGGCCTCCAGGCCGAGCCCGTACTCGGCGTACAGCCACAGCACGGGTGCCACCACGACGTCGAGGTAGCGGCCCAGCCAGGTGTCGGCGACCTCGGCGGGCGGGCGCCCGGTGTGCACCGCGAGGTGATGGACGGTACGCCCGAGGAGCGAGCGGCGTGCGGGGCGGTCGGGTCGGGACGCGGTGAGACCGGCAACGCACACGACCCGGTCGCGGGGGCCGAACGGGTTGTCGCGTACGACGAGTTCGAGCCCGCTCTCGCATGTGCTGCCGGGCGCGCGCAAGGTGAGCCAGCCGAGGTCTCGGACCACGTCGAACCCGGGGTGGGCGCCGTGCAGCACACGTTTGAGGCCGGCGTCGAGCATGCGGTGCACGGCCAGTCCGCGCCGCATCTCGGAGCGCAGGTTCTCGCGGCGCGAGTCCGCCACCTCGGCGCCCAGGGAGGTCTTGAGCATGACCGGCGCGTCCGCGCGGTAGAGCGTGCGGACGGACGACGTCGGCGACCACGCGGGCCCGGCCGGGCCGAGGTCGTGCAGCAGCCCCGCGTCCAGCAGCGCGCGGACGCCGGGCCGGGTGGCGGCGTCCCGGGCCTGCCAAGGGTGCGCGGGGAAGACCACGGTCCCCGCCGGGCGTTCGAGGCCCGGTCCGGCGAGGGCCGCGAAAATGGCCGGGAGTGGCCCGATCAGGTCTTCGTCGAGCTGCACGATGCCGGGGTCCGCGGCAAACCAGTGCAGCGGGAAGCGGCCGCGCAGCTCCGGGGAGAACCGTTCCGCCTCGGCATCGTCGACGCCTTGCCGGCTGTGCGGGGTGGGGTGGAAGGGGTGTCCGAGCAGCAGCGCCTGCTCGGCCTCGAGGAACGGGGTCGGCGCGGTGGCCTCGCCGGCCCCGTGTGGCGGGCCGGGTTCCGCTTCCGGCTCGGGCGTCCGGGTGTCCGGGACACGCGCATCGTGCGGCCGGGTGTCCGGCACGCGTGCGTCGTGCGCCGCGGAATCCTCGGTCCGAGGGCCCGGCGGTGCGGCCTCCTCGGCGTGCCGGACGATCAGGTGGCGCGCGGTCCGGCGCACCGAGTCCCCTACGCGCGCGGCGAATTCGGCCGCGATGTCGGCGCGGCGGTCGGCGCACAGCAGGGCGGCGAGCGCGGTGGCGTCGAGGGCGCCGCCCTCGTCCGCCTCGGCGATGCGCACCGGGCCGAAGCGGTGCCAGCCGGTCGGCGAGCGGTATTCCAGCGCCACTTCGACCACGGGGCCGTTGTCGGCGAGTGCGACCCGGACGACGGGTCCGTCGCGTACCACCACGCCGTCCTCGCGCAGAAGGCAGCGCAGCAGCGCTTCGACGGCCGCCTGGTCGGCGGCCTCGGTCAAGTCGGCGTCCGACGGCGGGCCGCCGGGGTCGGGCACGGGCGGGAGGGTGGGCGATCCGGGCCGCTGGTGCGCGACCCGCGTCGCCGGTACCTGACCGGATGGCGACATAGGCTGTACGGACCTCCCCGTGGTCGACAACGGCCGTGCGGTGGGGCGGTGTTCGGCGGCGCACCTGCTTCCGGTCGGCGAGCCGGGCGACGCGCCCGGCAGGCCTTTCCGCGTGCCTGCTCCGTGTGCTGTTCGGAGAACGGTAACCCATTCCGCGGGAACCGAAGGGCACAGCCACCCGTCCAACCCAACGATTCGCCGAACCGCCCGGGTTCCGCCCCGGGTGGGTCGCTACCATGCGAAGTGCGCCTGCCGGCGCCGCGGTCCCCCGGGCCCGAGGCATCGTCAGGCGGCCGGAATGGGGGGAAAGTTCCATCTCCGCGTGTCATCCGAAGGGGGGGTCCTTCCGGATCGCGCGGTCACCCGTCACGGCCGACGTCGCATCACCCTGCCCGCACATGCCTGTGCCGGCAGGGCGTTCCTACATGGACCGGCTTGGACACGGAGACGACAAATGAATGGCTACTGGGGTCACCAACGACGGTCGTCGTCCCCTCACCACATGCCCCCGCCGTACGGGCCGGGCGGCGCGCCCGGGCATCTGATGCCCCCGGGCCCGCCACCCCGTGGCGGCGACCGCAGCGGGAAGCTCATGGTGCTGCTCACCCTCGTGGGCACGATCGCGACCGTCGTGAGCGTGCTCCTGGCCATGGGCGTGGGCCCGTTCGACCTGTCGAACGGTACGGACGACAAGTCCGCCGCGCCGGTCGCGCCGGTCGCGAACGACGCCGGAGGCAAGCCGACCCTGGAGGGCTGGGTCGTGAAGGTCAACGAGGTCTGCGGCAAGGAGACGACCGAGTTCACCGACCGGCTCCAGGCCAAGGACGCCGCCCTGGACGCCGGCGACCTCCCGGGCTACGCCGCGGAGTTGGCGCAGTTGTCGCGCCGCATGGACGGCATCGTGACGCAGCTCAAGGCCGTTCCGCTGCCGACCGACGACGACGCGAAGCAGTGGCGCGACAAGTACATCCAGCGGGCCGAACTGCTGTCGGAGAGCTCCGCGCAGGCGCTCCTCGCGGCGGAGCCCGGGACCGACGAAGCGGACGTGCAGGACGCCGCCAACGCGTCGGACGCGAAGCTCACCGAGTTGGACACGCTGGACAACGAGGAGATCCGGCCCCTCGCCGAGAAGCTCGGGGTGTCGTGCCCCTGACACCCTCCCGAATCCTCGCGCCGAACCCCGCAATGCCTCGCTTGGAACCCGGAATCAGGAACACGGAACCCCGAACCCGGGACCGCGCACGGAACCCCGTCCGAAGTCCCGTCCGGGATCACGCCCGAGATCCCGGACGAAGTCCCGTCCGCGGTCTCGGCCGAAGGGCGGTCACGCCACCGGCCACGGCAGGATGACCCACAGCGTCTTGCCGTCGGCGTGCGCCTCGATGTGGATCTGCCCGCCGGTCTCGTCGACGATGCGGCGCACGATCAACAGGCCGCGCCCGGACGTGTCGTCGACCGTCTCGAGCAGCGCGACGGGCCGGTACGGGTGGCGGTCGCGGACCCCCAGCCACAGCCACCCGTCGTGCACGGTCAGGGTCACCACGATCTCGGGCGACACGACGGCCGCGTGCTCGACGGCGTTGGTGATGAGCTCGGAGGCGATGAGGCGGAGCCCGTACCCGAGATCGTGGTCGCCCGGCAGTCCCCAGTAGGTCAGATGGTCGGCGAGGGCACGCCGGGCCTGCGGGACCGCCGCGGACTCTGCGGGCAGCGTGAACCAACAGGACCTGTCGTATCCCAGAGTCACGGGGCCCACCTCCTCGCGCGGTGGTCCAGCCTAATGCCCCGGACGGGGGTCCGATCATGCGCAACCGAGACGACACGTACCGTGACCGCCCGCTTCCGGTGGCGCGCCACGGCGTGCGCCACGGCGCGGACCATCGCGCGCGCGATGCAAGCAGATTGACGGATCGTCACATGAACACGAAACGTTGATCGATCGCGTGTGTGAAATACGCGGATCGTGGGCAAGACCGTGGCGTCTGCGTATGTGACGGCGCACCCGAGGGGTGTGCCCATATCCGCGCGTTGCGGTGTCGGAGCCCCCGTCCAAGATGGCTCCGGCAACCGCCGCTCAGTCCCACAGAAGGGTGATGCGGGTGGACGACAACCTGGACGCGCTCGAACGGCTCATGCTGGCCAACCTGCTCGAAGGCCGCCAGCCGCGCCGTCGGGCCACCACGATGCCCCGGGCACAACGCAACTCCGACTCCCGGCAGTCCGCGCCCCAGCAGCGCAACCAGTCCCGTAACCAGCCCCGGCACGCGCCCGCGGCGCGCGCCTCGATCCCCGGCCCGTCGGCCCCGCCCCAGGTCTCCGACCTGCGGCAGACGCGCCTTCTGGACATCGGCCGGGTCATCAAGCAGATCGACCCGCGTACGACGCCCGAGTGGCGTTCCGAGATGGCCGCCGCGTGGGTGCGCCTGAACCTGACGGCCGCACAGGTGCACGGGTGGCTGACCGCGGGCCTGCTCCCGGCGCAGCACGAGCTCGCCAAGGAGTGCATCGAGCGGGGCCTGACGCCCGCCGACATGAAGTCGCGCATCGACGGCGTACGCGTCGTGGAGCGCCTGCGCGGCGACGGTGTCGACGGCGTGGTGGACATTCTGCGGCGCAACGGCTGGAAGCCCGCCGCCACCCCCACGGCAGCCGCCTAGCGGCAGCGGGTCTGTTCCGACACGCGCGGCCCTGGGCGCGTTGACTTCATTGCAGACCGCATCTAGTTTGCGGCCATGCCACCAGGGGATACCGCCGGCATCGCATCGCCGTCCCACCCGACTCCCGGGTCCCCGACGTCCGAGTCCTCGGCGTCGCCGTCCCTGACCCGGCGCCAGATTCTGCTGGCGTTCTCGGGGTTGATGCTCGGCATCCTGCTCTCGTCGCTCGACCAGACGATCGTCGCCACCGCGCTGCCGACGATCGTCTCCGACCTCGGCGGGCTCGACAAACTGGCGTGGGTGACCACCGCGTACGCCTTGGCCATGGCCGTGTCGACCCCGGTGTACGGCAAACTCGGCGACCTGTTCGGCAGGAAGTACCTCTTCCAGACCGCAATCGGCGTGTTCCTCGCGGGTTCGGTGCTGTGCGGGCTCGCGCAGTCGATGGGCACGCTCATCGCTTTCCGGGCGATCCAGGGGCTCGGCGCGGGCGGCCTGATGAGCAACGCGCAGGCCATAGTGGGCGATCTCGTGCCGCCCGCCGAACGCGGCCGGTACCAGGGCCTCATCGGCTCGATGATCGCGCTGTCCACGGTCGGCGGCCCGTTGCTGGGCGGCCTGCTCACCGAGGCGCTGTCGTGGCGGTGGATCTTCTATGTGAACCTGCCGCTCGGGGCGATCGCCCTCGTGGTGACGAGCTTCGTGCTGCGGCCGCCGGCGTACCGCCGCGAGCGCAGACCGCTCGACTGGCTCGGCGGCGTCCTGCTGTCGTGCGGGACGGCGGCGCTGATCCTGTTCACCACGTGGGGCGGCACGACGTACGCGTGGGGCTCCCCGCAGATTCTGCTGCTCGTCACGGCGAGCGCCGTGCTGCTGTCGTCGTTCGTCTTCGTCGAGACTCGGGCGGTGGATCCGCTGATCCCGCTGCGGCTGCTGTCCCGGAACGCGGTGGTGCGGGTGGCGTGCCCGCTGACGCTGGTGGCCGGCTGCCTGTTCATGGGTATCGGCACGTTCCTGCCGCTGTACGAGCAGATCGTGCACGGGAAGGGTCCGACGGAATCGGGGCTGCTGCTGGCCCCGATGATGCTCGCGATGCTGGTCAGTTCGACGGTGTGCGGCCGGGTGGTGTCGCGGATCGGGAAGTACAAGAGGTTCCCGGTGGGCGGGACGCTGCTGGCGGCGCTCGGCCTCGGGCTGCTCGCGACGCTCGGCGCCGGCAGCCCGTACTGGCGACTTCTGGTCGCCCTCATCGTGCTGGGGCTCGGACTCGGGACGATCGGCCCGGTCACGACCCTCGCGGTGCAGAATTCGGTGGACCACCGCGACCTCGGCGTGGCCACCGCGCTCAACGCCTTCTCGCGGTCGATCGGTTCGTCGTTCGGGGTGGCGCTGCTGGGTGCGGTGTTCACCCGTCGGCTGGCGGACGGTCTCTCGGCGTCCGAGGCGCAGGCGCTGGGTGGCGACCACACCACGATCACCCGCGAACGGATCGACGCGCTGGCTCCGGAGGCCCACGCGGCCGTTCTGGACTCGTTCGCCGACGCGTTGTCCTGGGTCTTCGCCACGGCGGTGCCGCTGGCGCTGTGCGGTTTCCTGCTGGCGCTCGCGTTGCGTGAACTGCCGTTGCGGAAGGGGCCGACTCCGGTGCTCCCGGCCGAGCCGGCGGCTACGGCCGGTACCGGGCCGAAGCATCCGCCGGCGGGACGACGGCCGCCGGCGACGCCACCGCCAGGGGAGCGCGGGCGGGACTGAGCGGTTCGGGCAGGCGCATCGCCGGCCGCCCGGTACGGAAGCACGCCACGACGTGCAGGTCGACGAGGTCCATCGCGGCATCCCACACCCAGTCCTGGGGGTTCGCGGCGAGCAGGGGGTTGGCGGCGAGACTGCGTACGGCCAGTTCGCTCAGGTCCGCGACGAGCGCGTGCCGTCCCAGGTCGGCGAGGCCGGCGAGCAGTACGGCGATCTCGCCGACGCGGCGGATCGCGGGTCTCTGTCGGCCCGCGAGTGCGACCGCCATCGCACGTATGCCGGGCAGGTCCGGTCCGCTGCCCGGAGCGAGCGCCGGTTCAAGGCGGACCAGGTCCACCCCGCGCGGCCGGGCGGCCGCGTCGACCACCGCGGCCTCGGCCGCGAGGAGCGCGACCAGCGCGTCGTCGAACTCGTCGGCCCCGACGACCGCCGCGGCGGTCAGCGCGCCGCGGCCCGCGTCATCGCACGAAACCCCCTGCGGTGTCCCGGGTTTGCCCTGGATCTTCACAAGATTTCCCATGGCCACCATGCAAGCCGAGGCGGACCGCCGGCACCGGAAACCTTGAGACGAATCACCCGAACGAGGTACGACCCTCGCTTACCGGAGAGCAGTCCGGGTCAGGGGCGGAGAGAGACAGGGTCGGGGTCGGCATCGGGGTCGGCGTCGGGTTCGGCCAGTCGACGGCGGCGATGACGTCGGCCAGGTCCGCCAGTCGCGCTTCCGGGTTCAGGCGCATGACGATGTCCTCTGCCAGCGGCCGAAGTTCGAGCACCTGACGGAGCGCCGCCGCGTAGAGCTCCACCGCGTAGTAGTCCTCGGCAGACGCCCGGAACGCCTCGGGGTCGCAGTCGAGGAACAGCTCGAAGAGGTGCGCGACCCCATCGGGGTCGCCAGACGTGCCTTCCGGGAACTCGACGTCGCCGACCTGCCACTCCGCGTCGGCATGGGTGCGCTACAAGCACGCGGTGAGCAGCGGCGTGCCGCGCGGATCGCAGAGGCCGGTTCCTCGACGTACGGTCGGAGCATCTCCGGCACTGAGTCGACCAATCCGGGCCACGGCGCGTCCTGGCCGTACCGGCTCACGGGTGACTCGTGGTCGAAGCCGCGAATGTAGGCGCCCGCCGCGGGGACATCACGGGGAACTCGTCGCCCTACCCGTTGGTCATCGAGAACAAGTCCTCGCCTTCGAGCGGGGCGCCGTGGACGGTACAGCGCACACCGACCTCTCCGGGCGGAGGACGGCGCTTCTCCGGACGCCGCGGCCGCGCCGTCAGAGTCGGGCTTGGATCAGCGCGTGGCGTCCGCTCGTGCGCCACCCGGGCTCGTCGGCGTCGAGGCGGGCTTCCGTCGCGGCGTCGAGGCCGACGGCGACGTCGGACTTGAGGGTGCGGAGCGCGGCGACCGGTCCCGGGAAGTGCGCGACGGCGTCCGCGAAGGGCCGGGTGGCCGGCCAGTGCCGGTCGCCGACCAGGCGGCGGTAGTTGAGATCGCCCTTCATGACGGTGAGCGTGGCGGCGGCGAAGTCGCGGCGGAGGTCGTCGGGCATGTCCGCGTACCCCAGGGGCGCGCACGAGAACGGGTGCGCACGCACCACCAGGCAACCGGACTCGACCTCCCGCCACAGGCGTTCCCCCACCTCCGCGGCGGCGCCGGACGCGGAGCGGAGGCGGCGCAGGCAGGCGTACGTGTCCGCGGGTGTCGCGTCGGACACGTAATAGGGGTGCGGCTTGACGTGCAGGACGACCGCTTCGGCGAGGCCGGTGTGCAGCAGGTGGTCGACCAGGACGAGGTCCGGGAGGAGTTCCGGCCCGGCGTTGTCGGCGACCAGGCAGACGCGTCCCGGACGCGCGGCGAGGTGCTTCCAGATCGCCTCGCGCCCGTCGGCGAGCAGCGGCCCGTCCGGCCCGCTTCCCCGGCCCGCCGTGATGCGGAATCCGAGGTCGGCGCGGTTGCCCCAGAGCGAGGCGGTCAGCAGCGCGTCGCCGAGCGCGCGGCCGCCGGCGGATCCCGGTGCGGACTCGGGGAGGTCGTCGAGGCCCGCCAACTCGGCGTCCACGGCGCCGCCGTGCAGTTCGGCCGCCTTCGCGGGACCGAACGGGTCGAGACCGTGCCAGGTTCCCTGGTCGAAGTAGCCGAGCGCGCCGAGCAGCCGCCGGTAGAAGTAGCTCTCCGCCCAGAGGAACGACGTCTCGCCCCACGGGCGGCCGTAGCGTCCGGCACCCCAGGCGGCCCAGCGTCCGGCGTCCGGCGCGTCGGCCGGCAGCGGGCGTACCGTTCCGGTCAGCGTCTCGTCGAGCAACTCCCCCAGCGCATGCCGCTGTTCGGCGGTCAACGGCAGGTCGGTGCCGAGTTGGTGGATCAGTCGGGGATGCCGCTCGTGGAAGACGCCCCAGGCGAACGAGCCGGGGACGTCCCACATGACCTCGGCGCTGGATCCGGCCATGCCACTCTCCTCGACGCAGCCCGGCAGATGCGTCGACCCTAGCCAACGCTCCGCCGTGCGCCCCGCCGCCGCTCCGCGGACGCGGCGGTCAGGTCTTGCCGGGCGACGCCTCGGGGCTCGGGGCGGGCGGGGCGGAGGTGGGAGGAGCCGAGGGCGCCGGGGTCACAGGGGGCGCGGGCGGGTCGACCGGGTCGCTGGGCGGCCCGCCGGCCGACGGCGGCGCCGGCGGGTCGGGCAGGTCGTCGGCGCCGCCGAAGGACGGCTCCTCCGGGCGTACCGACGCCGCTTCGACGGGCGGGAGCGGGACGCCGCTGTGCCGGTCGCCCGGTGCGGGCGCGGGCGCCGGAGTGCGGGGGCCGGGGCGGGAGTTGTCGCCTCCCGCGGGGGCCTTGCCCGGAGCCGCGCCGCCCGCGGGGTCCTCCGCGGGGACCGCGCCTGGCGCCGGGACGTTGCCCGCCGGGGCGACCTTCTCGTCGGCGCCTCCGCCGCACGCCGTGGCCGCACCCGCAGCCAGGACGACGACGGCACACCAGGATCCGACGCGGCGCCGATCCATGCAACAGCCTCCAGAAGTTCCCGTGGCGGCGCCGACGGCGCCGTGTCCCGGAGTACGTTGACGCGCGCCGCGACCGCACGCCAGTCAGAACGCCCCTATTCATCCACACGAGTGAAAGTCCGGGCGCAACCACCACCCGAACGGACAAGATCGACTTAACATCACCGAACCTGACTAACCGGAGCAACCGGGCGAGACGCCCAACGCGTCTTAGGAAGACACAGGCGCGCTCCGCACCTGAACGATCCGCGGGAGGTCCCCCGTGCACCTGTCCCCCACCGGCACCGCCCCGTCGCCTCCGCGGCGACGCGCACGCGTTTCCCGTACGACCCGCTCCGCCGTCGCGACCGCGGCGGCCGGCACGTTCGTCGCCTTGGCCCTCATCCCGGTCACCGCCGCGAACGCCGCCACCCCCGCCGCCGTGCCGCGCACCGTCGCGGCCGCACCGATGACCGTCTGCGGCGAGCCCGTCCCCGCCCCTACGTACCTGACCAACATCCGCACCGGCAGGCACGCCACGTTCGACCGCATCGTGCTCGACTTCTCCGGCGGTCTCCCCGCCTACGGCTCGATCGGCGGCCCGGACAAGCTGGAGTACTGCGGCTCGGGCCAGACCGTTCCGCTGACCGGCACCGAGTACACCGAGATCACCACGAACTCCGCCGCGCACGACGAGAACGGCAACTCGACGTATCCCGGCGCCCGGCTCGTCTACACACCGCACCTGACGAAGGTCACCGGATTCGCGGTCACCTGCGACTTCGAGGGCCACCTCAACGTCGGGTTTGCCACCAAGGCCGGCGTCACGGAGATCCGCACGACCACGCTCACCAACCCGAGCCGGATCGTCGTCGACGTCCTCCACTGACCCGCACCGAAAGGAAGGGCCTCACCAGGCGGCCGGGTCGGCGTCGACCAGCAGGCGGACGACCACCCACAAGGCGACCAGCCCGGCCAGCCACCCGAACACCGCGAGCCGGCGCGTCAGTCGGCCGCCAACGACAACCCCGACCGTTCCGGCCGCCCCGATCACCGGGGCGGCCACCCACGGCAGCGTGCGGCGGATGTGCGCGCCCAACTCCGTGCACCACCACGCGTCGATGCCGTCCGCGCAGTTGCCGTCGACGGCCAACTCGACGCCCAGCGCCACGGCGCTCACCAGCGTGGCCGACCACATGAACAGCAGGACCGTCGCGAGGATCGCGGCAGGCGGCCGATCGCGCGGCGGTTCGCGGACGAACCCCCACTCGTCGACGTCCAGTTCGACGTATCCGCCGCCGAGTTCGGGGGGCCCGGCCCGGTCGGCTCCCCGTCGGCCCGTTCCCGCTCGGTCGGCCCCTGCTTGGTCGGCCCACGCTTGATCGGCCCACGCCTGCGCGGGCACATAGAACCGCTGGATCCGACGTGACCGGCGGTAGACGGATGCGGCGGAATGCCTCGGCGGCGGTTCCCACTTCGTCATGCGCCCCATATTGGTGCGCGGCGCACACCTTCGGGCGATCTCCCGGCTAAATGGTCATGCGCCGTTCCACATCGGCGAGTTCATCGGTGCTGAGCAAGCGGGGCCCGCCCATGCCGCAGGCGCGTACGTAGACCTCGCAGAGCCACTCGAGAATGCGGGTGCGCTCGAACGCCTCGTCGAGGTCGGTGCCGAGGGTCACTCCGCCGTGGTTCGCGAGCAGCGCCGCATGCCGGCCGCCGTGCAGCGCGGCGCGTACGTTGCGGGCCAACTCCGGTGTGCCGTACGTGGCGTACTCCGCGACGCGTACGTCGTGCCCGCCGAACAGCAGCACGTTGTAGTGGATCGCCGGAAGGGCGGTCCGCGTCGTCGACACCACCGCGCCGAAGACGGAGTGCGTGTGCACGACGGCGCGGGCGTCGGGCGCGGCCTCGTACAGCGCCAGGTGCATCGGCGTCTCGGAGGACGGCGCGTGCGCGCCTTCCACGACCTTGCCCGCGAGGTCGACCACCGGGCAGTCGCCGGGAGCCATCCTGTCCAGCGGCACACCGCTCGGCGTGACGGCCACGAGGTCGCCCTCCCGCACGCTCAGGTTGCCCGAGCTGCCGACGACGTAGCGCTCGCCGACCGCGCGCCGACCGTACGCGCACAGCTCCGCGCGCGCCTCTTCCATGAGCACGGCGGCCCCTCCGTCTTTCCTGTCGCGGGGCGGTCCGAGGGCTCGGGTGCCGGTCAGATGCCGCCGTGGCGACGATCGTACGTCTCGGGCTCGGCGTCCTCGCCGACGGTCACCCGCACCGCCTCGAACAGGCCGCGCGGCCGTGACCTGCGGCGTTCGTGCTTGGCCGCGGGGTCGTCGCGCAACTCCTTCACGAGGGCGACGCACAGCGCCATCATCACCACGACGAACGGCAGGGCGACCAGGATCGTCGCCTGCTGGAGGCTCTCGAGGCCGCCCGCGAGGAGCAGCACCGAGGCGACCGCGCCGATGAGCACGCCCCAGATCACCACGATCCACGAGGGCGGCTTGAGCGATCCGTTGCTGGTGAGGGAGCCCAGGACCAGGGACGCGGAGTCGGCGCCGGTCACGAAGTACAGCGCCACCAGGACCATCGCGACGGTGGCGGTCAGCCCGTACAGCGGCATCGCGTCGAGCATCGCGAACAGCGCGCTCTCCGGCCCCTCGGCGGTCTTCGCCACGAGGTCGGCCTCCCCGGTCTGCTGGATGCGCAGCGCGCTGCCGCCCATCACCGCGAACCACACGGTGCTGGCGCCGCTCGGCACGAGGAGCACGCCGACCAGGAACTCGCGGACCGTCCGGCCGCGCGAGATGCGGGCGATGAAGGTGCCGACGAACGGCGCCCACGACAGCCACCACGCCCAGTAGAAGATCGTCCACGTGCCCAGCCACTCGGTGCCGATGAAGGCCCCGGTCCGCGTGGCCATGGTGGTGAGGTTCTGGAAGTAGTTGCCGACGGACGAGGGCAGCACGCCCAGGATGTAGACGGTCGGTCCGACGACGAACACGAAGACCATCAGGAGCACGGCAAGCACGACGTTGGCCGTGCTCAGCCATTTGACGCCGCGGTGGATGCCGCTGAACGCCGACACGACGAATGCCGCGGTCAGCGCACAGATGATGACGACTTCAAGGCTCTCGGTGTCCTTGACGTCCATGGTCAGGTTGAGGCCCTTGGCGACCTGGAGCGCGCCGAGGCCTAGCGACGTCGCGGAGCCGAACACGGTCGCGAAGATGGCGAGCAGGTCGATCGCCTGCCCCGGGCGGCCGTTCGCCCGCTCGCCGAGCAGCGGGACGAAGGCCGAGCTGACGCGGTTGCCGCGGCCCATGCGGAACGTCGCGTACGCCAGCGCGAGGCCGGCGACCGCGTAGATCGCCCACGGGTGCAGCGTCCAGTGGAACAGCGTGTACTGCATCGCGGCCCCCGCGGCGCCGCCGGTGCCGGCCGAGACGCCGGAGCCCGGCGGAGGTGCGGCGAAGTGCTGGATGGGCTCGGCGACGGCGTAGAACATCAGGCCGATGCCCATGCCGGCGCTGAACATCATCGCGACCCAGGCGAGTGTGCCGAACTCCGGCTCCTCGTCGTCGCGGCCGAGCCGGATACGCCCGAAGCGGCTCAGCGCGAGGTAGACCGCGAGCAGCAGGAAGACGTCGGCCGCCACCACGAACAGCCAGCCGAAGTTGTCGATGACCCAGGTGAGCGCGGTCCCGGTGGTGCTGTCGAGAGAGTCCTGCCCGAACACGCCCCACAGGACCACCGCGAGGACCAGGCCGAACCCGAGCGCCGCGACGACCGGATCCACGACGGCGCGCCCCGATGGAGGCGCGGCGCCGTGGGTCCCGCGGGGATCGTGCCGCTCCGTGCCGTCGTTGGTGCTGGCCACAGGACCTCTGCATCCGCTCGGGAACGTAGGGGCTATTGCCGGGTTTGATGAGCTTTCATGGCAATAGTCCGTGCGTCATCGTAGGGAGTGCGGAACCCTGTCCCACGGGGGCGCGCCGAGTGCCCGGACCTTTGTCACGCGCCCCGTGCGTACAAGCGGGCGACGACCTCCTCGATGTCCGGCTCCAGCACCGCCACATCGCGCAGCCCGCCCTGCTGGGCCAGGCGCGCGATGAGGCCGCCCGCCGGAACGCCGTCGAGGGCGAAGACCACGCGGTGGCCGTCGTCCTCGACCCGGTCGACCTTGGCACCGGGTACGTGCGGCAGTTCGTCGTACGGAGTGTCCAGGTCCACCACGACGCGGCGCTGCGACCCATGGCGCGCGTGCAGTTCGGCGAGGGTGCCGTCGTGCACGACGCGGCCGTGGTCGACCACGACGAGCCTCGGGCACAGGCGTTCGATGTCGGCGAGGTCGTGGGTGGTGAGCATGATCGTCACGTCGCCGCCCGCGCCGAGGTCGGCGAGGAACCCGCGCAGCGCCTGCTTGCTCACCACGTCAAGGCCGATGGTCGGCTCGTCGAGGAACAGCACCCGGGGACCGTGCAGGAGCGCCGCGGTGATCTCGCCGCGCATGCGCTGGCCGAGCGACAGCTGACGCACCGGGGTGTCCAGGAACGCGTCGAGGTCGAGCAGCTCGCGGCAGGCCGCGAGGCGTTCCGCGTGCTCGGCCTCGGGGACCGCGTAGACGTACCGCAGCATCCGGAACGACTCGCGCAGCGGCAGGTCCCACCACAGCTGCGAGCGTTGCCCGAAGACCACGCCGATGCGGCGGGCCAGCTGCTTGCGGCGCGGCACGGGTTCGACGCCGCACACGCTCAGTTCGCCGCCGCTCGGCGTCAACACGCCGGTCATCATCTTGAGCGTGGTCGACTTGCCGGCGCCGTTCGGGCCGATGTAGCCGACGGTCTCGCCCTGTCCGACGGTCAGGTCGACACCGGCCACCGCGGCGACCGTGTGGGTGGTGCGCCGCAGTCGGCCCGCCTTGCGCTTGACGGTGAAATCCTTGCGCAGCCCGGTCGCGCGGATGGCCGGGGTGACGCGCGGGGTACGGCTCATGATCCTGTGCTCCTGTACTGACGGATTCCGGTACGCCACAGCAGCAGTGCGGCGGTCCACGCGACCGCCGCGACGGCGGGGGTGCACCATGCAACCCATGCCGGGGTGCCCAGCGGGTCGGGGCGGCCGAGCAGGGCGAGGGCGGGCTGATACCCGGCGAACGCCAGGCCGAGGCCGTACGCGAACACCGAGCGCAGCCACGACGGGTAGACGGTGACGGGGTACGAGCCGAACTGCCGTCCCCCGTACGTGAACGCGTTGGCGATCTCGCCCGAGTCGATCCACCAGAAGGCGACCGTGGCACCCGCGACGAACACGGCGGAGAACAGCGCGGCGGCGGACAGCGGCGCCACGACGGCGAGGACCGCGCGGGCCGGCGTCCAGTCGAGGTCCGCGTACACGAGCACCCCGACGTACAGTGCCGCGCTCTGCACCACCCGCCCGACCTTGCGGAACGGGAAGTCGGTGGCGAGCAGTTGGCCGAGCGGGCTCAGCGGGCGGACCAGGACGCTGTCCATCAGGCCCAGGCGGACGTAGCGGTTGACGTCCTCGATGTTGCCGACCGCGAGGTCGGCGATGTGGAAGCCGAACTCGCACAGCGCCGCGATGAGCAGGGCCTCCCGCAGCGAGAATCCGCCGAGTTCGGGCGTGACGCGGAACAGGACGATGACGGTCAGGATCTCCAGGAGCGTCATCACCGAGGTCAGCCCGGCGTCCAGGGCGAACGACAGTCGGTACTGGCTCTGGCTGCGGATCTGGGCGCGGACCAGCTCCCGGTACGCCCGTGCGGAGTCACCCACCCTGCACCACCAGGCGGACGACGGCCCTGCGCTGCACGACCACGCACAGCGCGAACATCAGTGCGGCCCAAACGAGTTGCAGCAGCACCGTGGCGGCGGCGGTGGCTCCGGAGGTGCGCTCGACGGCGACGTCCAGCGGGATCTGGAAGACGCTGGGGAACGGGGTGCCGCACCACAGCAGCCACTGCGCCCATTCCGGCAGGAAGCGCAGCGGGAAGTAGGAGCCGCTGAGAATGCCGACCGCGAGCGTCCACAGCATTGCCGGGCCGCGCACGTCGAGCAGCCAGAACGCGGACAGGTTGACGAGGTAGCGCCCGGCGAAGCTGACGAGCGTGGCGGCCGTCACCGACACCGCGAACAGCGGGTACGTGACGGCATGTTGCGGCAGGTACATGGTGTAGAAGACGAGCCCGAACACCACGGGTACCAGCAGGCGGCCGAGCAGGGCCTGCGCCGCGCGGCCGAGGTCGGCGGCGGCGTACGCGGCCAGCGGGTCGACCGGCCGCAGCAGGTCGGAGGCCACGTCACCGGCGGCCACCCGGTCGGCCAGTTCCTTCCAGTTCCACAACCAGACGACGTTGAGCAGGCCTTGGCCGACCCAGACGAAGGTGACGAGTTGGGCGGCGGTGTAGCCGCCCGGGCGGCCGCCGCCCGCTTCGGCGACGGCGGTCAGGACGGCGACGAGCATCGCGCCGAACACGACGTTGGTGAAGACGCCCGCGATCATCGCCTGGCGGTACGTCGAATAGCGCCGGAACCCGGCGGAGGCGAGTACGAGGAAGCAGCGGACGGTGTCGGAGAGGGCTCGTGCGCTCGACGACGGGCGGCCGGAGTCGGGGTCAGTATCCGGGTCCGCGTCCGTGTACGGGCCCCTTCCGAAGGGGCCGGGCTTTCGGGACGAAGGTGGTCGCGGGCATGCGGCGGCAGACGGCATGACGAACTCCTCTGGCGCCGGGCACGCCGAAGTGCCCGACGCACGGCGTCAGTTGGGTCGGTCGCTCTTGGTTTCGCCGCGGCGGTCCTGATACGGCGCAATCGCCGTCGAATCCGGCCGCGGCACCCCGGGCAAGGCCGCGTACACTACCGGACGCAACCGCACTCGACCCGGCGAATTCACCCGCAGGAGTGGGAGGGACGCGGTCAGACGTCGCGGACGTCGACGTCCCGTTCCGGCGCCGTGGAGGGCCACAGAGGGGCGCCGCGGGGGGCGCCCTCGGTCAGGTGAGATCGTCGGGGTGGGTGCCCTCGGGGCGTACGCCGAGCCCCGGGAAGTCGACGTAGCCGCCGCTGGTCCACGCGCGCACCCGCATGCCGGCCGCCGCGGTGATGCCCCACTGGGCGAAGGCGTCCAGCAGCAGGCCGCCCGCGCGGCGGCCGTGCTCGGCGCCCGGGCGCAGCCAGACCTGGCGCGACAGGCCCGGAATTCCGCCGAGTTCGAGGCGGTCCTGGCCGATGCGCAGTTCGACGGTGCGGCTGGGACGCGCGACGTCGCCGATCACCAGCAGTATCGGCTCGATCCACCCCACCAGCGGTAGGTCGGTGACCGCGGACGCGAGCAGTTCCGGCAGCGCGACGGCGAAGTCGTCCCAGTCGCGCGGGTCGGGGCCGAACGGCAGGAACAGTTCGGCGAGTGCCATGTCCGGGCGGCTGACACACCACGCGTACGGCAGCCCGGTCAGCCCGGGGGCACTCGCGAACCGCCGCTGCTCGCGGGCCTCCCACGTGGTCGTGGGGAACAGCTCCATGGTCAGCGCGCCGCGTGCGTGGTCGCGGGCGAGCCGCAGCGTGATGGTGCGGCTGCGCCAGCGCAGCCATGCCCCCGGACCGCCGCGCCAGGGCGCCGGACCCATCGCGGCGGTGACCGCGGCGACCAGTCGGGTGTGCGCGGCGTCCAACTCGCGCTCCCGGTCGCGGGGGAACGCCGCGCCGGGCAGGCCCCAGGACTCGCCGGACAGCCCGGCGCCGAAGCCGAGATTGCGCCCCGGTCCGGAGGGGGCCGGCAGGTCAGGGCCTGGAGTGGGAACCGGGATGGGCACCTCGAAGTGCAGTGCCGGGCAAGGATCCGCGTCGTCGGCGGGCTCCCACCGGCACGTCAACCCCGGCACGCCGGGATCCAGTTCCGAGGAGTCGTGCACCGCCGTGCGCCATGACAACGTGGCGACGACGCGCTCCAAGTCGTCGCGCGTCCACGTGCCCCAATCGGCTTCGCGGGCGGCCAGTAGTGTCCGGGTGAGGGTGTCGGCGGCAGGCATCACAGAAGCGGCCATACGGGTGATGGTGACACCAGAACAGCCTTTTCGGCAGTCGCGCGTGCGAGGGACCTGATCGACACTCCGCGGAGAGCGACGAACCCGCATGTCACATGGTCCTTATGGACGCTTGCCGTCTCAACCCCGCGGCCACTTCCACAATCTCCCGTCATCGCGACAACGATCGACTGGGAATCGACTGGGAGATCAACTCTCCGAGGCCCCATCCTGACGCTCCTCCTGTCTCCCGCAGCGACTTCTGCCAGGTGCGCTCAAGCGGTGCCGCGATGCGTCGCTGCACGCCCGGCGACACGTGCGAATACACGGCCTCGACGCCGTCGACTTTTTGCCCCATGCGCTTCTCCACTGCCACGCGCGACAGTCGGCCTCATCGCCCCACCTCGGTGTTGTTGACCTCTGCTCCCGTATCCCGCACGCTCAGGGCAATCTCGGTGAGGAGGACGGGGTGGGGAGCTGCGGAGCCTGCGGCGGCAATGGCTGGATGCCGATGGACGGGATATGCGGGGGGTGCGGGGGCTCGGGCCGTTGGTCGATGAACCCGGAAGACCAGATGTCGTGCGGCGGGTGCGGTGGTTCCGGGCGCGCACAGCAGATGCAGCCGTGCCCGAACTGCGGCGGCTCGGGCGGGCAGCAGGAGTACGGCGGCGGGCCGGTGTACTCACCGCCACGCATGCCGATGTCCCCTGCCGCCCGCCTCAAGGTCATGGCCATGAATCTGATCGTCTTGGGAGGCCTGGCCGGGTACGTCTACTACACGACGCGCTGACGCCCTACGGCGCGCCGCCTCCGTCGGGGCAGTCAGCCAAAGGCAGGTCGCGGATGTGGACGATGCCCTTGTCCGCGTCGGGCCACGCGAACGTCCGGCCGCTGGGCGGCACCTCGGGCTCGGACGCGTGTACGGTCTTGGGGCTTGGGCAGGACCCGCAGCGCGCCGTGGCCCTGGGTCGTGCACGCCACCAACGGTGGGGCACCGACACGTCGGGCTGGAGGGCGGCCGTGTACTCCTGAACGCAGTAGGTCTGCCCGGGGTACCTGGGCGAACGGTGTGGCGGGGGCGGCGCGGGGTGCGTTCCGGAGGCGGTGGCACGTACGGCTCCGGATCGCGGTGCAGTCGTCGGAGCTTGACCCGTGCGCGGGACAGCCGGGACCGGACGGTCCCGAACGTCAGCCGCCATCAGCTGCCCTACCCGGAGCCCGCGCGGCATCTGGCCCTCGAACCGAACACAATCCGCCGGACCAGACGCTCTTTCAGGCTTCGCGTTCCAGGCCGATGCCCGGGTCCGGCGCGCTGTTGAGCTCCGCCCGGATCTGCGCCTCTTGGACCCGCTCGCTCATCTCCCGTTCGGAATCACCCGCCTGCTGGGCCGCGTTGGCCGCGTTGAGGGCTGCCGCCGCCGCGGATATGCCGTCGTGTGTCTCTTGCGATACGCCGTCTCGGTCCGCCATGTGTCCAGCAAATCGTCGGCAGCGGTGCTCCGGCTAGCCGCTTCGCGCGGCATCGCCCTTTCGGCGCCTCGCACCGCCCGACGCGCCGGTCCCGCAGGTCGCGCGGTCGCGCGGGTGGCGCGGTGGCGCGGGTCAGAGCACGCTGCGTTCGGGGTACTGGCCGCTCGGGGTGACGATGGTGCCAGCCTTGCCCGCCAGGATATCGACGGCCTGCTCCAGCGATCCGATCGCGGCCATGTCGCCGGTCATCTCGACGAAGTGGCAGACGGCGTCGACCTTCGGGCCCATCGAGCCCGCCGGGAAGTCCTCGGCGCGCAGGATCGCCGGGGTGGCGTTGGGGATCTCCTCGGCCTGCGGCGTACCGAAGCCGCGCATGACGCGGGGTACGTCGGTGAGCAGCAGGAGTGCGTCGGCGTCCAGCGCCTCGGCGAGCAGGGACGCGGTGAGGTCCTTGTCCACGACGGCCTCGACACCGACCAGCTGGCCCAGTTCGTTGCGCATGACCGGTACGCCGCCCCCGCCCGCGCATACCGCGATGGCACCGGAGTTGAGCAACTGCCGGATCAGCCGTGTCTCGACGACGCGGCGCGGCCGGGGCGACGGGACGACGCGGCGCCAGTACTGCCCGTCCGGCTTGACGGTCCACCCGCGTTCCGCGGCCAGGGCGGTGGCCTCGGCCTCGTCGTACACCGGTCCGACGAACTTGGTCGGGTTCTCGAACGCGGGGTCCGCGGCGGAGACGAGGGTCTGGTTGATGAGCGCGCAGACCTGGCGGCCCGGCAGCGCGTTCTGCAGGGACTGCAGCAGCCAGTAGCCGATCATGCCCTGCGTCTCGGCGCCGAGGACGTCGAACGGGTACGGGATGGTCAGCGACTTGTCGGCGGCGGACTGGAGCGCGAGGATGCCGACCTGCGGGCCGTTGCCGTGCGTCACGACGAGCTCGTGCTCCTCGGCGAGCGGGGCCAGCGACTTGACGGCCTTGCGGATGTTGGCGAGTTGGATGTCCGCGTCGGGCTTGTCCCCACGCTGGAGCATCGCATTTCCGCCGAGGGCGACGACAACGCGCATGATGATCGCTTCCCTTCCGGGGACAACGGGCGGGGCCGAATACCGCCTGATTTACCAACTGATGTGGAGAAATCAGACAGAGGCTGGGCGGGGTGGACCGCAGTGGAGCCTGGCGCCGGGCCGACGGCGGAACGCCACCGGGACGCCGCCGGGACGCGTACGCCCGGGAACCCGGTCGGGACCCGGGCGCACGCGGTTTCGGGGCGTCAGTCGCCGAGCGTGGCGACCATGATCGCCTTGATGGTGTGCAGGCGGTTCTCGGCCTCGTCGAACACGATCGAGAAGTCGGCCTCGAACACCTCGTCGGTGACCTCGAGGGCTTCCATGCCGGTCTTCTCGTAGATGTCCTCGCCGACCTGGGTGTGCCGGTTGTGGAAGGCCGGCAGGCAGTGCATGAACTTGACCTTGGGATTCTCGGTCGCCTTCACCACGTCCATGTTGATCTGGTACGGCTTGAGCAGCGCGATGCGCTCGTCCCAGACCTCCTTGGGCTCGCCCATCGAGACCCACACGTCGGTGTAGAGGTAGTCGACGCCCTTGACGCCCTGCTTGACGTCCTCGGTGTGGGTGATCATCGCACCGGTCTTGGCCGCGATCTCCTTGGCCTTGGCGATGATCGCGTCGTCGTTCCAGAGGGACTTCGGGGCGACCATGCGCACGTCCATGCCCAGCATCGCCGCGGTGATCATGAGCGAGTTGCCCATGTTGTTGCGGGCGTCGCCGAGGTACGCGAACGAGACGTGGTGCAGCGGCTTGTCCGAGTGCTCCTTCATGGTGAGCATGTCGGCGAGCATCTGGGTGGGGTGCCACTCGTCGGTGAGCCCGTTCCAGACGGGGACGCCCGCGTACTTGCCCAGTTCCTCGACGTACTCCTGCTTGGAGCCGCGGTACTCGATGCCGTCGTACATCCGGCCCAGGACGCGCGCGGTGTCCTTCATCGACTCCTTGTGGCCGATCTGCGAGCCGGTCGGGTCGAGGTAGGTGACGTTGGCGCCCTGGTCGTGCGCGGCCACCTCGAACGCGCAGCGGGTGCGGGTCGAGGTCTTCTCGAAGATGAGCGCGATGTTCTTGCCCTTGAGGCGCTTCTGCTCGATGCCGGCGTACTTGGCGGCCTTGAGGTCGGCGGCGAGGTCGATCAGGAACTTGAACTCCTGCGGAGTGAAGTCCAGTTCCTTGAGAAAGTTGCGGTGACGCAGGTTGAAAGCCATGTCTCCAGTGTTTCTCTTCGTGCGTTCGGGCGGTTCGGGGGGTCAGGCGACCGGGTCGCGCTCCACGGGGCAGCTCATGCAGCGCGGTCCGCCGCGTCCCCGGCCCAGTTCGCTGCCGCGGATGGTGACGACCTCGATGCCGTTCTTGCGCAGGAACGTGTTGGTGGTGACGTTGCGCTCGTACGCGAGGACCACGCCGGGTTCGACCGCGAGCACGTTGCAGCCGTCGTCCCACTGCTCGCGCTCCGCCGAGCGCACGTCCTGGGTGGCGGTCAGCACGTTGATGCTGTCCAGGCCGAGCGCGCGGGCGATGGCGTCGTGCATGTCCTCGGCGGGGTGGTCGCTGACCTTCAGCTCGTCGTCGCCGTCCCCCGGTTCGATGGTGTACGAGGGGAGCATGCCCATGCCGCCGTACTTCGTGAACGTCTCGCCGTTGAGCATCGTCATGACCGTGTCGAGGTGCATGAACGCGCGCGCCTTCGGCATGCGCAGCGCCACGACCTTCTTCGCCGAGCCCTTGGCGAACAGCGCGCGGGCCAACGCCTCGACGCCCATCGGCGTGGTGCGCTCGCTCATCCCGACCAGGACCGCGCCGTTGCCGATGACCAGGACGTCGCCGCCCTCCATCGTGGCGGGGTACGCGGACTGCCCCGGGTTCCACACGTTGTAGTCGCCCTTGGCGAACATCGGGTGGTAGTTGTAGATCGCCTCGAAGTGCACGGTCTCGCGGCGGCGGGCCGGCATCTGCATCGCGTTGATGGCCACGCCGTCGTAGACCCAGGCCGAGGTGTCGCGCGTGAACAGGTGGTTCGTCACCGGGATGAGCACGAAGTCGTCGAGGTCCATGGTGTGGAAGGCGACGCTGTGCGGCTCCTCGATGTGCTCCAGGACCTCGCGCTTGGTGATGCCGCCGATGAGGTGGGTGACCAGCGTGTCCGTGTCGAAGTTCTCGAACAGGCCGCGCAGTTCGTCGACCGCGAGGAGGCCGTACGCGCGCTCGTCGAAGACCCGGTCGAGGATCAGCTTCTTGGCGGCCGGCTCGCTGCCGACGGTGTCCCTGAGAAGTTCGGCGAACAGGTAGACGGTGATGCCCCGGTCCCGCAGCGCGTCGGCGAACGCGTCGTGCTCCTCGCGGGCCCGCTTGACCCACAGGACGTCGTCGAAGAGCAGTTCGTCCTTGTTGGTCGGGGTCAGCCGCTTGAGCTCCAGGTCCGGTCGGTGCAGGATGACCTGCTTGAGCCGCCCGGTCTCCGACTGGACGTTGAAACCCATGGAACCTCCTTGGCAGTGCGGGGGTTTCCCGCGGTTTTCCGGGGCCGCCGCGCTGGTGGCGCGACAGGTGTCACTTGGTCGGCCCGCGCTCGGGACCGTCGGTGGGGAACGTGCCGACCGCATTGCCGGACGCGTCGTGCATGACCTCGTTGGGCCCGTACTCGCCGCGCGACGCCTTGACCCAGATGTAGACCGGGATGCCGACCAACAACAGGATCAGACTCTTCAGCACGGCGTCGGCGCCGGATCCGTAGACCATCCAGATGGTGAAGGCGAGACCGACGATCGCCACCGTGAGGTCCCTGGCCAGCTTGCCCCGGCTGACCGCCCGCTCGCGGGTGACCAGCCAGAACAGCTGGGCCGCGGCGGAGAACAGGTACGGGATGACGGTCGTCACGGTGGCCAGCAGCAGGATGTCCTCGAAGGCGTCCTCGGACCACAGGTAGTTCATCGCCATCACAATGATGGTGAGCGTGGTGCCGACGAGGATGCCGACGTACGGCACCCCGTTGCGCATTCGGGTGAAGGCGTTGGGGAACATGCCGTCGCGGGCCGCCGCGAAGGGCATCTCCGCCACCAGCATGGTCCAGCCGTTGAGCGCGCCGATGCCGGAGATGATCGCCATGGTGGCCATCACGTCGCCCCAGATGCTGCCGCCGAACATGTGGTTGAGCGCGTCCGAGAACGGTGCGGTGGAGCCGACGAGTTCGCCGTGCGGGACGGTGCCCATGATGGCGACCGTGGACAGCATGTAGACCGCGGCGCACGCGAGGCAGCCGAACACCGAGGCGCGGGCCACGTTGCGCTCGGGGTCGCGTACCTTCTCGGCGGCGATCGCGACGGCCTCGATGCCGGAGTAGGCGAAGACCACGAGCGCGGCGGAGGTCTGCAGCGCGTCGAGGAAGCTGCCGCCGCTCGCGTTGAACGGGCCGAAGTTGGCGCCCTTGAGGAAGAAGAGGCCGACGATCGCCACGAAGAGGAGCGGTACGAACTTGAGGACCGTCGTGATCAACTGGAAAGCGCCCATGTTCTTGACGCCGGACAGGTTGATCAGCGCGGGGACCGCGAGGCCGACGAGCGCGACGAGGATCTTGCCCGCGGTCGAGTCCCAGTGCAGGAAGTAGTTGACGTAGCCGACCCACGCGACGGCGATGCCTGCGTTGCCGATCCACGCGGTGAGCCAGAAGGACCACGCGGTGAGGAAGCCGGCGAACTCGCCGAACGCGTCGCGGGCGTACGCGTAAGGGCCGCCGGACGCCGGGATGCGGGCGCCCAGCTTGCCGAAGATCATCGCGATGAGGATCGCGCCGACGGACACCAGGCCGAAGGCGAGGATGGAGATGGTGCCGTACTGGGCCAGCGTGGCCGGCAGCAGGAAGATCCCGGTACCGATCACACCGCCGATGACGAGGGCGGTGGCCTGGGCCAGGCCGAGTGTCCCGGTGGCATCCGGTCCGGCGCCCCCCGGTGCGGTCGCGGTGCTCGGCGTGCTCGAAGGAGCCGGCGTGTGGCTCATCGCGATCCTCCTACGGCCCGCGCACCAGGAGACACATACGTCCCTTTTATTGGGCTATGCCAGATTACCGACAAACCCGTCATTCGCGATCTTGCTCCTTCGTGCGAGCGCCGCCCCGGACGCGGAGGCCACGAGGCGCGGCGACCCTCGACCCGGTGCACACAGGATGGTGGCCATAAATACGGATAGATGGTGATAACAGCGCTTCTGATACCCCGACCTGGTGCCCCGTCACTCCTCCTGGCGCGCCGTTTCTGCGCCACCGGGGTGGCCCGCCGCCATGGCACGACCAGGGCCCTGGGTCCGCACGATGTGTGCGGAC
>NZ_JBEZFP010000106.1:0-32324 GCF_040649515.1 Streptodolium elevatio
ACCGCCACCGACAGCTGTGGGGCCGACCCGAATTGGGGCGGCCCCACAGCTGTCGGTGGCGGTTGCCGATGCGTCCGCCCAGGTCCCCGATGCGGCGCGTTCGCGGCGCTCAGCCGCTGAGCACCGCCCGCAACTGCTCCAGCCCCCAGTCGAGATCGTCCTTCTCGATGACCAACGGCGGCGCGATGCGGATCGTCGTGCCGTGGGTGTCCTTCACCAGGACGCCGCGTGCCATCAGCTCGCGGGACACGTCGCGCCCCGTTCCGCGCGCCGGGTCGATGTCGACGCCCGCCCACAGGCCGCGGCCGCGTACCGCGGTGACCGGGCCGCCGACCAGCGCGTTCAGCTCGCGGTGCAGATGTTCGCCCAACTCGGCGGAGCGCTGCTGGAATTCGCCGCTCCGCAGCATCTCCAGCACTTCCAGTCCGACCGCGCACGCGAGCGGGTTCCCGCCGAAGGTCGAGCCGTGCTCGCCCGGCTTGTAGACGCCCAGCACCTCGCGTGAGGACACCACCGCCGAGACGGGCAGCACGCCGCCGCCCAGCGCCTTGCCCAGGATGTACATGTCGGGCACGACGCCCTCGTGCTCGCACGCGAACGTGCGGCCGGTGCGGCCCAGTCCGGACTGGATCTCGTCGGCGATGAACAGCACGTTGTGCTCCGTGCAAAGCCGCCGCACCTCCGCCAGATAGCCCGGCGGCGGGACCAGAACGCCCGCCTCGCCCTGGATCGGCTCCAGCAGCACCGCGACGATCTCGGGGTCGGCCGCCACGACGTTGCGGAGCGTCTCGGCGTCGCCGTACGGCAGCACCTCGAACCCCGGTGTGTAGGGCCCGAAATGGCGCCGGGCGTCCTCGTCCGTGGAGAAGCTGACGATCGTCGTGGTCCGGCCGTGGAAGTTGTCGGTCGCCACCACGATCTTCGCGCGGCCGTCCGGCACGCCCTTGACCTCGTACCCCCACTTGCGGGCCGTCTTGACCGCGGTCTCGACGGCTTCCGCGCCGGTGTTCATCGCGAGCACCATGTCCATGCCGCACAGCTCCGCGAGCTGTCGGCAGAACGGCGCGAACCGGTCATTGTGGAAGGCGCGGCTGGTCAGCGTGACGCGGTCCAACTGCTGCTTGGCGGCCTCGATCAGGCGCGGGTTGCGGTGCCCGAAGTTCAGGGCGGAGTACCCGGCCAGCATGTCGAGGTAGCGGCGGCCCTCGACGTCGGTCATCCACGCGCCCTCGGCATGCGCGACGACCACGGGGAGGGGGTGGTAGTTGTGCGCGCTGTACGTGTCGGCGAGCGCGATCAGTTCCTCGTCGTGCTTGATCATGGCGTCCTTCCGCCCGACATCGACAATCCCGGAGAACCCGGACTTTAGCGGGCACTTGGCCCAGTTCACCGATTGTCGCGCAGTTCGAGCACGCAGCTGCGGACGCCGACGCCGAAACCGGCGAATCGTGACATGTCCAGGGGAACGCTGCGGAACCCGTGCCGGGCCAGCTGGAGCGCCAGGCCCGGTGCCCGGTCGGTGAGCACCACCGTGCGGCCGTCGCAGAGTGCGTCCAGGCCGCCGGCCAGGGCGTCCGCCTCACCCACCGGGATGCGCTCGGGGAACAGCCGGGCGAGGCGTTCGCGCGCCGCCACCGAGAAGGCCGCCGAGTGGTACGCGATGGTCCGGTCGGTCAGCACGGCTATCGCGCTGCCCAGGCGCGTGAAGCGCGGGTTCGTCAGCTCCAGCGGCACGACCGGCAGCCCCAGGAACGCGCCCGCCTCCCGGTGCGCCCGCGACTCGGTGTGCGGCCCGGACGCGGCCAGCAGGTGGCGCCCGGCCGGTACCAGGTCGATCTCGCCCTCGTGCGCGAACACCGGCTCCAGCCTGGTGCCGTACCCGCGGTCGGCGAACCAGCGCAGGTACGCCGGAGCCTCGGGCTGCCGCGCCGTGCTGCGGAACCGCGCGCCGAGCACGCGGCCGTCCACGACGGTGGCGGCGTGCGCCGCGAAGACCATGCCGGGCAGCCCGCTGCGCGGCGGGATCAGGCTGACGCGGTGGCCCAGGCGCAGCAGCGTCTCGCGCAGCAGCCCCCACTGGTCCATCGCACCGGGCGCCTCCGCTGACTCCAGATGGGTCGGCGGGCACATCGCGTAGTGCCGGGTCGAGCCGCGGCGTCCGGCCGACTCGCGGCGCCGGCGCGGCCGCGGCAGCCGGGTCTGCCCCCGGGTCGTCCGCGACTTGGCGGGAAGCCACAGCATGCCGGACCCCGCCGAGGGCACGGAAGAAGTCGGGCGCACGCGGTCTCCCCCTTTTGGCTGACGGCAGCGCGGACGGCAGCGTTCCCACCCGGGCGCCCGGGGTCTCCGGGGCCCGACGTCTTCGCCGAAACCGACCGACCCGGATCGTCACCCTCGATGCCCGGTCCGCGACCCTCGGTGTCGGCCGTCGTCAGCCTAGGCGGGCGGGCGGGGCCCGGTAAATGGGTGAACGTTGCGCGCCTGTGCGCGATCGTTGCGGCTCCGGCGCGCACGGCGGCGCATCGTTGCGGGCAGTGTGCGCGTACCCGGGATGGAGTAGCCGCCGGAGCCTGCGAGAATGGCGGCATGGTCTCGACGGTCTCCGCGCGCCCCCGTGTGCTGTCCGGCATCCAGCCCACCGCCGGCTCGTTCCACCTGGGCAACTACCTCGGCGCCGTGCGGCAGTACGTCGCGCTGCAGGAAGCAAACGACGCCTTCTACATGGTGGTCGACCTGCACGCCATCACGGTGCCGCAGGACCCCGCCGAGCTGCGCGCGAACACCCGCGTGTCGGCGGCACAGCTGCTGGCCGCCGGGCTCGACCCGGACCGGTGCGCGCTGTTCGTGCAGAGCCACGTGCCCGAGCACGCCCAGCTCGGCTGGGTGATGAACTGCCTGACCGGGTTCGGCGAGGCGTCGCGCATGACGCAGTTCAAGGACAAGTCGGCCAAGCAGGGCACCGACACGACGACCGTCGGGCTGTTCACCTACCCGATTCTCCAGGTCGCCGACATCCTCCTTTACCAGGCGAACGCGGTGCCGGTCGGCGAGGACCAGCGCCAGCACCTGGAGCTGACGCGCGACCTCGCGCAGCGCTTCAACTCGCGGTACGGCGCGACGTTCACGGTGCCCGAGGCGTACATCGTCAAGGAGACCGCCAAGATCGTCGACCTGCAGGACCCGACGATCAAGATGAGCAAGTCGGCGTCGTCCCCCAAGGGCATCGTCAACCTGCTCGACCCGCCGAACCAGACCGCCAAGAAGATCAAGAGCGCGGTCACCGACACCGGCACCGAGGTGCGCTACGACGAGAAGGAGAAGCCGGGCGTCAGCAACCTGCTGGCGATCCACTCGGCGGTCTCCGGCACCCCGGTCGCGGAGCTGGAGCAGCGCTTCGCCGGTCGGATGTACGGCGACTTCAAGAAGGAGGTGGCCGAGGTGCTGGTCGACTTCGTCACGCCGTTCCAGGAGCGCTTCCACCTGTACCACGACGACCCGGCCGAGCTGGACCGCACGCTCGCGAAGGGGGCGGCCAAGGCGCGCGAGGTCGCGTCCGTCACGCTCGCCTCCGCGTACGACCGCATCGGCCTCCTGCCGCCGGCCGGAGCCTGAGGCACCCGGCGGGAGCGGACCGGAGCGGACCATGCGCACCATCGGCGTCTCGATCGCGATCCCCGAGCCCTGGGGCGGACAGCTCCAGGACTTGCGGGCGGGTTTCGGCGACCCCTTGGCCAGGGCCATCCCGACCCATGTGACGCTCCTGCCGCCCACCGAGATCGCGGAGGACGCGCTCGACGACGTCGAGGCCCACCTGCGCGCCGTCGCGGCGGCCGAGCACCCGTTCCCGATGATCCTGCGCGGCACCGGGACGTTCCGGCCCACGTCGCCGGTCGTCTTCATCCAGGTCGCGCTGGGCATTCCGGACTGCGAGCGCCTGGAGGAGGGGGTGCGGACCGGGCCGCTGACGCGTGAGCTGCACTTCCCGTACCACCCGCATGTCACCGTCGCGCACCACCTGCCGGACCACGTCCTCGACCGGGCGTTCGACAAGCTCTCGGGCTACGAGGCGTCCTTCGAGGTGACCGGCTTCAGCCTGTACGAGCACGGCGACGACGCGGTGTGGCGCCCGCGGCGCGCGTTCCCGTTCGGCGGCTGAACCGCGCGGCGCCGCGCGGGCGCCCGCCCTCCTGGTCGGTCCGGGTGTGTGGGCAGGGCCGAATCCGGGCACACGTGCATCCGTGGCGATCAAGGACAAGCTCCAGACGATGCCGGTCGTGGGCCGCACCATGCGGGCGTACGAGAGGTACACCGATCGCGACGGGAATTTCTCCGCCGCGGCGGTGACCTTCTACGGGTTCCTGTCCCTCTTCCCGCTGCTCGCACTCGCCGCGGCGGTGGTCGCGGCCGCGCTGAGCCCCGGCCGGGTGCAGGAGCTCCAGGACAAGATCTCCGACCAGATCCCCGGCATCGCCGACAAGATCAACCTGTCCGCGCTGGTGGACAACGCCGGCACCGTCGGTCTCATCGGTGGTGTCCTGCTGCTCATCTCGGGCCTGGGCTGGGTCGAGGCGCTGCGCCCGTCGATCCGCAAGATGTGGTTCGCCGACGAGGAGAAGCCCGAGGGCGTGAAGGCCACCGTCCTCGGCAAGCTCAAGGACATCGGCGTGCTGATCGGGCTCGGGCTCGCGATGGCGCTGTCGGTGGGTGCGTCGACGTTCGCGACGAGTGTCATCGGCCGGATCTCCGAGTCGATCGGGCTGGACGACCAGCCGGTCGGCCGGGTGCTGCTGCAGATCGCGGCGATCGCGGTGGCGGTGTTCGCGAGCGTGGTGCTCTTCGTCTACCTGCTGGTCGGAATGCCGCGGCTGACGATGCCGCGGCGCACCGCGTTCCTCGGCGCGCTGATCGGCGCGATCGGTTTCGAGCTGCTGAAGCTGCTGGTCGCGTCGTACATTTCCGGGGTCGCCGGCAAGAGCATGTACGGCGCGTTCGGTGTGCCCGTCGCGCTGCTCCTGTGGATCTACTTCGTCACCCGGCTGCTGCTGTTCTGCGCGGCGTGGACCGCGACCGACAAGCGCGCGGAGAAGTACGTCGAAGAGAAGGCGCACGAAGCCGACGAGAAGTCCGACGCCGCGGTCGAGTGGTCGGCCGCCGATGCGCCGGAGCGGGCCCGGGCGGACAAGCCGCCGCACACGCTGCGCAGGTACGCCCTCGGTATGCTCGGCACGGCGGGAGCGGGTGTCGCCCTGGAGCGCATCACCCGCCGCCCGAGCGCCGGTTCCTGACGCCTCCTCAGCCGCGGGCGGCGCAGGCGGCCACGGGGGAGATCGGGCAGGCGGTCAGGGGAGTATGTCGTCCTCGAAGTGCACGGTCGGCGTCAGCAGTCCGCGGCGCCGGAGTACGAACACCGTGACACCGCCGACCAGCAGCACGGCCGGGATGCCGATCCCGGCCCACAGCCCCCACGCGGGGCCGTCGTCCGACGCCCCCGCGGCCTTCTCGACACCCGGCACCGCGGCGGCCTGGCCGGGCTTCTGGCCGCCGGTCGAGGAGGCGGTGCCCGGCGCGCCGGTCGGGTCGCCTTCCGCGCCGACCAGCTCGCCGACCGGCTTGACCGAGTTCGCCGAGGCGAATCCCCAGTCGAGGAGCTGCTTGGTGAACTCGTACGTCTTCCCCTTGCCGGCGACGTGCATGATGCTCACCACCAGGGTCCGCCCGTCACGCGTGGCGGCGCCGACGAACGTGTTCTGCGCGTTCGTCGTGTAGCCGTTCTTGACTCCGATCATCCCGGGGTAGGTGCCCAGCATCGTGTTGGTGTTGGTGATGCCGAACGTGGTGCCGTCCTTGCCGGGGAACTTGGCGTCCTTGGTGGCCGCGTAGCCGCGGAAGTCCGGGTTCTTGAGGCCTTCACGGGCGAACAGCGCCAGGTCGTACGCCGACGAGACCTGCCCCGGCGCGTCGTACCCGTCCGGCGACACCACGTGCGTGTCGTGCGCCTGGAGGGACTTGGCGCGCTCGTTCATCTGCGCCACGGTCGCGTCGATGCCGCCGTTCATGTGGCACAGCACCCGGACCGCGTCGTTGCCCGAATGCAGGAAGACCCCGTTCCACAGGTCCTCCACGCGGTAGGTGAAGTTCTCCTTTATGCCGACCGCGCTGCTGCCCGCGCCCATGCCGAGAAGTTCCTCGTTGGTCACCAGGTGTGTCTGGTTGCGGTCGAGCTTGGGGAGCACGGTGTCCGCGAACAGCATCTTGAGCGTGCTGGCCGGGGCGAGCTTCCAGTGCGGGTTCTTGGCCGCCAGGATCTGACCCGTCGACAGATCGGCCACGAGCCACGAGTACGCCTCGACGGGGGGCGGCCCGGCGGCGCCCGGCTGGAGTTCCGCCTGCACGCCGGGACTCGCGAGCCGGTCGCCGCCGAGCGCCGACATGTCGGACGGCGGCGGGGGCTCGGGAGGGGCGGTGGGCGACGGCGGCGGACTGGTCTGCGGCAGTCGCGGAGCTGCCCCTGCCACGCTTGGGGCTCCCCCGAGAACACCTGCGATCAGTACCGCACCGACGGCGGCGAAGCGCGTCGCCGGTCCAGACCTATATGACATGCAGATGAGCGTATCCGCGCGACCCGCCTGCGGTTGACGTGGGAACACGACGCATACTGGACACGGACGCGACTGTGACCGAATGGCCTAGCGCGCGTCCGTGAGAGTCTCCGAAGGAACAGGTGCACCGCCATGCGGATCGGCCGCAAGACCTCCGCCCTGCTTGTGGTGTTCGGCGTCTGGACGTGGATCCTGTGGCCGAACTTCCTCAAGAACATCTGGAAGGACGAGAAGTCCTGGAACGACGGGCCGACGGCCTTCTTCCTGGTCCATCTCGCCCTGACCGTGGTGTCCTTCGCGGCGGGCAACGCCATCGGCTGGCTGGGCGTCAAGGGCCTGCGCGCGACACGCCGCGGGGATGCCGGGACGGCGGCGGGCACGTCGGCCGACACGCCCGCGGCGCAGCCCGCCGGGGGACCGGGGGCGGCCCGGGGCGAGGCCCGCGACGTGGCAACGGCGTCCGCCGGCCCGCGTGGCTGACGACCCGGGGCTGTTCACGCGCGAGTTCGTCGCCGACCCGTATCCGGCGTACGCGTACCTGCGCGAGCACGCCCCCGTGCACCGCACCACGCTGCCCAGCGGCGTCGAGGCGTGGCTCGTGACCAGGTACGCCGACGCCCGCCAGGCGCTCGCCGACCAACGGCTCAGCAAGAACCCACGGCACTCCGAACAGGCATGGAAGCAGGGCAAGGTCGGGGTGCCCGGCGAGCAGCGCTCCGGCATCGGGGCGCACCTGCTCAACCTCGATCCGCCGGACCACACGCGGCTGCGGCGGCTGGTCTCCAAAGCCTTCACCCCGCGCCGCGCCGAGGAGTTCCGGCCGCGCGTCCAGGAGCTGACGGACCGGCTCATCGACGGCTTCGCGGCCGCCGGCGAGGCGGACCTCATCCACGACTTCGCGTTCCCGCTGCCCATCTACGCGGTGTGCGACCTGCTCGGGGTGCCCGAGGAGGACCAGGCGGACTTCCGCACCTGGGCGGGCATGATGATCCGGCACGGCGCCGGCCCGCGCGGCGGCGTGGCCCGGGCGGTGCGGCACATGCAGGGCTATCTGAAGGAGCTCATCCACCGCAAGCGCGGCGACCTCGGCGACGACCTGATCTCCGGGCTGATCCGCGCGAGCGACCACGGCGAGCACCTCACCGAGGACGAAGCCGCCGCGATGGCGTTCATCCTGCTGTTCGCCGGCTTCGAGACCACCGTCAACCTGATCGGCAACGGGCTGCTCACGCTGCTGACCCACCCCGAGGCCCGGGCCCGCCTGCAGGACGAGCCGGACCTGCGGGTCGCCGCCGCGATCGAGGAACTGCTGCGTTTCGACGGGCCGGTGGAACTGGCCACGTGGCGCTTCACGACGTGCGATACGCCGGTCGGCGGTGTCGTCATCCCCGCGGGCGAACCCGTTCTGGTGGTTCTCGCGTCCGCGGATCGCGACCCGCGCCGGTTCGCGGACGCGGACACCCTGGACCTGGCCCGGAGCGACAACCCGCATCTGGCGTTCGGCCACGGCATCCACTACTGCATCGGGGCGCCGCTGGCCCGGCTGGAGGGCCAGATCGCGGTGACCACGCTGCTGCGTCGCCTGCCCGACCTGGAACTCGCGGAACCGGCCGCGGAATTGCGGTGGAGAGGTGGTCTCATCATGCGCGGACTGCAGCGCCTGCCGGTGCGGTTCACCCCGAGCCCGTGACGGGCCGCGACCCCGGCGCCGCGCTCCGCGGGACGCCGGCCGAACCGCGGGCCCCGGAACGCCCTTTGCCGGTGCGGGCCGCCGGATCCCCGAGATCCGGCGGGCCCGTACCGCCCCGCCCGACGAGACGTCTTCCCCGCCGTCCCGTCCTGTGTGCACATCGACTTGTTTACACCCGTGACCGCGGTCACACAACGGGTGGCGGACATAATCGCCCGGGCAGGGTGATTTCTGGGGACAGTTGCCGCGATAGGGTTTTCGCGTCGCCAAGGAAGGGGAATTGATCCGTGGCCGTTTCCGACGGACTCCATGCGGAGATCCTGCGCCGGAACCCCGGGGAGCCGGAATTCCACCAGGCCGTACGCGAGGTACTCGACTCGCTCGGCCCGATCCTCGAAGCGCGGCCGGAGTTCGTGGACGCCCGCGTTCTCGAGCGCGTCTGCGAACCGGAAAGGCAGGTCATCTTCCGGGTCCCCTGGCAGGACGACGAGGGAATCGTCCAGGTGAACCGGGGATTCCGGGTGGAGTTCAACAGCGCGCTCGGGCCGTACAAGGGGGGCTTGCGCTTCCACCCGTCGGTGAACCTCGGAATCGTCAAGTTCCTGGGGTTCGAGCAGATCTTCAAGAACGCCCTGACCGGCCTCGGCATCGGCGGCGGCAAGGGCGGCAGCGACTTCGACCCGCGCGGCCGCTCGGACGCCGAAGTGATGCGCTTCTGCCAGTCGTTCATGACCGAGTTGTACCGCCACCTCGGCGAGCACACCGACGTCCCGGCGGGTGACATCGGCGTCGGCGGCCGGGAGATCGGCTACCTGTTCGGCCAGTACCGCCGCATCACGAACCGCTGGGAGGCCGGCGTGCTGACCGGCAAGGGCGCCGCGTGGGGCGGTTCGCTCGCCCGCCCGGAGGCCACCGGGTACGGCAACGTCCTGTTCACGGCCGCGATGCTCGCCCGCCGGGGCGAGGAACTCGCGGGCCAGCAGGTCGTCGTCTCCGGCTCCGGCAACGTCGCGATCTACTCGATCGAGAAGGCCCAGGCGCTGGGCGCCAACGTGCTGACCGCCTCCGACTCCGGCGGCTACATCGTCGACGACAAGGGCATCGACCTCGAACTCCTCAAGCAGATCAAGGAGTTTGAACGCGGCCGGATCAGCGAGTACGTGGCGCGGCGGGGCGCCTCGGCGCGGTACGTCGCGGGCGGCAGCGTCTGGGACGTGCCGGCCGACGTGGCGCTGCCGTCCGCGACGCAGAACGAACTGGACGCCGACGCGGCGCGTACGCTCGTGCGCAACGGCGTCAAGGCGGTCTCCGAAGGCGCGAACATGCCGACCACGCCCGAGGCGGTGCACCTGTTCCAGGAGGCCGGCGTCGCGTTCGGGCCGGGCAAGGCCGCCAACGCCGGCGGCGTCGCCACCAGTGCGCTGGAGATGCGCCAGAACGCCGGGCGCGAGTCCTGGACGTTCGACGCCGTGGAGTCCGAACTCGCGGCCATCATGGGCGACATCCACGACACCTGCTTCGCCACCGCGGAGAAGTACGGGCGTCCCGGCGACTACGTCCTCGGTGCCAACATCGCGGGCTTCGAGCGCGTCGCGGACGCGATGCTCGCCCAGGGCCTCATCTGATTCGGCCCGCCCGGGCGCCCGCCCGAGCCGGCCGGCGCCACTCGACAGACGGAGAGGGGCCGCGTACGTCCGCCCGGACGCACGCGGCCCCTTTGCCGTGCCGCTTTCTCAGGTCATCGCCCGCACGTCACGTCACGTCACGGCCTGAGCTTTGCCGCGAACGTGTCCGCGAGCACCTGGTATCCCGTGGGATTCGCGTGGATGTCCTGCCGCGTGCACATGAACGTCCACTGGCAGATGCGCGCCACATTCAGCGGCACCGGCCCGACCCCGGGAAGCGGCACCTCGGGGGAATAGGCCCGGCTGGAGAAGGCCAGCGCGACATCGGCGACCGCGAAGTCCCGCTCACGCAGTTTGAACGAGATGATTCCGTTCAGGACTTCCTGCAACAGACTTGTCAGATAAGCGAGTTGTTTGCCCTGCTCACCGGTGAGCCAGGCGGCGAGCGACGGATTGTAGTAAGTCATGCCGGCGTACTGGACGTTCTTTCCGCCCGCGGCCCGCAGGCGCTTCAGGATGACCGGCAGATTCTCGGAGACGGTGTCCATTCCCGCCCGGGCGCAGACGAGGTCGATGCCCGTGACACCGCGGGCGCAGCGCTGCACGTCGTTCGCCCCGATGTCGATCGTCACGTAGCGGACCTTGCCCCGGTGGTCGCGCAGGAACCGCTCGGCGGCGGCGAGTTGGCTGCCTTCGGGGTACGTGCAGCGGTCCCCGCCGTTGCGCAGCGAGGTCGTGGTCGCTCCGCTGCACCCGAGCTTGACGTGCCGCAGATCGGGATCGTTCGCCTTCAATGCGGCGAACAGCCGGTCGGTGTAGCCCTGGTCGGTGTCTCCCTGCCCCGGCATATAGCCCTTGGCGAGCGAGTCGCCGAGTGAGACGTAGTACGTCGGGCCGCTCGCCGCCGGTGCGGCGGACGCCGTTGCGGCGCCCCCGACGGCGATCAGAACGGCGCTGAGGAGTGCGGCGAGCAGCGTGCCCGGTCTCGTACGCATGCCGTGGTCCCTCCCGCTGGGACCGCCGGGCGGCGGTCACCTGGCGCCCATCTTGAGCGCGCGGGCGGAATCGCACCAGATCGCCGCGCGAAACGGCGGGCGGCCCACAGGAGATCGACCGGACAACAGAAATCGCCCGGCGGTAGGTTGCGCACCGGGGCACCGGGGCACCGGGGCACCGGGGTCGCCCGACAGGCGGACGTGCGGCGGGAGATCGGTCAGTGCGACGCGGCGTGGTTGTCGAACGGCGCGACGACCGAGCGCAGCAGGTCCGCGAGCGCGGCGCGCTGCCCGGTGTCGAGTCCGGCGAGGATGTCCCGCTCGTGCTCCAGCAGTTCGGCCATCGCGGCGTCGACGCGGTCGCGTCCGTCGTCGGTCAGGCGCACCAGCACGCCGCGGCGGTCGCCCGGGTCCGGCTGCCGCAGCACGAGGCCCTTCGCGGCGAGCCGGTCGATGCGGTTGGTCATCGTGCCGGAGGTGACCAGCGTCTGGGTGAGGAGCTGACCCGGCGAGAGCTGGTACGGTGCGCCCGCACGACGAAGCGCGGACAGCACGTCGAACTCCCACGGCTCCAGGTCGCGGGCGGAGAAGGCGAGCCGCCGCGCGCGGTCGAGGTGCCGGGCCAACCGGGTGACGCGGCTGAGCACCTCAAGCGGCTCGACATCGAGGTCGGGGCGCTCGCGCTGCCACGCCTCGATCAGTCGGTCGACCTCGTCCTTCATGCCCGTCATTCTAGCGAGTGTTTTGATGACGAGCCTCTTGATGTCAAGACAAATCTTGATCAGGAAGCTACTCTGGTGGAGTTGTCTTGATGTCAAGATAAAGCGTCGATGCCAATCGTCGGCGGCACCGGGAGGCCGTTGTGTGGGACCCCGACCAGTACCTGCGGTACGCCGACGAACGCGGCCGCCCCTTCCGCGACCTGCTCGCGCGCGTCCCCGTCGCGGCACCGCGCCGGGTCGTCGACCTCGGGTGCGGGCCGGGCAACGCGACGGCGGAACTCGCGGCGCGCTGGCCCGAGGCGTACGTCACGGGCATCGACAACGCGCCGGAGATGATCGAGGCCGCGGGCGAGTACGCCCGCCCCGGCCGCCTCGACTTCCGGCTCGCCGACGTGGCCGCGTGGGCACCCGCCGACGGCGACGCCCCGGTCGACGTGATCGTCGGCAACGCCGCGCTGCACTGGGTCCCCGGCCACCTCGCCCTGCTGCCGGGCTGGACCGACGCGCTGGCCGCCGGCGGCGCCCTCGCGGTGCAGGTGCCCGGGAACTTCGCCGACCCCGCGCACGTGCTGCTCGGCGAACTGGCCGCCTCCGCGCGGTGGAAGGACCGCCTCGGCGGCGTGGCCCTCCTGCGCACCGAGGTGGGGTCCGCCGACCAGTACCTGGACGCGCTCGCGCGGCCGGGGTTCCGGGTCGACGCGTGGGAGACGACGTACCGCCATGTGCTGCACGGGCCCGACCCGGTCCTCGGGTGGGTGCGGGGCACCGCCCTCCGGCCGGTGCTGGCGGCGCTCGACCCGGCGGAACAGGCCGAGTTCCTGGCCGCGTACGGCGCGCTGCTCGCGGACGCGTACCCGCCCCGGCCGTACGGGACGGTCCTGCCCTTCCGCCGCATCTTCGCCGTCGCCGTCAAGGACTGAGGACCCGGAACAACCGAGAGCTGAGAACCGAGAACCGAGAACCGAGAGGAGGATCCGACGTGTTCGTCGCGATCGACCACGTGCAGCTCGCGATCCCCGCCGGAAGCGAGGGCGTGGTGCGGGCCTTCTACACCGGCCCGCTGCGCATGACCGAAGTGCCCAAGCCGGCGGCCCTCGCGGTCCGCGGCGGCTGCTGGTTCGCCGCCGGACCGGTCCAACTCCACCTCGGCGTCGAGGCGGACTTCCGCCCCGCCCGCAAAGCGCACCCCGCACTCGTCGCGGACGACCTCGACGCGCTCGCCGAGCGCCTGGCCGCCGCGGGGGCGCCGGTGCGCTGGAGCGACGAGATCCCGGGCGTACGGCGGTTCCACACCGAGGACCCGGTCGGCAACCGCATCGAGGTGCTCGCGCCCTCCGGCTGAACGGACCGAACACCCGTGTGCCGGGGGTGAAACCGCTCGCGGGTCCGGCCGGGCGGACGGGAGGATGGCCGGATGGAACGCATCCACAACGCCGCCAGGTCACTGCGCGGCCTCGCCCTCGGAGACTCTTTCGGACAACGCTGGTTCTTCCGCAAGGGGGCCGAGCGCGTCGACGAGCTCGCCGCCCGCCGCACGCCCGCCGAAAGCCCCTGGAACTGGACCGACGACACCGCCATGGCGCTGTCCGTCGTCCGCATCCTGCACCTGCACGGCCACATCGACCAGGACGCCCTGGCCGACCACTTCGCGCACGCATACGTCGCCGACGCGTACCGCGGCTACGGCCCGTCGATGCACGGCGTCCTGCGCGCGATCCACGAAGGTGCCGACTGGCGCGAGGTCACGACCGCGCAGTTCGAGGGCCAGGGCTCGTGGGGCAACGGGTCGGCGATGCGCGTCGCGCCGCTGGGCGCCTGGTACGCCGTCGACGACCTCGACCTGGTGGTCGAACAGGCCGCGCTCAGCGCGGAGGCCACCCACGCACACCCCGAGGCGACCGCGGGCGCGGTGGCCGTCGCGGTGGCCGCGGCGCTCATGACGGCGGGCCGCGCCCGGCCGGCTTCCGACCCGCAGGCGTTCCTCGGGCAGGTCGCGGACCACACACCGCACAGCGAGGTGCGCGGCGGTCTGCGTACGGCCGCCTCTTTCGCGGCGGGCACCACCTGGCTGCACGCCGCCGAAGTCCTCGGCACCGGAAAGCGCATTTCCTGCCCGGACACCGTGCCGTTCGCGCTGTGGACCGCGGCGCACAACCCGGACGACCTCGTCGAGGCGTTGTGGACGACCGCGTTCGGACTCGGTGACGTCGACACCACGTGCGCGATCACCGGAGGTGTCGTCGCCGCGCGGACGGGGCTCGACCGGGTCCCGGACGCGTGGCTCGCGGCGGCCGAGCCGGTGCCGGACTGGGTGGAGGCGGGCAGCACCGCATAGCCGTCGGCCGCGCCGCGCCGGGAAGACCGCGCGAAACGGATGGGCGATCGCGCTTCCGGGACATTCTCCCGAAGGCGCGGTCGCCCGGGCGCGCGGGCCGCGCCTACGCGCGGTCGTGCTTGCGGCGGGTCACCAGACGCGGGTTCTGTTCCAGGCCGGAGAGCCCGTTCCACGCGAGGTTCACCAGGTGTGCGGCCACCTCGGACTTCGCGGGTGTGCGCACGTCGAGCCACCATTGGCCGGTCAGCGCGACCATGCCCACGAGCATCTGCGCGTACATCGGCGCGAGTTTCTGGTCGTAGCCGCGCGACGCGAATTCCAGCCCGAGGATGTGCTCGACCTGCGACGCGATGTCGCTGATGAGTGACGCGAAGGTGCCGGTGGACTGCGCCACCGGCGAATCGCGGACCAGGATCTGGAAGCCGTCGGTCGAATGCTCGATGTAGTCGAGCAGGCCGAACGCGGCCTGCTCGAGGAGTTCGCGCGGATGGCCGCCGGTGAGGGCGCTGGTGACGCCGTCCAGGAGGATGCGCATCTCGCGGTCGACGACGACTGCGTACAAGCCCTCCTTGCCGCCGAAGTGCTCGTACACGACGGGCTTCGACACGCCGGCCTTCGCCGCGATCTCCTCGACGCTCGTGGCGTCGAACCCGCGTTCCGCGAACAGGGTCCGACCGATGTCGATCAGCTGCTCGCGCCGTTCCTTTCCGGTCATGCGCACACGACCGCCGCCGCGCGGAGCACCGCCGCGTCTGCTGCTTTCGGTCATCGCTCCATCATGCCGCGCGCCGCGACTCGATCCGCGCACGGTCCGGCCATCGCACGTCGGAAACCCATCCGAGTTTCTCCATCCAGCGGATGATGCGGGCACTGGAGTCGAGTTGACCGCGCAGTACGCCGTGCCGCGCGGCGGTCTGGTCGGCGTGGTGCAGGTTGTGCCACGACTCGCCCATCGACGGCACCGCGAGCCACCAGACGTTGCCCGACTTGTCGCGCGACCGGAAGGGCTGGTTGCCGACGGCGTGGCAGATCGAGTTGATCGACCAGGTGACGTGGTGCAGCAGGCCGACGCGGACCAGGCCGGCCCAGAAGAACGCGGTCAGCGCACCCTGCCAGGACCACGTGATGAGGCCGCCGGCGAGGGTCGGCAGCAGCAGCGACGCGGCCACCCAGAAGGGGAACTGCCGGGAGACGCGCACCATGTCGGCGTCCTTGAGCAGGTCGGGCGCGTACTTGTCCTGCGGCGTCTGCTCGATGTCGAACAGCCAGCCCATGTGCGCCCACCACATGCCCTTGGTCAGCGCGCGCACGCCGGTGCCGTAGCGCCAGGGGGAGTGCGGGTCGCCGTCCTGGTCGGAGAACTTGTGGTGCTTGCGGTGGTCGGCGACCCAGCGGACCAGCGGGCCCTGCACCGCCATGTTCCCGGCGATGGCGAGGCCGATGCGCACCTTGCGGCCGGCCTTGAACGAGCCGTGCGTGAAGTACCGGTGGAAGCCGATGGTGATGCCGTGTCCGGTGATCGCGTACATGACCGCGGCCAGCACCACGTCGAGCCACGAGAGGCCCCAGCCCCACATCACCGGGACCGCGGCGACGAGGGCGGCGAACGGAAGGCCGATGAACAGGGCCAGGGCGAGTTGTTCGGCCCAGTTCTTCTGCTCCCCGCCCAGCGTGCCCCTTGTCGGGGCCGGCGTCGGGGTCTCGGTTTCGAGCACGGCGGTGCCGGACGGAGGTGTCATGGATTCCCTCGCACGTCGGGGACGGGGGTCTGCGGAGCGGAGTCGGCGCCTGTCTGAAGGCATACGTACGCGTAACCTACGGGTCCGTAGGTTGTCGCCAGTATGGCAGGCGACACGTGGAATGTGAGGTCTCCCCGAGTCAACCGGTTATCGCGCCCACGGGGTCGCACGTCGCTACCCGGTTTAACGCGCGGCATGCGGCGCGCGCGGGCTGGCATAGTAGGAGCCGACGACGGCGGGTCCGCGGACACGATTTCGCGGCGTGCCGGTCCGTTCGGTCCGCTGTGGTGTAATCGGCAGCACTGGGGTCTTTGGAACCCTATGTCCAGGTTCGAGTCCTGGCAGCGGAGCTCATGTCCGGGTGGCGGCTCCCCGGTGAGGCACCGGTATCCTCGCTAGTGTCCGGTCTTTCCGGCGTGTTCGGCCTGCCGTCGGCACGTTGTCACCGGACGGTCCCCCCGCAAGCAGAGCCGAGGAGCCACCTGCGTGAGCCCCGTCCGCCCCGCTGCCGTTGTCGTTCTCGCCGCGGGTGAGGGAACCCGCATGAGATCCGCGACCACGCCCAAGGTCCTGCATGCGCTCGCCGGGCGCAGCCTGGTCGGGCACGTCGTCGAGGCCGCGCGACGACTCGATCCGGAAGAACTCGTCGTCGTGGTCGGCCACGGCCGCGACCAGGTCACCGCGCATCTGGCCGAGCTCGACCCGGCCGCACTCACCGTCGTCCAGGAGCAGCAGAACGGCACCGGCCACGCCGTGCGCGTCGCCGTCGACGCGCTCGCCGACCAGGGCCGTGAGCCGTCCGGCACGGTCGTCGTGGTGTGCGGCGACACCCCGCTGCTGACCGCCGGCACGCTCGGCGCACTGGTCGAGACGCACCAACTGGAGGGCAACGCCGTCACGGTGCTGTCCGCGCACGTGCCCGACCCGGCCGGCTACGGCCGCATCGTCCGCATCGCCGACGACGCCCGCCCCGGCGAGGGCGGTACCGCGGTCGCCGGGATCGTCGAGCACAAGGACGCCACCGAGGCGCAGCGGGCGATCACCGAGATCAACTCCGGCGTCTACGCCTTCGACGGCAAGCTGTTGCGCGCCGCCCTGGCCGGTCTGACCACCGACAACAGCCAGGGCGAGGAGTACCTCACCGACACCCTGACCGTGCTGCGCGAGGCCGGGCACCGGGTCGGCGCGGTCGCCGCCGCCGACCACCGCGAGATCCTCGGCATCAACGACCGGGTGCAACTCGCGGAGGCGCGCGGGCTGTTGAACCGGCGCATCGTCGAGGACTGGATGCGCGCCGGGGTCACCGTCGTCGACCCGGCGACCACGTGGATCGACGTCGACGCGGTCCTGGAGGCCGACGCGGCGGTGCTGCCCAACACCCAGCTGCACGGCCGCACGGTGGTGCGGGCCGGCGCCGAGGTCGGGCCGAACTGCACGCTGCGTGACACCCGGGTCGAGGTCGGCGCGCACGTCCTGAACGCCACGTGCGAGGGTGCGGTGATCGGTCCGGGCGCGACGGTCGGGCCGTACACGTACCTGCGCCCGGGGACGGTGCTGGCCGCCAAGGCGAAGGCCGGCGGATTCGTCGAGATGAAGAACGCGCAGGTAGGCGAGGGTTCCAAGGTCCCGCACCTGTCCTACGTCGGGGATGCGACCATCGGTGTCGGCGCCAATATCGGTGCCGCTACGATTTTCGTGAATTACGACGGAGTCGCCAAGCACCACACCGTGGTGGGCGACCATGTACGAGTGGGCAGCGATTCGATGCTGGTAGCGCCGGTCACCATCGGTGACGGAGCGTACACCGCAGCCGGGTCGGTGATCACCGAGGACGTCCCGCCCGGAGCGATGGCGGTGGCGCGCGGTCGCCAACGGAACATCAAGGGCTGGGTCGTCCGGCGGCGCGCGGGTTCGCCTGCCGCCGAGGCGGCGCAGCGCAGCACGGCGCAGCGGGATGCGGCCGGGGACGTGCAGGACACGGCAGGGCCGACCGCCGGCCAGGTCGAGGCGAGCAACAAGGAGATGGATCAGTGACCGGGATCAAGCTGGCACCTGAGCGCAAGCTCATGCTGTTCACCGGCAGGGCCCACCCCGAGCTGGCGAAGGAAGTGGCGTCCGAGCTCGGTGCGACTCTTGTCCCGACCAAGGCTTTCGACTTCGCCAACGGTGAGATCTACGTACGTTTCGAGGAGTCCGTCCGCGGCTCCGACGCGTTCGTCATCCAGAGCCACACCGCTCCGATCAACACCTGGATCATGGAGCAGCTGATCATGGTCGACGCGCTGAAGCGGGCCTCCGCCAAGCGCATCACCGTGATCATCCCGTTCTACGGGTACGCCCGCCAGGACAAGAAGCACCGCGGCCGCGAGCCGATCTCGGCCCGCCTGATGGCCGACCTGTTCAAGACCGCGGGCGCCGACCGCCTGATGTGCGTGGACCTGCACACCTCGCAGATCCAGGGCTTCTTCGACGGCCCGGTGGACCACCTGTTCGCGCTGCCGCTGCTGGCCGACCACGTCGGCAACCGGGTGGACCGCGAGCGCCTGACCGTGGTGTCGCCGGACGCCGGCCGGGTGCGCGTGGCCGACCAGTGGACCGACCGCCTCGGCGCGCCGCTGGCGATCATCCACAAGCGCCGCGACCCGAACGTCGCCAACGAGGTCTCCGTGCACGAGGTCGTCGGTGAGGTAGAGGGCCGCACGTGTGTGCTGGTCGACGACATGATCGACACCGGCGGCACGATCTGCGCGGCCGCCGAGGCGCTGTTCGCCAACGGCGCGGCGGACGTCATCGTCGCCGCGACTCACGCGGTGCTGTCCGGCCCCGCGGTGGACCGCCTGAAGAACTCCCGGATCAGCGAGGTCATCGTGACCAACTCGCTGCCCATCCCGAACGACCGCCGCTTCGACAAGCTCACCGAGCTGTCGATCGCGCCGATGGTGGCCCGTGCCATCACCGAGGTCTTCGAGGACGGCTCGGTCACGAGCCTGTTCGAGGGCCACAGCTGAGCGGTCGCCCTCGGGCTCCCGGGAGTTCGTGTACCGGCCCAACGGGCCGGTGCGGAACGCCTCTTCGGACGCCGTCCGGTCTTCGCGACCGGGCGGCGTCCGGCTGTTCGGGGGTACCCGATTTCAGCCTCACCCGAGGTTGCGGGTAGGCTTACGGGGTTGCCCGGCGAGGGATGCGAGATCTTGCTCCGTGATCGACGCGGTAGCTGACGGCTTGCACGCTCCTCACAGGGTGCAGGGAACCCGGTGCCACTCGGGCACCACGGGGTCCGATCGAGTTCGTCCGCTTTCCGGCGTCGCTCGGATCGGGCTTCATCCATGGGGATCCCACCCCGCACATCCGCCACCGCGTCGTTTCGAGGAGTACCCGTCGTGTCCGAGGTCCGTATCGCCGCCGAGTCGCGTTCCGAGTTCGGCAAGGGCGCCGCGCGACGTGCCCGTCGCGAGGGCAAGGTTCCCGCCGTCCTGTACGGGCACGGCACCGCGCCGGTCCACCTGTCGCTGCCGGGCCACGACCTGATGCTCGCGCTGAAGACGCCGAACGTCCTGCTGTCCCTCGACGTGGACGGCAAGAAGGAGCTCGCGCTCCCCAAGGACGTGCAGCGCCACCCGATCAAGCGCCACCTCGAGCACGTGGACCTGATCCTGGTGAAGCGCGGCGAGAAGGTCGTCGTGGACGTCCCGGTCGTCGCCACCGGCACCGTCGCCCCCGGCGGCCTGCTGGAGACCGTCCTGGTCGCGCTGCCGATCGAGGCCGAGGCCACCCACCTGCCCGAGTCGATCGAGATCTCGGTCGAGGGCCTGGAGGCCGGCCAGTCCGTGCACGCCAAGGACGTCAAGCTGGCGTCCGGTTCGACCCTCGCGATCGACGGCGACGCCGTCGTGCTGCACGTCATGGTCCCGGCCGCGGCCGAGGCGGAGGCGTCCGACGAGGAGACCGTCGAGGCCGAGGCTCCGGCGGACGCCGAGCCCGTCGAGGCCTGATCCGCACCCGACGCGGACCGAGACAGCCCGAGCCGACACGGCCCGGACGACACGGGGAACACTCGACATGGTGACGCCGCAGGCCCACGCCGCCACGGACGACAACGGTCCGTGGCTGGTCGTGGGCCTCGGCAATCCCGGGCCCGAGTACCAAGGCAACCGCCACAACGTCGGGTTCATGGTCGCCGACCTCCTCGCGGCGCGCGTGGGCGGCAAGTTCAAGGCCCACAAGTCGCGTGCCCAGGTGCTGGAAGGCCGGCTCGCGGGCCGGCGCGTCGTGCTGGCCAAGCCCATGACGTACATGAACCTCTCCGGCGGACCGGTCACCGCGCTCCGGGACTTCTACAAGGTCCCGACCGAGCGGATCGTCGTCGTGCACGACGAACTCGACATCGACTTCGCGGTGCTGCGCCTCAAGCGCGGCGGCGGCGACAACGGCCACAACGGCCTGAAGCCGATCACCAAGTCGCTCGGGCCGGACTACTACCGAGTGCGGTTCGGCATCGGCCGACCGCCCGGGCGCATGGATGTCGCGGCGTACGTGCTCAAGGACTTCTCGTCGACCGAGCGCAAGGGCCTGGACGTCGAGGTGGACCGCGCCGCCGACGCCGTCGAGTCGCTCATCACCGACGGCCTCGAACGCGCGCAGAGTTTCTACAACTCCTGAACCGGCTTCTGCGACTCCTGAACTCCCGACGCCGCGGCGGCTACCAGCTGCCGTCGTCGCGCACGCGCGCCGGCGCGGTGCCCAGGATCAGTGTGATCAACGCCGCGTCCATGCTCTCGCCGAGGAACCACTCGCCGGTGTGGTCTATCGCGAACACCCGGCTCGACGGGTCGATCGCCAGGTAGCCCGCCCCGCCGTCCTCCCCGCCCAACGGGCACAGGTGCGTGCCGAGCGCGCGCCCGACGTCCCCCAGCGTGCGGGCCAGGTGCAGCCCCACCCTCGGATCGATGGTGAACGGCCGCAGCGCGACCGCCGCCCCCGGTCCGTCGACCGCCACGCGCAGCCCGCCGAACTCCGACCACGCGTCCAGTGCGGCCGGGAAGACCGTGTGCCGGTAGCCGTCCGGCGACGTGTGGTCGGCCACCTCCTTCGCCCAGGCCTCCGCCTGTTCGAGGCGCTTACGGCCCACCCGCCAGCCCGCGCGGCCCAGTTCGTACACCACCTCGGTCGGGAACCGTGACACGCTCAGCCCTCCGTCGCGGTGACGCCGAAGTGCTCCAGGAGCGCCGCGCACGAACGGCAGGGCGGCTGGTAACCGCCGTGCTCCGGGTCCCCCTCCTCGCGAATGCGACGCAGCGTCACACGTGCCCCCTTCAGTGCGCGCCGCGCGTCGGCCAGGGTGAAGGGCTTTTTGGCGGCGCGCCCCTTGCGTGATTCCTCGGCCTCGATGAGGTGTTCGGACAGCAGCTCGACCTCCGGGCACCGGCCGTTCCAGCGCTCGCGCTGGTCGGCGGGGAGCCCGGCGAGGAACTCGCGGACCAACGGGTGCGGTGCGGGCGCCGTGTCGCCCTTCGCCCCCGCCCTGGTACGCACCTTCTTGCCGGTGAACAGGGCCGCTGCCACGGCCGGGAGGATGCTGTCGCGCGGTACGCGCACGAGCACCGCCCCGGCGCCGTCCGTCGTGGTTTCCTGCGGTGCCCGGCTGGTCGTCGGGTTGAGCGGGGCCACGATCGCTTTCCTTCCTGCAACTGGTGCCGGCGTGAGTCTGCCGTTCTTCCGTCGGGCGTCTCGGACGCGTGTCCTTGTCACAGGGTGCCAAACGGAGTCGCACGCCACACAACCAGGGTGACCCTAAGTGATCACCGCCACAGACGCTATCGGAAACCGGAGTTCCGTTTTCCCGCGGCGGCCCGGAGGCCGGTTCCACGTCGCCCACCGGGTGGTTCCCGGACCACATCGCACGGTCCACCCCGATTTTTCTGCGGATGGGCACCCGCAGCGCCTCCCGGGCGCTAGCGTCGTGGGGACGGTCCGCAGCACGTCGACGAGCACGCCCGGGGTGGGGGTTCATGCCGGGTGCGCCGTCGGGGCGGAACGCGGTCGGCCGCGGGCACCGCGGGTGGGGATGTCGCAGGCCAGGGGGGCGTGTGGCAGGGGGAAGCCAAGGAGTTGACGTTTCGTCATGTCTTCTGTGGGGTTGGCGGTTGTCGGCGCCGGTTACTGGGGCCCGAATCTGGTACGCAACGCGCAGGCCACACCCGGGCTCCGGGTCGAGGCGTTGTGCGACCTGGACGAGGCCCGCGCCCGGGCGGTGCTCGGCGCCTACAGCACGGTCCGGGTGACGACGTCCTACGAGGACGTCCTGAACGACGACGCGGTGCAGGCCGTCGCCATCGCGACACCTGCCGCGACGCACTTCGAACTCGTGCGCGCCGCACTGGAGTCCGGCAAGCACGTGCTGGTCGAGAAGCCCATCACGTCGTCGCGCGCGGACGCCGTCAAGCTGGTGGAACTCGCCGAGCGCAACGGCCTGACGCTCATGTGCGACCACACGTTCTGCTACATGCCGGTGGTCCGCCGCATCCGCGACATGATCCACGGCGGCGAGCTGGGCGACGTGCAGTTCGTCGACTCGGTACGCATCAACCTCGGGCTCGTCCAACCCGACGTCGACGTGCTGTGGGACCTCGCGCCGCACGACCTGTCGATCCTCGACTTCATCCTGCCGCCCGGTGTGCACCCGATCTCGGTGTCCGCGCACGGCGCCGACCCGATCGGTACGGGGCGGGCCTGCCTGGCGTACCTCGTGCTGCGCCTGAACACCGGCGCCATGGCGCACGTGCACGTCAACTGGCTGTCGCCGACCAAGGTGCGTACGACGATCATCGGCGGGTCGCGCCGCACGCTGGTGTGGGACGACATGAACCCGGCCGCCCGGCTCCACGTGCACGACAAGGGGATAGACCTCGCGCAGGACGCCGCGCTCGGCCGCGAGGCGCGCTACAGCAAGCTCGTGTCGTACCGCACCGGCGACGTGGTGTCGCCCGCGCTGCCGGAGACCGAGGCGTTGCGCGGCGTCATGGCCGAGTTCGCGTCGGCGATCGCGGAGACACGGCCCGCGCTGACCGACGGACGGTCGGGCCTGCGCGTGCTCGAACTGCTCGAGGCCGCCTCGCGCAGCCTGGAGACGGGGGGCCACGCGGTCCCGGTGGGACCCGGGGTTCCGGCCGCCCGGCCGGTGCCCGTGCCCGCATCTGTACCGGTGGCCGCGTCGGTCGCCGCCGCGACGCCGATCCAGCCGGTTTCCCCGGCGCCGACGAAGGGCTGAACACGCATGGCACCCGAGCCCCTTGAGCCGACGGAAGCTGAGCACGGCGTGGACGCGGCCGCCCCCGGCACCCCGGCGGTGTCCCTCGCCGGCTCCCGATGCCTCGTCACCGGCGGTGCGGGGACGATCGGTTCGACGATTGCCGACCAGCTCCTCGACGCGGGCGCGCGCGAAGTGGTCGTGCTCGACGACCTGACGCGCGGGCGGCGCGAGAACCTCGCGTACGCCCTCGACCCCGCCCGCGAGGGCCGCTGCCGCCTCGTCGAAGGCGACATCCGCGACCGCGCCCTGCTCTCCGATCTGATGCCGGGCACCGATGTGGTCTTCCACCTCGCCGCGATCCGCATCACGCAGTGCGTCGAGGACCCGAGGCTGGCCCTCGAAGTGCTCGTGGACGGCACGTTCGACGTGCTTGAGGCCGCGCAGAAGGCGGGGGTGCGCAAGGTGGTGGCCTCGTCGTCCGCATCGGTCTACGGCCTCGCCGAGGAGTTCCCGACGACCGAGAAGCACCACCCGTACGACAACGACACGATCTACGGCGCCGCGAAGCTGTTCAACGAGGGCCTGCTGCGCAGCTTCCGGGCGATGTACGGCATCGACTACGTGGCGCTGCGCTACTTCAACGTGTACGGCCCGCGGATGGACATCCACGGCCTCTACACCGAAGTGCTGATCCGCTGGATGGAGCGCATCTCGAAGGGCGAGCCCCCGCTGATCTTCGGCGACGGCCTGCAGACCATGGACTTCGTGCACACCGCCGACATCGCGCGCGCGAACCTGCTGGCCGTCCAGGCCCCGGTGACCGGCGAGGTCTACAACATCGCGTCCGGCGTCGAGACGTCGCTCAAGGAGCTGGCCGAGCGGCTGCTCGTCGCGATGGACTCCGAACTGGGCGTGGAACACGGCCCGGAGCGCGCCGTGAACGGTGTCACGCGGCGCCTCGCGGACACCGGCAAGGCCGAGCGCGACCTCGGCTTCCGCGCCGAGATCGGGCTCGACGAGGGGCTGCGCCAACTCGTGCGGTGGTGGGTGGACAGCAAGTGACGGCGGCCGTAGGGGGCGGTTGACCGAGGAGCGGTGGGACCGGGCGGCCGGACGAGGCGGCCGCCCGAGGCAAGTGGACAAACGTGGGGGGAAATCCGTGTGGGGGGTTCGGTGAGCGAGCGTATTCCGGTCATGCGGCCGTGGTTCGGTCCGGAGGAGGCGGAGGCGGCGGCCGAGGCCGTGCGCTCCGGGTGGGTGGCCCAGGGGCCGAGAGTGGCCGCGTTCGAGGCGGCGTTCGCCGAGCGGGTCGGCGCGGCCGACGCGGTCGCGGTGTCGTCGTGCACGACCGCGCTGCATCTGGCGCTGATCGGCGCCGGGGTCGGTCCAGGCGACGAAGTCGTGGTCCCGTCGCTGTCGTTCATCGCGACCGCGAACGCGGTGCGGTACGTGGGCGCGAGCCCCGTCTTCGCGGACGTGGACATCGAGACCGGCAACCTCACGGCGGACACCGTCGACGCGGTGCGCACGCCTCGCACGCGGGCCGTGATCCTGGTCGATCAGGGCGGCGTGCCCGCCGACCTCGACGCGGTACGCGAACTCTGCGATCCGCTGGGCATCGTCGTGGTCGAGGACGCCGCGTGCGGGGCCGGCTCCCGGCTGCGCGGCCGCCAAATCGGCGCGGGGGCGGCCTTCGCGACCTACTCGTTCCACCCGCGCAAGCTGCTCACCTGCGGCGAGGGCGGCATGGTCACGGTGGACCGGGCCGATGTCGCCGTCCGGCTGCGGCGGTTGCGCGAGCACGGCATGAGCGTCAGCGCGGCGGACCGCGACGCGGCCGACCGGGGCGGCGCGCCGCCGGTTCTGGAGACGTACGACGAACTCGGCTTCAACTACCGCATGACCGACGTCCAGGCCGCCATCGGACTCGTGCAACTCGGGCGCTTGGACGCCATGGTCGAGCGCCGCCGGAAGCTGGCGGACCGGTACCGCAGGCTGCTGGCCGGGGTGCCGGGGCTGCGGCTCGTCGCGGACCCCGAGTACGGCACGACGAACTACCAGGCGTGCTGGGCGCTGCTCCCCGAGGACTTCCCGCTCGAACGCGACGCGCTCCTGGGCCGACTGTCCGCCGAGGGCATATCGGCGCGGCGCGGCATCATGGCGGCGCACCTGGAGCCCGCGTACGCCGACACCCCCCACGGGCCGCTTCCCGCGACCGAGCGCCTGACCCGGGACTCGCTGATCCTGCCGCTCTTCCACGATCTGACGGAAGCTCAGCAGGACCGTGTGGTCTCGGTGTTGTACGCGGCGGCGGGCGTCGCCGCACCGGAGCTGGCGGAGGCGGGGGCATGAGTCAGGAGACGAGCCCGGCATCGAGTCCGGCAGCGAGCCCGGCAGCGAGGCCGGCGTCGAGTCCGGCGACTGACGCGACGGCGAACCCCGCGACGAGCCCGGCCGCCGGGAACGTCCCCTTGGTCGACCTGTTGGCCGGACACGCCGAGGTCGCCGCCGAGGTGGAGGAGGGCTTCGCCCGCGTCCTGGCCACCGGCGCGTTCATCAAGGGCCCGGATGTGGCGGCCTTCGAAGCCGAGTTCGCCGCGTTCAGCGGAACCGCGCACTGCGTCGGCGTCGCCAACGGCACCGACGCTCTCGAACTCGCGCTGCGCGCCGCCGAGATGCCGGCCGGCGCCGGGGTGGTCATGCCCGCCAACACCTTTGTGGCGTCCGCGGAAGCGGTCGTCCGGGCCGGCGGCAGGCCGGTGTTCGCGGACGTGGACGACGAGTTCCTGCTCCTCGACCCGGAGCGTGCCGCCGAATCGCGCGGCGACGCCTGGGGCCTGCTGCCCGTCCATCTGAACGGCCAACTCGCCCCGATGGCACCGCTGGCGGCCTTGGCCGCCGAGACCGGGCTGCGGCTGTTCGAGGACGCCGCGCAGTGCCAAGGCGCCACCCAGGACGGCCGCGGCGCCGGATCGTGGGGCCTTGCCGCCGGCACCAGTTTCTACCCGGGCAAGAACCTCGGGGCGTACGGCGACGGCGGCGCGGTGCTCACGAACGATGCCGAAATCGACCGGCTGGTCCGTGAGTTGGGCGACCACGGCTCGTCCCGCAAGTACGTGCACGACCGGCTCGGCTTCAACTCCCGTCTCGACACCCTGCAGGCGGTCGTGCTGCGCGCGAAACTGCGGAGGCTCGCCGACTGGAACGCCGCCCGCCGGGCCGCGGCGGCCCGGTACGACGCGCTGCTGGCGGACTTCGAGGACGTACGGCTGCCGCGTACCGCACCCGGCAACGTGCACGTGTGGCACCTCTACGCGGTCCGCGTACCGCGGCGCGACGAGGTGTTGGCGGAACTCAACGCCGCCGGCATCGGCGCCGGGATCCACTACCCGGTGCCGGTTCACCTCCAGCCCGCCTTCCGCGAACTCGGCCACCGTCCGGGTGACTTCCCGGTGGCCGAACGGGCGGCGGCGGAGATCCTGACGCTGCCGCTGTTCCCGCAGATCACCGAGGAGCAGCAGGTCCGCGTGGCCGAGGCGCTGGGCAAGGCGCTGGCCCGGGCGGGAGCCTCCGGGAGCGGCGCATGACCGGCCGCACGCTGCCCCGAGGCGCCCGCATCCGGTCGCTCGGGCACGCGTCCTACGAGATCGAGCACGCGGGTGTGCGGCTGTTGATCGACCCGTGGTTCCACCCGGCGTTCCTGGGCTCGTGGTTCCCGTTCCCGGACAACCGGCCGCTGCTGGACGACGTGGTGACGAACGTGTACGACCTGCTCTACCTGTCGCACGCGCACGAGGACCACTTCGACGAGCGGACCCTCGAACTCATCGACCGCGACGCGACGACCGTTGTCGTGCCGCGCTTCCGCTCCAAGGCGCTGGTGCGGCGGCTGGAGGAGCTGGGCTTCCGTACCGTGGTCAGCCTCGGGCACAAGGAACGCCACGAGGTGGCCGACGGGTTCGTGCTCACGATGCTCCTCGACACAAGCCACAAGGAGGACAGCGGGCTCGTCGTCGACCTCGACGGCTTCCGCTTCCTCGACCTCAACGACTGCAACACCCCGCTGTCCGAACTGCCCACCGACGTGGACCTGTTGTCGGCGCAGTACTCGGGAGCCATGTGGTACCCGAACTGCTACGCCTACCCGGACGAGGTGCAGCGCCGCAAGACCGCGGAGGTGCGCGGCGACCTGTTCGACACGCTCGTGCGCAAGGTGCGGCTGACGGGTGCGTCCGCGTACCTCCCAGCGGCGGGCCCGCCGTGCTTCCTCGACCCCGAGTTGGAGCGGTTCAACGACCGTACGGCGACCATCTTCCCGGTGTGGGACGACCTGGCCGACGACTTCGCGGCGGCCTGCCCCGGGGTGGCGGCGGTCTGCCTGGAACCGGGCGACGCGCTGACCGCGGACGGACCCGTCGAGTCGGGCCTGCCGGGGCGCGCGGCGTGGCGGGAGGACCCGGAGGGGTACCTCGCGGCGTACCGGGTGCGCCGGGCGGACGAGTGGGCGGCGTACCACGAGGAACCGTTCGAGCCGGTGGGGGCCGAGGAACTGAGCGGGTACTTCGCCAAGTTGACGAGCTGGAACAAGCGGTTCCTGGCCGACTACGAGCGCGACGTGCGGCTGGTCGCGGACGGCGTCACGTGGGCGGTACGCCTGGGCCGGGTCGGCGGCGTGCTGGAGGAGGACCCGGTCGACGCGGGCTACACCATCCACGTTCCGCCGCGCGCCCTGCGGGCGATCGTGGACGGGCGCATCGGGTGGGAGGAGGCGCTGCTGTCGCTGCGGCTGAGCCTGCACCGCGACCCGGACGTGTTCGACCTGACGCTGATGAGCCTGCTGCGCTACGGCAACCAGCCCGCCCAGACCATGCAGATGGTCCGCGAACGGGACGAGGCTGCGTCGGGCGAGACGATCGAGCGCTGCGGGTACGCCTTCCAGCGGTTCTGCCCGCACGCGGGGGAGGACCTCGCGCACGCCGACATCGAGGACGGCGTCGTCGAATGCCCGCGACACCACTGGAAGTGGGACCTGGCGACCGGTGAATGCGTCTCGGGCGGCACGGTTCCGCTGCGCGTCGACCCGTCGGAACGGGTGCCGTAGCAGCCGACGGCCTCAGCCGTCTTCCCGGGTGGGCGCGGCGCGCAGCAGGCGCAGCAGGTCCGCGGTGCGCAGGCCGAGGGTCGTCTTGACCGACCTGATCACGCTCGCGGCCGGCACCGCCGCGGACTCGCCGTCCCCGACCGCGACTTCGTGGACGCGCAGAACGCCATCGCCGGTCAGCACGTCGACCCAGCCCGCGCCGGTGCGGTCGACCAGGACCACGCGTCCCGGGACTCGGCCGGTGTAGTCGGGGGCGTCGGGGGCGGGCTCGGCGCGCAGGATGCGCAGGGTTTCGAGGCCGAGGTGCGTGAAGGCGCCGGGGTACGGCGGCGTCAGCGCGCGGATCAGCCGATCGGTCACCGCGGTCGGTGCGGACCACGCGATCTCGCCGTCCTCGGGCAGCCGGGTGCAGCCGTACGTCGCCAGGGAGTGGTCCTGGGGATCGCCCTCGTCGCCGGCCAGGCGGCGGGCGACGGCGTCCGCGAGAACGGCGCGCTGGCGGCCGTTGAGGCGGTCGTACAGGTCGGTCACCGTGTCGCGCGGACCGATCGGGACGGACTCCTGGTGCAGGATGCCCCCGGCGTCCAGCCCCGGGGCCATGGTGTGCACCGAGATGGCCGTCTCGGCGTCGCCGTTGACGATCGCCCAGTTGACGTTGGCCCGGCCGCGCCCGCGCGGCAGCGGCGAGTAGTGCACGTTGACGAACGGGCAGCGGGAGAGCAGGCGGTCGGGGAGGATGCGGTCGTACGACGAGACCACGACGGCTTCGGGAGCCAGGCGTTCGACGAGCGCCTCGATGTCGGCGACGCGCGTGCCGGGTTCGACGGGTACGCCGAGTTTCCCGGCGTACGCGGTCGTGTCGTCGTCGCCGGGGCGTACCAGTGCCACGACGTCGAAGCGCTCGGCCAGGGCCTCGAGTGCGTCTCGGGTGGTCGGGCCGATACCGACGAGGAGCACGCGCGGCTTCGCCTCAGAGGTCATCGATGTACTCCCTGTCCTCGTCACTGCGCAACTCCGGCCTGGTGAGCAGGATCTGAGCGACCTTCAGCCCGCCCGCCTGAAGCCGCACGATCGGTTCCGGGCCGACCGCGGACGGCAGGATCGCCATGTGCCCCGGCGCGGGGCCGACGGGCGGCCAGAACGGCACGCCGCTCGCGGTCAGCGCCTCGCGGTCGAGGTCGCCCCACACCTGCACGACCGCGGCCCCCGGCCAACGGGCGGCGATCCTGGCCGCCTCGGCGGCGCCGATGACGGGCCGGTCGCCGGGGCGCAGCGCGACCACGACGGCGTCGACGTCCTCCGGGGTGTTCACCAGGTCCAGCGAGTCCGCGCCGTGCACCTGCGCGCCGGCCCGGACGAGGCCGTCGACGATCTCCGGCTCGAAGGGGTTGTCGCACAGGACGACGCAGTTCGCCCCGTAGACCGCGACGCCGCAGTCCGACAGCAGGCGCACCACCATGGCGCGGTGGTGGTCGAACACGCCGACGGACGGGTGGTGTTCGTTGGTGCCCGCGTGGGAGATGCCGCGTTCCCGCAGGGCGGCGAGGTCCACGTCCTGGCGGCCGAGGCCGATCTCCCATGCCTCGTACATCAGGGGGACGACGGCGGTGGGCTTGAGGCGGGCGACGAACTCCGCGTCGATGGGCCGGAGATGGCCGCTGTTGGTCACGACGTCCGCCGCCTCGATATGACGTGGCGTCAACTCGGTGACGATGTCGATGGGTTGCCGGGTGCCCGCGAACAGGGCGACCAGGCCGGTGAGGTGGCGTACCTCCTCGGCGGTGCCGTACCTGGTGTCGCGGGTCAGCGCGATCACGCGCGCGCCGGCGAGCGAGGCGAGGACCGGGGTGACCGCGTACGCCCCGGTCGCCGCCTCGGTGAGCACCGTACGGCCGGTCAGGTCGAGCTTCAGATCGGCGACCGCGCGTACCGCGAGCCGGGCCAGGCGTTCCGGGGCGAACCCCGGCCGCGGATCGACAGGTGGCCCGCCTGCGCTCGACGCCCCCGTGGCGTTGTTCACGACCCCTCCACTCCGGTCACCGCTGATCGGACGACTGCTACAGCACCTCGACGTTGTCCGCGCGGCCCAGCGAGCGGCGGCAGTCGAGGATGTACGCGGCGTGCTCGCGCACCAGCGCGAGGTCCAGGTCGTCGTGGTCGACCAGCAGGACCACCGCGTCCGCCGCGGCGACCGCCTCGGCCGTCAGCTCCACGCGGACCAGCCGGGCGTCGACCCGCTGCGCGAGGTCGACGTGCGGGTCCACCGCGCTGACCTCGGCGCCGAGGTCCAGCAGCAGGCGGGCGATCCGCGTCGACGGCGACTCGCGCGCGTCGCCGGTGTTCTTCTTGTACGCGAGACCGAGCAGCAGCACGCGCGACCCGTTGACCGAGCGCTGCCGGGCGTTGAACGCGGCGGTGAGGCGGCGTACCACGTAGTCGGGCATGTGGTTGTTGACGTCGTTGGCCAGTTCGACGAACCGGAAGCTCTGCCCGAGAGTGCGCTGCACGCGCCACGACAGGTACGACGGGTCGATCGGCAGGCAGTGGCCGCCGACGCCGGGCCCGGGGGTGAAGCGCATGAAGCCGAACGGCTTCGTCGAGCACGCGTCGATCGCCTCCCACACGTCGATGCCCAGGTCGTGGGCGAACATCGCGACCTCGTTGACGAGCGCGATGTTGACGTGCCGGAAGGTGTTCTCGATCAGCTTGACGAGCTCGGCCTCCTTGGGCGACGTGACCGGCACCGTGCGGTCCACCAGCGAGCCGTAGAACCCGTCGACGACGGCCAGCGATTCGGCGTCGATCCCGGAGACCACCTTCGGCGTGTTGACCAGGTTCCACGTCGGATTGCCCGGGTCGATGCGCTCGGGGCTGTAGCCGAGGTGGAAGTCCCGCCCGGCGGCCAGCCCGGAGCCCTCCTCCAGCAGCGGCCCGACCAACTCCTCGGTCGTGCCCGGGTACGTCGTCGACTCCAGCACCACCGTCGCGCCCGGCCGCAGATACCGGGACAGCGTGCGCGCGCAGTCCTCGATGTACGTCAGATCCGGCACGCCCTCGCGCAGCGGCGTGGGCACCGTGATGACCGCGATGTCGAACCCGCCCAGCTCGCGCGGCTCGGCGGTGGCGCGGTAGCGGCCCGCGTCCAGGATCTCCTTGACCTGCGCCGACGGGATGTCCTCGACATAGGACTCGCCCGCGGCAAGCTGCTTCACCCGCCGTGCGTCGGTGTCGTAGCCGACGACGTCGTGGCCGACCTGCGCCGCGCGTACCGCCAGCGGCAGCCCGACGTACCCCTGACCCGCGATGACCACCCGCATGCTGTTCCCCTCCCCAAGAACCCTTGCCGTCCCCGCGCTAGCGGGGCTTGGCGGCGATATGCGACACCACGAGCCCGCCCCGGCGCTCCCGGCGCACGACGGCGTCCGGGAACAACCGCTCCAACTCCGCCCGCCGAACGCGCGCGGCGCGCACCCAGTAGCGGGAGGCGAGCCCGCGCACCGCCCCCGCGAGCGCCTCGCGCCGACGACCGGACTCGACCTCGAACAGCCCGTCGCACAGGGCGACGTCGTACGCTCCGGCGTACGTCACCGGATCGCCGACCCCGAGCTCCAGCCACGACAGCACCCGCCGCGGCTTGGCGTCGATGCCGACCACCTCGACATGCGCCGGCCGCACCGGCGCGTGCAACCAGAAGTCGACGGACCCGCCGAGGTCGACCACCCGCAGCTTGTCGATGTCCGGGAACGCCTCGCGAAACCACTCCCACCGACGAGCGCGCGTCGCGGCGTCGAACTGCGCCGCGACGGGCACGACGAACCGCCCGGCGGCCCCCCGTACGACCCGCCGCACATCGGCACGCAAATCCCGCACCCGATACCCCCAGCCCCCCGGCCCCACGGCCACCCCCGGCCGCACCCCGTCAGGCTATGCGACAACCCACCCGCCCGGCGGCAATTCCCCCGACACCCCTGCCAACCGTCCCTCACCGCCGCGACCCGCCTGGGTAGTTCCAGGTGGCCATTCACCTTGCTCTGGTGCGTTCCGCTGTTGCTCCGGGGTCGGTCGGCCCTTGGGCAGGGTGTGGCGCTTTTGTTTGAGTGCGCCCGTAGCACACATTTTCGTGACTGCGCTCGTTCCTCGCTCCGTCACGAAAATGTGCACTCCGACCGCTGACTTTCCTTCACCTCCACTCGCTTCGCTCCCTCCGACGCAGGAAAGTCTGCTTGGCGGCCTCCGGCCGCGGGGGGGGCGTAGCGGGCGGCTAAAACC
>NZ_JBEZFP010000107.1:0-32110 GCF_040649515.1 Streptodolium elevatio
ACGCCCGGTCCCATTCCGAACCCGGAAGCTAAGCTCTTCAGCGCCGATGGTACTGCACTCGAAGGGGTGTGGGAGAGTAGGACGCCGCCGGAATTTACTTACAATTAAGGGGTTCCACCGCTCGGTGGAACCCCTTAATTGCGTTTGCAGATCTTTTTCAGTCCCGTAGGAATTCCCACCGGCGACAGCGTCAGCACGCCTGGTGCGCCGGGCCTCTTCCGGTGCGGGACAATGGGAGTCGCGGCCGTGGTGACGGCCACGCCCGTTCGATGATCCGAGGAGTCAAACCCATGTCCAATCCCTCTGAGGGGCGACCGCATCGCCGTTCCGGTGGTTCGCAGAACTCGGGGGGTGCCGGTCGGCGCGGACCTGGTGGCGGCGGACGATTCTCGGGTGGTGGATCCGGAGGCGGTGGCGACCGCCGGCCGTTCCGCAACGACGGCGGTGGTTCGCGCGAAGGCGGCGAGCGTCGTCCGTACCAGCCGCGCGACGACCGCGGCGGCAGTGCCGGCGGACGTGACGACCGGCGTCCCTCCTATGGTCAGCGTGACGGCGGCGGCGACCGACGTCCTCCGTACAACCGTGAAGGTGGCGGCAGTGGCGGCGGTGGCGACCGTCGCCCGCCCTTCAACCGCGATGGCGGGGACCGGCGTCCGCCTTACAACCGCGACCGCGACGACCGTGGTGGGCGTGACGACCGCCGCCCGTCCTTCGGCGATCGCGACCGCGGCCGTCAGGGTGCTCCGGGCGGAAGCGGCGGCGCCGGCGGCGGTGAGCGTCGCTCGTTCAACCGGGATCGTGACGACCGCGGTGGCGAGCGTCGTACGTTCCAGCCGCGTGACGACCGTCGTCCCTCTTACGGTGACCGGGGCGGGGACCGCGACAGGCGTCCGTCCTACGGCGACCGTGCCCCGGATCGTGACCGTCGTCCGTCGTACGGGGATCGGGACCGTCAGGGCGGTGGCAGTGGTGGTGGCGAGCGCCGCTCGTACCCGCCGCGCGACGACCGACGCCCGTCGTCCTACGGCGACCGCGACCGCGGCAGCCAGGGCGGCGGCAGCGGCGCCGAGGGCCGGGGAGGCCGCGAAGGCCGTCCTTTCCAGCGGGACAACCGCGACGACCGTGGTGGCGAGCGCCGTACGTTCCAGCAGCGTGACGACCGCCGCCCGTCCTTTGGCGACCGCGGCGCCGACCGGGGAGCCGACCGGGGACCGCAGCGAGGTGGCGACCGTGACCGCGACCGGCGTCCGTCGTACGGCGACCGCGGCGGGGATCGTGACCGTCGTCCGTCGTACGGGGATCGGGACCGTCAGGGCGGTGGCAGTGGTGGTGGCGAGCGCCGCTCGTACCCGCCGCGCGACGACCGACGCCCGTCGTCCTACGGCGACCGCGACCGCGGCGCCCAGGGCGGCAGCCAGGGTGGCGGCGAGCGCCGTTCCTTCAGTCGGGATCGTGACGACCGTGGGGGAGAGCGTCGTACGTTCCAGCCGCGTGACGACCGTCGTCCCTCTTACGGTGACCGGGGTGGGGACCGCGACCGGCGTCCGTCCTACGGCGACCGTGACCGCGGCGACCGCCAGGGACAGTCGGGTGGCCGCGACGATCGGCGCCCGTTCCAGCAGCGTGACGACCGCCGTCCGTCTTACGGCGACCGCGGTGCCGACCGGGGAGCTGACCGGGGAGCAGAGCGTGGTGGCGACCGCGACCGCCGTCCCTCGTACGGCGACCGCGGCCCGGATCGGGATCGGCGTCCCTCCTACGGGGACCGCGACCGCCAGGGCGGCGGCGCCGGCGGCGGTGAGCGTCGCTCGTTCAACCGGGATCGTGACGACCGTGGGGGAGAGCGTCGTACGTTCCAGCCGCGTGACGACCGTCGTCCCTCCTACGGTGACCGGGGCGGGGACCGCGACCGTCGTCCGTCGTACGGCGACCGTGACCGTGGCGACCGCAACGACCGTGGCGACCGCGGGAACCGCCGTCCGTTCCAGCACGACGAGCGCGAGCGCCGTGGCGACCACTCGCCCATCGACCGGCTGCCGATCCCGGCGGACGTCACCGGTGAGGAGCTCGACTCCGCGGCACGCCGCGAGTTGATGAGCCTCCCGAAGACGCTTGCCGACGACGTCGCGAAGAACCTCGTGATGACCGGGCGCCTGGTGGACGAGGACCCCGAACAGGCGTACCTGTACTCGCGTGTGGCCCTGCGGCTGGCGTCGCGGGTTGCGGCGGTGCGTGAGGCGGCGGGGATCGCCGCGTACATGACGGGCCGCTACACCGAGGCGCTGTCCGAGCTGCGGGCTGCCCGGCGTATGACGGGTTCGGCGGAGCACTGGGCGGTCATGGCCGACTGCGAGCGCGGGCTCGGGCGTCCCGAGCGTGCGCTGCAAATGGCCGGCGCGCCTGAGGTCAAGGAGCTCGACAAGGCCGCCCAGATCGAGCTGCGCATCGTGGCCGCCGGCGCGCGCCGCGACATGGGCCAGCTCGATGCGGCCGTCGTCACGCTCCAGGTGCCCGAGCTGAACGCTCAGGGCACGAAGGAGTGGACGGCGCGGCTGCGGTACGCGTACGCCGACGCGCTCCTCGAGGTCGGGCGTGAGGACGAGGCACGCGAGTGGTTCGCACGTGCGTCGGACGCGGACGCGGACGGCTCGACGGGAGCCGCGCAGCGGCTCGCGGAGTTGGACGGCCTGGAGTTCGTCGACGCGTACGACCCCGAACTCGACGACATCGACGAGGAGATTGACGAGATCGAGTCGTCGCGCGGTGACCGCGAGGGCGCCCGCCGCGACAACCGTCCTGCCGCGGATGACGTCCGCGACGAGGGCGAGGACGAGGGCGAGATCGACGTCTTCGCCGACGACGACCTCGATGACGACGACGATCTGGAACCCGACGACGTCGTGGACGTTGACGCCGACGATGTCGAGCGGGACGACGAAGACGACAACGAAGAAAACAACGAAGAAGACGACGAGGACGATGACGAGGACGACGAAGCCCCGTCCGACTCCGACTCCGAGGCGGACGACGACGCCGACAAGCGCGACTGACGCCCGACGCACGACACGTCGTCGGCTCAGCCGATAGACGGGCGAGTGGCCCGGCACCGGATTTCCCGGTGCCGGGCCACTCGCTTTTGTGCGTCCCCACAGGGACCCCCGCAGGGATCTGTCCGTCCGTCAGGTCGAGGTCCCGGCGCCACTGGTCACGGTCAGCTTGGCCGTTGCCTCGCGTCCGCTGCTCACGCCTCGCGCCTTGACGGTCGACGTGCCGGAGGTGTCGCCGGCGTACTCGGTCACCGTGACCTTCCCGGAGGAGTCCGCCGTCGCCAGTGCCACGGTGCCTGCCGAGACGCCGGTGCGGGTGACCTCGATGTCCTCGTCGGCCTTGAACCCGGTCAGCACGATGTCGACGTCGCCGCCGACCGCGACGGTCGCCGGGCGCAGGGTCATCTTGGCGGTGGGCGCCGGGGCGCTGGGCGACGAGCCGTCCGCGGTGACCGTCAGCGTGGCGTTTGCGGCGGCGCCACTGTCGGCGCCCTTCGCCTGGAGGCTGTACGTCCCCGGCCCCTGGTCCTCGGTGAGCTTGAGTGTCGCGGTACCGGTGTCGTCCGCTTCGGTCTGGCCCAGCTTGGCGGGTTCGTCTCCGGTACGCGTGAACAGCACGTTCTCGCCGGGTTCGAAGCCGGTCGCCTTTGCGGTGAACGTGCCGCCGTCCGCGACCGTCGTGGGCGCGAGGGCGAGTTGGGGTCCGCCGGGGGTGCCGCCGCTGCCGCTCGGGACGGGTTCGACGTCCTCCGGCTTGGCGACGGTCAGTTCGGCGCTCGCGGTCAGGCCGCTCTGGGAGCCGTGTGCGTAGACGGTCTTCTCGCCGGTCTTGGCGTCGGCGTCTGTGGTGATCGTCGCGGTGGCCGTGCCGTTCTTGTCGGCGGTGGCCACGGCGTACGGCTTGTTCTTCGTGTCCTTCGCGTCCTTCGGGCCGAAGTTGACGGTCTCGCCTGGGCGGAAGTTCGATGCCGTGGCCTCGTACTCCGCTCCCGGGACGACCTCGGCCACGGAGAGCATCAGGTCGGGTTCCGGGACGATCTTCGCGCCGGCCCGGTCCGCGTCGCCCGCGCTGCCCTGGGGCCGCTCGATGCTGGTGTCGTCGGCGACGTCGAGGTTCGTGAGCTTGAACGTCGCGACCTCGTCCTTGACCGGCTTGACCTTGCGGACCTTGTCGGGGCGGTAACGGCCTTTCCAGCCGGGGTCGTTGATCTTGACGTCGATGTTCTCGATCTTCGCCTTACTGGCGCCCAGCGGATTGCCGCAGTTGCATTTCACCGCGGGCAGGCCGTTCGCCCGTACGAGGACGGCCATTCCGGCGGGCAGCAGCGACTCGTACGCGTCCGCCTTGCCCTTGGTGAACCGGTGGTTCTTGACCAGGGTGTCGAATCGCAGCGTCACCGGGGTCAGGGCGTTGATGAATTTCGGGATTTCGTCGACCTGGATGCCCATGACCCGCGCCCACTCGGCGGCCTTCTTGGCATTGGCCGGGGCGGTCAGAAAGGCGATGAGCTGCTTCTTGTCGCAGACACTGGCCTTCAACGAACCGCCGTAGAGGCCGACTTCGTCGCCCTCGTGGGAGCCGCCCTTGCCCACCGGGGTCACATCGGTGCGGTCCTGAGCGGTGGCGTGCGCCAGGAACGCGTCGGCCCCGGCCACGAGAAGCGCCTCGGCGACGACCGGGACGAGCTTCTTCGCGCCCTGCGCCAGGAGGGGGCCGCAGCCGGACACCGTCATCGCGAGCGCCGCGACGACGGCCACCAGGGCCCCGAGAACTGTCGGCGGACGGGTGCTCCGTGGCCGCGGCTGCGGCGTCGGCACTCGCGTCGGAAATCCTGCCGGGTTTTTCGTCGACCGGGCGGATCGCGGCCGCTCGGATGCGTACTCTGGCCCTCTGTCGGAAGGCATGCCGGGATACGGGAAGACAGACACTTCGGGACTCCCCCCACATCGGCCGGCGTACCCCCGCGCGGCCGCTGCCACTTCCTATCTCATCAAAGATGCCCCTTCGACGACGCGGGCGCACCACGGTTTTTCCACGACTGGGCAACAGAGTTGGTGTTTTTGCGGGGTCGGAACGTTTCGGCTGCCGAAGTCGAAGATCGCGGAAGGAGGAATTCCCGTTCGGAGGCGTGGCACCGGCAGCTCGACCCCGGAAATGCGGCGCGCATGGTCGGAATCATGATCGGAATTCGGGTGGCCGCCGGGCCGGGCTCAAGGGCGTTCGGCAGGCGGATGGCCGCCAGGTCGCGTTCGAGCGTTCAGCCGGGCTCCGGGGTTCGGCGCCCGCGCCGGGGCCCCGGCGGCAACCCTGTCGATCATGACGAGACGTTCCCCGGGCACCCATCTAGTTCACTATGATAACTAGCCCTGACTGATTGGGCGTCAGCCGAGTGCGAGGTCGCCGCACGGCGGCGATCGTCTGCAATAGCGTCCAGCCATGGCGAGGACGAGGCGCGGGGCGCACTCGGACCCGGAGCCGGACATCGTGCGCTTCGGCGCCGTTCTCCTTGCCGCCGCCCTGGTCCTGCTCGCCGGCGGGATCTACCTGGCGGCACGCTGACTTGGCGGCACGCTGATCTGCCGGCCCCGCCACCCGTCCCGGTCGGCTCAGTCCAGCGACAGGCTGCGCAGGACCAGGCCGGTGGCGGGCTTGGGGCCGAACGACGTGGACTTGCGGGGCATGCGTACCGACTGCTGGGCGAGTTCGCGTACGACGCTCTCGCTCGTCGGGCGGAGGATGAGCGCGCTGCCGCCGGTGCGCTGCGCCTCCCGTATGGCCGCCACGGCGTCGTGGTGGTACGTGATGTGCGCCGGGTCGTCGGGGACCCGCCAGACGTGGTCGAGCAGTGCGGCGTGCAGGATCGTCGCGTCGAGGGAGCGCCACGCCGCCGGGCGGTCGTACCGGACGGCCTGGTGGAGCAGTTCCGGGTCCGGGTCGGTGAGCAGGTGGAACGTGCCGTCGCCGGTCAGGAGGTACGCCGGCCCCTCCGCGCGTTCGAGCGTCCACAGCACCGACGGCCACGGGTCCTCGACGCGGCGGGACAGGAACGCCCCGGAGCCCGCCGGGCCGTGGGACCGCAGTTCGTCGAGTACGCGCGGCACGGACAGGCCGGGCAGCACGCGGTGGATCGCGCCGACCTGGAGGGGGTAGCGGGCCGTGTCGACGAGCAGCACGAGGCCGCGGTCCCAGGCCCCGGCACCCAGCCCGGACGCGTGCGCGTCGTCGCGGAGGCGGCGGTAGCCCGCCCAGCGGTGGTGGCCGTCCGCGATCAGCGCCTGACGGGTCGCCAGGTCCGCCGCGATGCGTGCGAGTTCGGCGGGGTCGGTGACGGCCCACAGGCGGTGCTCGGTGCCGTCGGGCGTGCGCGTTTCCAGCAGCGGCCGCCCGGCGGTCGCGGCGCGGTCGACCGCGTCCGAGGCGGGGCCGTCGCCGGTGTACGCGAGCAGGATCGGCTCCGGGTTCGCCTGCGTGGCGCGCATCAGCTCGGTGCGGTCGGCGACGGGGCCGGGCATCACGTCCTCGTGCGGCAGGACGGCCGGGTTGCCGCCCCGCCCGTTGCCGAGCGCGAGGGCGCCGATCAGGCCGCGCTGGTGAGCGGTGGCGGTGATCTGCTCGTAGACGTACAGCGCGGGTTCGGGGTCGGGGCGCAGGATGCCTTCCCCGAGCCAGGTGCGCAGGGTCACCCCGGCGTGGGCGTACGGGCCCTCGGCGCCGCACGCGTCCGCGCGCGGCAGGACGATGCGCACGATGTTGTGCGGCTCGGCGTCCTCGAGGAGACCGATTCCGCCGGGCTCGATCACGTCGTACGGAGGCGAGGTGACGAGCGCGAGGTCGCCGACCTTCGCGGGGTCGTAGCGCAGCCCTCGGAATGGCGCGAGATCAAGCCCGTTCGTGTCGGCGTGGTCCATGACGGGCATGCTACGTCCATGATCGCGCGGGAGCGCCGGGTTCCCCGGCGGCCGCGGGTCGGGTTGTCGCGCGGGGGTCGCTGACCGCGCGGCCGCCCCGGCGGCGTCGGGCGCGACGGACGGGAGCGGACGATGACGGGTGGGCCGCAGGAGCAGTTCGGGGGCGGGGCGGGCGAGTCGCGCGGCGGCCCGGATTCGCCGTCCGGGGGAGGGGCTCCGCAGGGGGATGTGTACGACTGGTACCGCCGTGGCCTGGACCTGCTCGATTCGGGTCACCCCGCGGCGGCGGCCCAGTTGCTGGCCCGGGCGGCGGGGGTGGCGCCGGAGTCGCGGAGCGTACGTGAGGCGCTGGCCCGCGCGCTGTTCGACGCGGGCCGGCACGCCGAGGCGCTGCGCGAGTTCCGGGTGGTCGCGGAGTCGGATCCGGCGGACGACTACGCGCAGTTCGGGTGGGGGCTGTCGGCGGCCCGGGTGGGTGACTTCGAGACCGCGGTGGAGCATTTGGCGCTGGCGGTCGCGATGCGCCCTGGGACCAAGCACTACCGTGTGGCGCTGACCCAGGCGCGGGCGACGCTGCGTGCGCGGGAGGGCGAGGGCGCGCGCAAGCGCGGCGGCTCCCCGGGCAAGGACGGTATGGGCGGAGCGGGTGGTGTGGGTGGAGTCGGCGACGTGGGCGATGCGGGAGGACGGTCGGCGTGAGCGGTGGGGTGGCGGTGGAGGGCGGCGCGGGAGCGACGGGCGGCGGGTCGGCTGATGCCGGGGGCCGCAAGGGCGGCGGCAAGGGGGCGCAGGTGCCTGCGGAGGCGTACGACGTCGCGCTCCTGGACCTCGACGGCGTCGTCTACACGGGGCAGAAGGCGGTGCCGCACGCTCCTGAGGCGCTCGAACGGGCGCGCGGGATGGGGATGGCGCTGGCGTACGTCACCAACAACGCGTCGCGCACGCCGGAGGCCGTCGCCGCGCACCTGACCGAGATCGGGGTGCCGGCCGACCCGTCCGACGTGGTGACGTCCGCGCAGGCCGCGGCGCGCCTGGTGGCGGAGCGGTTCCCGGCCGGGTCGGCGGTGCTGGCGGTGGGCGGTGAGGGGCTGGTCGCGGCGTTGCGCGAGCGGGGCCTCGAACCGGTGTCCTCGGCGCAGGACGATCCGGTGGCGGTGGTGCAGGGCTTCGCGCCGACGGTGGACTGGGCGCTGCTGGCGGAGGCGTCGTACGCGGTGGGCGCCGGATTGCCGTGGATCGCCTCCAACCTCGACCTGACGATCCCGACCGAGCGCGGCATCGCACCCGGCAACGGCGCGCTGGTGGGGGTTGTGCGTGCGGCCACGGGCGTCGAGCCGGTCGCGGCCGGGAAGCCGGAACTGCCGCTGCACCGCGAGTCGATGCTGCGTACGAAGGCGAAGCGCCCGCTGGTGGTGGGGGACCGCCTGGACACCGACATCGAGGGCGCGGTGAACGGGGGCGTGGACAGCCTGCTGGTGATGACCGGCGTGACCGACGTGCCGCAGTTGCTGGCCGCGTCGCCGCGTATGCGTCCGACGTACGTGGCGGCCGATCTGCGGGCGCTGCTGGCCGAGTTGCCCCGCCCGACCGAGGCCGAGGACGGGGACGGCGCCTGGGTCTGCGGCGACTGCACGGCGCGGGTCGACGGCGGCCGCCTGGTGCTGGAGGGCGACGGCGAGCCGTACGACGCCCTCCGCGCCGCCTGCGCAGCCGTCTGGGCCGCCTCCGACGCCACCCCGGAAGCTGCTTCTGACGCTGCTTCTGACACCGCCTCCGACGACGCCGACGACGCGCCCAAGTCCTCCGAAGCCACCGGCGTGGACCTCTCCCACGCCGCCAAAACGCTCGCCGCCCTGGGGCTGTAACCGCAGGGCGGTGACTGCCGGGGCGGGTGGGTCGCCGTCAGACGAGTTTGCGGAGGGTCAGCAGGTCCTTGAAGGACGCTTCCAGCTTGACGCGGCCGCGCGCCCAGGCGGAGGCGAAGTTGAGGTTGCCGTTGACGAGGGCGACGAGGTCGTCGCTCGACGTCTCCAGGCGGATCTGGGCCTTGTCGCGGGCGGGTTCGGTGGTGATGTCGTGCAGCGCGGCGTCGTGCAGGCGGCCGGTGAAGGTGGTGTCCAGGTCGGTGATGCGGCAGCTGAGGCTGCGGTCCAGCCGGGCTGCGCGGCCGAGGTCGCCGTCGGCGCCGCCGAGCTTGGCGGAGAGTTGTTCGAGTGCGATGCGGCATTCCTCGACGGTCGCCATATGTGGAGTGTCCCCTTCCGGTCCCGGCCCGCTGCCAGACCGTACCCCGGGTTCGGGGTGACCTATCCCTTGTCCCTGATGTCCCCGATCGGCCCGCTGCGCGCGGTCTGCGGGGCGGGGACGCGGTAGCGTCGATTGCGAGAGACCACGGCAGGAGTCGGGGGCGCCGGAACGCGGCGTGTCACGACCCGGGTTCGTGCGGGACGAGACCCGCGCGTACCGCCGCCAGCCCGAGGGAGCCCCAGGAGGCGCCGGATCATGCGTGACGCACTGCGCAGCTACTTGCAGATTGCGAGTGGCCTGACCGAGATGACCGTGCAGAAGGTGACGGAGGCGGCCAAGCAGCTCGTGGAGAAGAGCGGCGTGGACCTCGATCACGTCCCGGCGCAGGTGGCGCAGCAGGCGCAGGCCGTGCCGCAGTACGTGCAGCAGGTGGCGGACGATCTGTTCGCGACCGGCAAGGCGAACCGGGACCTGCTCGTCGGAGTGGTGCGCAGCGAGGTCGACAAGGCCATGGGACGGCTGCGGCCGTGGACGGACGACCTGCGGCGCGTCGAGGACGACTTGGCGCGGGCCGAGCGGCGGATCACCGACCTGGAGCACCGGTTGGCCGTGGTGTCGGCTCCGCCGCGGGCGACCCGGGCGCAGGCCGTGCCGGTCGCGGACGACGAGCGGGCGGACGAGGAGCGTGTGCCGGTGCGCAAGCCGGCGCGTGCGGCGGCGGCCGCCCCGGCGCCGCCTTCGGTGCCCGAGGAGGATGCTCCGTTCGCGCGCCGGGCGGTCACCCCGGCGAAGGCGGCGAAGCGCGCGGCGGCCAAGCGGGCCCCGGCGAAGACCACACCTGCCAAGACCACACCCGCCAAGACCGCACCCGCCAAGACCACACCGGCCAAGACCGCACCCGACCGGACCGCACCCGCGAAGAGCACGGCGTCGAAGTCCACTGCCGCCAAGGCCACTTCGGGCAAGACCGCGGCCGACAAGCCCGCCGCCGGGAAGAAGGCCCCGGCGAAGGCACCCGCCAAGAAGACGGCACCGGCGAAGCCGGCGGCGGTGCCGAAGCCGGCGGCTCCGCCGAAGCCCCCGACGGACCAGGACGGTTCGCCGCAGTAGCGGACTCGTAGGAGTAGCAACGGTCGGACGTCGGCGCACGGGCGCTGCGGCCGGTCGGCCTCACGCGGGACGACGCGGGCGGCGGTACGTGGGCGAGCGACGCCCCGTACCGCCGCCCGCTGTCGTATGCGCGGAAGAGTGCGACGGAGCGGGGCCGTGGGCGCCGGCTCAGCGTGCCGCGGCGTCCGTCGGCGGGTACGCCGCGGCGAACAGGTCCGGCAGCCTCGCCACGAGCGGCATGTAGCGCCCTTCCTCGAAGGGGACGTCCGGCTCGTTGGCCAGTTGCTGGGAGACCGGGCCGGTGATGAGGCTCGCCAGCAGGTCGAGGCCGGCCGGACCGGCGGCGTCCGGGTGGAGCTCGCCGCGTTCGACGGCGGCGAGGACGAGGCCGTGCATGAGGTCGCGGATCTGGAGTGCCGGGGCGTAGGCCTGCGGCGTGGGGGCGTACTTGGGGACGGTCCGCCAGAACAGCAGCTGCGCGAGCGTCTGGTTGCCCATGATCCAGCGGGCTCCCGCGTCGAACGCCGTGCCGATGGCGGCGAGGCCCGGCTCGGGGGCGCGGGCGGCGGCTTTGGTGACGGTGTCGCGGTACTGCTCCTGGCCGCGCTGGAACAGGGCGTCGTACACCGCGTGCCGCGACGGGAAGTACTTGTAGAGCGACGGCGGACGGATGCCCAGGCGGCGGGCCACCGCGGCCAAGCTGAGCCCCGCGACGCCCTCCTCGGCCATGAGGTCGAGGGCGATGTCGAGGATCTCCTCGCGCGTCTCGGCGCGGCGGCGGCTCCGCCGGTCGCCGACCGGTACGGGACCTGCCGTCGCGGGTCCGGCCGACGTCGCGGCCTCGCTTGCCTTCACGGGACCAGCGTATCGGTGTCACCGGCCCGGAATAGCATGGCTGTAGTTTTAGCTATAGGTAGTAGCCAAGCAAGCGAGCCGAGGGAGGACGCCGTGGATCGCCAGCCGACCCGCGAAACCACCGGTCGACCCACCGGGCGCGGCCGGGGCGAGCGCGGCCAGGACGCGCGCGTACGGGGTGAGCGCGTACGGGAAGAGCAGCAAGGGCAGCGCCAGGAGCGAAGGCACGGGCAGGGCCAGGAGGGCGCCCGAGCCCGGCAAGGCGCGCCGGAGCAGCGCGGACACGACCGCCAGACCCCCGTCGACCCCGCCACGCGCGGCTGGATCGTGGTGGAGGGTGCCCGCGAGCACAACCTCAAGGACGTGTCGCTGCGCATACCCAAGGGGCAGCTGACCGTGTTCACCGGCGTGTCCGGCTCGGGCAAGTCGTCCGTCGTGTTCGGCACGATCGCGGCCGAGGCACAGCGGCAGCTCAACGAGACGTTCACGGCGTTCGTCCGCAACCGGCTCGGCAAGCGCGAGCGGCCGAAGGCGTCCCGTATCGCGAACCTGTCCGCGGCCGTGGTCGTCGACCAGCGCCCGGTCGGCGGGAACTCGCGTTCGACGGTCGGCACGATGACCGAGATGCAGTCGGTGCTGCGCGTGCTGTTCTCGCGGTTCGGCACGCCGAGCGCGGGGTTGGCGACGGCGTACTCGTTCAACGACCCGCAGGGCATGTGCCCCGAGTGCGACGGGCTCGGCCGCACCATGCGCCTCGACGTCGACCTGCTGGTGGACCGCACCAAGTCGCTGAACGAAGGTGCCATCGACTTCCCGGCGTTCAAGGTCGGCAGCGCCGCCTGGCAGCTGTACGCCCAGTCCGGCGTGTTCGATCCGGACAAGCCGGTCGGCGAGTTCACCCCCGAGGAACGCGAACTGCTGCTGTACGGCGGCGGCTTCACCGTGGACCGCCCGGGCCGCCACGAGGTGTACCGCAACGAGTACCAGGGCGTCGCCACCCGCTTCGAACGCCTGTACCTCAAGCGCGGCGAGGACGCGATCAGCGACCACAAGCGGGCCGCGGTCGAGCGCGTGGTGCGGCAGCAGGCGTGCCCCGCGTGCGGCGGCGCGCGGCTCAACCCGGCGGCGCTGGCGTCGCGTATCGACGGTCGCAACATCGCGGACTGGTCGGCGATGGAGATCGGCGACCTGATCCCGCTGCTGGCGCGGATCGACGAGCCGGTGGCGGCCGAGGTGGCGGCCGAGGCGCTGGCCGGGCTGCGCCGAATCGAGGCGGTCGGGCTCGGCTACCTGAGTTTGGACCGCGCCACGTCGACGTTGTCCGGCGGCGAGGGGCAGCGGCTGAAGACGGTGCGGCACCTGGGGTCGAGCCTGACCGGCGTGACGTACATCTTCGACGAGCCGACGGTCGGGCTGCACCCGCGCGACGTGCACCGGCTGGGCGATCTGATGCTGGAGCTGCGTGACAAGGGCAACACGGTGCTGGTGGTCGAGCACGACCGCGACGTGATCGCGCTGGCGGACCACGTCGTCGACATGGGGCCGGGCGCGGGCCGGCACGGGGGCGAGGTCGTGTACGAAGGGCCCGCGCGGTCGCTGGTCGGCGCCGCGACGCCGACCGGACGGCGGCTCGGGAGCGTGTCGGGGCTGAAGGGGGCGTACCGCACGCCGCGCGGTGTGCTGCGGGTGACGGACGCCTCGCTGCACAACCTGCGCGATGTCTCCGTCGACGTGCCGACCGGGGTGCTTTGTGCGGTGACGGGGGTCGCGGGCTCGGGCAAAAGCACGCTGATGACCGGCGCGCTGGTCGACCAGCACCCGGACACGGTGGTGGTGGACCAGTCGGCGATCGCCTCCTCGAACCGCTCCACGCCCGCGAGTTACACGGGCGTGCTGGACGTCGTCCGCAAGCAGTTCGCCCAGGCGAACGGCGTGAGTGCCGCCCTGTTCAGCTTCAACTCGGCGGGCGCGTGCGAGAACTGCCGCGGTCGCGGGTTCGTGCAGACGGACCTGGCGTTCATGGACCCGGTGACCACGGTGTGCGAGGTTTGCGGCGGTACGCGCTTCCGCGACGAGGCCCTGCGGCACACCCTCGGCGGCCGGACGATCGTCGATGTTCTCGGCATGACCGTCGAGGAGGCGGTCGAGTTCTTCGGCAACGGCAACGGCAACGGCAACGGCAACGGCGAGGGCGGCGGCGGAATCGGCGGCGGCGACGCGCGCGTCGCGGGCCCGCTGGCCCGGCTGGCGGACGTCGGCCTCGGATACCTGACCCTCGGCCAGCCGCTGTCCACCCTCTCCGGCGGTGAACGCCAGCGCCTCAAACTGGCGGACCGGCTGGGCGAGTCCGGGCAGGTGTACGTGTTCGACGAGCCGACGACCGGCCTGCACATGGCCGACGTCGACGTACTGCTTGCGCTGATGGACCGCCTGGTCGACGCCGGCAACACGGTGATCGTGATCGAGCACAACCTCGATGTGGTCAAGCACGCCGACTGGGTGATCGACATCGGTCCCGAGGCGGGCCGCCGCGGCGGCAGCGTCGTGTTCGCCGGCACTCCCGCGGAGTTGTCGGACGCCGACACGCACACCGCCCACTACCTCCGCAAGGACCTCGCCGCCGCCTCCCCGCCTCGCGCCGCCTGATGGCGTTGACTGGGCCGCGAGAGGCGGCGCGGTCCGGTGCCGCCGCCCGGCGGAGGAGGCGTTTGTGGCTGTTCGGTGGACGTTGACGGTCGACTGCGCGGAGCCCGGGAAGCTGGCGGAGTTCTGGGCCGCGGCGCTCGGGTACGCGCCGCGCCCCGCGCCCGCGGGCTTCGCGGACTGGGAGGGGTGGCTGAGGCACTACGACGTCCCGGAGGAGGAATGGGACGACGGGGCGTACCTCACCGATCCGGACGGCGTGGGTCCGAACATCTCGTTCCTGAAGGTCCCCGAACCGAAGGTGGCCAAGAACCGCCTGCACCTGGACATCCAGGCGGGAGGTGGCCGGGAGGTGCCGTGGGAGGAACGCATGCCGCGCGTGGTCGCGGCCGTCGAGCGGTTGACGGCGGCCGGGGCGACGGTGCTCCGCGAGGATGCGCCGGACGGCAGGCTGGACCACGTGGTGATGGCCGATCCGGAGGGCAACGAGTTCTGCGTCGTGTGAGGCGGGGCGTGTCGGCACCCGGCGTACCCGATGCGGCGGCGGCAGGTGCGACGCTGGACGACGCTGGATCCGGTGGTTCCCGGGCGGGCGAGGTGGACCCGGGCCGATGCGGTTGCTAAGGATTGCGTGTGAACAACGTGTGGGATGTTGCGCCGAGGACGGAACACGGCGGCGCCGCGGCGGCGGACGTTCAGGTGTCGGCCGAGACCAGGGCCGCGACTGGAGCCGAGACCGGAGCCGAGGCCGGGCGCGCCGACGGAACCCCGGCCGCGACCGCAGCCGCGGTCGAGGCCGGGATCGAGGCCGAGGTCGCGACCGCCGAGCCGACCCCGCTCGGGCTGGACGCCCCGGAGCCGTCCGGCGACGCGTCGGTGGACCAGGCGGTGCGCCGGTTGACGCAGGTGGACGTGCTGCCCACCGAGCTGCACGGTGAGGTGTACGAAGATGTGCACCGGGAATTGCGGGAGGTCCTGGCGGGTCTGGACCGCTGATCCGCAATCGGCAAGCACCGGACAAGGCAGGCAAGGACAACCGTGGCGGCACGACGCAGGCTCGACGCCGAGCTGGTGCGCAGGGGATTGGCGCGCTCCCGGGAGCACGCCGGCGAGTTGATCGCGGCGGGCCGGGTGTCGGTCGGCGGCGCGACCGCGACCAAGGCGGCGACGCAGGTCGAGACGAGTGCGGCCGTGGTGGTCGCGCGGGACGACGACGATCCGGACTACGTGTCGCGCGGCGGCCACAAGCTGGCCGGGGCGCTGGCGGCGTTCGTGCCGCGCGGCCTGGTGGTCGAGGGGCGCCGCTGCATCGACGCGGGCGCGTCGACGGGCGGCTTCACCGACGTTCTGCTGCGTGCCGGGGCCGGGCACGTGGTGGCGGTGGACGTCGGCTATGGCCAGCTCGCCTGGTCGTTGCGCAGCGACGACCGCGTGACGGTGCGGGACCGGACGAACGTCCGGGAGTTGACGCCGGATCAGGTCGGCGAGCCGGCCGGGCTCGTGGTGGGCGACCTGTCGTTCATCTCGTTGGGCCTGGTGCTTCCGGCGCTGGTGCGGTGCTCGGCGCCCGACGCGGACCTGGTGCTCATGGTGAAGCCGCAGTTCGAGGTGGGCCGGGAGCGGCTGGGTGCGGGCGGGGTCGTACGCGAGCCCGCGCTGCGCGCCGAGGCCGTCCGTACGGTCGCCGGGCAGGCGGCGGCCCTGGGGCTGGGCGCGCTCGGTGTGACCGCGAGCCCGCTGCCCGGTCCGTCCGGGAATGTGGAGTATTTTCTCTGGATGCGGCGGGGTGCGCCCGAGCTCGATCCGGCGGAGGTGGACCGCGCGGTCGCCGAGGGCCCCCAGTAGTGCCCGCAACAGTCCGGCCTCCCCGGCCCCCGCGCGATGACGGGGGTACGCGATACGGTCGGCCGATGCGGGTGTTCAGGGCAACCGCTCCGGGAGCGCGCCTGACGGCGCCTCAGGAGGCCGTTCATATTCGGGTAGACGACATTCGGGAACACGGGCACGCGGGCGGCCGGCAGGCCGGTCCGGCGGCCGGTCGGCGGGACGGGCGGGCGATGGCATGACGGGGCGTACTGTCCTTGTGGTCGCGCACACCGGGCGACCCGCCGCGCTGCGCAGTGCGCGCCTGGTGGTCGACCGGCTGGTCGACGCCGGGATCGTGGTGCGCGTGCTGGAGTCGGAGGCCGAGGAGCTTGCGCTGCCCGGCATCGAGGTGGTGTCCGCGGAGCCGGGCGCGGCCAAGGGCTGCGAACTGGCGATCGTGCTGGGCGGCGACGGCACGCTGCTGCGCGGCGCCGAACTGGTGCGGGACGCGGGCGTGCCGATGCTGGGCGTGAACCTGGGCCGCGTCGGCTTCCTCGCGGAGGCCGAGCGCGAGGACCTGGGCGAGGTGGTCGAGCGCGTCGTGCGCCAGGACTACGACGTCGAGGAGCGCATGACGCTCGACGTCGTGGTGCGGACGAACGGCGACGTGGTGCACACCAACTGGGCGCTGAACGAGGCCGCCGTCGAGAAGGCCTCGCGCGAGCGCATGCTGGAACTGGTGACCGAGGTGGACGGGCGCCCGTTGTCCCGGTGGGGCGGCGACGGGATCGTGTACGCGACGCCGACCGGCTCGACGGCGTACGCCTTCTCGGCCGGCGGCCCGGTGGTGTGGCCCGAGGTCGAGGCGCTGCTCATGGTGCCGATCAGCGCGCACGCGCTGTTCGCGAAGCCGCTGGTGGTCTCGCCGCGGTCGGTGCTCGCGGTGGAGGTGCTGCCGGAGACGCCGAAGGGCGTGCTGTGGTGTGACGGGCGACGCACGGTGGACCTGCCGCCGGGTGCGCGCGTCGAGGTGCGCAGGGGCGCGGTGCCGGTGCGGCTCGCGCGCCTGCACGAGGCGCCGTTCACGAACCGGCTCGTGGCGAAGTTCGCGCTGCCGGTGCGCGGGTGGCGCGGGGGCCCGCACGATACCCCCGACGCCGCGGATGTGTCGGAGAGCCCGGATGTTTCCCTGGACGTTGGCGTCCGGGGGCCCGAGAACCCGTAGGGTCGTCGCCGTGCTGGAAGAGATGCGCATACAGGGCCTCGGCGTGATCGAGGACGCCGTCGTCGAACTCGCCTCGGGGTTCACCGTCGTCACCGGCGAGACCGGGGCCGGCAAGACCATGGTCGTCACCGGTCTCGGCCTGTTGTTCGGCGGCCGTGCCGACGCGGGGCTGGTCCGCACCGGCCAGGGCCGTGCCGTCGTGGAGGGCCGGGTGCGGCTCGCGCCGGACGCGCCCGCGGCGGTCCGTGCCGCCGACGCCGGTGCGGAACTGGACGAGGATGTGCTGCTGCTGAGCCGCACGGTCTCGGCCGAGGGCCGCAGCCGGGCGCACGTCGGCGGGCGCGCGGCCCCGGTGGGGCTGCTGTCCGACCTGGCCGAGGAACTGATCGCGGTGCACGGCCAGACCGACCAGCAGCGGCTGCTGCGCCCGTCCCGGCAGCGCGCGTCCCTGGACCGGTACGCGGGGGAGTCGGTGGCCAAGCCGCTGGCGTCGTACGCGCGGGTCCACAAGCGGCTGCGGTCGGTCGGCGCCGAGTTGGAGACCATCACGACGCGGGCGCGCGAGCGGGCCCAGGAGGCGGACCTGCTGCGGTTCGGCCTGGCCGAGATCGAGCAGCTGGCGCCGCAGCCGGGCGAGGACGCGGCGCTCGCCGCGGAGACCGAGCGGCTGGGGCACGCGGACGCGCTGCGTACCGCGGCGACGACCGCGCACGAGGCGCTGCTCGGCGACCCGGAGTCGGTGGTCGAGGGTGCCGACGCGGGCACGCTGATCGGTGCGGCGCGCCGCGCGGTCGAGGCGGTCGCGGGGCACGACCAGGCGCTCGCGGCGCTCGCGGAGCGGCTGAACGAGGTCGGCTATCTGGTGGCGGACGTCGCGACGGAGCTGGCGTCGTACGCCGCCGGCGTCGACGCGGACCCGGTGCGCCTCGCGGTCGCCGAGGAGCGGCGGGCCGCGCTGACCGGCCTGACCCGCAAGTACGGCGCGGACATCGCCGAGGTGCTGGCGTGGGCCGAGCGGTCCGCGGTGCGGCTCGCGGAACTGGACGGCGACGACGACCGGGTGGACGAGCTGGCGGCGGAGCGCGACGCGCTGCGCGCCGAGCTGGCCGAGCTGGCCGCGGAGGTGTCGCAGGCCCGCAAGGCCGCGGCGGACCGGTTCGCGGAGGCGGTGACCGGCGAGCTGGCCGCGCTGGCGATGCCGCACGCGCGCGTGACGGTCGCGGTCACCGGCGTGGACGACCCGGCCGGGCTGCCGGTGGGCGGGCGGACGCTCGCGTACGGGCCGTCCGGCGTCGACGAGGTCGAACTGCAGCTCGCCCCGCACCCCGGGGCCCCGCCGCGCGCGCTGAACAAGGGTGCGTCGGGCGGTGAGCTGAGCCGCGTGATGCTGGCGGTCGAGGTGGTGTTCGCGGGCGCCGACCCGGTGCCGACGTTCGTCTTCGACGAGGTGGACGCGGGCGTCGGCGGCAAGGCGGCGGTCGAGGTCGGCCGGCGCCTGGCGATGCTGGCGCGCAATGCGCAGGTCATCGTGGTCACCCACCTGCCGCAGGTGGCGGCGTTCGCGGACCGGCACCTGGTGGTCGAGAAGTCGAACGACGGCACCGTCACGCGGTCGGGTGTGGTGGCGCTGGACGACGAGGCGCGCGTACGCGAGCTGTCGCGCATGCTGGCCGGCCTGGAGGACTCCGAGCTGGGCCGGGCGCACGCGGAGGAGTTGTTGGAGACGGCCGAGTCGGCCAAGCGCGAGCCGGCCAAACAATCCGGCGGCAAGGCCCGGCGCAACTAGCGCGAGCGTTCCGCGGGTTTTGTCATGCCCTGGGTTTTTCGCCGGGGCGCGGTGCCGGGGCGGTGCCGGAACAGTGCCAGAGCAGTGCCGAAGCAGTGCCGGAACGGCGCTCGGACGACGCCGGGGCGGCGCCGGCGACGGTTCCCCCGTCGGAGCGGGGCGCCGGACCGGCGGTTCCCGCCGGCCGGTCACGAGGCCATAACGGGTTGGGTACGGCCGTGCACCGGGCGTCCGCGCACCGTGTGAAGGCCGCCATAGGAGCGGTCGGTACCCGCCTGACCAGGACAGTTCGCATGGCAGGATGACCGCGATGAGGATTCCCGTGCTGCGTCGACGCCGCGAGCCCGAGTACGAGGGCATCGCCGGTCCCGCACGGCTGGACCGCCGCACCAAGAACCTCACCAAACGCCTGCACCCGGGCGACATCGCGGTGATCGACCACGTCGACCTCGACCGCGTCGCTGCGGAGGCGCTGATCGCCTGCCGGCCGTCGGCGGTCGTCAACGCGTCGGCGTCGATCAGCGGGCGCTACCCCAACCTCGGCCCCGAGCTGATCGTCGCGGCGGGCATCCCGCTGCTCGACGCGGTCGGGCAGGGCGTCATCGGGCGGCTGCCCGAGGGCGAGTGGGTGCACATCGAGGACGACATCCTCTACCGCGGCGACAAGCCGATAGCGGTCGGCACGATGCTCGACAAGGAGTCGGTGCGCGCCGCCATGGAGGAGGCCCGGGCGGGGCTGTCCGTGCAGATCGAGGCGTTCGCGGCGAACACGCTGGAGTACATCCGCGAGGAGCGCGACCTGCTGCTCGACGGGGTGGGCGTACCGCCGATCAAGACGCGCATGGACGGGCGGCAGGTCCTGATCGTGGTGCGCGGCTACCACTACCGCGAGGACATCGCGGCGCTGCGGCCGTACATCCGCGAGTACCGGCCGGTGATGATAGGGGTCGACGGCGGGGCGGACGCGCTGCTGGAGGCGGGTTACCGGCCGCACATCATCATCGGCGACCTGGACTCGGTCTCCGACGAGGCGCTGCGGTCAGGGGCGGAGATCGTGGTGCACGCGTACCGCGACGGGCGCGCCCCGGGGATGGAGCGGCTGCACGAACTGGGGCTGGACGGCGTGCCGTTCCCGGCGACCGGCACCAGCGAGGACATCGCGATGCTGCTCGCGGACGACAAGGGGGCGAACCTGATCGTCGCGGTCGGCACGCACGCGACGCTGGTGGAGTTCCTGGACAAGGGCCGTGCGGGCATGGCCAGTACGTTCCTCACCCGGTTGCGGGTGGGCGGCAAGCTCGTGGACGCCAAGGGCGTGAGCCGCCTCTACCGCAGCCGCATCTCGACGACGTCACTGCTCCTGATGTCGCTGGCCGCATTGACCACCATTGCGGTGACCATCAGAGTCAGCCCCTTGGGCCAGGCGTACTACCACGTCTACCGGGCGTACTGGGACTCGTTCGTCTACTGGCTGCAAGGAATCTTCGGTTGATCGACTTCCGGTACCACGTCGTCTCCATCATCGCGGTGTTCCTGGCACTGTCGGTGGGCCTTGTGCTGGGCAGTTCGTTCCTCGCGGACTTCGCCAAAGATGACCTGAACAACAGGATCGACGGCCTTGCGCGGGACGCGGCGGCGAGGCAGAGGGAACGGGACGCCGTTCAGGCGGAGCTCGAGAAGACCGGCACCTTCATCTCCGCCACCAAGCCCGAGTTGGTGGCGGACAAGCTGAAGGGCAAGAGCGTCGTCCTGGTCAACCTGCCGGACGCGGACACCGATATCACCGACGAGACCGACCGGACGCTGGCGGCGTCGGGTGCGACGGTCACGGGCGTTGTGTCGCTCAAATCCGGCTGGGTCGATCCCGCCAAGGAGACCGCGCTCGGCGACGCCGTCGACTCGGACTTCCCCGGCGCGACGTCGTACGAGCGGGCGGCCGCCGCGCTTGCGGACGCTCTCGTGCACAAGACGGCCACGCCCACGACGCCCACGGGTGGGGCGACTTCGACGCCCGGGACCACGCCCCCGCCGTCCGCGGGTGCCCCGTCCGGTCCGCCGCCGTCCGGAGCCCCGACCACGGCCCAGGGCACCCCGAACCCGGGGGCCACCTCAAGCCTTTCACCCGGCGGCAACGCAAACGGCAGCGACGCGACCGCGAGCGGGGAAACACCGCTCGCCGTCCTGAACCGCCTCAAGAACGCCGGTTTCATCGAGATCAAGGGCAATCCGGAGAAGGGCGCGACCCTCGCGGTCGTCGTCGCTCCCGCGGGGCCGGTCAAGGCGAGCGACCCGAGCCGCGTCGGCACCGTCAACGGCATCTACATCGGACTGTCGCGCACCCTCGACGCCTCTGACGACGGTACGGTTCTGGCCGGGGACACCACCTCCGCCCAGGACGGCGGCACCGTCTTCGCACTGCGTCGCGACGAACGTGCGATCAAGTCGGTGTCCACCGTCGACGCCGCCGACACCGATGCGGGCCAGGTCTCCGTCGACTGGGCGCTTGTGGTCGAGGCGGAAACCGGGAAGTCCGGGCAGTACGGGCTGACCGGGCCGGACGGCTGGCTCCCCGCACTGCCGGAGAAGAAGCCCGAGACGACCGAGAAGCCGGAGAATACGTCGTGAGTTCGGTTCGGCGCGCGGTGCGTACCGCGCTGGTCGCGGGTACCGCGGCACGATTCGCGTACACCATGCTCAACCGCTTCACGCCCGGTGAGGCCGCGCTGTGGGAGCGCCGCAACCACCGCGGCGAAGTGGTCACCCTCGTCGAGGGCCCGGCGTGCGCGGTGGGCGCGGCGCTGGCCGCCGCGACCGCGCCCGGGGTGCCGGGCCGGCACCGTGCGGCGGCGGCTCTGGCGACCGTGGGGGCGGCCGGGTTCGGGACGTACGACGACATGCTGGGCGCGACGGACAAGCGCGGCTTCAAGGGGCACATCGGTGCGCTCGCCAAGGGCGAGGTCACCAGCGGCATGGTCAAGGTGCTGGGGATCGGCGCGACCGGCCTTGCCGCGGGTTCGCTGGTGCAGCGCAAGCCGGTCGACAAGCTGCTGGCCGGGCTGGTGATCGCGGGCGGCGCGAACGTCGTCAACCTGTTCGACCTGCGTCCTGGCCGGGCCGCGAAGGTGACGCTGATGGCGGGGGCGCTGCCGGTGCTGCGCGGCTCGCGGCTCGCGGCCGCCCCGGTCGGCGCCGCCGCGGCGCTGCTGCCCGAAGACCTGGACGAGAAGGCGATGTTGGGCGACGCGGGCGCGAACGCGCTCGGCGCGGCGCTCGGTGTGGCCGCGGCGGCGGGCGCGTCGCGGCGCGGACTGGTCGTCCGGGCCGCGGTGTTGGCCGGGCTGACGCTGGCGAGCGAGAAGGTCAGCTTCACCAAGGTCATCGCGAAGACGCCGTGGCTGAACACGATCGACATGCTGGGGCGCCGGCCGGTCGCGCCGCCGCTCCCGGCAGATTCCGCGGTCGGGAACGGGACGGCCGGGACGGCCGAGGCGGGGACGACCGCGGCGTCATCCGGGGGCACCGGGTCGGCCGGGCAGCCGGTGGCGTCGTAGGTCCCATGCCGGCAAGTCCGATCATCGGGCGGCGCCTGTGGACGGCCGCGCGCACCGAACGCCCCACTTCTGGTAGACCCCCGGAGTGGGGGCTGTGTGCATACGACGAAAGTCGCGCCCCGACCGACACTTCGGACCGGGCAGCAGCCCGCGTGATCGCGCGCGGGCCCACCGGCATCGCCGGGCGGTCCTCGTGACGCCGGACGCGGGGCGGCCGGACCCCGGCGGCCACGCGCCGCCGCCCCCCTCCGACGGCACCGCGACAAACCGCCCCCGGAAACGGCGCCTCGCCCGCGGGCTCGCCGGGGCCGCCCTGCTCATCGCGGTCCTGACGGTACTGGCCCGCCTCGCCGGCTTCGGCCGGCAGATCGTCTTCAACGCGGCCGTCGGCCAGACCGCGGTCGGCGACGCGTACACGACCGCCAACTACGTCCCCAACATCGTCTTCGACATCGTCGCGGGCGGTGCGCTCGCGAGCCTGGTCGTGCCGCTGCTCGCCGGGCCCATCGCGCGCGGCAAGGACGACGAGACGACGCGCACCGCCTCCGCGCTGCTGACCTGGACCGTCCTCATCCTCGTGCCGGTCACGGCGGCCGGCATGGCGCTCGCGCGCCCGCTGATGGAACTCCTGCTGCGCGACAAGGCCGACGTCCCCGGCATGCTCGACCTCGCGAGCGGGCTGCTGCTGGCCTTCATGCCGCAGATCCTGCTGTACGGCCTGGCCGTCGTCTCCGCCGGCATCCTCCAGGCCCACCGGCGCTTCACCGCCGCCGCCGTCGCGCCGCTGGTGTCGAGCCTGGTGGTGGCCGCCGCGTACGTCGCCTTCGCCGCCGGGTACGACGGCGACGGCCAGGACCCCGCGGGCGTCCCGCACGGCAGCGAACTGGTCCTCGGGCTCGGCACCACCGCGGGCGTCCTCGCGCTGGCGCTGTGCACGCTGGTCCCGCTGCGCGGCACCGGCGTGCGGCTGCGGCCGACGCTGCGCTTCCCGGACGGCGTGGCCCGCCGCGCCCGGCTGCTCGCGCTCGCCGGCGTCGCGACGCTCGTCGCCCAGCAACTGGCCACCGTCACCGTGCTGATGCTGGTCAACGCGCACGGCCCGGAGGGCGGGGCGGTGACGTACCAGAACGCGTGGATGCTCTACTCGCTGCCGTACGCCATCCTCGCCGTCCCGATCGCGACCAGTGCCTTCCCGCGGCTGAGCGCCGCCGCCCACTCCGGCGACCACTCCTCCTTCGCCGCCACGGCCGCCGCGACGACGCGCGCGGTGCTGCTCGTGTCGTTCGCGGGGGCCGCGGTGCTGGCCGCGGCGGCGTACCCGATCGGGGCGTTCTTCGCCCGGCTGGGCGACGGCGGGACGGACCCGGTCGTGCTGGCCCGGGCACTGGTGGCGTTCGCGCCCGGGCTCGCGGGCTACGGCCTGGTCGCGCACCTCGGGCGCGCCCTCTACGCGCGCGGTCACGGACGCGCCTCCGCGGGCGCCGTCGTGCTGGGCTGGGCGGCCGTCATCGCGGCCGACCTGGCGCTGGTGCCGAACGTGCCCGCCGACTGGACCGTGGCCGCGCTGGGCCTCGGCAACACGATCGGCATGACGGTCGCGGGGCTGCTGCTGGTCGCCGCGACGGCGCGTACGTCCGGCCGCGACGCCCTGCACGGTGTGCCGCGGGCCGCGGGTGCCGGCCTGCTCTCGGCGGCCGCGGGCGGCGCCGCGGGCGCCGCGCTCGCCGCCGCGGTGGGAACGGGCGGTACCGCATGGACGTTGATCATGGGGACGGTGGCCGCAATAGTGGGCGTGGCGGTTTTCGCCGCGTCGGCGTACGCGTCGGCGGGGCGGGACATCCGCGCACTGCTCCGGCGCCGGGGCGGGCGCGCGGGCGCCTCCGGCACGGACGTCCGAGACGCGAAGGAGAACCGTGGCTGACGGTACGCCGCAGGAACGCGCCAGCAAGCCCGCACGCCTGCGGGCCGTCCTGGTCCTGGCCACCGCCGTGGGCGGCGCCGGCGCACACGTGCGTTCGCTGGCCGCGGGCCTCACCGCGCGCGGCGTCGCGGTCACCGTCGCCGGGCCGGGCTCGGTCGAGGAGCACTTCCGCTTCACCGACACCGGCGCGCGCTTCGCGGAGGTCGAGATCTCCACCGCGCCGCGTCCCGCCGACGTCGCCGCGGTACGCGCGCTGCGCGAGGCGTGCGCGGGCGCGCACGTCGTGCACGCGCACGGACTGCGCGCCGGCCTGGTCGCCGGAGCCGCGGTCGGCCGGCACCGCCCCGGCCGCCGCCCGCTCGTCCTCACACTGCACAACGCCGTCCTGGCCACCGGCCCCAAGGGGGTGCTGACCCGGCTGATGGAGGGCCGGGCGGTCCGGGCCGCAGACGTCGTCCTCGGCGCGTCCGGAGACCTCGTCGCCCGCGCGCGCAAACTCGGTGCCTCGGACGCCCGCCTCGGCCCGGTCGGCGCCCCGCCGCTGCCCCCGCCGCGCCGTGACCGCGACGCCGTACGCACCGAACTCACCGGCGCGGACCGCCCGATCGTGCTCGCGGTCGGCCGTCTCGCGCCGCAGAAGGCGTACCCGGTGTTGCTCGACGCCGCGCAGGACTGGAAGGGCCTCGACCCCGTCCCGCTCCTCGTGGTGGCGGGCGACGGTCCGCTGCGCGACGAGCTCCAGGCCCGTATCGACGCCGACTACCTGCCGGTCCGCCTCCTCGGCCACCGCTCCGACGTCGCCGACCTGCTCGCCGGGGCCGACATCGCGGTGCTCGCCAGCGAGTGGGAGGCCCGCTCCCTCGTGGTGCAGGAGGCGCTGCGCGCGGGCGTCCCGGTCGTCGCCACCGAGGTCGGCGGCACCCCCGAACTGGTGGGCGACGCGGCGGTCCTGGTGCCGTACGGCGACTCCGCCGCGCTCGGCTCCGCGGTCGCCGACCTCCTGGAGGACCACCGCAAGCGCGAACTCCTCGCCGAACTCGGCCGCGTGCAGGCCGAGTCCTGGCCCGACGAGCGCGACACCGTCGAGCAGGTCCTGAGCGTCTACGAGGAACTCGGCCCGCTCTGACGCCCGCAGGACGCCTGGACCGCCGCGCACCATGGGCGTTCGCCGCGGCACCGGGGTCTGCGCACTTCGCTTCCGGGACACTCGGGCGCGTCGTCGCCTGCCCTGGCCGTGCACGGCGGCCGCGCGCAATGGACGACGGCGCTCCCGGCACTAGCATGCCGCGTCATGGACTCGCGTAACTCCGGGCGCTTCGTCGCCGCAGGTGTGGTGGCCGCGCTTCTGCTGGTCGTGGGATTCGGCAACCAGTGGTTGTGGGAGGACCTGCTGACCAAGGACCTGACGGATGACGACTCCGCGTCGCACGTCCTCATGTGGTTGAACACGCCGCACTGGATCGTCGACAAGAGCGGTCCGTTCGCGAGGTTCGCGGGTGCGGACGTGGCCGCCTGTCTCGTCGGCGTCGGGGCGCTGCTGGCGACCGTCGCCGTCGTGCTTGTCTCCGCGTCGCGGCGCCGGGGCTTCAACCCGCTGATCTCGGGCTGGTTCTCGCTGGTGGCGGGCGGGGCGGCGTACAGCGTCACAAGCTACCTGGTGTCCGGAATGCCGAGCGGTACGGCGGGCGGTGCGTCCGCGGACGAGCGAACTCTCGCGATGGGACTGGACGTTGTCGCGGCCGGCGCCGGATACGGCCTGCTTGCGGGCTGGTTCGTCGGCATCGTCTGCGCTTTCGCCGCGGCGGGCGGCGGGTTGCGGACGCTCTTCCTCGCGGCACCGCACGACCCGGCCGGGTGGGGGCCCGCGCCGAACCCGCCCACGCCGCCGATGGCGCCGTACGGTTCCCCCGCGCTGCCTGCCCAGTGGCCGCCGCACGCCCAGACACCCCCGCAGTCCGCGCAGACACCTCCGCCGCCCCCGCCCACGCCTCCGCGGCACCCCTGACCCGGCAGGTCCGACCCGGCGGTTCCGAGACCGTCGTTGGGCGCGTCTTCCCGCTTCCCTGACAAGGGATCGCCGGTTCGCCACGTACATTTCGCCACGCACATTTCGACGCGTACCGACAGCTTTGTCAGGTACTCGCCTCGTGATAGGTGTCGGGCTCAGCCGATGCCCTGGCGGTCCGGCTGCAACGCGAACGCCCGGTCGGGCACGTCGCGGTACGCCGCCTCGACGGCCTCCCGCAGCAGCGTCTTCTGTCGCTCGAGCGGGGCCCTGCGGTGAGCGGGGGCGATCGCCAAGAGGTCGTCCAGCGACGCCGCCAGCCGCCGGGTCACCTGCGGTGAACCCGCCCCGAACAGCCGTGTCTCGGTGTACGCGAGGTCGACCACGTCCGACCATTCCGGCACCGCCTCGATGACGCGTACCGCGCCTTTGCGGTCGCAGTGCGCACGGGTGCCCAGCGGCAGCCGTACGGCCGCGACCAGCAGCAGGTGGATGCGGTCGAACGCGTTCACGGCCGTGGTCGGATCGTTGACAGCCGGCGACAACGCCCGCGCCGAGATGTCGGACAACTGCCGGAAGCCGAACGCGAAGTCCTGGTGCATGTTGCGCTCGGTGCCCAGGTGCAGCGCCCGGGCGAGCTCGAACGGCGGCGGAACCGGGTCGCCGCCGTACACCTCGACCAGAGGGGTTCCGTTGACGAGGAAGTCACCCACCCGGGCGACGAGTTTGACGACGCAGTCGTGCCGCCGCGCGACCCGTGCCAGCCGGTTCACGTCGACGTAGCGCAGGACGCCGCCCGGCCCCCAGTAGTCGACGACGGCGACCGGCACGCCCATCTCGCCCTGGTCCGCGCCGTGTTCGAGGTACCACAGCTCGCGGGCGGTCTCGCCTGCCACGGTGGCGATCACGTGGGTGACGCGCATCATGCGCAGCGTCGAGTCGACGTACACGACGAACAGCACCAGACAGGCGATGACAAGGCCCATCGCGATGAACGACGAGATGAACGGCTTGGCCTCCTCCGCCGTGAAGCGGCCCTTCTGCACGCGCAGCGCGAACAGGAACGTGCACAGGAACAGCGCGAAGGTGATCTTGGTGACGCGGTTGCGCACGTACAGGCGGATCACGCGCGGCGTGAAGCTGGACGCCATTTGCAGCGCCACCAGCGTGATCGAGAAGACGACGCCGATGAACGTCAGCATCGCCGAACTGATCGTGCCGATGACCGTCGCGCCCGCGCCGCCGACGTTGTCGATGTACTCCAGCAGGCTGCTGTCGTCGGTGTCCACGGCGTGGTCGTGGATCTCGGCGTCGATCGTCAGCGTCAGGGTGGCCAGGAAGAACCCGCACGCCAATCCGACGACGGGGGCGAACAGGAACGAGTCGCGCAGGCGTTCGCGAAGCGTCGGGAACGCCCGCCGCCGCGGCGCCCGCGGCAGCACCCGCCACTGCGGCGCCGGCACCCGCACAGGCCCCACCCCGGGCCCTGCCTCGGATCCCGCCCCAGGTCCCGCCCCAGGTCCCGCCGTAGGCCGCGGCGCGTGCTCCCGCGACGCACCGCCGCCCGCCCCGCCGTCCGCGCCGCCGTCCGCCCCGTCGCCCATCGCCCCATTAGGGCACGCGCCGACGGAGCATGCCCTGCGCTGCTACTCCGTCGGCGCACCCGTTTGCGGCGATCGGGTGAAGGCCGGGTGCCGGGGGATGCGTACGGCTCGCCGCCGTACGCCCGTCTCAGGACCGTCCGCCGGCCTGCCCGTCGGGGTGTTCCGCGGCCGCAGCGGCCACTGTGGGGGCCTCGGACGCGTCGGGGGTGGTGGGGGACTGCTGGAGGTGGCGGCGGTCGTTGGGGTGGCGGGGTGGCTCGGGCTTCTGCTGGTCCTGCTGCCACAGGGTGGTCAGGCGCAGCGCGGTGTCGATCAGCGGCACGTGGCTGAAGGCCTGCGGGAAGTTGCCGACCTGGCGCTGGAGGCGCGGGTCCCACTCCTCGGCGAGCAGGCCGAGGTCGTTGCGGAGCGCGAGGAGGCGTTCGAACAGTTCGCGGGCCTCGTCGACGCGGCCGATCATGGCGAGGTCGTCGGCGAGCCAGAACGAGCAGGCCAGGAAGGCGCCCTCGTCGCCGGGGAGGCCGTCGAGGCCGATGCCGTCGCCGTGGGTCGGGTAGCGGCGCACGAAGCCGTCCTCGGTCAGCTCGTGCTGGATCGCCTCGATGGTGCCCACCACGCGCTTGTCGTCGGCGGGCAGGAAGCCGACCTGCGGTATGAGCAGGAGCGCGGCGTCCAGTTCGCGTGAGCCGTAGTACTGCGTGAAGGTGTTGCGCTCGGCGTCGTAGCCGTATTCGCACACCTCGTGGTGGATCTCGTCGCGGACGGTGCGCAGTTGGTCGAGGGTGGCCTCGGTCGCGCCGGTGCCGTCGAGGGTGTCGGTCTCCAGCATGCGGATGGTGCGGTCGACCGCGACCCAAGCCATGACCTTGGAGTGCACGAAGTGGCGGCGGGGGCCGCGGACTTCCCAGATGCCCTCGTCGGGGGTGCGCCAGTGGTCCCCGACGAAGTCCATGAGCCGCAGTTGCAGCTGGTGCGCGTTGCCGTGGCCCTCCATGCCGGCCAGGCGGCCGTGGTGGAGGGCGTCGACGACCTCGCCGTAGACGTCGAGCTGGAACTGCTCGGCGGCGGCGTTGCCGATGCGGACCGGGCTGGAGTTCTCGTAGCCGGGGAGCCAGGTGGCCTCGTACTCGGTGAGGCGGCGCTCGCCGCCCACGCCGTACATGATCTGGAGGTTCTCGGGGTCGCCCGCGACGGCCCGCAGGAGCCACTCGCGCCAGGCCTTGGCCTCTTCGAGGAAGCCGGTGCGCACCAGGGCGGAGAGGGTCATGGCGGCGTCGCGCAGCCACGTGTAGCGGTAGTCCCAGTTGCGTACGCCGCCCATGTCCTCGGGCAGCGAGGTGGTGGGGGCGGCGACGATGCCGCCGGTCGGGGCGTACGTGAGGGCCTTGAGGGTGATCAGCGACCGCACGACGGCGTCGCGCCACGGGCCCCGGTAGGTGCAGCGGTCGACCCAGTCCTGCCAGAACCGCTCGGTGTCCTCGAGGACTTCCTCGGCGTCGGTGGTCAGCGGGGCGTCGACGTGCGAGGGCCACCAGTTGAGGATGAACGCGTGGCGCTCGCCGGGGCCGACGGTGACGTCCGCGTAGGTGGTCATGCCGCGCCCGTACGCCTCGGCCTCGCTCTGCAGCCACACCGAGTCGGGGCCGGCGACGGCGACGGTTCGGCCGTCCGGGTGACGTCGCACCCAGGGGACGACCTTGCCGTAGTGGAAGCGCATGCGTATCTCGGAGCGCACCGGGACGTGCCCGGAGATGCCCTCGACGATGCGCACGATGGTCGGTGCGCCGATGAGTTCGTCGGAGGGCGGCATGAAGTCGATGACGCGTACGGAGCCGCGCGGGGTGTCCCACTCGGACTCCAGGATCAGCGAGTCGCCCCGGTAGCGGCGGCGGGCGGCCTGGCCGCCGGACAGCGGCGCGATGCGCCAGTAGCCGTTCTCCTCGGTGCCCAGGAGGCCCGCGAAGACGGCGGGGGAGTCGAAGCGGGGAAGGCAAAGCCAGTCGACGGAGCCGTCGCGGCTCACCAGGGCCGCGGTCTGCATGTCCCCGATGAGGGCGTAGTCCTCGATGCGATTGCTCACGCGGAATCCGTCCTGCCGACGTACGGCCGTCGCGCTGTTCAGAGGCGGGTGTGGTGTTCAGGCGGTGCAGAAGGGTGTTGTTCGAAAAGGTGCTGTTCACCGGGTGAAAAGCGTTCGACAAGCCGTGCAGATGTGAAATTCGGGGGTCGTCCGCCGGGCGCCCCGCCGACCCCCGGCGGTCGCTGCGGACCCTTGATCAGGGTAGTCCACGTGAGTCGGTCATGAGACCCGCTCCGTGACTCTGCGTGGCCTTCGTGAGGGACTTCACCCTTAACTGTCCGGTTTTTCTGCTATTTGTCACAGCGGTTGGGCTGCGGCGGTCACGCTCCGAATATGCCGGATCGTCCTCCGTGGTGACGGCCTCGCCTACGGGACGTTGTCGCCGCTCGCTGTTACTCTGGTCTCCCGTGGACTTCTAGGGACTCTCCAAACCTCTTTGTCGAGGTGCCCTCTTGTCGAGGTGGAGCCTCCCCGTCGAATTCCCTCCTCGAATCACGACCCACGGGAGCCCCTCCTTGGCAGTGCCCCAGACGCCCGGCAGTCCGACGCACGGCGCGCGTTCGTCGATCCGCACCCGGCCGACCAAGCACCTTTTCGTCACCGGGGGTGTCGCCTCCTCGCTCGGCAAGGGGCTCACGGCATCCAGCCTCGGCTCGCTGCTGAAGGCGCGCGGCCTGCGGGTGACGATGCAGAAGCTCGACCCGTACCTCAACGTGGACCCGGGCACGATGAACCCGTTCCAGCACGGCGAGGTGTTCGTCACCAACGACGGCGCCGAGACCGACCTGGACATCGGACACTACGAGCGGTTCCTCGACGAGGACCTGCACGGCTCCGCCAACGTGACCACCGGCCAGGTGTACTCCTCGGTGATCGCCAAGGAGCGCCGCGGCGAGTACCTCGGCGACACCGTGCAGGTCATCCCGCACATCACCAACGAGATCAAGTCCCGCATCCGGCAGATGGCGACCGAGGACGTCGACATCGTCATCACCGAGGTCGGCGGCACGGTCGGCGACATCGAGTCGCTGCCGTTCCTGGAGTCGGTGCGGCAGATCCGCCACGAGGTGGGCCGGGACAACGTGTTCTTCCTGCACGTGTCGCTGCTGCCGTACATCGGCCCGTCGGGCGAGCTCAAGACCAAGCCGACCCAGCACTCGGTCGCGGCCCTGCGCTCGATCGGCATCCAGCCGGACGCGATCGTGCTGCGCGCCGACCGCACGGTGCCGGCCGAGATCAAGCGCAAGATCTCCCTGATGTGCGACGTCGACGAGGAGGCCGTGGCGACGGCGATCGACGCGCCGTCGATCTACGACATCCCCAAGGTGCTGCACTCCGAGGGACTGGACGCCTACGTCGTACGCCGCCTCGGGCTCAACTTCCGCGACGTCGACTGGTCGACGTGGGACGACCTGCTGCGCCGCGTGCACCAGCCGGAGCGCGAGGTCACGGTCGCCCTGGTCGGCAAGTACATCGACCTGCCCGACGCCTACCTGTCGGTCACCGAGGCGATCCGCGCGGGCGGCTTCGCCAACAACGTGCGCGCCAAGATCAAGTGGGTCACCTCCGACAACACCGACACCCCCGAGGCGGCGGCGCGCGAACTGGCCGACGCCGACGCGGTGCTGATCCCCGGCGGCTTCGGCGACCGCGGCGTCGAGGGCAAGGTCCAGGCGATCAAGTACGCGCGCGAGAACCGCGTCCCGACGCTCGGCATCTGCCTCGGCCTCCAGTGCATGGTGATCGAGTCGGCCCGCTCGCTCGCCGGGCTCGACGGCGCGAACTCGCTGGAGTTCGACGAGAAGACCGCCCACCCGGTGGTCTCGACGATGGCCGACCAGCTCGACATCGTGGCGGGTCAAGGCGACCTGGGCGGCACGATGCGGCTCGGCGAGTACGAGGCGAAGTTCGCCGACGGCTCGATCGCGGCCGAGGTCTACGGCGCGGACCACAGCTTCGAGCGGCACCGCCACCGCTACGAGGTCAACAACGCCTACCGCAAGCAGCTGGAGGCGACCGGCATGGTCTTCTCCGGCCTGTCGCCGGACGGCCGCCTGGTGGAGTACGTCGAGCTGCCGCGCGACGTACACCCGTACTTCATCGCCACGCAGGCGCACCCCGAACTCAAGTCCCGCCCCACGCGCGCGCACCCGCTCTTCGCGGGACTGGTCGCGGCTGCGGTACGGCGGGTCACCGGCGCGGACGGCGTCCTGGGCGCGGACGGCACCGGCCGCGAGGCGGCCGAGGTCGCCGGCTGACGGCAGCCCACGCCCGACGCGCACCGAACACGGAGCGGGGGCGGCACCGGACGTCCGGTGCCG
>NZ_JBEZFP010000108.1:0-31847 GCF_040649515.1 Streptodolium elevatio
GTGCCGCCGGGCCTGGCGGCCCTCCCAAGCAAGGCGCAGGCCCGAAGCTCGTACTCGGTCGTACTCGCGAGGGTCTGCAACGCGGCGAGGTGGGGTGCCGGGCGCCGGGAACCGGGAACCGGTGAACCTTTCCTGGTCACAGCACTAGAACCCGCCCCTGTGCCAGGGCCCCCAGACGGCGAATGTCATGCCGAGCCTCGACTGCACGTTCACGTACAGCGTGTGCGCGTCCGGGCCGAAGGTGGCGCCGGCGAACTCCGCGCCCGCGTCGCCGACGACCGGTTCCAGACGCGCCAGGTCGAAGATGCGGCCGTCGACCGTGAGTCCACGCAGGAAGTTGTCCGCGTCGCCGTCCTCGCAGAGGACCAGCGTGCCGCGCGGGCTGACCGTGACGTTGTCGGGGAGGTCCAGGCGCGCCGAGCCCGGCGACTCGTAGACGAGCCGCAGGCGGCGCGTGACGGTGTTGTACGCCCACACCTGCCCGCGCCCGTCGCCGAACCCGTCCGGGGCCGTCTCCCCCGGCGCGGTCGCGCCGCCCTGCGTGGACACGAAGTACACGACGCCGCGCTGGTAGTACGCGCCTTCGAGGCGCGAGAACAGAGCCGCGCCCTTGGCTCGGCCCTGGTTGCCGACCGCCTGGATCGCCTGGTCGTTGGTCGTGCCCGGGGCGAACACCGGGTCGGGGTCGTCGATGTCGACCCAGGTGATGTCGTACGCGGCCCCCGGTCGCTGCGCGGCCGACAGGTCCGTGCCGGGGCGTCCCTTGACCGCGAGCATCTGGAGCCGTCCGCCGTCGCGCAGCCGGCCGCCGACCCACGGGCTGATCGGCGGGAGGTAGCGGTAGAAGCCGGACGCGAAGCCGAAGTTGTCCTCGGTGAGGTAGACCGCGCCCGTGACGGGGTCGTACACCGCCGCCTCGTGGGCGAAGCGCCCCGCGCTGCGGATCGGCACGCGCGACGACGTGCCGTCGGCGGGCACCTCGAACAGGTAGCCGTGCTTCTGCTTGAGCTTGCCGTTGTCCGCACCGGTGAAGTCGTTGCCGACGTCGGGGCCGTTGACCGTCTCCTCGCAGGTGATCCACGAGCCCCACGGCATGGGCCCGCCCGAGCAGTTCATCTGCGTGCCGTTGAGGCTGACGCGCGAGGACTCCACATTCCCGTAGCGGTCGACCACGACGGTGGTCGTGCCGCCTCCGGTCGCCGGGTCGTACGCCCGCGCCGCATCGCCGAAGGCCCCGACCGGCCCGTTGACCTCGTGGTTCCGCACCAGCACGGTCGTCCCGCGGCGCCCGCGGAACGCCGCCATGCCGTCGTGCTTGCCAGGCGTCGGCGCGCCGTCGGTCATCGGCGAGCCCGCCGGGGTGAAGGACCGGTAGCGGAATCCGTCGGGCAGGTGCAGGCGCACCGCGCCGTCGCGTTCGTCGGCGACGGGCTTGAGGGGGCCGTATCCGCCGGGCCGTCCGTGCCGCGTGTCCGCGCCGGTGCCATCGGCGTCGGCGGCGTGGGCGGCGAGTCCTTGGAACGGTCCGCCGACGACGGCGGCCCCTACGGCGACGGTGGCACTTCGGGACAAGAATCGGCGTCGGTCCACAGGCGTGGGTCCCTCCCTGGGCGGCATGCGACATACGCCCGCATGCGTGGCGGATCGCAGTGACGCTACTCGCGTAGAAGTCGCTTCGCCAGAACCCTCGCGAACGTTTCTGCAAACGTTTCCGCACGAGCAAAGGCGGGGCCGCCAGGGCCCCGCCTTTGTCGCCGTCACTCTTGGCTGCCACTCGCGACCGCCATTCTTGGCAAGCCGCCCTTCGGCCGCCGTTCCTTGACCGCAGTTCCTTGACGGCAGTTGCTTGATCGCCGCCCCCGCGAGGCCGCCTCAGCCGGTTGCCGCCACCGGCTCACGACGAGGGCCGCCCGAGGGCTCGCCCGCGGCATCGGACGCCTCGTCGGGAGCCAGGTCGCGGGCCACGTCGCCCGGCACGTCGGCCGCCGCTTCCTGCCCGTCGGCGGCGGCGGTCGCCGGTCCGCCCTGGCGCACCACGGTGCTCGGCTCGCTCTTCGGCTTGCCCGGCGCCTGGCCCGCGAACATCGCACCGAGGGCCAGCAGCAGGCCCAGGATCTGCCACACCGTCAGGGTCTGGCCCAGCACCACGATGCCGCCGATGGTCGCGACCGCCGGGTTGACCAGCGCCAGGAACGACACCGGCCCGGCGCCGAGGCGGTCGATGCCGCGGAACCACAGGACGTACGCCAGCGCGGTGCCGAACAGGCCGAGGTACGCGAACCCGATCCAGTTCTCGCCGGTGAACGCCGGAGGCGCACCCTCGGTGACGAGCGCCAGCGGGGCCAGGAACAGCCCGCCCGCAGTGAGCTGCCACGCCGTCAGGTCCAACATCGTGACGCCCTCGGGCTTGCCCCACTTGCGGGTGAGCACGGTGCCCAGCGCCATGATCACGATTGCGGTCAGCATGGCCGCGATCCCGACGCCGTCGAGCTTTGCGCTGCCCTTGAGCACCAGCAGGCCGACGCCCACGACCCCCACGAGGCCGGCGACGACCGCGCGGCGGCTGGGTCGCGCGCCCAGGATCATCGCGGAGAACCCGATCACCAGCAGCGGCTGGATCGCCCCGATGGTCGCGGCGACGCCGCCCGGCAGGTGGTACGCCCCGACGAAGATCAGCGGGAAGAAGAAACCGATGTTCAGCATGCCGAGGATCGCGGCCCGCCCCCACCACCTGCCCCTCGGCAGCTTGCGTCCGAGCAACAGGAGCAGCAGGCCCGCGGGCAGCGCACGCAGCGCCGCGAGCAGCATCGGGCGACCGTCGGGCAGCAGCTCCGTGGTCACCAGGTATGTCGTGCCCCACGCCGCCGGCGCCAGGGCCGCGGCCGCCGCCACCCCGATCCGTCCCGCGGAAGCCTTGCCGCCGCCCGCCTTGCCCATCGCCACGCCGCCCATGTCCCCGATCCCCTCAGCGTTGATTATCTGAACGTTGAGATAAGTTTTACGCATGAGAAGCGCGAACGTCAAGTATGTGAGCGTTGAGATAATGAAGACTGGTAGAACTTGCCGGAACAACCCGGTGACCAGCGGTGGCCACCGCGGACCGGCAGCATCCCGGCAGGCCCCCTGCCACCACCCGGCAACACGAAAACCGCAACACAGAGTCCGCAACACAGAGACCGCACTACCGACACGGCACCACCGACACGGCAACAGCGACACGGCAACACCGACCGGCATCCACACGGGGAAGGCAGGAACCAATGCCCGAACAGTCCCGACAGCACCCGCAATCGCACGAGCGGCGGCCCGGGGAGCGTGACGCGGTGGACGACATCGTCGACCAGTGGGCCCGGGAGCGCCCCGACATGGACCTGGCCCCCATGGCCCTCGTCGGTCGCTACAACCGCTTCCACGCGCACGTCGAGGCGGGCCTGCGCGAGTACTTCGCCAAGCACGGCCTCGACTTCTCCGAGTTCGACGTGCTCGCCACGCTGCGGCGTTCGGGCGAACCCTACGAACTCAACGCCCGCGCACTCCTCAAGTCGGCGATGGTCACCTCGGGAGCGATCACCAACCGCGTCGACAAGCTCTCCGGCAAGGGCCTGGTCGAGCGGCGCCCGTGCGCCACCGACCGCCGCGCCGTCATGATCCGGCTGACCCCGGCCGGCAAGGAGCTCATCGACGACATCGTGATGGGCCACGTCGCCAACGAGGCGCGCCTGGTCGAGGTGCTCACAGACGAGGAACGCACCCAGCTCGACGGCATCCTGCGCAAGCTGCTCATCGCCAAGGAGGGCTCGCCGAGCTGACGGGAGGGGTTGGCAAAGCACGACCGATCGGCAAGACCGGTCAGTACGAGGCCAGTTCCAACCGCAGTACGTGCTGCGGACCCGCGTCGCCCCCGAAGTAGCGCCGCCCCTCGTCGACGAACCCGCCCGCCAGGTACGCCCGGACCGCGCCCTCGTTGCGTACGTTCACGGTGAGCAGCAGCACCTCCGCCCAGGGCGCCAGCTTCAACGCCGCCTCCGGCAGCGCCCGGATAGCGGCACCGCCGAACCCGCGCCGCTGCCACCCCGCGCCGATGTAGAACCCGCGCAGCAGCACCGCCCGCCCCGGTTCGTCGGCGATCTCGTCGAGGTAGCCCTGCACGTCCAGGACGCCGAAGCCGACCGCCGTGCCGTCGTGCACGACCGCGTACGGCGTGCGGAACGGATCCCGGTCCGCGACCGGCAGCGTGTCGGCCGCCCGCCCGGAGAACTCCTCCTGGTCGGCCCGCGGCGCGAGCGCGCACACGGCCCCGCGGAGCCGCGCAATACGCGGCTCCGCCTCCTCACCGTCGTCCGGGACCGTCAGGTCGACCAGATCGACACCGCTTGCTGTCCGTGCCATGAGCCTGGGACGCGGGGAACCCCGGGCGCCGGGCCCGGGGGCCGCGCAGGCCCCCGGGAACGCCCGTCAGGTGCCCCTCGTCACTCGACGGTGACCGACTTGGCCAGGTTGCGCGGCTGGTCCACCTCGTGGCCCTTGGCGGTCGCCAGCTCGCACGCGAACACCTGCAGCGGCACCGTCGCCACCAGCGGCTGGAGCAGCACCGGCGTGACCGGGATGCGGATCAGGTGGTCGGCGTACGGCACGACCGTCTCGTCCCCCTCCTCCGCGATCACGATGGTCTTGGCGCCGCGCGCCCGGATCTCCTGGATGTTCGACACGATCTTGTCGTGCAGCACACTGCGCCCGCGCGGCGACGGCACCACGACGACGACCGGCAGGCCGTCCTCGATCAGCGCGATCGGCCCGTGCTTGAGCTCGCCCGCCGCGAAGCCCTCGGCGTGCATGTACGCCAGCTCCTTGAGCTTGAGCGCACCCTCCAACGCCACCGGGAACCCGACGTGGCGGCCCAGGAACAGCACCGAGGTGGCGTCCCGCAGCGAACGCGCGAGGTCGCGTACCGGCTCCATCGTGTCGAGGACCTTCTCGACCTGCTTCGGCATCGCGGCCAGCTGCTCGATCACCTCGGTGATCTCGTCGCCCCACTTGGTGCCGCGCACCTGCCCGAGGTACAGCGCGACCAGGTAGCACGCCACCAACTGGGTCAGGAACGCCTTCGTCGACGCGACCGCGACCTCGGGCCCCGCGTGCGTGTAGAGCACGGCGTCGGCCTCGCGCGGCATCGTCGAGCCGTTGGTGTTGCAGATGGCCAGCACCTTGGCGCCCTGCTCGCGCGCGTGCCGCTGCGCCATCAGGGTGTCCATGGTCTCGCCGGACTGCGAGATCGTTATCACCAGCGTCTGCCGGTCCAGGATCGGGTCGCGGTAGCGGAACTCGCTGGCGAGCTCCACCTCGCAGGGCACGCGCGTCCAGTGCTCGATCGCGTACTTGGCGATCATCGCGGCGTGGAACGACGTGCCGCACGCGATGATGACGACCTTGTCGACCTCGCGCAGCACCTGGTCCGGGATGCGCACCTCGTCCAGGCGCAGGCGCCCGTCGGTGCCGATCCGGCCCAGCAGGGTGTCGGCGACCGCCTTCGGCTGCTCGGCGATCTCCTTGAGCATGAAGTAGTCGTAGCCGTCCTTCTCGGCGGCCGAGGCGTCCCAGTCCACGTGGTACTCGCGGAACGTGCCCGGGTTGCCCTCGAAGTCGGTGATCGTCACCGCGTCGACGCGCAGTTCGACCACCTGGTCCTGGCCCAGCTCGACGGCCTCGCGCGTGTGCGAGATGAACGCCGCGACATCCGATGCGAGGAAGTTCTCGCCCTCGCCCCGCCCGACCACCAGCGGCGAGTTGCGGCGCGCGCCGACCACCACGCCGGGCGCGTCCGCGTGCACGGCCACCAGCGTGAAGGCGCCCTCCAGCAGCCGGCACACGCGGCGCATCGCCTCGGCCAGGTCGCCGCCGGACGGCTCGAAGTGCTCGGCCAGGAGGTGGGTCACCACCTCGGTGTCCGTCTCGGACAGCAGCGTGTGGCCGCGCTCGGCCAACTCGGCGCGCAGCGACGCGAAGTTCTCGATGATGCCGTTGTGGACGACCGCGACGCGGCTCGCGTTGTCCAGGTGCGGGTGCGCGTTGGCGTCGGTGGGCGCGCCGTGCGTCGCCCAGCGGGTATGCCCGATGCCGGTCGGACCGACCGCGAGCGGGGACTCCGTCAGCGACTTCTCCAGATTGGCCAGCTTGCCGGCCTTCTTGTCGCTGACCAGTGCGCCGTCCGCGAGCACTGCCACGCCCGCGGAGTCATAGCCCCGGTATTCGAGGCGGCGCAGCCCCTCGATGACGACGTCGAGCGCCGACTGACCACCTACGTATCCAACGATGCCGCACATGGGGGTCAGCTTAAACGGTCGCCTCGCGCAGCGTGCGGAGCAGCCCGGGGCGCGGACCCGAGGCGGCCCCGGGGACAATGTGTGTTGTGCACACCATCGTGACACCCGGCACGGCACGCGACCTGTCCCCGTACGTCGAACTCGACCGCGAGGCGTGGAGCCGGCTCCGGGCAAGTACACCGCTGCCACTGACCGCCGACGAACTGGAGCGGCTGCGGGGGCTCGGCGACGTCGTCGACCTCGACGAGGTGACCGACGTCTACCTCCCGCTGTCCCGGCTCCTCAACCTGTACGTGGCCGCCACGCGCGGCCTCAACTCCGCCCTCACCACGTTCCTCGGCAACGACGAGCGCCGCACCACGCCCTTCGTCATAGGCGTCGCCGGGAGTGTCGCGGTCGGCAAGAGCACCACCGCGCGCATCCTGCGCGAACTGCTGGCCCGCTGGCCCGACCATCCGCACGTGGCCCTGCTGACCACCGACGGATTCCTGTATCCCAACGCGGAGTTGGAACGGCGCGGCATCATGCACCGCAAGGGGTTCCCGGAGTCGTACGACCAGCGCGCGCTGGTGCGCTTCGTCGCCGACGTCAAGGCCGGAAAGCCGGAGGTCAGCGCACCGGTCTACTCGCACCTGACGTACGACATCGTCCCCGAGGAACGCCTGTTCGTACGCCAGCCCGACATCCTCATCGTCGAGGGCCTCAACGTCCTGCAGCCCGCACGCGTCGGCGCCGACGGCCGCCCCCGCCTCGCGGTGTCGGACTTCTTCGACTTCAGCGTGTACGTCGACGCGCGCACCTCGGACATCCGGCGCTGGTACCTGGACCGGTTCCTGAAGCTGCGTCAGACCGCGTTCCGGGACCCGGCGTCGTACTTCCGCCGCTACGCCGCCATGACCGAGGACGAAGCCTTCTCCTACGCGGAGGGCATCTGGCGCGACATCAACGAGCTCAATCTCGTACAAAACGTCCTGCCCACGCGCGGCCGGGCAACCCTCGTGCTCCGCAAGGACGCGGACCACACGGTGAGTCGGCTGCGCCTGCGCAAGCTCTAGCCATACCGTCCGGGCATGCTGCATCTGAGGGCCATCGTGCCGCGCGAGAAGTCCGGTGCCGTACGCCGCCTGCTCGAAGCGGAGCCGGGCGTCACCCATCTGGTCGTGTGGCCGGGTGTCGCCGTGTCACCGCCCGGCGACGTCATCGCCTGCGACATCGCCCGCGAGTCGGCGAACCTCGTGCTCGACGACCTGCGCGCGCTCGGCATCGACGAGGACGGCTCCATCGCGCTGGAGAACCTCGACGTCTCGCTGTCCCGGTCGGCGCGCGAGGCCGAGTCGGACGCGCCGGGCGAGGGCGCCGACGCGGTGGTGTGGGAGCAGATCACCGAGGCGACGTCCGAAGAGTCCACGTTCACCGTCACGTTCCTGGCGTTCCTGACGATCGCCACCATGATCGCCGCGTGCGGTGTGCTCCTCGACAACCCCATCCTCATCGTCGGGGCGATGGTCGTGGGACCGGAGTTCGGCCCGCTGGCCGGGCTGTGCGTGGCGACCGTGCAGCGCCGCCGCGGGCTCGCCGCGCGGTCCGCCTTCGCGCTGCTGGCGGGCTTCCCGATCGCGATGTCGCTGACCATGGCGTTCACCTGGCTGCTCACCTGGTCGGGGGACTTCGACAAGAGCATGCTCGAAGGCGACCGCCCGCAGACGTCGTTCATCTACCAGCCCGACTGGCTGTCCTTCTGGGTCGCCTTCCTCGCCGGCGTCGCGGGCATCCTGTCGCTCACGTCATCGAAGTCCGGGGCGCTGATCGGCGTGCTGATCTCGGTCACCACGGTCCCGGCGGCCGCCAACGCGGCAGTGGCGGTGGCGTACGGCGACCTCAGCCAGGCGGGCGGCTCACTCGGCCAACTCGGCCTGAACCTGGGCGCGATCGTGGTGGCGGGCACCGGCACCCTGCTCGCGCAGCGGTACGCGTGGAGCAGGACGCACGGAAAGCACCACCCCGGCGTCCCCGGCCTGCGACGCGACTGACCCGCAAAGACCGCGGCCCCCGCCCGGAAGTCCGGGACGGGGGCCGCCGCTTGCCTGTTGCCCGGCCTGGGATCAGACGGCCAGTTCAGCGCGTACGACGTCGGCCAGCGCCCCGGCCTCGCGCTGGGCCTGCTCGTGCGTCTGCGCCTCGACCATGACCCGCACCAGCGGTTCGGTGCCCGACGGGCGCAGCAGCACCCGGCCGCCGCCGCCCAACCGCGCCTCGGCGTCGGCGACCGCCGCGGCCAGACCGGCCGACGCCTGCACGCGGGTCCGGTCCACCCCCGACACGTTGATCAGCACCTGCGGCAGGCGCGTCATGACCGCGGCGAGCTCGTGCAGCGGGCGGCCGGTCTGCGCGACCCGCGACAGCAGGTGCAGCGCGGTCAGCGTGCCGTCGCCGGTCGTCGCGTGGTCCAGCATGACGACGTGGCCGGACTGCTCGCCACCGAGCGTGAGGCCACCGGCCTGCATGGCCTCCAGGACGTACCGGTCGCCGACCGCCGTCTCGACGATCTTGACGCCGGCGCCCTGCATCGCGAGCTTGAGGCCCAGGTTGGACATGACGGTCGCGACGAGGGTGTCCTCGCGCAGCGTCCCCGCGTCGCGCATGGCCAGCGCGAGCACCGCGAGGATCTGGTCGCCGTCCACCTCGTCGCCGTTCGCGTCCACCGCGAGGCAGCGGTCCGCGTCGCCGTCGTGCGCGATGCCCGCGTCGGCGCCGTGCTCGACCACGGCCGCCTTCACGTCGTCCAGGTGCGTCGAACCGCAACCCTCGTTGATGTTGAGGCCGTTCGGCTCCGCGTGGATCGTCACGACCTCGGCGCCGGCCTGGCGCAGTGCGTCGGGGGCGACCCGCGACGACGCGCCGTTGGCGCAGTCCAGCACGACCTTGAGGCCGTCCAGGCGGTGCGGCAGCGTGGCGAGCAGGTGGTCGACGTACCGCTCGTGGCCCTCGGGATGGTCCTGGACACGGCCGACCAGCGCGCCCGTCGGACGGTCCCACTCGGTTCCGAGCAGCGACTCGATGCTGTCCTCGACGTCGTCGGGGAGCTTGTGCCCGCCGCGCGCGAAGAACTTGATGCCGTTGTCGGGCATCGAGTTGTGGCTCGCCGAGAGCATGACGCCCAGGTCGGCGCCCAGCAGGCCGGTCAGGTGCGCGACCGCGGGAGTCGGCAGGACCCCGGCCCGGTAGACGTCCACCCCGGCACCCGCGAGGCCCGCGACCACGGCCGCCTCCAGGAACTCGCCCGACGCCCGCGGGTCGCGGCCGACCACGGCGAACGGCCGCCGCCCGTGGCCCCCGGTGCGACCCTGCGAACCCAGCACCCGGGCGGCGCAGACCGCCAGGTCCAGGGCCAGTTCGGCGGTCAGCCGGCCGTTGGCCAGACCGCGTACCCCGTCCGTACCGAAGAGTCGTCCCACCTTCGGACCTCCCGCATCACACCGCGAGCACGCGGTCGTCGACAGAGTCGACGCATCAGACATGGACCAAACACATGGACTGAACACGGATCCAACACAGCTCGAACGCGTCAGGCAAAAGCACCGGGGAATGCCGGAAAAGCATCGGGCCCCGGGGCACAGACTCTGTGCCCCGGGGCCCGATGCAAAATGCAGGCTGCCCGCGCCGGATTTAACGCTTGCTGTACTGCGGAGCCTTACGGGCCTTCTTCAGACCCGGCTTCTTGCGCTCGGTGGCGCGCGGGTCACGCGTCAGGAAGCCGGCCTTCTTCAGCGCCGGGCGGTTCAGCTCGACGTCCGCCTCGTTGAGCGCACGGGCCACGCCCAGGCGCAGCGCGCCGGCCTGGCCGGAGACGCCGCCACCCGCGATGCGGGCGATGACGTCGTACTTCTCGTCCAGCTCAAGGATCTTGAACGGCTCGTTGACGAGCTGCTGGTGAACCTTGTTGGGGAAGTACTGCTCGAGCGTACGCCCGTTGATCTTCCACTTGCCGGTGCCCGGGACGATGCGCACGCGGGCGATGGCCTCCTTGCGGCGGCCGGTGGCGGCACCCGGCTGCGGGTCGCTGAAGCGACCGGCCAGGGACTCCGAGGTGTAGCTCTCGAGGGTGACCTCTTCGGAGGTCGTCTCCTCGATGGGGGCCTCAGCGGTGGTCTCGGCCACGATTCTCCTCTTTGCGATCCTCAGCCGCTTGTCGCGGCTGTGTTGTGGCCGTGACTACTGCGCGACCTGGGTGATCTCGAACGGCACCGGCTGCTGGGCCTGGTGCGGGTGCTCCGGACCCGCGTACACCTTGAGCTTCGACAGCATCTGCCGGCCCAGGGTGTTCTTGGGGAGCATGCCCTTGATGGCCTTCTCGACTGCCTTCTCCGGGTTCTTGGAGAGAAGGTCGTCGTAGCGGACCGCGCGGAGACCACCCGGGTGGCCAGAGTGGCGGTACGCCATCTTCTGGGTCCGCTTGTTGCCGGACAGGTGAACCTTGTCCGCGTTCACAATGATGACGAAATCGCCGGTGTCGACGTGCGGCGCGTACACCGGCTTGTGCTTGCCCCGGAGCAGGGCAGCGGCCTGGGTGGACAGACGGCCGAGCACGACATCGGTCGCGTCGATGACGTGCCACTGACGCTGGACGTCGCCGGGCTTAGGGCTGTACGTGCGCACGGTCGATAGCCTTCGCTTCTTCGTGAGTGTGTGCTGACGGGATGGCGCTTGGCTGGGCCCGACGACTCCCACGCGATGTCGATCTCAGATCTCGATCTCAGAGCATGCGGGGTGCTGCCGGGGGTCTCTTGCGGCGCCCGGCGTACCGACTTCACTCAAGCAAGCCAATACGCACAACGAACCGGCAGAATACCGGGTTTACGCGGCGCCGGTCAAAACGAGCCTCGGGGGGCTGTGCTCCCCGAGCCCCCTCCCCTGCCTGTCAATGGTATCCGCCCGTACGAGCGGTTCCGACCACGTACCGGGACGGCCGCCCGCCGACAGTATGCTGCGGGCCACATGGCGAGGGCCTGCGATGCGGCCCGGACCGGGCCCGAACCGGCCCGGCGCCCGACCAAGCCGCGGGAAATCGGTGGGAGGCTGCGGTGAGCGCGGACACCAACGGCAACGGGCGCGGCCGGGAGCACGCCGGCCCCGCCGAACCGGCGCCGTGGACCATACGACCCGGAACACCCCTGGACGACACCGGGGACCAGCACCAAGACCCTTACGGGACAACGCAGTCCGGGCCCGCGGGCGCATCCGGTACGCGCGGCCGCACCGGGGGCCGCGCCGCCGCCCGCCGGGCCCGGTCCGGACGCGGCGCTGCCGCCGCGGCCTCCGGCACCCCCGACTGGGGCGCTCTCGCCGACCGCGAGAGCCGCCGCCGGGCGCGGGCCCGTACCAACAGAATGCGCATCGGCGCCGCGCTGACCGTCCTGGCCGTCGTCGGGATCACCGCCGCCTGGCTGGCCACATCGTCGGACGACGACTCGGGCCCCGCGGCGCAGACCGCCCCCACCGAGGCCCCGGTCGATCCGGCCGGCTCGGGGACCGCCAAACCCACCTTCAAGCCGGTGCCGACCATCCCCCCGGCACCCGGCAGCGCCAAGGTCCTCGCCGACCCGCAGCTCGACACCGCGCCCTTCACACCCGAGGCGCTGTTCCCGACCGCGCGCCTGGGCATCGACGGGCGCGTCTACAACGTCGTCGCCAAACGCCTGGACAACACCTGCGCGGACGCCGCCAACCCCGTGCTCGGCGACATCCTGCGCACCAAGGCCTGCGTCCAGATCATCCGGGCCACCGTCACCGGGCCCGACGGCACCGCGGCCACCGTCGCGGTCGCCGCGTTCGCCTCGCCGGACGACGCCAGGGCCGCCGCCGCCGACGGCAACGGCAACCGCGACGCCTCGCTGCTGGGCCTGCCCGGCGGCCCGGTCAAGGAGCTCTGCCCTCAGCCCGCACCCGACAAGCCCGGTGTCACGTGCATACGCCAGACCAACTCCGTCGGCCGCTACGGGGTCTTCCTGGTCGGCGGCTACCCGGGCCCGGACAACCGCATCGATCCGGCCAAGGGCGACCCCAAGGTCGAGCAGGCCGGCGACGACCTGGACCGGGTCGTCCGGGACACCCTCACCCTCCGCGGCGAGCAGCGCTCCCAGGCCATCTACGACAAGGCCAAGGCGGACGCGGAGAAGGCGCTCGAAGGAAAGTGAGCGGACGGGCAGCGGCGGTGACGGCCCTGCCGAGGTCCGCGGCCAGGCCCTGTCCGCGGGACACGGCCTGGATCTAGACGATGTCGAGGCGAGGCCGCTTGGCCCTGGCGGCGCGCTCCGCAAGACGCTCGTCCGAGGGGTACGCCACCTCCTCCAGCACCAACCCGTGCGCGGGCGCCACATGCACCGACGAGTCGCGTACGCCGCGCGCCAGCACCTCCGCGGGCCACCGCACCGGCCGCCGCCCCGAACCGACCGCGGTCATCGCGCCGACGAGCGAGCGGACCATGTTGTGGCAGAACGCGTCGGCGCGTACCGAGGCGATCACCAGTGGCGTGAAACCGGGCCCCGCGTCGGACTCGCCGGGCGTCTCGCGCGCCCAGTGGAAGTCCTTGAGGCAGCGGACCGTCGATGCGCCCTCGCGGCGCTTGCAGTAGGCGGCGAAGTCGTGGTCGCCGAGCATGAGGCCGGCAGCCTCGTTCATCAGGTCCACGTCGAGCGGGCGGTCGTGCCACACGACGTGCGCGCGGCGCAGCGGGTCGACGCCGCCGGGGGTGTCGCTGATGCGGTAGGCGTACCGGCGCCACTCGGCGGCGAAGCGAGCGTCGAACCCCTCGGGGGCGCGGGAGACTTCGCGGACCCGTACGTCGCGCGGAAGCGTGCCGGAGAGCCTGCGCACGAGCTGCGGGCCGTCCAGCGTCCACTTGTCCGCGGGGATGTCGACGTGCGCGACCTGGCCGCGCGCGTGCACGCCCGCGTCGGTGCGTCCGGCGACCGTCAGCTGCGCGGGCTCGGGGAGCCGCAGGACGGTGGTCAGCGCCTGCTCCAGGGTGCCCTGGACGGTCCGCAGACCGGGCTGGCGGGCCCAACCTGAGAAGTCCGTGCCGTCGTACGCCAGATCGATCCTCAGCCGCACCGGCTCCGGGTCGGCCGCTGGTCCCCCGTCCCCGCCTCCCGGCGCCGGGATCTCGGTGCTCACGCTGCTCTTCCCCACTCCGCAGGTGCCGTTCGTGTGTGCCCAACTCGCCTGTGGCGCAAGGCGTCCGCGCGGATCGTGCAGGCGGACGCGACGGCCGGCGCGGGCCAAAAGCCGCGGGCCCGCTCGCCACCCCTAAGGGAGGAGAACGGGCCCGCGTACGTCAAAGTGGACTCAGGTGTCCGGACGACTCCCGCTCGCGCGGGGAGTGCGTCACTTCTCCGTGTCGACCTTGTCCGCGTCGTCGCCGGCGGCCTCGGGGGCCTCCTCGACATCGGCAGCCTCGGCCTCGTCGGCGTCGGCCTTCTTGCTCGTGTCGACCTTGGTCTCCTCGGCCTTCGCCGCCTGCTCCTTGACGGAGCGCTTGGTGGCGGCCTCGGCCTCGCCCACGGCGGTCTGCGCGACCGTCAGGGCCTCGACCAGCTCGATCACGGCCATCGGCGCGTTGTCGCCCTTGCGGTTCCCGATCTTGGTGATGCGGGTGTAGCCGCCGGGACGGTTCGCGTACCGGGGACCGATCTCCTCGAAGAGCGTGTGCACGACGCTCTTGTCGCGGACGACGGTGAGCACCTGGCGGCGCGCGTGCAGGTCGCCGCGCTTCGCCTTGGTGATCAGCTTCTCCGCGACCGGACGGAGCCGGCGGGCCTTCGCCTCGGTCGTGGTGATACGACCGTGCTCGAACAGCGCCGTCGCGAGGCCCGAAAGAAGCAGGCGCTCGTGGGACGGGCCGCCGCCGAGGCGGGCGCCCTTTGCGGGACGGGGCATTGCTTTCTCCTTGGTATCCCTGCACCGGCCGTATCAGGTACCGGTGTCAGTCCGTCCGAGCCGGTCGGCCCGGACGCGAGCCCCCGGCGGATCGCCGGGGGCGGTCCGTACGAGGGGAGGGCCCGGAAGCCCTCCCCCGCACGACGTTCTCAGTGCTGCTCGGTACCGCGCGGTCTCCGCGTTGCGATCCTCGGGATCACTCCCGTCAGGACCTCAATGCCGGACCTCGGTGCCGAGACCTCGCGGTGCCGAGACCTCGCGGTGCCGGGACCTCAGTACTGCTCGGTCTCCGCGAAGCCGTGGTCGTCCTCGTCGCCGAAGCTGTCGGCCGCGGCGGTCGGGTCGAATCCGGGCGGGCTGTCCTTGAGGGCCAGGCCCATGCCGGCCAGCTTCGCCTTGACCTCGTCGATGGACTTCGCACCGAAGTTGCGGATGTCCAGCAGGTCCGCCTCGCTGCGCGCGACCAGTTCACCCACGGTGTGGATGCCCTCGCGCTTGAGGCAGTTGTACGAGCGGACCGTGAGCTCGAGCTCCTCGATCGGCAGCGCCAGATCGGCGGCGAGCGCGGCGTCCGTCGGCGACGGGCCCATGTCGATGCCCTCGGCGTCGACGTTGAGCTCGCGCGCCAGGCCGAACAGCTCGACCAGCGTCTTGCCCGCCGAGGCCATCGCGTCGCGCGGACGCATCGACGGCTTGGTCTCGACGTCCACGATCAGCTTGTCGAAGTCCGTGCGCTGCTCGACACGGGTGGCCTCGACCTTGTACGTGACCTTCATGACCGGCGAGTAGATCGAGTCGACCGGGATACGGCCGATCTCCTGGCCCGCCTGCTTGTTCTGCACCGCGGAGACGTAGCCGCGACCGCGCTCGACGGTCAGCTCCATCTCCAGCTTGCCCTTGGCGTTCAGCGTCGCCAGGACCAGCTCGGGGTTGTGCACCTCGACACCGGCCGGGGGCGCGATGTCGCCGGCGGTGACCACACCCGGGCCCTGCTTGCGCAGGTACATCACGACGGGCTCGTCGTGCTCCGAGGAGACGACCAGCTGCTTGATGTTGAGGATGAGGTCGGTGACGTCCTCCTTGACGCCCGGCACGGTGGTGAACTCGTGCAGGACACCGTCGATACGGATGCTCGTGACGGCGGCACCCGGGATCGAGGAGAGGAGCGTACGGCGCAGCGAGTTGCCGAGGGTGTAGCCGAAGCCCGGCTCCAGCGGCTCGATCACGAACCGGGACCGGAATTCGTCGACGACGTCCTCGGTCAGAGTGGGACGCTGTGCGATCAGCATGGGATTCCTCCATGTCTTCGGTGCCCGCTATATGACACCGACGGCTATGGCAAGGGTACGGGCGGAACGGTAGGAAACCGTCCCGCCCGACCCTTTTTGTCGTCTCTACCCGGGATTACTTGGAGTAGAGCTCGACGATGAGCTGCTCCTGCACCTGCGTGTCGATGACCTGACGCGCGGGCAGGGAGTGCACGAGGATCCGCATCTTGCCGGGGATGACCTCGAGCCACGCCGGAACCGGACGCTCGCCGGCCTCGGCGCGAGCGACCACGAAAGGGGTCAGCTCGACGGAGTCCTTGCGGACCTCGATGATGTCGTTCTCGCTGACGCGAGCCGACGGGATGTCGGTCTTGACGCCGTTGACCTGGATGTGGCCGTGGCGGACAAGCTGACGGGCGTGGTCACGCGACTTGGCGAAGCCCGCGCGGTAGACCACGTTGTCGAGACGCGACTCGAGGATGCGCAGCAGGTTCTCGCCGGTCTTGCCCTGCTTGCGGTTCGCCTCCTCGTAGTAGCCGCGGAACTGCTTCTCGAGGACGCCGTAGATGCGCGCGCACTTCTGCTTCTCGCGCATCTGCAGCAGGTACTCGCTGTCCTTGGTACGGCCGCGGCCGTGCTCACCCGGCGGGTACGGCCGGATCTCGATCGGGCACTTCGGCCCTTCGCACTTGCTGCCCTTGAGGAACAGCTTCATCTTCTCGCGACGGCAGCGCTTGCAGTCAGCGCCGGTGTAACGCGCCATGGTTCTCTAACTCCTACTCGGCTTCAGGCTCAGACGCGGCGGCGCTTGGGGGGGCGGCAGCCGTTGTGGGGCACGGGGGTGACGTCCTGGATGGACCCCACCTCGAGGCCGGTGGCCTGCAGCGAGCGAATGGCGGTCTCACGGCCCGAACCCGGGCCCTTGACGAAGACGTCGACCTTGCGCATGCCGTGCTCCTGGGCACGGCGGGCAGCCGACTCGGCGGCCATCTGCGCGGCGAACGGGGTCGACTTACGCGAACCCTTGAAGCCCACGTGGCCCGCGGAGGCCCACGAGATCACATTGCCGTTCGGGTCGGTGATCGACACGATCGTGTTGTTGAACGTGCTCTTGATGTGGGCGTGCCCGTGAGCGACGTTCTTCTTTTCCTTGCGGCGCACCTTCTTGGCGCCGGTGCGGCTCTTGGGAGGCATCTGCTGGAAACTCCTGAGGTCGTCGGTCCGACTGAGCGGGGACCGTCATGATCCGGCTCGGCGGACTACTTCTTGCCCGGCTTCTTCTTGCCGGCGATGGCGCGACGCGGGCCCTTGCGGGTACGCGCGTTGGTGTGCGTGCGCTGACCGCGGACCGGGAGACCGCGACGGTGGCGAAGGCCCTCGTAGCAGCCGATCTCGACCTTGCGGCGGATGTCGGCCTGGACCTCGCGGCGCAGGTCGCCCTCGACGCGGTAGTTGCCGTCGATCCAGTCGCGGAGCTTGACCAGCTCTTCTTCGGTCAGGTCGCGAACGCGCGTGTCCGGGTTGACGCCGGTGTTGCTCAGGGTCTCCAGCGCGCGGGTGCGACCGACGCCGAAGATGTAGGTGAGTGCGACCTCGACCCGCTTTTCACGGGGCAGGTCTACGCCGACGAGGCGTGCCATGTATGTGGCTCCTGGGTTCGTTGGAGGTCATGCGCAGCACCGGTCCGGAAGGGTCTCTCTCGGATCCTTCGGTCCCCGGCCTCCAACCGGGGGTGGCGTCCCGCGCCTACCTGCTGCGGGGGTCGGGTGCTACGACTATTACGTGGTGCGTCGCGCGACGATCTCGTGCCGCGTGCGCGGTGCTCTGCCTGCCCGTGGGCGGCGGCCGGGGCTCAGCCCTGGCGCTGCTTGTGGCGCAGGTTCTCGCAGATCACCATGACCCGGCCGTGACGGCGGATCACCTTGCACTTGTCACAGATCTTCTTGACGCTCGGCTTGACCTTCATGATCTCTCCGGTACGTGCTGACAAGGGCACCCGAAGGCACCCTCATCGCCGAGGCGGTTATCGGTTCGCCCGACACGTCCGCGTGGACGCGGGGGCTCGCCTACTTGTAGCGGTAGACGATTCGGCCGCGGGTCAGGTCGTACGGGCTCAGCTCGACGACAACCCGGTCGTCCGGAAGGATCCGGATGTAGTGCATCCGCATCTTCCCGCTGATGTGCGCGAGGACCTTGTGCCCGTTCTGCAGCTCGACGCGAAACATGGCGTTGGGGAGAGACTCGATGACAGTGCCCTCGATCTCAATGGCCCCTTGCTTCTTGGGCATGTCCTCCGCGTTTCATCTACTCGGGAATCATCTACCGTTGGCTGCCTGCTTCACCTCAGGCCACGCTCGCGCACGGTCACAGGTGACCGGTCAGTCGGAGACGTGACAAAAAGCGGCTACAGATAAGCCGACGAGTCAGTCTAAGGCACGCACCCACCAGATGGGAAACCGGGGCGGCGGACCTTACCGCATAGGCGGACTTCTGCCGTCAACTGTACGCCCCCGCCACGGCCACCAGGACCACAAGGACCAGCAGCAGCAGCACCCCCGCGCACCCTCCGGCCCGCCGGCTCCCGGCCGCGGAGTCCGTACCGGCCCCGGCGGACACCGCAGAAGCCTCCGGCCCGGCTCCCCCGCCGGTACGCGTCTCCTCCGCGTCGTCGCGGCGACCCGGCAGGTCGCGCAGCACCGCGTCCAGCTCCCCCGCGGTCGCCGCGGCCCGCACCCGGCGCAGCCGCGTCTGGTAATCGCCCAACGACAGGTCGCCCGAGGCCATGCGCTCGCGCAGGACCCCCGAGACCCGCTCCCGGTCCGCGGCCGTGACCGGCCGCGCGGCGTCGCTCCCGGTACCCCCGGCGTTCTCCATGCCCCCAGCGTAGAGACCGCGAAGACGGCGGGGCGGCACCGACGTCCCGACGGCACCGCCCCGCGTCGCCGTGCACGCTACGCCGGCAGGCTGGTGAGGACGACCGGGCCGTCCTCGGTCACCGCGATGGAGTGCTCCCAGTGCGCGGCGAAGCCGCCCGCGGTGGTCTTCACCGTCCACTCGTCCGGCATCGTGTACGTCCCCGGCTTGCCGAGCGTCACCATCGGCTCGATCGCCAGGCACACGCCGGGCAGCAATTCGGGGCCCTGTCCCGGGCGGCCGTAGTTGAGGATGTGCGGCTCCTGGTGCATCTCGGTGCCGATGCCGTGGCCGCCGTAGTCCTCGACGATGCCGTACTGCCCGCCCGAGGCGGGGGTGTTGGCGCGGATGGCCTGCTCGACCGCGTGGCTGATGTCGGTGAGGCGCCCGCCGGGCTTGGCCGCCGCGATGCCGGCCCACATCGACTCCTCGCACACCCGGCTCAGCTCGGCGAGTTCGTCGGGGACCGCGCCGACCGCGACGGTGATCGCCGAGTCGCCGTGCCAGCCGTTGAGAATGGCGCCGCAGTCGATCGAGATGAGGTCGCCCTCGCGCAGCGGGGTGTCGTCCGGGATACCGTGCACCACCACGTCGTTGACCGAGGCGCAGATCGACGCGGGGAACCCGTGGTAGCCCTTGAACGACGGGATCGCGCCCGCCTCGCGGATGGCGCGCTCGGCGAGCGCGTCCAGCTCGCGGGTGCTGGTCCCGGGGACCGCGGCGTCCCGGAGCTTCGCGAGAGTCGTCGCGACCACCGCACCCGCCAGCCGCATCTTCTCGATCTGCTCGGGGGTCTTGCGGTCGATCTTGTTGCGCCGCCTCTTGATCACCGGCTTGTCGTCCTTCCGCGCCGTCTCGGCGTCGTCGTCGGCCCGGGCGGGTCGTCCCGGACATCTGAGTTCCACTGGTGCCGCGCGACCCGTGCGCGGCGCGTACCCCGCCCGTACCCCGCGCGCACCTGCCGGGGAACACGAACATGGGCGACCCGGTGAGTACCCGGATCGCCCATGCCGCTCAAACGGTCGTGCTGGTGCCGCGCTGTACCGCTCGGTTCCGGTCAGCCGTCCTGCCGGAAGTCCTTAAGCGCGTTCTTGGCGCGCTCGGTGACGTCCGCCACCCGGCCCAGCGCGTCGATGACCACGAGGATGCCCTGTTCGGAGTAGTAGCCGATCAACGGCTCGGTCTGCTCCTTGAAGACGTCGAGGCGGTGCTTCACCGTCTCCTCGCGGTCGTCCTCACGCTGGTACAGCTCGCTGCCGCACTCGTCGCAGATCCCCTCGACCTTGGGCCGGTCGAAGAAGACGTGGCAGACATGCCCGTTGGCACGGCACTGCCGGCGCCCGGACAGCCGCTGGATGATCTCCTTCGACGGGACGTCGAGTTCCAGGACCGCGTCGAGCTTGGTGCCGTGCTCGGCCAATATCTCGTCGAGCACCTTGGCCTGCGCCGTGTTGCGGGGAAAGCCGTCGAGCAGGAAGCCCTCGGCGGCGTCGGGCTGCGCGAGGCGGTCCCGGACCATGCCGATGGTGACTTCGTCGGGGACGAGGTTGCCCGCGTCCATGAACTTCTTGGCTTCGATGCCCAGAGGGGTCTTCTGGGCCACGTTGCTGCGGAAGAGATCGCCCGTCGAGATCGCGGGGATCGACAGGTCTTCGGCGATGTACTGGGCCTGGGTTCCCTTACCCGCGCCGGGGGGGCCCACGAGAACGATACGCATTTAGCGGAGGAAGCCTTCGTAGTTGCGCTGCTGGAGCTGGCTCTCGATCTGCTTCACGGTTTCCAGACCCACTCCCACGATGATCAGGATGCTCGTGCCGCCGAACGGGAAGTTGTTGGTGGCGTTGAACAGCACGAGCGCGATCATGGGTACGAGCGCGATCATGCCCAGGTAGAGCGATCCGGGCCAGGTGATCCGGGTGAGGATGTAGTTCAGGTACTCCGCAGTCGGTCTGCCGGCGCGGATGCCCGGGATGAAACCACCATACTTCTTCATGTTGTCGGCAACTTCTTCGGGGTTGAACGTGATCGCCACATAGAAGAAGGCGAAGAACACGATCAAGAGGAAGTACGTCGCCATGTAAAGCGGGTGGTCACCCTGCACGAAGTTCTTCTGGATCCACAGCGCCCAGCCCGAGTCGCTCCCGCTGAACTGCGCGATGAGCGCGGGAATGTAGAGCAGCGACGAGGCGAAGATCACGGGGATGATGCCCGCCTGGTTCACCTTGAGCGGGATGTACGTGGACGTTCCGCCGTACGCGCGCCGCCCGATCATCCGCTTGGCGTACTGCACCGGGATCCGGCGCTGCGCCTGCTCGACGAACACCACCAGGCCGACCATCAGCAGGCCCACCGCGATGACCGTGAAGAAGGCCACCCAGCCGCCGCCCAGCGTGCCGGTCTGCTTGATGTTCCACAGCGCCGCCGGGAAGCCGGCCGCCACCGAGACGAACATCAGGATGGACATGCCGTTGCCGATGCCGCGGTCGGTCACCAGCTCGCCCAGCCACATGATCACCGAGGTGCCGGCGGTCATGACCGCGACCATCACCAGGATCCGGAACAGGCTCTGGTCCGGCACGATCTGGTCGGGCTGGCACTCGCCGCCGCCCGCGCCGCTGAACAGCGAGCCGCTGCGGGCGGTCGCGACCAGCGCGGTCGACTGGAGGATCGCCAGCGCGATGGTGAGGTAGCGGGTGTACTGCGTGATCTTCGCGGTGCCGGACTGGCCCTCCTTCTTGAGGGCTTCCAGGCGCGGGATCACGACGGTCAGCAGCTGCAGGATGATGCTCGCCGTGATGTACGGCATGATCCCGAGCGCGAAGATCGTGAGTTGCAGCAGCGCGCCGCCACTGAACATGTTCACCAGGCCGAAGAGGCCGCCCTGGTCCGCCTCGTCGACACACTTGCGGACCATCTGGAAGGACACGCCTGGGACCGGGATGTGCGACCCGATCCGGAACAGGACGATGATCCCCAGCGTGAAGAGCAGCTTCTTGCGCAGGTCGGGCGTGCGGAACGCCCGGGCGAACGCGGTGAGCACACTGCCTCCTGCGCCTCACCCGTCTGGGGCGAGTCGTTTGATCGATCGGTCCCGTGGAGTACGGGCCGGTCCCTTATTGGAACCTCACGGACAATAACAGCGTCGGCACGCGGAAAGTTCGCACGGACCGGGAGATTTGCTGTGCGGACGTGGACTCGACATCCCGCCGTCCCGCACCGGCATCCCTACGGTGCTCGCGCGGCCTGGCCGCATACGACGCAGGGGCGCCACCACCTTACCGGTGTGGCGCCCCTGCCAAGAAGCCGTCGGCTCTCAGACCTCGTCGGCCGAGCCGCCGGCCGCCGCGATCTTCTCCTTCGCGGAGCCGGAGAAGGCGTGCACCTTCACCCGGACCGCGACCGAGATCTCGCCCTGGCCGAGCACCTTGACCGGCTGGTTCTTGCGAACCGCACCCTTGGCCACGAGGTCGTCGACGGTCACGTCGCCGCCATCGGGGTACAGGGCGCCGAGCTTGTCCAGGTTCACGACCTGGTACTCGGTCCGGAACGGGTTCTTGAAGCCCTTGAGCTTGGGCAGCCGCATGTGCAGCGGCATCTGCCCACCCTCGAAGCGGGCCGGCACCTGGTAGCGGGCCTTGGTGCCCTTGGTGCCGCGACCGGCGGTCTTGCCCTTCGACGCCTCACCGCGACCCACCCGGGTCTTCGCGGTCTTGGCACCGGGAGCAGGCCGCAGGTGGTGCACCTTCAGCGGGTTCTCAGCACCCATTTCAGTCCACCTCCTCGACGGTGACGAGATGCGACACCGTGAAAATCATGCCGCGGATCTCCGGACGGTCCTCCTTGACGACCACGTCGTGGACGCGCTTGAGGCCGAGCGAACGGAGGGTGTCGCGCTGGTTCTGCTTGCAGCCGATCTTGGACCGGGTCTGCGTGACCTTGAGACGTGCCATCACGCACCCACTCCCGCGCGGGCCCGCAGCAGCGCGGCCGGGGCCACGTCCTCCAGCGGGAGCCCGCGGCGAGCCGCGATCTCCTCGGGACGCTGGAGGCCCTTGAGGGCCGCCACCGTCGCGTGAACGATGTTGATCGCGTTGTCCGAGCCGAGCGACTTGCTCAGCACGTCGTGGATGCCCGCGCACTCCAGGACGGCGCGCACCGGGCCGCCGGCGATGACACCGGTACCGGGGGACGCCGGCTTGAGCAGCACGACACCGGCCGCCGCCTCACCCTGGATCGGGTGCGGGATGGTGCCCTGGATACGGGGGACCTTGAAGAAGTGCTTCTTGGCCTCCTCCACACCCTTGGCGATGGCGGCCGGCACCTCCTTGGCCTTGCCGTAGCCGACACCGACGGTGCCGTCGCCGTCGCCCACCACGACCAGCGCGGTGAAGCTGAAGCGGCGACCACCCTTGACTACCTTGGCCACACGGTTGATCGCGACGACGCGCTCGACGTAGGCGGTCTTCTCGGCGGCGGCGCCGCCGTCGCGCCGATCCCGCCGGTCCCGACGCTCGCCGCCGCCGGCTCCGCCACCGCGGCGCTGGGGTCCAGCCATCAGAAATTCCTCATCTGTCGTACGAAGCTTGTCCGGACCAGCGGGCTCAGAATGCCAGCCCGCCCTCGCGCGCGGCATCGGCAAGCGCGGCGATACGGCCGTGGTACTTGTTGCCCCCACGGTCGAACACCACGGTCTCGATGCCCGCAGCCTTGGCCCGCTCAGCGACGAGCTCGCCGACCTTGCGCGCCTTCTCGGTCTTGTCGCCCTCGTCGCCGCGGATGGACGTGTCCATCGTCGAGGCGGATGCGAGGGTGACTCCGGCCAGGTCGTCGATAACCTGCGCCACGATGTGCCGCGTGGAGCGGGTCACGACCAGACGAGGCCGCTGGGGGGTGCCGGAAACGCGCTTCCGGACCCGGATGTGCCGACGCTTGCGGGACGTGGACTTCTTCGCCACGCCCTTGCCGGCCTTCACACCGACGGCCATGCCTACTTACCAGCCTTTCCGACCTTGCGGCGGATGACCTCACCCGCGTACTTCACACCCTTGGCCTTGTACGGGTCGGGCTTGCGAAGCTTGCGAATGTTCGCGGCAACCTCGCCGACCTTCTGCTTGTCGATGCCCTGCACCTCGAACTTGGTGGGGCTCTCGACGATGAAGGTGATGCCCTCCGGGGCCTCGACGACGATGGGGTGGCTGTATCCCAGCGCGAACTCCAGCGAGGAGCCCTTCGCCGCGACACGGTAACCGACACCGCTGATCTCAAGCTTCTTGCTGTATCCCTGGGTCACACCGGTGATCATGTTCGCCACCAGCGTCCGGGACAGCCCGTGCAGGGCCTTCGAGAGGCGCTCGTCGTTGGGGCGGGTCACCGCGAGGGTGCCGTCCTCCAGAGCGATCTCGATCGGAGCGGCGAGGTTGTGCGACAGGGTGCCCTTGGGGCCCTTCACGACGACCTCGCGGCCATTGATGGTGACGTCCACGCCGGTGGGAACCGGGATGGGCAGCCGTCCGATTCGCGACATTGCCTATCCTCCTTTCCCGTTACCAGACGAAGGCGAGGACTTCCCCGCCCACGCCCTTCTTGGCGGCCTGACGGTCGGTCAGGAGTCCCTGCGACGTCGAGATGATCGCGACGCCGAGCCCTCCCAGCACCTTCGGCAGGTTCGTGGACTTTGCGTACACCCGCAGACCGGGCTTGGACACGCGGCGGATGCCGGCGACCGAGCGCTCGCGGTTCGGGCCGTACTTCAGGTCGATGACGAGGCTCTTGCCGACCTCGGCGTCCTCGACGCGCCAGCCCTGGATGTAACCCTCCTGCTGGAGGATCTCCGCGATGTGCGACTTGATCTTGCTGAACGGCATCACGACGTCGTCGTGGTATGCCGAGTTGGCATTCCGCAGACGCGTGAGCATGTCTGCGATGGGGTCGGTCATGGTCATGACGGCCTCAGGGCCTTTCTCGCCGCGGTTTCCCGAAATGCGATCTGTCCCGGGGACGCCCCTCCCGAAGGAGGGGCGGCACACAGGGCGACTGCGGGACGGGACCTACAGCGTTTGTATCGGACACCCCGCGCGGACGCGGGGTGGTCGCCGGCAGGCGGGGTTCGCCTACCAGCTGCTCTTGGTGACGCCGGGCAGCTCGCCGGCGTGCGCCATAACGCGCAGGCACACACGGCACAGACCGAACTTGCGGTACACCGAGTGCGGGCGACCGCACCGCTGGCAGCGCGTGTAACCGCGCACCGCGAACTTCGGCTTGCGAGCGGCCTTGGCAATCAGGGCCTTCTTCGCCACGTCAGTTCTCCTTGAACGGGAATCCGAGGTGACGCAGCAGCGCGCGGCCCTCGTCGTTGTTCTGGGCGGACGTCACGACGGTGATGTCCATACCGCGAACACGGTCGATCTTGTCCTGGTCGATCTCGTGGAACATCGACTGCTCGGTCAGACCGAAGGTGTAGTTGCCCTTGCCGTCGAACTGCTTCGGCGAGAGTCCGCGGAAGTCGCGGATACGCGGCAGCGCGATGGAGACCAGGCGGTCCAGGAACTCCCACATGCGGTCGCCGCGCAGCGTGACGTGCGCGCCGATCGGCTGGCCCTCGCGCAGCTTGAACTGCGCGATGGACTTGCGGGCCTTGGTGACCTGCGGCTTCTGGCCGGTGATGGCCATCAGGTCCTTGATCGCACCGTCGATGAGCTTGGAGTCGCGGGCGGCGTCGCCCACACCCATGTTCACGACGACCTTGACGACGCCGGGGATCTGCATGACGTTCTCGAAGGAGAACTCCTCACGCAGCTTGCCCTGGATCTCTTCGCGGTAGCGCTGCTTGAGACGCGGCAGCGTCTTCACAGCGGTCTCTTCAGCGGTGACAGTCATCAGATGTCCTCACCGGTCCGCTTGGCGATCCGGATCTTGTTGCCCTCGTCGTCGAAACGGTAGCCGACGCGCGTGGGAACCTTCTTGCCGTCCTGCTCCACGACCAGCATCACGTTGCTGATGTGCACAGGGGCTTCCTGCGTGATGATGCCGCCGGTCTTGGCACCCTTGGCGGACTGGCCGACCTTGGTGTGCTTCTTGATCCGGTTGACACCCTCGACGAGGACGCGCTCGAGCGCGGGGTAGGCCGCAATGACCTTGCCCTGCTTTCCGCGGTCCTTACCGGTGATGACCTGAACCAGGTCACCCTTCTTGATCTTCATGCTCTTCGCCATGGCTTACAGCACCTCCGGCGCGAGCGAGATGATCTTCATGAACTTCTTCTCGCGCAGCTCACGGCCGACCGGGCCGAAAATGCGGGTGCCACGGGGCTCACCGTCGTTCTTGAGGATGACGGCGGCGTTCTCGTCGAAACGGATGTAGGAACCGTCGACACGACGGCGCTCCTTGACAGTCCGCACGACGACAGCCTTGACCACGTCGCCCTTCTTCACGTTGCCACCAGGGATCGCGTCCTTGACGGTGGCCACAATGACGTCCCCGATGCCCGCGTAGCGCCGGCCGGACCCGCCGAGCACACGGATGCAAAGGATCTCCTTGGCACCCGTGTTGTCGGCGACTCGCAGTCGCGACTCCTGCTGGATCACGTCTAACTCCTGATCGTCACGTCGCGGCGCAGGCCCACCTCACAGTGGGCCTGCCCGGCGCTCGCTACTTGGCCTTCTCGAGGATCTCGACGATGCGCCACCGCTTGCTGGCGGACAGCGGCCGGGTCTCCATGAGGAGGACGCGGTCGCCGACGCCGCAGGCGTTCTGCTCGTCGTGAGCCTTCAGCTTGCTCGTGCGGCGGATGACCTTGCCGTAGAGCGGGTGCTTCACGCGGTCCTCGACGGCGACGACGACGGTCTTGTCCATCTTGTCGCTGACGACGAGGCCCTCACGGGTCTTGCGGAATCCCCGGGTCGTCTCAGTCATCTCAGTCTTCTCGCTCACGCCGCGCCTCCGGTCTCCTCCACGCTGACGATCCCGAGCTCGCGCTCGCGCATCAGCGTGTAGATGCGGGCGATGTCCTTGCGGACCGCCTTGAGCCGCCCGTGGTTTTCGAGCTGCCCGGTCGCCGCCTGGAAACGGAGGTTGAACAGCTCCTCCTTGGCCTCACGCAGCTTGGCGACGAGTTCCTCGTCGGCCAGGTCGCGCAGCTCGGACGCCTTGGTCCCGGCCGCCATCACGCCTCACCTGCCTCGCGCCGGACAATCCGGCACTTCATCGGCAGCTTGTGCGTGGCGCGCAGAAGCGCCTCGCGAGCCACCTTCTCGTTCGGGTACGACAGCTCGAACATCACCCGACCGGGCTTGACGTTCGCGACCCACCACTCGGGCGAGCCCTTGCCGGAACCCATGCGGGTCTCGGCCGGCTTCTTGGTCAGCGGACGGTCCGGGTAGATGTTGATCCACACCTTGCCACCACGGCGGATGTGCCGGGTGATGGCGATACGGGCGGACTCGATCTGCCGGTTGGTCACGTACGCCTGGCCGAGGGCCTGGATGCCGTACTCGCCGAACGCGAGTTCCGTACCGCCCTTGGCGCGGCCACCGCGCTTGGGGTGGTGCTGCTTGCGGTGCTTGACCCTGCGGGGGATCAGCATCGGGGTCAGGCCTCCGTTCCGGTCTCGGGCGCCGGGGTCGAGACCTCGGCAGCCGGCGCGGCGGAGTCGGTCGACTCGGTCGCCGGCGCCTCGTTCTGCGGACGTCCGCCGCGGCCTCCGCCACGACGCTCGCCACCGCGGCCACCGCCACGCGGACGGTCGCTGCCGCCCGGGCCACGCGACGGGCGGTTGCCCGCACGCGCGGCGGCGTTGTCGGCGCGGACCTCGGCGATGTTCTTGACGTCGCCCTTGTAGATCCACACCTTGACGCCGATGCGGCCGAAGGTCGTGCGGGCCTCGAAGAAGCCGTACTCGACGTTCGCGCGCAGCGTGTGCAGCGGGACGCGGCCCTCGCGGTAGAACTCGGAGCGGGACATCTCGGCGCCGCCGAGGCGGCCGCCGCACTGGATCTTGATGCCCTTGGCGCCGGCCTTCATCGCGGTCTGCATCGCCTTGCGCATGGCACGGCGGAACGAGACACGCGACGAGAGCTGCTCGGCCACGCCCTGCGCGACGAGCTGGGCGTCGATCTCCGGGTTCTTGACCTCGAGGATGTTCAGCTGGACCTGCTTGCCGGTCAGCTTCTCGAGGTCGCCGCGGATTCGGTCGGCCTCCGCGCCGCGGCGGCCGATGACGATGCCCGGCCGGGCGGTGTGGATGTCGACGCGGACGCGGTCACGGGTGCGCTCGATCTCCACCTTGGAGATGCCGGCCCGCTCCATGCCCTGCGTCATCATCCGGCGGATGGCGACGTCTTCCTTGACGTAGTCCTTGTACAGCTTGTCGGCGTACCAGCGCGACTTGAAGTCCGTGGTGATACCGAGGCGGAACCCGTGCGGGTTAACCTTCTGGCCCACTAGCGGGTCCTCTCCTTCTCGGCGACAACCACGGTGATGTGGCTGGTGCGCTTGCGGATGCGGTACGCCCGGCCCTGGGCACGCGGACGGAACCGCTTCAGGGTCGGCCCCTCGTCCACGTACGCCTCGGACACGTACAGGTTGTTCGTGTCCAGGTTGTGGTTGTGCCCGGCGTTGGCGATGGCGCTGTCGAGCACCTTGCCGACCGGCTCGCTCGCGGCCTGCTGCGCGAAGCGCAGGATCGCCTGCGCCTCGGCGGCGTCGACGCCGCGGATCAGGTCGACAACCCGGCGAGCCTTCATGGGCGTGACGCGGATGTACCGCGCCTGGGCCCTGGCTTCCATTGGAGTCTCCGTGTTCATCTCAGTTCGGTTTCCTTAGGCCGTCGGTCAGCGACGACGCGACTTGCGGTCGTCCTTCTCGTGGCCACGGAAGGTCCGGGTCGGGGCGAACTCGCCGAGCTTGTGGCCGACCATCGCCTCGGTGACGAACACCGGGACGTGCTTGCGGCCGTCGTGCACCGCGATGGTGTGGCCCAGCATCGCCGGGACGATCATCGAGCGGCGGGACCAGGTCTTGATGACGTTCTTGGTTCCCTTTTCGTTCTGAACGTCCACCTTCTTGATGAGGTGGCCGTCGACGAAGGGTCCCTTCTTCAGACTGCGCGGCATCGAGACTGCTCCTAGCGCTTCTTGTTCGTCTTGCGGCGGCGGATGATCAGCTTGTCGCTGGCCTTCTTCGGCCGGCGGGTGCGACCTTCCTTCTGGCCCCACGGCGACACCGGGTGGCGTCCACCGGAGGTCTTGCCTTCACCACCACCGTGCGGGTGGTCGATCGGGTTCATCGCCACACCGCGGACGGTCGGGCGCTTGCCCTTCCAGCGCATGCGGCCGGCCTTGCCCCAGTTGATGTTCGACTGCTCGGCGTTGCCGACCTCGCCGATGGTGGCGCGGCAGCGGACGTCGACCATGCGAATCTCACCCGACGGCATACGGAGGGTCGCGAACGCGCCTTCCTTCGCCAGCAGCTGGACGCTCGCACCCGCCGAGCGGGCCATCTTGGCGCCGCCGCCCGGACGCAGCTCGATCGCGTGCACGACCGTACCGACCGGGATGTTGCGGAGCGCGAGGTTGTTGCCCGGCTTGATGTCGGCGCCCGGACCGTTCTCGATCCGGTCGCCCTGACGCAGCTTGTTCGGGCACAGGATGTAGCGCTTCTCGCCGTCTGCGTAGTGCAGGAGCGCGATGCGCGCGGTGCGGTTGGGGTCGTACTCGATGTGAGCGACCTTGGCCGGCACGCCGTCCTTGTCGTTGCGACGGAAGTCGATGACACGGTACGCGCGCTTGTGACCGCCACCCTGGTGGCGGGTCGTCACACGACCGTGGTTGTTACGACCACCCTTGCTGTGCAGCGGGCGGACCAGCGACTTCTCCGGCGTGGACCGCGTGATCTCGACGAAGTCGGCGACGCTGGCGCCACGACGGCCCGGAGTCGTCGGCTTGTACTTGCGGATGCCCATGGCTTCTCTTAGTCCTCGTCCGTATCAGCGGCCGTCAGCCGACGGGTCCACCGAAGATGTCGATCCGCTCGCCCTCAGCCAGGGTGACGATCGCTCGCTTCGTGTCCTTGCGCTTGCCGAAACCGGTCTTGGAACGCTTGCGCTTTCCCTGCCGGTTGATCGTGTTCACGTTCGCGACCTTGACCCCGAAGATCGCGGCGACAGCCTGCTTGATCTGGGTCTTGTTCGCGTCCGGCGCCACGATGAACGTGTACTTGTTCTCGTCGAGCAGCCCGTAGGACTTCTCCGAGATCACCGGCTTCAGCAGCACATCGCGCGGGTCGGTGAAGGTCTTGCTGGTGACCTGCGTGCTCTCGCTCACGCGTCGCTCCCTTCGAGCTCGCTCGAAGTGGCAACGGCGGTCGCGGACTTGCCCTGCGGCGAGCCTGCGATGAACCGTTCCAGAGCGGCCTTGGTGAAGACCACGTCGTCGGAGACGAGCACGTCGTAGGTGTTCAGCTGCCCGGGGTCGAGCACGTGCACCTGCGGGAGGTTGCGGGCGCTCAGCCAGGCGGCGGTGTCGTCCTTCTCGGCGACCAGGAGCACGTGCTTGCGCTCGGAGATCTTGCCGATCAGGGTACGGACGGCCTTCGTCGACGGCGCGTCGCCCTCGATCACGGCGGTCACGCAGTGGATGCGCGAGTGGACGGCCCGGTCGGTGAGGGCACCGCGGAGCGCGGCGGCCTTCATCTTCTTGGGGGTCCGCTGCGCGTAGTCACGCGGCTGGGGTCCGTGGACCACGCCGCCGCCGGCGAACTGCGGCGCACGGGTCGAGCCCTGGCGCGCGCGGCCGGTGCCCTTCTGGCGGTACGGCTTGCGGCCACCGCCGCGCACCTCGCCACGGGTCTTGGTCTTGTGCGTGCCCTGGCGGGCCGCGGCCAGCTGGGCCACGACGACCTGGTGGATCGTCGGGATGCTGACCTGGACGCCGAAGATCTCCGCGGGGAGTTCGACGGTCCCGGTCTTCTCGCCGGCCGGCGAGAGAACGTCGATGCTGGTCATGTGGTTCACGCCCCCTTGGCCGCGGTGCGGACCAGGACGAGGCCGCCGTTCGGACCCGGGATCGCACCCTTCACGAGGATGAGACCCTTCTCGGCGTCGACGGCGTGGACGGTCAGGTTCTGGGTGGAGACGCGCACGTTGCCCATGCGGCCCGCCATGCGCACGCCCTTGAACACACGGCCCGGGGTGGCACAGCCACCGATGGAGCCGGGCGAGCGGTGCTTGCGCTGCGTACCGTGCGAGGCGCCGAGGCCCTTGAAGCCGTGGCGCTTCATGACACCGGCGGTGCCCTTGCCCTTGCTGGTGCCCGCGACGTCGACCTTCTGGCCGGCCTCGAAGACGTCCGCGGTGATGGTGTCGCCGAGGGTGTACTCGGCGGCGTCCGAGGTGCGGAGCTCGACCAGGTGGCGGCGCGGCGTGACGCCGGCCTTCTCGAAGTGCCCGGCCAGGGGCTTGTTGACCTTGCGCGGGTCGATCTGGCCGAACGCGATCTGGACGGCGCTGTAGCCGTCGGTCTCGGCGCTGCGGACCTGGGTCACGACACACGGGCCGGCCTGGACAACGGTCACCGGAACGACGCGGTTGTTCTCGTCCCAGACCTGGGTCATGCCGAGCTTGGTGCCCAGAATGCCCTTCATCTGCTTCGTCATCGTCGGTGCGTCCCTCAGAGCTTGATCTCGATGTCGACGCCGGCCGGCAGGTCGAGACGCATGAGCGAGTCAACCGTCTTCGGGGTCGGGTCGAGGATGTCGATGAGCCGCTTGTGAGTGCGCATCTCGAAGTGCTCGCGCGAGTCCTTGTACTTGTGCGGCGAGCGGATGACGCAGTACACGTTCTTCTCGGTCGGCAGCGGCACCGGGCCTGCAACCTGCGCACCGGTACGGGTCACCGTCTCGACGATCTTGCGCGCCGAGGAGTCGATGACCTCGTGGTCGTAGGCCTTGAGCCGGATGCGGATCTTCTGTCCCGCCATGGCTGCTTGGATTTCCTTCTCTCGTACCGCTGCGGATCACCCCCGCTGGCGCGGGAGGAAGTCTTGCGTCCGACCCCCGCGGTCGGGCGTGTCGCCTTGCCACTCAGACGGCACCCTTGAAAACCCCTTGCGGGGCGGGGTGCCGAGTAGCGGGTCGCACTGTCCTTGCTGCTGCGGCAAGCAGCCGGACATCGATGCGGCCACCAGACGTCCACACACACAAACTGCGGTGGGCGGCGGGGAGGCAAATCCTCATGTCACCCAAGCCTTGCGGATCCGGCACCGTGATAGGCGCACAAAAATCCCTTGGCCGAACGGGCAACTTGACCAGTATGCAGTACGGGGTACCGGCTTGGCCAATCGAGGTTTATTCCCCGCCTTACGGGGGTGCGATCTTCCTGGGAACAAGGCCCCGCCCGCCGATCCGGGGGATCGGCGGG
>NZ_JBEZFP010000109.1:0-31834 GCF_040649515.1 Streptodolium elevatio
GGTCCATGCTCTTCTTGACCTCGTCGAGGTCGGTGTAGACCTCGGCGTTCCAGTGCACCAGCAGCCGCATCTCCTCCGGAGGCGCTGCGCATCGATGGTCGTCATTGCGTACCTACCTCCTGACCGCCGTCGCCGAAGAGCGAGCGTGCCGCTTCCCGGGCACCGTCACCGCGTACATGCAACAAATACATGCATTGATGCATGGCATCAATGTCATCCGGCAGTTTTTTGTACGCTGTCCACAAAATCAGCGGGCCGGGCGCCGGCACCTCCTCCGCGCGGAGGTCCTTGCCTACATGTATCAATGCATGTATGACTGGCCGGATGGCACTCACTGCGGAAGACGATCCGGCGGTCCGACGCATCGAGGCGTTCATCGGACAGGTGACCGCCATGAGCCGACTGCCCGCCTCACGGCGGCGACTTCGGCGGCTCGCCGAGATCGACACCCACGAATCCGGACTGTCGATCCTCCTGCTCCTGCGGCGGACCGGCCCGCTGTCGGTCACCGACCTGGCCCGCAACCTCGGCGTCAACCAGTCCACCGCGAGCCGGCAGATCGCACCGCTGGAAGAGGACGGCTTCATCACCCGCACCGTGCACCCCGCCCACCGTCGCATCACCCTGTTGGACCTGAGCGAAGAGGGCCTGGCCGCCTGCGAACGCGCCCAGGCCGTGGGCCGCAGGGACATCGCCTGGGCCGTCAAGGACTGGGCCCCCGAAGACCGCGCCGCCCTGGGCGAACTGATGGAACGCTTCTGGGAAGCCTGGTCCCAGGTCGCGGAGAGCCAAGGGCTCGTGCCCGACGTCACCGACCCCGCACCCACGCCCGCCACACCGACACAGTCGCCGGAACCGGCACCGGCACCGCGACCGCGGGCAGGCCGCTCCGGACCTTGAAGTCATGCATCAATGCATGTATGACTGGTCGAGGTAGGGCGCCGGAGCGCGACTCGCTCGCGCCCGACATCAACCTCGCAGGCCCCGGAGGGCTCGTTGGAAGACCACGACAGCATCCGTGCCCGGGTACGCGACCTCGTCGCCCGGCACGACCCGACCGCGACCGCGCCCCGGGAGTTCCTCGGGCACCGCTTCGACGCCGGACTCGCCTGGGTGCACGCCCCCGTCGGGCAAGGCGGGCTCGGCGCCCCTCGCGACCTACAAGCCGTCGTGGACGACGAACTCGCCGCCGCCGGTGTGCCCCGGCTCAACGCTGCGCGGAACCCGATCGGGCTCGGCATGGGCGGCCCGACCGTCCTCGCGCACGGCACCGACGGACAGCGCGCCCGTCTGCTGCGCCCGCTGTGGACCGGCGAGGAGGTCTGGTGCCAGCTGTTCAGCGAACCGGGCGCCGGCTCCGACCTGGCCGGACTCGCCACGCGGGCGGTCCGCGACGGGGATTCGTGGGTGGTCGACGGCCAGAAGGTATGGACGTCCCTGGCCCACCACGCCCGGTGGGCCATGCTGCTGGCCCGTACCGACCCGAACGTGCCCAAGCACCAGGGCATGACGTACTTCGTCGTGGACATGCACGCCCCCGGCGTGGAGGTCCGGCCGCTGCGCCAGGCCACCGGGCAGGCCGAGTTCAACGAGGTGTTCCTCGCCGACGTACGCATACCCGACACCATGCGGCTCGGCGACGTCGGGCAGGGCTGGACGGTCGCGACCACCACGCTGATGAACGAACGCGTCGCCATCGGCGCCGCCGCCGCACCGCGCGAGGGCGGGCCCCTCGGCGACCTCATGAGCCTGTGGCGCGACCGGCCCGACCTGCGCACCCCCGGGCTGCACCACCGCCTGCTGCGCCTGTGGGTACGGGCCGAGGCCGCCCGCATCGGCAACGAGCGCACCCGCCAGGCCACCGCCGCCGGCAAGCCCGGACCGGAAGGCTCCGCCGCGAAGCTCGCGTACGCCGCCATCGCCCAGGACACCGCGCGCCTGCACCTCGAACTCACCGGCGCCGACGCGCTGGGCTACGACGACTGGACGTTCCGCCGCAGTGAGATGACCGGCAGCGGACAGGTCCGCTGCCCCGGCTTCCACTACCTGCGCACCCGCGCCAACTCCATCGAGGGCGGCACCAACGAAGTCCTGCGCGGGGTCATCGCCGACCGGGTGCTCGACCTGCCTCGCGAACCGCGCACCGACACCCGGACCCCGTGGAAGGACATCCCCCGGTGAACGCCGCCCACTCCTCCGTCTCCGCCCCCTCCACCCGCTCCGCGCACCGCGCCAACCCGCCGATTCCGTCGCTCATCCCCGGCGACGTGGAAGACGACCTGCGTGCGTCCCTGCGCGCGCTCCTGGGCGAACGCAGTTCCTGGCAAAGGGTCCTGGCCCGTCTGGACACCCCGGACCAGCCGTACGACGAGGACCTGTGGAAGCGCCTGGCCCAGGACATGGGCCTCGCCGGCCTGCTGATCCCCGAGCGCTTCGGTGGTGCCGGGGCGACCGCCCGCGAAGCGGCGCTGGTGCTGGAGGAACTCGGCCGGTTCCTCACGCCGGTTCCGTACCTGGCCAGCGCGGTGGTCGCGACCGGCGCCCTGCTGAGCTGCAGCCCCTGGGCCGAACGGGACGTGGCCGACGAACTGGGCGCGCTCGCCGCCGGATCGCTCACCGCGACGGTTGCGGTGTCCGCTCATCGGGCACCCCGCGCGGCGTTCCCCGACGAAGTCGTCGGCGTCCTCGCCGGTGATGCCGCGACGCTGACCGGAACGGTGCCGCGCGTCCTGGCCGCCGACCGTGCGGACCTGCTGATCGTGCCGGTGCTCGTCGACGGAGCGCCGCACCTGGCCCTCGTCCACGGCGGCGCCCCGGGAGTCACCGCCGCACTCGACATCGGCCTGGACGCCACCCGACCCCTCGGCACCGTCGAACTGCGCGGCGCGCAGGGCCGCGTACTGGCCGGCCCGACCGCGGCAGCCGCCATACTGCGGCACGCGCTGGAGATCGGCGCGGCACTGCTGGCGTCGGAGCAACTCGGCACCGCCGAGCAGGCGTTCGAGACCGCGGTCGACTACCTCCGCACCCGGCACCAATTCGGCAGGCCCATCGGCTCGTTCCAGGCGCTGCGGCACCGCGCCGCCGACCTGTGGGCCGACCTGGCCGCGGCCCGCGGCACCGCGCGCTACGCGGCGGCCTGCGCCGCGGCCGACTCCGAGGACTTCCCGCTCGCCTCCGCACTGGCCGCCGCCCACGTGGGTGAGATCGCCGTGCGGACGGCGGAGGAAAGCCTGCACCTGCACGGCGGCATCGGCTTCACCTGGGAACACCCGGCCCACCTGTACGTGAAGCGAGCGATGAGCAGCGCGGTGATCTTCGGGACCCCGGACCGGCACTACGCGGCGCTGGCCGAACTCGCGGACATACCCGGCCCCTGAGGCGGCGGCCGCCCGAACCCGCCGGTGCCGCACCGGCCTTGCCACGCACTTACGCACTTACGCACCCACAGGCATACGGGCTCACGGGCTCGCCTCTCCTCGCCGCTCGCATGCGTGCCACCGCCACCTATTTCGTGTAGTCAGTACGCCAACTCCCTCCTCCCACCCTCTTCCTCAGGTGGCGAGACCCAGTTGGCCAGAGTGCACCATCACATCCGCATGCCCGCACGCCGATCGGCCGCCATCCGCCGGTACCGGCTCCTGGTCGCCGTGGCCGCCGCGCTCGTGCTCGCCGCCGGCTGCCCGGCGGCCGGTCGCGGGCCCTCCCCCGGTGCCTCGCAGTCGGGCGCCGCAGCGGAGTTGACGTTCGCGGTGCCCCAGGACTCAGCGAGCCTCGACCCGCGGCGACGTACACCCTCGGTGTCGCGGACGGCAGCCGACTGGCCGCCGTGTACGACCTGTTGGTCTGGTCGGACCCGGCCACCGGCACGCTACGCGCGCAGATCGCGGACAGCCTGGAACTCGGTGACGACCGACGCACCTGGACGCTCCGGCTGCGCCCCGGCGTGCGGTTCACGGACGGAACCGCCTTCGATGCGGAGGCGGTTCGCTTCAACTGGGAGCGGCACCGCGACCCGACCAACCGCTCCCCGAAACTCGCCGCCACCTCCGAGATCACCGCCCTCGAGGTCCTCGACCCGCGGACGCCGGTCGCCCGACCGGCCCGGCCCAACGCCAACTTCGACCGCATCGTGGCCGGACAGCTCGGGTTCATCGGGTCCCCGACGGCCATCCGCGCCGACCCCGCGGGTATCGACCGCGCGCCGGTGGGCGCCGGGTCGTCGCTTTCGCGCTCGACGCCGCCGACATCGACGCGCGCTTCCCCCACGCCCAGGGCACCCCCGCCCGGGGCGTCTTCGCGGCCTCGCCGCCGGTGGCGAGCGTCCAGCTGACCATGCCGCAGAACGACCTGGACCGGGCGCGGGGCCTCTTCGCGCAGGTCACCTGGAACGGAACGCGGCAACTGGCCTTCGTCCTCCTGGCCCTCGGATCCAAGAGGTGCTGATCGCCAACGACGGCATCCTGCTGTGGGACCGCTTGAACGCGGCGTGACGGTCAGTAGATGATCGACACGATCTGGCAGGCGGCTTCGGCCAGGTCGCGGCGGCCGTCCACCCGGGCGCGGGCCAGTGCGGTGTCCGGCTGGATCCCGCGGGTGCACAACTGCCAAGCAGTCTCCGCGTCCAGGCGCACCATCGCGGCGGGGTCCGTGGTCGCGGTCCCCGTCGCGGTCTCGTTCGCCATCAGGGCCACGGCCAGGGACCAGCGCTCCTCGGTGGAGGTGGCGGTCCAGGCGCCGCCCGCCGGGCCGTCGACCTGCACCTGGATCCGGGTGCCGACCGGTGCGTCGGTACCGCGCAGCGTGTGGGGCAGCGCCCGCATGAAGGTGTCCAGAACCACGGTCAGGGACCGCGGGTCAGGGTCCGTGTCCCGCCCGACGGCACGGCGGATCTGCTGGCGGTGTGTCCAGAACTCGGTGAAGTCGCGGGCGCCGTCCAGCCACATCGGGGCCGGATCGACCCCGGCCCAGGACACCCCCAGCGACGGGGCGTCGGGGTCGGCGGCCTCGAAGAAGCGGGCGACCTGCCCGCCGACCAAATCGAGGGTGTCAACCAGCGCGGGCGGGCTCACCCAGCGGCAGGCGTCCACCCATTCCTGGTTGATGCGGTGGATGAACGGCTCCAGTTCCTCGCCCGCCGCGAAGGCGGGCCCTTCCTTGTGGCCGTCGCGGTCGCGGGCGAGGCGTCCGTAGAAGTCGCCCAGGATGTGGCTGGCGAGATCGCGCACCGTCCAGCCGGGCACCGCTTCCCTGCCCCAGTCCGCGGCCTCCAGACCGCGCAGGGTGGCCATCAGCGCCGCGTGCTCGGGAGCGAAGAGCGGGCGGGCGTCGATCGGGGCACCGAGCCAGGAAAGGTCCGACCCGTCATTGAGCGGGGAGTCCATAATCCAGACCCTGCCAATCAGACGACCGTTCCACCAGTGAATATCGCTCCAAGTCCACCCCGGCTCGGCGGTCCGGACATCTCACTTCGGCCCGGGCGCATCCGAATTTTTTTCGGCGCATGTCAAGAACGCCCGGCCGGATCCGACTGATCGGTGAACAGCCCCGAACGAACGAAGGAAGACCATGCCTGTCAGCGGCCAGTCGGCGAACAAGCAGACCGTCGAGCGCTACATCGACGGGTTCAACAAGTCCGACCACGCGCAGATCCTGTCGTGCCTGACCGACGACATCGAGTGGACGGTGTTCGGTCACTTCCGGGTCACCGGCAAGGAGGCGTACGACGCCAACATCGAGGGGCCGGACCCGGTCGGCGTCCCTCCGAAGGTGCGGATCACGCGGATGGTCGAGGAGGACGACGTCGTCATGGCGGAGATGACCCTTGAAGCGCTCCAGGCCGACGGCTCCGTGATGCGCGCCGCGATGGGTGAGGTGTTCGTGATGCGCGACGGCCTGATCCGCGAGCGCCGGGCGTACGTCGTGCCCTTGGCCGAGAACGACTACAAGTGACGGGTTCGACGTCAAGGGCCTGGCCAGGTACGGCCACCAGGACGACGCGCAACCACCGGCGCCGCCGGTTCGCGCGAATTGGCCTCGGCCGACGGCCCCTGAGGCAGTGACTCGAAGTGCCCTCTAGGGTCACGATCATGTTCAAGTCAGGCGTTGGCTTCTTCGCGCTCTTCGGGCTGGGCTGGTGGCTGCTCGCCACCGGCGGGCTCGGCGGCGTGCCGGGCGTGACCGCGGTGATCGTCGGAGGCGCCGTCACGGCCGGCGTCCTGCTCGCCGCCCGACGCCTCCCTGCCGCCGCACCGGACGGGTCGCTCAGCCCCGCACGGCGGCGACGCTTCCACCAGGTCAACGCCGTGCAGTGGCTGCTGATCGTGGTCATCGCCGTCGTGTGCGCCCGCGCGGGGGCGCCGTCGCTCATCGGCCCGCTGGTGGCGGCCGTCGTCGGACTCCATTTCCTGCCGCTGGCGGCGGTGTTCGAGCAGCACCGGCTCCGGGTGCCCGCCGCCGCGCTGGTCGCCGTGGGCGCGACCGGCACGGCGGTCTGGCTCGCCGACGGCCCCGACACGTCGGTCCGGCTCGTGGCCGGGCTCGGTTCCGCGGTGACCTTGTGGGCGACAGCCGTCTGGACGCTGCACGGGATCCGGAACGGCGCGCGCAGCGCACGCTGACCGCCCCTGCGCGGCCTTTCGTGGTTGCAGACCCGTCGTACGCGCGGCGCCGAGCGGGCGGCACCGGCCAGGCCCCGCCCGGTTCAGCTCGGTGGGACCAGTTCCCGCGCCAAGGCCACGATCGGCTTGACGCCGGTGTCGTGGTTGGTGAGGACGACGACCAGCCAGTCGTTGTCCGGGAACGCGTCCAGATTGGTCGCCCGCCCGGGTCCGCTGCCGGAGTGTCCGACCACTCGGCGCTTCGCCGTGACGGACTCGGAGTGGCCGTACCCGTAGAACTGCGTCTCGCCGGGCAGGACGGGCGGCCGGTCCCCGGGGCCGAGGGCGTGCCTGCCGCTCGTGACGACGCGCGTGAACGGGCCGCTGAGCAGCCTGTTCCCGTGCAGCGCGGTCGCGAACCGGAGCAGGTCCGGCGCCGAGGAGAACGCGCCGTGGTACGGGCTTCCCACGTACGGCAGCCACGGCGTCGTCGTGATGTCCACCCGCTCGCCGGACGGCTGCGTCACGTAGCCGTGGGCAATGCGGCGGTCGGCGAGGACCGCGGGCCGGGTGAAGAAGTCGGTGTCGGTGAGTCCGGCCGGGGCGAACACGTTCCGGCGTACGTAGTCGTAGTAGGACTGCCCCGACACGGCGGCCACGATGGCGCCGAGGACGAAGTAGCCGTCGTTGCTGTAGCCGTACTGGGTGCCCGGGGGGAACCGCAGCGGCAGGGTGCGCAGGAAGGCCCGCATACCCTGCCAGATGTCGTCCTCGCTGTCCCAGTCGTCCTCGCCGGGCGGACGCTGGTCGGTCTTGCTGGGCCTGCCCACGCCCGAGGTGTGGGTGAGCAATTGGTGCACGGTGGCCTTGGCGACGTCGGCGGGGAACCCGTCCAGGTAGGTGCCGAGCGGCTCGTGAAAGCCGAGTTTGCCGTCCTGGGCGAGCCTGGCCACGGCCACGCCGGTGAAGGACTTCGTCATGGACGCGAGGTCGAAGCTGGTGTCGGTGCCGTTGGGGATGCCGCGGCTTTCGTCGGCCAGGCCGTGGGACCTCGTCAGGACCGGCCTGCCTCGGTGGGCCACCAGCACAGTGCCGGAGAACTGGCCGGCAGCGGCGCGTTCGGCGACGTACCGGTCGAGGCGTCCGCCGGGGAGGAGGTCACGTGGGACGGAGTCGCGCGGCGGTGTGGACCGCGCGTTCGGGTCGGCGGCGGCGCCGGGCGCTGCGGTGACCAGACCGGCGGTGGCCAAGCCTGCGGCGACGGGTGCGGTGCCGAGGAATCCGAGGACCGAGCGTCGTGACGGAGCGGTGGACACAGTTGTGCTTCCTCTCAGCGGGTCGGTGCGAGCCGGTGAATTCGGCTCGGATGCGCGGCAGTTGCCGTCGTCGCGTCGCTCACAGCAGCGACACCGCCTTGTCCAGCCCCGGGTCGCGCCCGGCGGACAGGTCGGCCGCGGTCATGGGCACGAAGTGGTCGGGGGCCACGCCGATCGTGTTCACGATCTCCTTGTTCGGCGCGAGCCCGTGGTACTTCGGGAGCATGACCAAGGTCCCGTTGTCCAGCGCGTACATCTCCCCCGGGCCGGAGACCGTGCCGGAGGTCCGGGTGCCGATCAGCGTGCCGAGGCGGAGGTCCTTCACCGCCGCGGAGAACGCGTCGCACGCCGACGCGCAGCGCCCGTCGGTCAGCGCGGCGAACGGCAGGCCGAGCAACGCGACCGAGTCGTCGGTGCGCTTGGGCGTGCAGCGGTCCTTGACGTCGCACAGGTAGCCGGTGGTCTTGCCGTGCGCGAGCGCGCCGAGCAGTTTGGCGACCTCGTCCGGGCTGCTGCCGCCGTTGCCCGCAAATCCAGGACGACGCCGCGCAGTTCGGTTGTCGTACGCATGTCCGCGATGGCCGCGAGCACCTTGTCCGCCAGGCCCGGGGCGAAGCCGGGGAGCGCGACGTAGGCGATGTCGCCGTCCACCAGCCGGGACTGGATGCCCTTCGGGGTCAGCGGGTAACGGGCGGCGGTCAGCGTGACGGTGGACGTCTCGCCGGTGACCGGCCGGCGCACGGTGACCTCGGCCGTCGAGCCGAGGTCGTCGTCCGTCAGCCATGTCAGCGCGCCCGCGTTGACGACTCCGTTGACGAACAGCGGCACGCCGTTGACCGCCGACACCTCGTCACCGGGCTTGAGGCCAGCGGTCGCGGCCGGGCTTCCCGCCTCGACGCGGTCGACGTACGCCGGTTCCCCGGCCACCGGGTTGACGTCGCCCTGGGCGGTGGCCACCGACAGACCGAGGCCGTACGGGTTCGGGCCGAACGAGTCGACCCACCGCGCGTGGTTGTCGTCCAGTTCCGCCACCATGGCCCCGATGGCCGCCCTGCCGACGGCCTCGCGGGCCGCGTCGTTCGGCAGTGCGTCGGCGATCCGCTGGTAGACGGCGCCGAACGCGGTCCAGTCGGGGTTCTTGCGGCCGGTGAGGGCGGGCAGCGCGGCGTCCGACCGGTCGACCCCCAGGCGCTGCATTTCCCGGGTGATCGCGGCGAACGCCGGTACGAGCAGGGTGCGGCTGTCGAGCACCGGCCCGCTGAAGTAGTTGTCGAAAATGCAGTAGTACGCCTGCCCGACGGTGGTGAGCGTGGTCGGCGCCGGGGTCGGCTGCCCGGGTTGGGCCGGGGTGCAGGCCGGGGGCCGCTTCGGGGCGGCCGCCGAGGTGCCGCCTCCCACGCCGACGAATGTGGCCGCCGCGGCGAGCACGGCGGCGGTGCCGGTGACGAGTGGACGCATTCCGGGTTTCACGCATGTCCCCTTGGTTTCGCGGGTGTTGGGCCGAGTGGATTTCTACTCGGGGAGGGGTTGCGGCACGGTTGCGCTCGCGCCGCGGCGGCAGCGGGCGGCGGTGGTGGGGCGGCATCAGCGCGGTAACGGGACGGCGCCGCACCGACGCAACGGTGGCGAAACCGTCGGCGGCCGATACTGGCGCGATGCGAGTGCTCGTGATTGAGGACGACGAGGAAATGGCGCAGACGGTGGCGGCCGGGCTGCGGCGTGCGCATATGTCGGTCGATGTGGCGCTCGACGGGACCGGTGGGCTCGACCGGGCGCTGTGCACGGACTACGACGTGATCGTCCTGGACCGGGACCTGCCCGGCGTGCACGGCGATGACGTGTGCGCCGAGTTGATCGCGGCCGGCCGCCGCGGCCGGATTCTCATGCTGACCGCGGCGGCCACCAGCGAGGACCTGGTCGACGGGCTCGGGCTCGGTGCGGACGATTATCTGCCCAAGCCGTTCGACTTTCGCGTCCTCGTGGCACGCGTCGGAGCGCTGGCCCGCCGGGCTCACCCCGCCGCGCCGCCGGTGTTGCGTCGGGGCGATCTCGTGGTGGACACGGCACGGCGCCGAGCCACCCGCGGCGGCCGGCCGCTGGAGCTGGCACCGAAGGAGTTCGGCGTACTGGAGCTGCTGCTCGCCGCGGAGGGACGGGCGGTGTCGGCGGAAGAACTGCTGGAACGGGTATGGGACGAGGCCACCGACCCGTTCACCAACGCGGTCAAGGTCACGGTGAGTCGGCTGCGGTCCAAACTGGGCGGGCCGCCGGTCATCGAGACGGTCGCCAAGAGCGGTTACCGGATCTGATGGGCGCGCTCATACGGCTCGCCGTCCGGTTCCCGCCGCGTCGGAGCGTGCGGCTGCGGTTGACCCTGCTGTACGGCGGGCTGTTCGTACTCTGCGGCGCCGGAGTACTGACGGTGACGTACTTCCTGGTACGCCACGCCGTCGCGCCCACCGGCAACGTGAAGCTGTTCCGCTACCCCCGAACGGGCGGCGACCCCGGGGATCCGCTGCCCTCTCTCGGCGCCGAGGCCGAGCAGGTGGCCGCCACGGCGGCGGACGCGCTGGCCGCGCAACGGCGGGACGTGCTCCGGCAGTTGCTGATCCAGTCCGGGATCGCGCTCGCGGTCATGGCCGTGCTCGCGCTGGTACTCGGCTGGTGGGTCGCGGGACGGGTCCTGAGCCGGTTGCGCCGGATCACCGCGACGGCCCGGGAGATCACCGCGACCAACCTGCACCGACGCATCGGGCTGGCCGACCCGGACGACGAGCTCAAGGAACTCGGCGACACGTTCGACGAGTTGCTGGACCGGCTGGAGGCGTCGTTCGAGGCGCAGCGCTGGTTCGTCGCGAACGCGTCGCACGAACTGCGGACGCCGCTGGCCCGGCAGCGCGTGATCGGGCAGGTGGTGCTCGACGACCCGGACGCCACGGTGGAGGCCCTGCGCGGGGCACACGAACGCATTCTCGCGGCCGGCGCGCAGCAGGAACGGTTGATCGCGTCGATGCTCACCCTGGCCCGCAGCCAGGTCGGCATCGACGTACGCCGCCCGTTCGACCTCGGCGAGGTGGCCGCCGAGGTGGTCGGCGTCCGCCGCCCGCCGGGCGTCACGGTGAAGACCTCGATCACGCGGTGCCCCGTGTCCGGGCACCGCGGTCTCGCCGAGCGGTTGGCCGTGAACCTGGTCGACAACGCGATCCGGCACAACGTCCCGGGCGGATGGGTCGAAGTGTTGTGCGGCCCGGGCGGACTGACGGTGCGCAACACGGGCCCGGTCGTACCCGCGGGCGAAGTCGAGCGGCTGTTCCAGCCGTTCCAGCGCGGCGGATCCGCCAGGACGGGGCAGGGCCTGGGATTGGGGCTGTCGATCGTACGGGCGATCGCGACGGCCCACGGCGCGGGGGTGGCGGCCGAGCCGCGCCCGGAAGGCGGCCTGACCGTGACCGTCACGTTCCCCGAATTCGACTTCGTCGCCGACTGATACGGGCCACTGGTCCGACCCGGGCCGGGCACCCGACGAGCCTGACCACGTGCACGGCAGGGCACTGGACGGGGTGCCGGTCCGCGTACGGGCGTCAGGTGGGGTGCCTTCAGGCCGCGTGGAGTCGGCGGTCGTGGCCGGTCACCACGCGGACTTCCGCGATCAGACGGGTGATCAGCGGCTGCGGAGCGCGGTCGGTCCACACGACGGCGAGGTCGAAGGGCGGGGCATCGGACACGGGGACCCACCGGAGATCGCCGGTGGGCCGCAACCCGCCGAGGGGCATCGGAGCGAGCCAGATGCCGCGGCCGCGGGCGACTCCCAGCAGGCAGTCCCCGACGCCGGGCACGACGGGACCGCGGGGCGCGGGTGTCCCTCCCGGTCGGGGTTCGGCGAGCCAGAACCCCTCGGCGGTGGTGCAGGTGAGGACGTCGGGACGCAGGACCGGCTCGTCGGCGAGTTCCGCGAGGGTCAGCTCCGTACGGCCGGCCAGCGGATGGTGGGCGGGCAGGACCGCGGCGCGGGGGTCGGTGCGTATCACGGCGTGGTGGAGGCCGACGTCGCCGAGCGGCAGCCACATGAAGGCGGCGTCGGCGCGTCCTTCGTGCAGGAGTTCGAGCTCCTGCTTGGGGCTGAGGACACTGGTCAGGTCCACCTGGAGACCGGGCACCGAAGCTTCGAGGGCGTTGGCGACCTCGACCGCGAACAGGCTGGAGGCGTACGGGCAGCAGGCGAGGCGCACACTGCCGCTCTGGGCGCCGGCGACGCCGCGGACCCGTTCGACCAGATGCGTCAGGTCGCCCATGACGGCGGCGCCGCCCGCGGCGAGTTCCTCCCCGGCGGCGGTGAGCAGGACCCCGCGCGACGTCCGTACCAGCAGTGTCACGCCGAGGCTTCGCTCCAGGTGCCGCATGTGGGTCGACACCGCCTGCTGGGTCAGGTGGAGACGACCGGCGGCGCCGGTGATGGTGCGTTCCCGGGCCACCGCGAGGAACGACCGCAGGTGCCGGAGATCTATGTCGGCCACGGGGTCCATGTCTGCCATGTCATGCCTCCTGGTCCGGGTAAAGCGGATCGTTGTGGCTGGTACAACGCATTGTTGTTTCCCTCCGGCCTGTGGCGCCGCGAGGATCATGGCGTCGGGTGACGGCCTCACCGCGACGCGGTCGACGCCGCCGGCCCGGATCCGGTGCCGACGGACGAGTCCGCGCGCGATTGCCGGCACGCGCTCGCGTGGTTCGGTGGAACTGCGCCGCACAGATGATCCCTTGGCCGCGATGACAGTGGACGGGTCGCAGTCTAGCCTCTTGTTAGGGGTCGTTCCCTATCATCCGCCGCCCAGAGTCCCCGCACGTGCCTTCGGTCCATGAGCAAAGAACGAGGAACCGCATGAATACGACCGGGAAGACGCCGACCGGCGGTCGGCTCGGCCGCCGTGTCGCGAGCGTGGTAGCCGTCCTGGCCATGGTGGTGGCGGCTGCCGGGTGTTCAGACACGGACAACGACGACAGCAACGGCAACGGCAACACCGGCAACACCGGCAACAGCGCGGGCGCTCCCCCGGTGGGCCGCTTCGCGTCGCCGAACCCCGGTTCGGTGAACACGTACTGGATCTCCGCACCGCAGGGCCTGGTCGTGATCGACACGCTGCGCACGCTGACGGACGCGCGCCGCGCGGTCGAGGAGATCAGGCGCAGCGGACAGCCGGTGGCCGCCATCCTGCTCACGCACTCGCATCCGGACCACGTGGGTGGGGCAGGGGTCTTCCACGAGGCATTCCCGCAGGCTCCGGTGTACGCGTCGGTCACGACGGACAAGATCATGCGGGAGGATCCGCGGGGGTTCTACCCGCTGACCCGAACGGTCCCCGGCCACGACTTCCCCGACCAACTGACGTACGCGACCAGGACGTTCCAGGCCGGCGAGGCCGTCGACGTGGCCGGCTTGCGCCTGGAGACCGCGGAGTTCGCGGCCGGCGAGTCCGACAGCGCGACGGTGTTCCACGACCCGGCCGCGAAGTCCCTGTACGCGGGAGACCTGGTCGGCAACAAGGTCACCCCCGCGCTGTTGGAGGGCCACTCGTGCGGGTGGCTGGCCAATCTCGCCCTCCTGCGCGAACGCTTCCCGGACGTGCGGACCGCGTACCCCGGCCACGGTGAACCCGCCGAAGCCGTCGGGATGTTCGGCGAACAGCGCGGCTACATCCAGGACTTCCGGCGCCTGGTCGGGGCGGCGATCGCGCCGGCCTCGCCCGAGGGCACGGCGGTCGGCGACGGGGAACGCGCGTCGATACTCGCCGCAATGGAGCAGAAGTACCCCGGCTACCCGCCGGTGGCGTCGCTGCCCACGATCGCCGACGAGAACGTCAAGGCGGTCGCCGCCGAACTGGCCGCGGAGAACCCGGCCGTGCTGCCGGCCGCCTGCGCCACTCCGTGACCCACCGGCCAAGGAACCACCCGACCGGGGCCCCCAACCAACACACCGCCAGATCCCGCACCACCCGACCTCGGCACCACCCGAACCCGACCACGGCACCACCCGACCGCGCATCACCCGATCCCGCATCACCCGACACCCGGAACCGACCCGAGATCTGTGAGGAAAGACCATGCTGAGCCTGGAGAAGGTCACGTTCGACGCCGGCGACGCCGTGCTGACCGGCAACCTGTACCTGCCCGACACCGTCGACGCGGCCCTTCCGGCGGTGGTCGTCGCGGGGACGTGGACCAGCGTGAAGGAGCTGATGGCCAACCGCTACGCCGAGCGTCTCGCCGACCGCGGTTACGCCGCCCTGTCGTTCGACTTCACGGGGTTCGGCGAGTCGCAGGGCGAACCGCGCGAGGTCGAGCGGCCCGCGCAGAAGGTCGCCGACATCAGCCACGCTCTCGCGTTCCTCGCCGCACGCCCCGAGATCGACGCCGACCGCCTCGGCGCGCTGGGCATCTGCGCCGCGGCCATGTACATGTCCGCCGCCACGGCCGCGGACCCGCGCGTGAAGTCCCTTGTCCTGGTGGCTCCGTGGCTGCACGACGCGGCCATCTGCCGGGACGCGTACGGGGGTGCCGAGAAGGTGGCCGAGCTGATCAACGCGGCGGACACCGCGCGGGAGACGTACCGGACGACCGGCGCGGTGGAGTACGTGCCTGTGGTCAGCGCCACCGACCCGCGCGCGGCGATGCCGATGGAGATCGACTTCTACCTGAACCCGGACCGTGGCGGCGGCTCCGTCTGGCCTAACCGGTTTGCCGTGATGGCGTGGCGGGACTGGCTCACGTACGACGCCATCGCCCTCGCGCCGCGGGTGACCCGGCCGACCCTGATCGTGCACAGCGAGGACGCCGCGATCCCCGACGGCACACGCCGTTTCCACGCCGGGCTCGCCGGGCCGAAGGACATCCTGTGGACGTCCGGCACGCAGTTCGACTTCTACGACCGGGAACCGCAGGTGACCGTGGCCGCGGACACCGCCGCGGCGCACTTCGCCCGCACGCTGCGCGGCTGAGCACGCACGGCAGCGAACTCGGGCGCGGCCCGTCCGCCGGCCGACACCCCGGTCCGGACGCCGCTGCACCGGCGTCCGGACCAAGCCCCCGCGGCTCCAACGCACCCCACCGCACCATCCGAACGGAGAACAGCATGACCACCGCGGAAGACCGCCTCGCCGTCGTCGAGACCTGCACCGGCATGGCCTGGCACGCCGACCGGCGGGCTTGGGACCGGCTGCGCGAGGTGTTCGCGCCGAAAGTACGGCTCGACTACACGAGCCTCAACGGCGGCGAACCCGCCGAACTGGCCGCCGACGACGTCGTGGCCGGGTGGTCCCAGGTCCTCGGCGCGTACGACGCGACCCAGCACCTGATCACCAATCACCTGGTCGACGTCGACGGCGACACGGCCGTCTGCACCGCCGCCTTCCAGGCGACGCACCGGCTCGCGAACCCCTTCGGCGCGCCGTTGTGGACGCTGGGCGGCAACTACCGCTTCGACCTGGCGCGTTCCGAAGGCCGCTGGCAGATCACCGGCGTCGTGATGACCGTGACGTGGGCCGACGGCAACAAGGACCTCGTGGCCCTGGCTGCCGCAAAGGCGGGCGCGCAGTGAACGCCCGCACGACACGGGCGGGGCGTATTGTCGTGGCCGCATGCGCACTTGCGCTCGCCGCCGTGGTGCTTGCCGGATGCGGCGAGGGCTCCGAAAAGGCCGCCGACGGTGCGCCCGGGGCCGGTTCCGGCGCCGGGGCCGGTTCAACGTCCGGGACCGGCGCGTCCGCCGGCACCACGCCAAACGCGACACCGCCGTCCGGCCCGGCCCGGTCCGCCGCGCTCGTGCCGCCCGTGAACGCCTACGTCACGGCGGTCAACGGCAAGGATCTCGACGGCCTGGTACGCGCGTTCGCCGCCGACGCCGAGATCGTCGACGTCGGGCGCAGCATCCGCGGTCACGACGCCATTCGCCGCTGGGCCCAGGCCGAGGTCATCGGCGGCACGTTGACCGTCACCCAGGTCGCCGAGACTCGCGACGGGTACCAGCGCCTGCTTGTGCGGTTCGCCCCCGGCGGGACCGGCGGATTCGCCGCGTACTACGCCTTCACCGTCGACGGGAGCAGCATCACGCGAGCCGAACTCACGTACGCCTGAACCTGGTTACCCGGCCGGGGGGTGTCACCGCAGCACCCCCGGGAAGGCGGCTCGCCTTGGAAGGGCACGTTGCGGTGCCGCGGCGCCGCCTCCCCGTTGGCCACGGGCCACCGCCTCATGGCCTCCGGCCCCCTGCCGGATCGCTAGCCGGGCGTCCCGTCCCCCGCCTCCCCTTGCGTGACGCGCTGGAGTTGCCCCTCGTGCACGTCGACCACCCATTCCCAACCGGGCTTGGCCGACGGACCGATGCGCGGGTCGTCGGCGGTCCGGCCGTCGCGCAGGGCATGGCCGTACGCCCGGTCCTGATCGATACGTGCGCGTACCTCATCGGCGCCGCAGACGGAGCCGTGCCCCGGGACGAGGACCTTGACGTCGCCCGCGACGCTCTCCAGCCGTTGCAGCCCGACAAGGTAGTCGGCAACCGGGTCGGCGGTGTCGTCGAGCATCGGGACCAGGACATCGGAAAGCATGTCGCCGGCGACGAGGACCCCGCGGTCCTCGATCAACAGCGCCGCATGGCCCGGGGCATGTGCCGGGTGCTCGACGATCCGGACCCGCGGGCCGTCCCAGGGAAGCCACACGGTGTCGGCGGGCAGCCCGGTGATGAGGCCGAACAGGTCCAGCGGTACGTCCTCGGCGACCTCCGGCGGCAGCCCTTCGGTGACGCGGGCCCTCCAGTCCGGGTTCGCCAGGAGGTCCCGCAGGTACTCCGCACAGCGCGCCGTACCGTAACGCGGCGCGTCGCCGAACTCGGGGTGCCAGAGGACGTGGTCCCAATCGGGATGCGTCGCAAAGCCCGCCACCACGGGCTGACCCATCTCACGAAGGTCGTTCGCGACGGTGGCCATTTCGTCGCGTGTCAGCCCGGGGTCGACGAGCAACACGCCGGCCCGGCCCTGCACGACAACGGTGTTGTTCTCGAGCAATTCACTCTGCTGGACCAACACACCGTCTGCCACCTGGCGCAGCATGGGAGGCTCCTTCCGATTGTGGTTTGCAACCACTCAGCGTGACGCTACTCCCCGACGCCGACACGCGCCCCGCAACACCGACGGCGGCGACCTGCTTCGCGGCTTCGGCCCCCTCTGTCGGGTGTCCGATCCTTCGGATAGGTTGCGCGCGTGTCGGATCAAGAGAACAGCGGGGGCGGGTCCGAGGGACCCGGAGGTGACGGCGAGTCAGCAGCCGTCCGAGAGCGATCCTTTCAAGGACCTCGTCCTCGACGAGGAGTTCGTCCGCGGTGCGGGTCGGCGCGAGCCGTCGGCGCGGGCCAGGATGCTCGCCGAACGATGGCGCGACGAACCGCCGCAGGCGGTCGGCTTCCGGGAGGCGGCGGACACCCCGCAGCCGACGCGGAGGCCCAGGCGCGGATTCCGCCGGCGGCGTACCGACCCGTGGGGTCGTCCTGTGCGCCGGGACCGGACCAACCTGAAGATCGCCGTGTGGTTCGTGCTGCTCGTGGCCCTGCTCCTGGTGGCCAATCGGCAGGACACGTTCCGCGACCTGCTCGGCGGCAACAACCACGGCGAGGAGGGCCTGACCGACTCCGCGCCGATGACCGCGCAGCCGTCGGTGTCCGGAATAGCCTCGGCGGCGGCCCCGCTGCCGCCCACCCTCCAACCCGTCGACCCCGACCGGCCGACCCGGGAGAACCCCTTCGCCGGATCGCCGGCCCTCAACTACGCGGACGGCGCGGCGGGGATCGTGCTCCCCGAGGCCAAGCAGGTGAAGGGCTACTCGACGGCGCAGGTGCAGGCGGCCCTGGAGGCCACCAGGGACCTCCTGATCGCCGCGAACCTGGATCCGGCGGCGCTGCGCGGCGAGACGCCCGCCGCCTTTCGGGCCCTGGTGGATCCGCAGCAGGGAGAACTTTTGGACGAACTGGAAGCCGCGTACGCCCGGTTCACCAAGGAGAACGACCCGCTCCTCACCATTGCGCGCTTCGATCCGCGGGAAACCGAACTGGTCGGCAGTGTCGTCAAGGTCTCCGGGATCATGGCCTACGCGCTCGACGACGAGGGGATGCTCACCGTCACCGCCGACTATTCGTTCGTCTACCCGGTGGCCAAGGTGGGCCAGGCGGACCGTGAGGTCACCCGGACGCTGGTACGGCGCGCGCTCGAGACGAAGGTCTACAAGGGGCCGAGCTACGAGCCCAGCACCGAGGGCAAGGTCTGGATATCGTCCAGGAACTCCGACTTCGCCAACAGTTCCTGTGACGTGGACGACGGATTCCTGCACCCGTACTTCGCCTCCGATCCGGAGCAGAAGACGAAACCGTCCGGGGCCCCCTTCGACCCGTACGACCGCAGCCAACCCCTGGAGACGGCCGCTCCGTCGCCGGACGCGACGACAGCACCCGACAGCTGCGGCCTGCTCGCCAGAATCTGATCGGCCCGACCCGTACACGGCACGGACAAGTACGCGAGACGGACAAGACGGTCCGTGTTCCGGGTTCGCGGGTCGGCGGGAAGCCACCTCGCGGCCCGGTGGCGCCGATCGGGATGCGGGGCGGGACCGGCTGCGGCGTCCCCCGGACGGGTGGCCCCGAGTGCCGTCTCGTCGTGCGCACCGCACGATGGTGCTGGTCCGCCGGCATCGGGCCGACGGGGATGCGAGGGACGCATGGGGATCACAGCGGTTCGCGGGGAGCTGCCCACGGCGGGCGGGTGGCCGCGCGTGGAGCTGGCGGCGTTGCGGCGCTGCTCGCTCGGGATCGAACTGGGGGCCGATCGGACCCGGATCGTCCGCGAGGGCGGCGTGGTCGCCGACGCGCCCAGCGTCTTGGCGCTGGAGGTGCGCTCCGGGAAGCTCGTGGCGGTGGGCGACGCGGCGGTGGCGCTGGAGCAGCCGCGCGCCACCGAGGAAGGCGTCACGTGCGGGGCGGCCGCCAACGATGGCGGCCCGGAAGTCACCGTCCTACGGCCGGTAGCCGACGGCAGCGCGGAGAGCCCCGCCGCGGTCGGCCTCATGCTCCGGGCGTTGCTGGCCAAGGCGGGCCTGCGCCGCTCCAGGTGGCGCCGCGTAGCCGTCGCGGTACCCCATGCCGGCAGCCCGCTGCTGATGCTGGGCGTACGCACGGCCGTCGAGGCCATCGGCGCGCGGGAGGTCGTCCCCGTGGCCCCCACGTTCGCCGCGGCCTGCGCCGGGCATCTGTCGTTGGCCGACAACCGCCCGGTGCTCTCGGTCGTCTGCGGTGCCACCCGTACGCACGCGGCCGTCCTGGTCGGGGACGCCATGCTCGACGGGGACCTCGTCCCGGTCGGCGGCACCGACGTCCACGAGGCGCTGGCCCAGTACCTGATGGACACCTATGGGCTACGTCTGGGCCCCCGGCACATCCGCGCCCTCCACCCGCACCTGACCGGCGCGGCGGCGGGGGCGGGCGGCACGGTGACGGTACGGGGCTGGGACGTACGTCGTGCGCGACCGCGCGCGCAGGAACTCGACGCGAACGAGTTGATCGGGGCCGTCGGGGTCCCCCTGGACCTGATGGCCGATCTGGTGCGCCGCGTCGTCGCCCGTACTTCGGCCGAGATCCTGCTCGATCTCGCCGACCGCGGCGCGGTGCTCGCGGGGCCCGGGGCCGCCGTCGCCGGGCTGGCGGACCGGATCCGTACGGCGACGATGCTGCCGACCTACCTTGCGCCCGACCCCGGCCTTGCCGTGGCGCACGGGATGACCAACCTCATCCGCTCCGACCCCCGCTGACCTTCTGTCGCCGTCCTCTGGACCGGTCTTCCGGAAAGCCTCCGGCCGATCGGAGCGCATCCACCAATTAATCGGCGTCCGGTGCCGTCGGCGTCACACCGTCAACCGTGCCCGTGTTGGTCGACGACGGTCACGCCCCGTCGTCGACCCCGTTGTTCCCGGCCGCCGGGCCGTAGAGCCGGGCGACGTCGGGAGAGTCCAGCCATTTGGAGTACGTCGGCGACTGCGGCCACCCCTCGGGCGAGTCCTGCCACTCCTCCTGGCGCCCCCACGGCAGGACGTCGACCAACGCGAAGGTGTAGGCGAGTTGCTCGGTGCCGCGACCGCTGGTGTGCCAGGTGCGGTAGACCGTGTCGCCGTTCCGGAGGAACACGTTCACCGCGAAGCCCCCGCCGGGAGGCGCGCCGACGTCGGCGCCGAACGGGCTCTCCGACGACGAGTACCAGTCCATCGTGTTGCCGACCTTGGCCCGGTACGCCAGGGCTTCGTCGATGGGCCCGTTGGTGACCACGACGAAGCGGGCGTCGTAGTTGTCGAGGAAGCCCAGCCGGACGTACTGCGAGGTCAGGCTGGTACAACCGCCGCACTGCCACTCCGCGCCGTCGGACCACATGTGGTTGTACACGATGAGCTGCGAGCGGCCGTCGAACACGTCGACGAGCCGGATCGGGCCGTCCGCACCGATCAGCGTGTAGTCGGGCAGCTCGACCATCGGCAGTTTGCGGCGTTGCGCGGCGATGGCGTCGAGTTCACGGGTCGCGGCCTTCTCCCGCACCCGCAGATCGTCGAGCGCGGCCTGCCACGCCTGCTGGTCGACGACTGGAGGCAGGGCCTTGCCGGTGTACTCGGTCATGATTCCTCCCGGGCTCGGATAAGTCCTCTCCTCCCTGTAGACCCGAAACGCCGCCGGAAATCATCGGACGTCCGCCGGTCGCCTTCCGCGGGCGGCGCATGCCAGGGCCGGGTGTGGGGAAGCCGCTCCCCCATGGACCCCCGACCGAAGCGAGTACCCATGAACGCGTTCCCGCAGCTCATCGAGGAGAACGACCGCCTGCGTGCGCTGATCGCCCGGTGGCGCGCCACACCGCAGAGCGTGGCGGAACTCCTGCCCGCGGCGGCCGAGGTACTCCGCGCCACGGCCGCCGCCAAGGAGCAGGAGCTGTACCCGGCGGTCCTGCGGCACGACCCGCGGCGCGCGGACCGGGTGGACGAGGCGGTACGCACGAACCAGCAGGTCGAGGCGTTCCTGTCGGCGGCGCTGCAGTCGGGCCCGGAGGGGCGCGGGTTTCTCGACGACGCGTACGAGGCGGCGGCCGCGGCGGACGGCCTCCTCCTCCACGAACGCCGCGACCTCCTGCCCGCTCTCGAGGGCGACGACGTCCCCGAGACCGAACTCGACCGCGTTGTCGGCCGCCTGCGGACCGCCCGGTCCGACTACCTGAACGACCACCGCGCCGACCGCAGCCACGACGCACCCGCAGGCAGCGACGACCTCGGGCACTGACCCGGGCACCGGCCACCGGTCACCGGCCACGGCCCGGGAACCCGCCGTCCGGCCCCCGCCCGGCCGCGGCAACCACGTGCGGGGGCGGACGGCGGCCGGTGCCGGACGGTGCCCGGGCCCGGGCCGTGGTCGTCGGCTTCTCCTACCTAGCGGCCGGCTGTGGAGCCGGAGCGGCCGGTGCCGCGCGAGGACTTGGCATTGCTCGCCGAGGCACCCGAGGAACCCGAGCCACCCGACGAACCCGAAGAACCCGGCGAACCGGAACTCCGGGAAGTCCGGGCCCCGGTGCCGCCCTTGGCCCCGGCCTTGGCGGCCGTACGGCGGGCACCCGCCTCGGCCTCGCCGCCGAGTTCGCGGGCCATGCCCTTGGCCTCGTCCTTGAGCTCGCGTACGTCGCCCTTGGCCTGCTCCTTCAGGAGCTTCGCGTCGCGCGTGGCCTCGTCTTTTGCGCGCCGCACGTCGTCCGCGGTCTGCTCGGCCTTGCCGCGCATCTTGGCGACGACCTTGTGCCCGCGGATACCGAGGTCCTCGTACACGTCCAAGGCCCGGCCGTACTGGCTGCGCACGTACCCGCCCGGGTTCTTCCCGATCGCGTCGGCCGTCTCGCCGATCGTGGACTGGACCTGTGCCACGGTGTTCGAGACCCGGTAGCGCAGCGGCCGCACACCCACCGGAATGTCGATCTTGCCTTCCATGATCATCGTCGACGCGTCGCGGGCCTTCTCCACCGCGAAGTCACCCGCGCCGACGACCACATAGAACGGGTTGACGTCGGTACGGCCCAACCAGCGTTCCCTTGCAGTCACCATGATCTCTGCTCACTCCTCCGATGTCGGGGGCTTGGGAGGGCCGGTGCCCGGGGGCCGGGCCGGCCCGCAAAGTCCGCAACTGAGCTGTCAGTTGCGCCGGCACGCGCGCCGCTGCCCCGTGGCGCCGCACGCATGCGCGCGCCTACCGACTCTTCACAAGCGGAACCCCGCGATCGGCTCGCGTCCACCGATGGGTCAGCCCAGCGCGACCGCGGCCGACGCCCGACGGACGATGGCAGGGGGCTGCGTGGCAAGCACGCCGCCGCATCGAACGGCCTGGAGATGGTGGGGCATGCTGATGGACCGACGGGGTTTCCTGGCCGCTTTGGGAGCGGGTGCGGCGGTGGCGCTGACCGGGGCGGCGTCCGGCGGTGTGGCGCAGGGTGCAAGCCGGCGTCGGGTGGCCGGGTTCGTGGCAGGCGGGTCGCCGAACTGGGCGGCGTTGAAGGCGCGGCTCGGCGGGCGGCTGCTGCTCCCGGAGGACCAGGGGTACGCCGTGGCCCGGCTCGGCTACAACGAACTCTACGACTCCCAACCGCCGGCGGCCGTGGCCCGGTGCACGTCCGCGGAGGACGTGCAGAGTTGCCTGGACGTGGCCCGCGGTCACGGCGTGCCGATCGCCGCGCGCAGTGGAGGGCACAGCTACCTCGGGTACAGCGTGCCGAACGGCGGACTGGTGATGGACCTGCGGCCGATGGCGCGGGTCCAGGTGCAGGACGACGGGACGGTGCAGGTCGGCGCGGGCGCGCGGCTCATCGAGGTGTACGCGGCACTCGCCGACGCCGGGCGTCTGATGCCCGCCGGTTCGTGCCCGACAGTGGGCGTCAGCGGGCTGGCCCTCGGCGGCGGGGTCGGCGTGCTCGCCCGCAAGTACGGACTGACCTGCGACCGACTGGTGTCGGCCGAGGTGGTCACCGCCGACTCGCGGGTGGTCACCGCGTCCGCGTGCTCCGAGCCGGACCTGTACTGGGCGCTGCGCGGCGGGGGCGGCGGCAACTTCGGCGTGGTCACGCGGTTCACCTTCAGCACGGAGACCGCGCCCGAGCTCACCGTCTTCTCGTTGCGCTTTCCGGCCGGCTCCACCGCGGCGGTGGTCGGCGCCTGGCAGGAGTGGGTCGCGGACGCACCGCCGGAATTGTGGTCGAACTGCGTGGTCTCCGGCGGCACTCCGCCGACCTGTCGGGTGGGCGGTTGCCATGTGGGGTCGGAGGCCGGGCTGAACCCCCTCCTGGACCGGCTGGTGTCCGCCTCCGCGACGCAGCCGAGTTCGCGGACCGTGCAGGCCAAGACCTATCTGGACGCGATGAAGTACATGGCCGGCTGTGCGAACGACACCATCGCCCAGTGCCACCCGACGTCCGAGGGCGGGGTGCTGCCGCGAGCGGCCTTCGTCGCCGTCTCGCGCGTGCTCCCCGCCCCCCTCGACGCGCAGCGGATGGTGCAACTGATGGACGGGCGTACCGGCATCGACCTGCTGCTGGACTCGATGGGCGGCGCGGTGTCGCGGTTCGCCCCCGACGCCACCGCTTTCCCGCACCGCTCGGCGCTCGCCACCGCGCAGATCTACGCGAGCACCACCCCGGCCGGGAAGGCGGCGGCCACCGCCGAGGTGGACGCCGTCCGGGACGGGCTCGCGGCGCTGGGCGCGACCGGCGCGTACGTCAACTACATCGACGCGAGCCTGCCGGACTGGGGCACCGCCTACTACGGCGGGAACCTGTCCCGCCTCAAGGCGGTGGCCCGGCACTACGACCCGGACCAGGTCTTCGCGTTCCCCCAATCGGTGGCGCGTGCCTGAGGGCCGCGCCGCCGCACGCAAACCCTGGGGGCCGCCAGCCGCCAGCCGCCAGCCGCCAGACGTCAGACGTCAGACGTGTACCGGCCTGGCTCGCCGATAGAGGACCGTGCCGCCGAGCAGGAACGCGATGCCGGTCGCGGCCAGCACCGAGGTCTCGGCGCCCGTCTCCGCGAGGCGGGCAGCCTGCGGTACGGGGGCCGCAGCCGGCCGCGGCGTCCCCGGATCACGGCTGACAGGTGCGGGCGGCGTGGTGGCCTGCACCACCTCGGGCGGCGGCATGACGCGCGACCGCGGCGGCGTCGGCGGCTCCGTGGGTGTCACGGACGGCGTCTCGACCGGGGCCGGGGCGTTGGCGCACGCGACACCGCCGAGCGTCGGGCTCAACACGCCCACTACCCGAAGGCCGTCGGCGCACAGGTTCACGGGGACGTCGAGCGGAACCCCCGTGACGTTCCCGGCCGCCACGCCGGACGAACCCGCGGCGGCTCCGTCCGCGCCGCTGTCGGCGTGGGCGACGCCGCCGACCACGGCAACGATCGCACCTGATGTGGCAACCGCAGCCAACAGTCGCTTGCTTGCAGTGTGTCGCACGGGAATCGCCGGCCCCTTCGGTATCCGAGGCGGGACCTTGTTCCCGCGAAGGTGCTAACGGCCGCCGAGGGAGCAAGTTACTCAAAAAGAACATTGCCAATCCAAAGCTCACTTACGGCGTTTATGTTACTTACCATCACATGCCTCCAACGGCGTTGTCGGCGCGTGGTGTTCGCGATCACCGCCCCGGCGCGGGACCGTCCCGAACCACCGGCAGCGACAGGTGCGCGAGGTCCTCCGGGACGGGCCCGGTCACCGACCACAACGGCGCCGCGGCCCCGTCGGCGACCGCGGCCGGGGCGTCGGTGAGGTTCATCCGCCGACGCAGGCGCCCGTAGAAGTCCATCGGCCCCAGCCGCACGACGCGCAGGCGGCGCGGCGACGCGTACACGCCGATCCAGTCCCCGGGTTCGAGGACGCCTTGGATCCGGCCGTCGATGCTGACCGCCGCCGCACCCGACCGCTCCAGGACCCGCAGGCCGATCGGCTCGTCGGGCCCGGCCACGATCGACCTGTCGAAGGCCATGTGCGGGGCGACCGGCGTGAAGACGAGCGCCTCCGCGCGCGGCGAGACCACGGGGCCGCCCGCGGCGAAGCTGTAGGCCGTAGAACCGGTCGGCGTCGCCACGAGCAGCGCGTCGGCCGAGTAGGACGCCAGGAGTCGGCCCGAGACGTACACGCCGACCGACACCTGGCGGTCCCGGGACAGCTTCTCCACCACGATGTCGTTGAGCGCGGTGACGCTCAGCGCGACACCCCACACTTCGTCGACCTCGCAGTCGGTCCGCACCTGCGGGGGCGGCAGGAGCGGGCCGCGACCGTACTTCATCAGGGCCTCCATCTCCGTGGGCACCTGGAGGCGGCGCGAGGCGCGGAGGGTGAGCAGCATGCGGCTGTCCACCTCGATGACCTCCTCGCGCACCGCGTCGAGGGCGGCCCGCATGGCCGACACCGAGGTCTCCGTGAGGAATCCGACGCGGCCCAGGTCCACGCCGAGTACCAGGGCGTCGTTCTCGGCGGCCAGCCGTGCGCCGCGCAGGAAAGTGCCGTCGCCTCCCAACGTGACGACGAGATCCGGGTTGCCCGCGGCGTCCATCTCCTCGCGGGCGGTACGCCCTTCTCCGTCGCGCCACACATCGATGTCCGTGCACTCCACGGCGTGTTCCGCGGCCCACGCGCGGACCGTGACCGCCGCCGCCGTCGCCTCCGGGCGGCCGCCGTGCACCACAAGACCCAGCCGGGTCACCGCCACATCCGCCTCCGGGCTGCTCGGGCCGCCGGACACTCCGGCTGCCAGGTGCTCGGGCTGCCAGATACTCGGGCCGCCGCATCTCGACCACGCTACGAGGGACGGTCCCCGCAGTACCCGCAGTGCGCGCGGTCGGCGGCCGGATGCCCGATCCGATTCGCCCGAGTGCCGTACAACTCCGCGACAACTCCGCGACAACCTCGCGGCCCTTGGCCGATGCCGCGGGCCGAACCGGCTCGCCGGTCACGCGCCCTGAACCGGAGGCCGGCCGTGCGGCGCGTCCCGTCGGAAGGCCGCGACCGCGTCGGCGACCGAGGCGTGGACGGCATCCGGGCCGAGTGCTTTCCCCAGGCGACTCGGGGCCAGCGCCTCGCGTACGTCCGGGTGCACGCGCGCCAGGTGCAACGCGCAGCCCGTCCGCGCCAGTTCGACGCGCAGCTCGTCGAGTGCGTCCAGGCTCGGGACGCCCAGCCGGTAGCTCGACACGAGGTTGAGGACCACACGCTCGGGCGGCGGGTCGCTGTCCGCGACGAGTTCGCGGACGGCGAGTTTGAGGCGGGCGACGTTGCCGAAGAACAGCGCGCCGTCCGGGCGTACGAGCAGCAGGCCCGGCACGGTGGTGGCCCCCGGCTGGTCCTCGATGTCCCCGTAGCGGTCGGTCCCGGGGATCTTGCCGAGCACGGCGGTACGCGGCCGCGACGCGTTCGCGATGAACAGGACCAGTGACAGGGCGACCGCGATGAGCAGCCCGGGCAGCAGGTCGAACACCAGGACGCCGACCAGGGCGGTCGCCGCCACGGCGAAGTTCGGCCGGTCGCGGCGCCAGTAGCGGCGCAGCTCGGAGACCTTGAGGAAGCTGCGGACCGCGACGACGACGATCGCCCCGAGGACCGGTTCGGGCAGGTCGGTGAACAACGGGGTCAGGAACGCGCCGGTGACCAGGATCAGCGCGGCCGCCACGGTGGACACCATCGGGCTGGACCCGCCGGACGCCTCGGCGGCGGCGGAACGCGACGCGCTGCCGGACACCACGAAGCCCTTGAACACGCCGGCGGCCACGTTGGCCGCGCCCATGGCGGCCATCTCCCGGTCGGCGTCGACCTCGTCGCCGTGCTCGCGGGCGAACCGGCCCGCGATGGAGTAGCTCTCCGCGAAGACGACCAACGCCACCCCGAACGTCCCGGCCAGGAGGGCGATCCAGTCCGACGCGGAGATGTCCGGCCACCCGGGCGTCGGAACGGCGCGCGGGATCTTCCCGACGGTCTCCACGCCGTGGTCGTCGAGGTCCACGGCCGCGGAGACCGCGATCCCGGCGACGAGCACCAGGAGCGAGGCGGGCAGCCGCGGGACCCAGCGCTCCAGGGCGAACAGGGCGGCCAGAGCCGCCGCGCCGACCGCGATCGTCGTACCGTGCCAGTCGTCGGCGTGCCGGAGCAGCGTCCAGGCGCGGTCGAAGAAGTCGCCGTCCCCGCCGGGGACGCCGAGGATCTTGGCGCACTGGCGGACGATGATGGTCAACGCCATCCCGAACAGGAAGCCCACCAGGGCCGGTTCGGACAGGAAGTCGGCCAGGAAGCCGAGCTTGGCCAGCCCGGCGACGATCAGCACGGCGCCGGCCGCGATCGCCAGCGCCGCGGACAGGGCGACCGCGAGCTGCGGATCCCCGGACACGTCCGCGACGGTCGCCGCGGACAGCACCGCGGCGGCCGAGGTCGCGCCGACGATCAGGAACCTCGACGTGCCGAACAGCACGTACGCGAGCAGCGCGACGGGCGCGCCGTAGAACGCGTTCTGCGGCGGCACCCCGGCGATCTGGGCGTACGCCACACACTCGGGAACAATCAGCGCCCACGCGGTCAGCGCTCCGATCGTGTCCTTGCCGAGCCGGTCCCGCCGGTACGTCCGCAGCCAGTCGGCGACCGGCCACGCCCCAGCGGCGCGCTGCCGCACGCCGCCGCCCGTACGGCCCTTCGCCATGTGCGCTCCGTTCGACACCCCGCCTCACGTGGTGCGCGGCCGCCTGCCCCTCCCCGCCGCTGTCCCTCCCGCCCTCTTTCCGGGACGGCCGACTTCCGCGGCCGACTTCCCGGCCGCGGCGATCACCGACCAGGGGCACGCCCGGTTCGTCGGAAAGCGGACCGATCCCACCTGGAAATTCAACCCATAAACCGGGCAAATCAAACAAAACAAGCAGTAGGTCGACTCGCGGCAGACGCCTCACCGCCGTCGATGACGGCCACGCCAGGCTCGCAGGCTGGGGGCCGCCCCGGCGTTTGGAGCACACACTGGAAGGCAATTGATATGAATTGTCGGATTTACTCCGCATCATGGCCTCCCCTACCCGGAGGCGTCACGAAGGAGTGCCCGTGGACGACTACCCGCTTCTCAACCTGTTCTGGACCATGCTGATCTTCTTCGTCTGGATCATGTGGTTCTTCCTGCTCTTCCGGATCATCACCGACATCTTCCGCAGCGACGACATGGGCGGCTGGGGCAAGGCCGCGTGGATCGTGGGCGTGATCCTGCTGCCCTTCGCGGGCGTCCTGGCGTACGTCATCGTCCGCGGCCGCGGCATGAGTCGGCGCGACGTCGCCCAGGCCAAGCGGACCGACGCGGCGATGAAGGACTACATCCGCGAGGCCGCGGGCACGGACAACCGCCCCACGGTCACCTGGTCGGCCGACGAACTCGGCAAGCTCGCCGACCTGCGCGCCAACGGCGCCCTGAGCGAAGAGGAATTCCAGGCCGCGAAGGCCAAGCTGCTCGCCTGACCACGGGGGCCGGTGGTCAGGGCTGTCGGTCTCGGCGGCCGCCGAGACGCGCGGCGGCGGCGCTGACCAGGGCTCCCGTGGTCTCCTGGCGGTCGGGCCCGAGTCGGCTGGTCGGGGCGCTGACGACCAGGGCCGCCGCGGGGCGGCGCAGATCGTCGAGGACGACCGCGCCGACGGTGGTGATCTCCGAGGTCACCGCGCCGGCGTTGAGCGACCAGCCGCGCTCGCGGGTGTGCTCCATCGCCGCCACCAGGACCGGATCGTGCGGGTCGACGCCGTAGCGGGCGATCTCGTCGGGGTCCATCGCGCTGAACAGCGCGATCCCGGCCGCGCTGCCCGCCGGCGGGAGCACCGACCCCAGGCCCGGTGCCGCGCGGAGCTGGTGGCTGCTCTCCACGACGTCGACGGCCACGATCCGGCCTCCGTCCGGCAGGGCGAGCATCGCCGTCTCGCCGGTACTGCGCGCCAGTTCCTCCAAGACCGGGCGGGCGCGCGCCGGCAGGTCGGAGGGTCTGCGGGACAGGCCGGCCAGGATCAGGGGACGGGTGGACAGCTCCCAGGCGGTCGGACCGCCGCCCGCGGGCCGGATCCAGCCGCTGGCGTGCAGCGTGACGAGGATGCGTTGGACGGCGCTCTTGTCGCTGTCCAACAGCCGGGACAGTTCACCCACCCCCACCGGCTGGTGCTCGGCGACCGCCTCCAGTACTTCCAGGGCGCGTTGCACGCTCTGGAGGGGTTTGACGCTCATCGACACGCTCCTCGACCGGACGGCTCCGACGCACACCGTATCGCTTGGCGACACGCTGTCCGCCGACGCTTTCTGGCACGTCCACGAAGCGTGGCCGCATGGCTTCGATGCCCATTGACCTTCATATAGCGGGCTCCTATAGTCCGAACCCGAAGGTCGCCTTGCAACACATCGTATCGCTGAACGATACGCCAAGCGGGATTGCAAGGCGGAAAGGGAGCCCCCATGACGCAGTCACAGCCGAGCCGGCCGACACCGCCCGTACTCGACACCGAACTGTTCCTGCCCGACCCCGAGCCCGCCGAGGTCCGCTACACGGTGATCTCGGTGGACGACCACGTCGTCGAGCCGCCGCACCTGTTCGAAACCCACATGCCCGCGTCGCTGCGCGACCGCGGCCCGCGCATCGTCGAAGCCGAAAACGGCGCGCAGACCTGGGAGTTCGAGGGCGAGCACTACTCGCAGGTCGGCATGAACGCGGTCGCCGGGCGCCGCCCCGAGACCGTCCGCCTCGAACCCTTCCGCTTCGACCAGATGCGCGCCGGCTGCTACGACGTACACGCGCGCGTCAAGGACATGGACCTCGGCGGCATCTGGGCCATGCTCAACTTCCCGTCGCAGATCACCGGCTTCTGCGGCCGCGTGTTCGCCCACGCGAAGGACGCCGAGGTCGGCAAGGCCTGCGTACGCGCCTGGAACGACTGGATGTACGAGGAGTGGTACCTCGCCTACCCCGACCGCGTCATCCCGGGCGGGATCACCTACCTGTCGGACCCGGTCGAGGCGGTCGCCGAGATCGAGCGCAACGCCGCCCGGGGCTTCACTTCGGTGACCTTTCCCGAGCGCCCGCACGCGATCGGCCTGCCCTCGCTGTGGGACCGCGACCACTGGGACCCGATCATCCGCGCGTGCGTCGAGACGGACACGGTCATCTCGCTGCACGTGGGCAGCTCCGGCATGCACCCCACCCCGCCGGGCGGCCCCACGTTGCAGATCGGCGCGACGATGTTCGGTCAGCTCTCGCTCGGTGCGTGCAGCGAATGGCTGTGGTCCGGCTACCCGGTCAAGCACCCCGACCTGAAGATCGCGATGAGCGAGGGCGGCATCGGCTGGGTGCCCATGCTCATCGACCGCCTCGACAACATCATCGACCGGTCCGGCTACGGCCTGGGCTGGGCGGAGCGCCCCGCCGACGTGCTGCGCCGCAACTTCTGGTTCTGCACCCTCGACGACCCGTCCACGATCGCGCTGCGCCACGTCATCGGCGTCGACCACATCATGCTGGAGACGGACTACCCGCACGGCGACGGCACTTGGCCGCACACGCAGGACGTCGTCGAGCGCTACTGGGGCGACATCCCGCCCGCCGAACTGCGGATGATGTGCAGCGAGAACGCCGCGAAGCTCTACCGCCACCCGCTGCCCGACGTGGTCCTGCCCCTCGACGCCTGACGCCGGATTCCCGACGGACCCGACAAACCGTCACACTCCCTCAGGAAGGCAAGCCATGACGTTCGTGCCGACGGCCGACAAGCTCATCCCCGAACTCACCCCCGCCCAGGAGATCGTGCTGCTGGCCCGCACCCTGTGGCGCGAGGGCTACAACGACCACCTCGCGGGACACATCACCTACAACCTCGGCGACGGCACCCTGCTGTGCAACCCGTGGCTGCTCACCTGGAACGAGATCCGCCCGCGCGACATCATCCGCATCGACCTGGAGGGCAAGGTCGTCGAAGGCGACTGGCCCGCACCGCTCGGCATACCGCTGCACCTCGAACTGCACCGGCTCCGCCCCGACGTCCAGGTGGCGATGCACAACCACCCGCAGTACGGCACGGTGTGGGCCGACATGGGAGAGATTCCGCCCGCGTACGACCAGAGTTCGAGCCTCGGCGGTGGCGGCGACCTGGTCCTGGTCGACGAGTACCAGGGCGCCGTCGACAACAGCTCGGCCGCCGCCAGGACGGTCGCCGCGATGGGCGACGGGGAACTCGCGCTGCTCGCCGGACACGGCGTGTTCGTGCTCGGCATCACCATTCGCGCCGTGCACCAGCGGGCCGTCGCGCTGGAGACCCGGTGCCGCAACGCCTGGATGGTCCGCGCCGCCGGCGGCCGGACGACCAGCCCGCTGCCCGAGTCCTGGCTCGCCCGTACGCGCACCAGCGACGGAAACGGCTTCCGGGGCTTCTGGGAGGCGAGCGTACGCGCCGAACTCGCCGCCGACCCCACGCTCCTCGACGACTGAATCCGCTGCCGGTCGCGCCCGCCTCTCCGCCGGTTCCGGAGGGGCGGCCGTCCGGCGTGACACCGGCAGCGACAGGCGCGCAGAGCATCCGACGAACGCCCGCGGACGACGCACAGCCGACACCCCACCGCCGACGGCTCGCAGCCGACAACTCACGGAGCACACCATGGTCACGGTCGCCGAATTGGTCCACGCGCAGACGGGCGATCACCGCACCGGCCTGATGTTCGAGGACTTGGTGTGGACGCATGACCAGGTTGCCAAGGCCGCTGCTGCCCGTGCCGCGTTCATTGCCGACCGGCTGCCCGCGGGTGCCGCTCCGCACGTGGGTGTGCTGCTGGACAACGTGCCGGAGTTCCCGATGTG
>NZ_JBEZFP010000110.1:0-31767 GCF_040649515.1 Streptodolium elevatio
CCCATTCCGAACCCGGAAGCTAAGCTCTTCAGCGCCGATGGTACTGCACTCGAAGGGGTGTGGGAGAGTAGGACGCCGCCGGAATTAGCGTGATAGACGAGTAGGCCCCCTCCTGTGGAGGGGGCCTACTTGCGTTTCAGGGCCGTCGCATCTGTCGGCGGGTGATCCGGGTTCTGTCACGAGCCTGTCCTGGGGCCTGAGTTCGCGGCGCCGCTCCCGCTATCGTGTACGCATCACGCACGCACCGGCCGGCAGGGAGCGCAAGCACCGCCGGCTGTCTGGGGGGACCTTGGGTGCGGCGTTCGTCTGGGGGGTTACATCAACATGCGCAGAAGTGTGCGTAAGGGCTTCGTTGTCATGGCCGGAAGCGTTCTCGCGGTCGGGATGCTGACGGCATGCCAGAACGACGACGAGGGCGGCACCGGCAACGGCGGAGTCTCGATCGACGACAAGGTCGGCATGGGTTCCGACGACGATGCCGGCCAGGCCGACACGGGCAAGGGTGACGGCGGCAAGGGGGATGGCGGCAAAGGGGGTTCGGTGCCCAAGGAGCTGGTCGGCTCCTGGCGGACCGGGTCCGGGGCGACGGTCGAGTATCAGGACGCCATCACCGGGGCGTACGCGCCGCCGAGTGGCAGCACGGGTGAGTTGACCATCAAGTCGGACGGGTCGTACACCGACAACGGCCTGTTGCAGACCACGATGTACAACTGCACGACGTCGCTGTTCGTCATGGAGGAGGGCAAGGTCTCGGTCTCCGGCGACAAGGTCACCTTCAAGCCCAGCAAGGTGAAGACGTCGATGCAGAACACCTGTAGCGAGAGCAGCAACTTCTACAACCGCGACGGTACGAAGAACACCAAGGTCGACACCTTCGAGCTGACCCAGGACACGAACGGCCCAGTGCTCCGGCTTACGGACGAGGACGGGGCGTCGAGCGACTACCGGCCCGACAAGTAGCCGTGGTTCACCCTTCGTGCGAGCCGCGGGCCGATCCGCCGTCGAACTCTTCCGACGGATCCGGCCCGCGGCTCGTTGCCGTGAGCAGCCACCAGACCATGTCGTACGTAGCAGACCGGTAGACCGCGTCCGTGGACACGACGTCGTACAGTGCGGCGTCCCGAACCCGTGTGCAGTGGCTCACGATGTGATTCACGACGTACAGGCGGTTGTCGTACGCGAAGTCGTCCGCACGTCGGCGTGCGGCCGCGGCGTGGGCCGGCCCCGAGCCCCAGGCGACCACGATGAACGGCGTTGCGGAACGCGATACTTCAGCCGCTGAGGGGACCTGGTGGAGCCGCGCCGGATTGACGGTGACGGCGTCGACCGCGTACACGCGGACGATTCCCCGTCCAGCCGGTGCTTCTGGTGCTTCCATGCCGTGCGCGCCCTTCCTAAAGTGCCGCAACCCGAGAATGACTTTCCGTATCCAAACGGTTGCTCATCGCGGTTAGGCTCGTAAGGCGCGGTGGCCTGAAACGTGCACCTTTCAGGTCGGTCGATCTTGGTGAAGGGGGATGCATGCCAAGGGTGTTGGATCCGGCGGATTCGATTGCCGCGCTGTTCGGAGCACGTGTGAAGCGTCTCCGCGAGGCACAGGGATGGACGCAGGAAGAGCTCGGCGAGCAGGTGCGTACGCACAGCACGCGCGTGAACCAGATCGAGCGCGCGACGGGCCACCGCCCGACACTGGATCTGGCGCGACGGCTGGACGACGTGCTCGGTGCGGACAACCTGCTGGTGGAGTTGTGGACGCACCTCTACAAGCAGTCGTTTCCGGACTGGTCACAGGAGTTCATGAGCTTCGCGGCTCAGGCCACGATGATCCGCGAGTACGCCGCACACGCGGTTCCGGGCTTGTTGCAGACGGAGTCGTACGCCCGTGCGTTGCTGCGCGCCGGACGATCGTGGACCAGTGAACGGCAACTTGCCGAACGCCTCGCCGCTCGTATGGACAGGCAACTCCGGCTTCAGGCCGCTGACCGTCCTGGGATGTGGGTCGTTTTGGACGAGGCCGTCCTTCGGCGTCCGGTCGGCGGTCCCGTCGTCATGCGCGAGCAACTCGCGCGTCTGTTGGCCACGGAGCACGACCCCGACATCACGGTCCAACTCCTGCTCTTTGAACAGGGTGAACATCCGGCCATGGGCGGTTCGCTCACGCTGCTGACGTTGCCGGAGGGACCGAGCGTGGCGTACACCGAAGGCGCCGACTACGGGAGATTGGTCGAGGACAAGGCGGCAGTCGAGGGCTACGCCATGACCTACGATCACGTTCGGGCGCTGGCCCTGCCACCAAGCATGTCCCTGCGCATGATCGAAACAGCGATTGAGGAGACCACACGTGCAGAACGCCGTTCACCTCGAACTGCTCGCTCCCGCATGGCGCAAGTCGAGCTACAGCAATCAGGAAGGCGGCAACTGCCTGGAGGTCGCAGGCCGCGTTTCCGGCATCGTCCCCGTCCGTGACAGCAAGGATGTCGAACGGGGTGCGATCGCCGTCCCGGCGGCGTCCTGGTTGTCGCTGACGGCTGCCCTCAAGCGGCCGTAGTCGTGGCGCGCCGGGGCCCCTGACCGGTTGATCGACTGCCGAGGTCCTACAGTGAAGGGGAACTCAGGAGGTCGGTTCCGTTGCAGGACGCGCACGCGCAGTCGCACGGGGAGGTCGGCGAGGATTCGGCGGCGGCCGGGGATCCCGGGATTTTCGGGCCCGGCTCCGTTACGTGGCAGTTGCACGCCGATCCGGCGATGTGGGTTGCGGGGGTGCGGGCGCTCTACCTTCAGGCGCTGCACCCGCGCGCGGTGCGGGGCGTGGTCCAGAATTCGGCGTTCCGGAAGGACCCGTGGGGGCGGTTGTTCCGTACTGCGGACTTTGTCGGCGTCACGACGTACGGCTCGCGCGCCGAGGCGGAGCGGGCCGGGGCGCGGGTGCGTCGGATCCACCAGTTTCTGCGAGCGACCGATCCCGAGACCGGGGTGTCGTACCGGATAGACGAGACGGCGCTGCTGCGCTGGGTGCACTGCGCCGAGGTGGTGTCGTACGTCGACGTCGTCCGGCGGTCGGGGTTGGCCTTGAGCGACAAGCAGGTCGACGCCTACCTGGCGGAACAGCGCGCGTCTGCGGTGCTGGTGGGCCTGGCGCCGGATGATGTGCCCGGGTCGGCGGCGGGGATGCGGGAGTACTTCGAGGACGTGCGTCCCGCGCTCGCGCGTTCGCCGGAGGCCGACGATGTGTGGGACTTTCTGCGGCGCCCTCCCGTGCACCCGGTGTTGTGGCTGGGCCGTGAGCTGCTGTGGCGCCAGGTGTCGGAGTTGGCGTACGGTTCGCTGCCCTCGTGGGCGCACGAGATCTACGGGCGCCGCCCGTTGCCGCCGTTCGCGGTTACCGCCGGGCTTCGGCTACTGCGGTCGACCTCGCTGGCGGTGTTGCCGGCTGCGCGGCTGGCCGGGTTCCAGTCGCCGCACATCAAGGCCGCGGTGGAGCGCCTCGGGCCGGACGCGGCTCCGGCACGGCCGGGGGTTCTGTCGGGGTTGACGGCTTCGTAGCCGGAGGCGTTCGGGGAAGTGGCGTTGCCGGCAGGGGTGTTCGGAGTCCGGGGGCGATTGCCAGGGTGACCGCGATCGACGCGGCCGCCATCACGGTCATCGCCGCGGCAGGTGAGGTGTATTGCGCGACGGTGCCGGCGATCGTCGCCCCGACGGCCTGCATTGTCAGCATGCCCGACGAGTGCAGTCCGAGGGCCTGGCCGAGGACCGGCTTGGGGGTCAGCGCGATGAGGCGTTCCTGCAACAGGAGCGTGGCCGCGTAGCCGACCGAGGCGATCGCGATCGCGGCCACCGCGAGTGGCAGCGCGGGGCGGAGCGCGAAAACGAGGTACGGCGCCGCCAACAGCAGGCGCAGGAACGGCCCGAGGCGGCGCCGCCGGTCGGGGCCGAGGAAGCGTCCCGCCGTGATGTCGCCGACGAGCATGCCGGCGGCCGCCGCGGCGAGGAGCAGCCCGGCATGGTCGGGATCGTAGGCGACGAAGACGGCCTCGCATCCGACGATCAGGCCGTTGGGGACCCACATGGCGACGTAGACGTAGCGGCGGGGGACCGAGGACCAGATCAGGGTGTTGGTACGCCACGTCTCGCGTACGGACGGCCGCCCGGCCGCCCTGGGCGCCCGTTTCCGCAGGCCGAGCAGCGCGATTGCGGCGGCGGCCACGTCGAGTGCGGCCGCGGTCAGAAGTGTGCCGCGGGCCGACAACGCGCCGACCAGGACCGCGCCGACGGCGAAACCGACGATCTGGAGGCTGCCGACGCAGATGTTGAGGACCGAGCGGCCGAGCAGGTAGCCGTTCTCCGGCAGGATCTCGGTGAGCAGACCGAGGCGTACGCCTCCGCCCACCGACGCGGCGAGGCCGAGCACGAGCAGCACCGCGAACGCGGCCCAGATCGGCAGGCCGGGGAGGGCGATGACGGCGGTGCCCACGGCGAACACCAGGGCGAGGCCGGCCGTCGTGGCGCGCGGCGGCAGCCGGTCGGCGGCCGAGAGCAGCGTCATGGCCCCGACCACCTGGGCGAAGGACGCTCCGAACATGCTGAGCGCGGACAACAGAGGGGAGCCGGTCGCGTCGTACACGAGCGTGGCCAGCGCCAGCGAGCCGATCGTCGTGGCGGCGACCTGGGCGCAGGACGTCGCGAAGAGCGGGGTGAACTCCGGGGTACGGAAGAGTTCGCGGTAGGTCTGCATGGCTCGGAGCATGCCCGGGCCGCCGCGGCGGGGCGTAATGTTTCGTCAGGAGGCGAAACATGGGGCTGTGGCTGGTGAACGCGGACACGCTGGCGGCGGGCCGGTTCGTCGTGTCGCCGCTCGCCGAGGCGACGGCCGCGCTCATGGCCTTGTCGGCGGGCAGCGCGGTGCATCCGGGCGAGCGGGCCTGGCTGGACGCGCATCTGGCGCCGTTCCGGGCGCGCGTCGCGGCCGACCCGCCGGCGGAGCGTCTGTGCGAGGTGGCGTTCGGACGGTCATGGATCGCGGACTTTCTGACCCCGTGTCCGAGCGGCGAGGCAGGGCTGACGTTCGATCAGGAGGTCCGTCGGGTAGCGGAGACGCCGCCCGAGCGAGCACGCGCGGACGCGGAAGTGGCGTACGGCCGCCCGCTCCCGCCGGACCTGCGCGGCGTGGACTTGGGCGCGGTGGCCACGGAACTCCTGTCGTGGGTATGGAAGTCGACCGTGCTGCCCGACTGGGACGCACGACGACGCGTCCTCGAGGCCGATGTCATCGCGCGCATGGGCGAGTTGAGCCGCGGGGGCTGGGCGGCCGCGCTCGACAACCTGCGCCCGGGCATGCGATGGCTGGGCGACGGGCGGCTCCAGATCAACACGCACGACTATCCGCCGCGCGAAGTGGTCGGCGCACAACTGCTGTTCGTGCCCGTCACGCCCCGCAGTGGCTGGGTTTCCTGGGACCTGCCGCACCGATACGCGATCGTCTACCCGTGTGCCGGTGCTCTCGCCGACGTGGCGGCCGGTCCGGCGTTGCCCGGCGCGATCGGCCGACTCCTCGGCGACGCCCGGGCGTCGGTGCTCCTGCTGCTGGACACTCCCAAGAGCACCACGCAGCTCGTCGCCCTCGCCGGGCAGGGCCTTGGTTCGGTCGGCGGCCACCTGAAGGTGCTGCGCGAGGCGGGCCTCGTGGGCCGCCGCCGCGTGGGCCGGTCGGTGCTCTACTTCCGCACCGAAGCCGGCGACACGCTGCTCGCGGCCCCGCCGCACGACTGATCACGTCCGCGGACCTCCCGACTCCGCCTCACGGAGGGGACGCGCGGGGGCACAGGTACTTCCGGGCGGGGGGCACAGATACGCGGGGCTCACTGGTACTTGGGGGACGGCTTCTTCATGGTGTAGTCGAGGACGCCGTGTGCCGGCGATCCGTCGCCCTCGAAGCTCCGCGTCCGGGTGTTCTCGGCTCGGAAATCGTCCGGTGCCCCCCGCGCCCCGTACAGCCACTGCGCCGGTTCTTGCACCAGCCGGGCGACGTCGATGCGGGTCGGGGGAAGGTCAGGGGAAGAGGAGAGCGGCGAGGTCGGTGACTTGCTCGCGGAGGCGTCGGCGGGTGCCGGGGCGCGACATGGCGAGGTGGTCGACGATGGCGGTCTCCAGGAGGGACCGCAGGATCCGGGCGATGCGGGTGCGGCCGGACGGGAGTTCGGGGAACATCTCGGCCAGCCAGCGCGCGATGCTCGCATCCAGGGCGATGGTCAGTCCGCCGGTCACCCCGCGGGAGAGTTCGTCACCGCGCATGCCTTCGCTGAGCAGCAGCCGCAGCACCTCGCGTTCCGCGAGGCCGGCCTGCCACAGGCGCGTCATCATCTCCACGAGCCGTTCGCGGGGCGGGAGTCCGGTGTCGACCGGCGGTGCGCCGGTGGTGAACCGGTCGGTGTACGCACGGTCCTTGACCAGCTCGCGCAGCAGGTCGGCCTTCGACGGGAAGTAGTGGTACAGCGTCGCGACGTTGAGTTCGCACGCGGTCGCGAGGTTGCGCATCGAGGTGCCCGTGAAGCCCTGCGCGCTCATGAGAGTGAGCGCGGTACGGAGTATTCGGGCACGCTGCTGGCCCGTCGCGGTGGACGCGGGGGCCGGGGGGACCGGGTCGGCAGGCTGACGTTTCATCGGTTGCCCACCCTTCCATCAAACGTTCGTTGGGGCCATACTGCTGGGCAACGTCAAGGATCTTGATCTCAGCGGCCGCCGGTCGGCCGCCGGCGAAGGGAACGGCCCGTGGCGAACGGCTTCTGGGCGCACGCGCAGGAGAACCCCGGAAAACTCGCGCTGGTCGACCCGGGAGGCCGGGAGTGGACCGCGGGGGAACTGCTCGCGGCGTCGAACCGCCTGGTGCACGGGCTGCGGTCGGCGGGCATGGCGGCGGGCGACGTGTTCAGCGTCGTACTGCCCAACGGGGCCGACTACATCGTGGCGTACCTGGCCGCGGCGCAGGCCGGCTTCTACATCGTGCCGGTCAACAACCATCTCGTGGGTCCCGAGCTGGCGTTCATCCTGGAGGACAGCGGCTCGAAGGTCGTCATCGGCCATGAGCGGTTCGCCGACGTCGTGTCGGCCGCGGCCGAGGAGGCCAAGCTGCCGCCCGAGGCGCGCTTCGCGATCGGGGAGGTCCCGGGCTTCCGGCCGATCGCCGAGCTGACCGACGGTCAGCCCGACAGCCTGCCCGAGGACCGCGGCGTGGGCATGCCGATGAACTACACGTCCGGCACCACCGGCCGCCCGCGCGGAGTGCGCCGCCCGCTGCCGGCCGGTTCGCCCGAGGACGCGCGGTACGGCGGCACGCTGCTCATCTACGGCCTGCGCCCCGGCGGCGACAACGTCCACCTGGTCGGCTCGCCGCTCTACCACACCGCCGTCCTGCAGCATGCTTCGCAGTCGCTGCACATCGGGCACTCGGTCGTCCTGATGGACAAGTGGCTCCCCGAGGAGATGCTGCGGGTCATCGAGCGGCACAAGGTCACCCATACGCACATGGTGCCGACCCAGTTCCACCGGCTCCTCCAACTGCCGGACGACGTCAAGGCCAAGTACGACGTCACCTCGCTCCGCCACGTCGTGCACAGCGCCGCGCCGTGCCCCGACCACCTCAAGCGCGGAATGATCGACTGGTGGGGCCCGGTCATCGAGGAGTACTACGCCGCGAGCGAGGGCGGCGGCACCTTCTGCACGTCGCAGGAGTGGCTGGAGCGGCCGGGCACGGTCGGCAAGGCGTGGCCGATCAGCGAGGTCGCGGTCTTCGGCGACGACGACGAGAAGCTGCCGCCCGGTGAGGTCGGCACGGTCTACATGCTCATGAAGACCGGGGCGTTCAAGTACCACAAGGACGAGGAGAAGACCCGCAAGGGCCGCATCGGCGACTGGTTCACCGTCGGCGACGTCGGGGTCATGGACGAGGACGGCTACCTGTTCCTGCGGGACCGCAAGATCGACATGATCATCTCGGGCGGGCAGAACATCTACCCCGCCGAGATCGAGGCGGCGCTGCTGCGCCACCCGGCGGTGGGGGACGTGGCGGTGTTCGGCGTACCCGACGACAACTGGGGCGAGTCGGTCAAGGCGGTCGTCGAGCCGGTCGAAGGCCGCGAGGCCGGCGACGCCCTGGCCGACGAGCTGATCGCGTTCTGCGCCGAGCAGGTGGCGAGCTACAAGCGCCCGCGCAGCGTGGACTTCGTCGCGGCGATGCCGCGCGACCCGAACGGAAAGCTGCAAAAGCGCCGGCTGCGCGACCCGTACTGGGAGGGCCGCCAGCGCGCCGTCTGAGGCGGCCCCGGGTTGCGCGGGGCGCAATTCGGGATGCTCGGACGGAAAAGGAATACACCGCCCGGTGGGACCCGGGCGGTGTATTCGCCGTTGTTCTTTCCGGCAATTCCAGGCAGCCGTGATCGGCAATGCGCGGCACCGGTGTCCTGCCAATGCGCGCGGCATTTTGCCGACATCGGGAAGGCGCGTGTACGGAAAAGGCCGGGCCCCGTTTTTTCCGGGACCCGGCCCTTTTCGCGTGGCGCCGGCCGACCTCGGGGGTCGGCGGCAACCGCCGGCAACTATTCGGTGCAGACCGACAGCGCCCACGGCAGGTCCGGCTTGCCGGTCGGGGTGCGTCGCGTCTCCTCGACGAGGCGCAGTACGCGCGGCACCTTGTACCCGGCGATCTTGGTCCGGCAGTGCTCCTGGATGCCCTCGAGCGTCGGCTCCCGGCCCTCGCGCGGCTGCACGACCACCGCGACGGTCTGGCCCCAGCGCTCGTGCGGGACACCGACCACGATGGCGTCGTAGACGTCCGGGTGGTCCTTGACGGCGCCCTCGACCTCCTCGGTGAAGATCTTCTCGCCGCCGGAGTTGATGGTCGCCGAGCCGCGCCCGAGCAGCGTGATCAGGCCGTCGCCGTCCAGGCGCGCGTAGTCGCCGGGCACGACGTACCGCGTGCCGTCGGGGGCCGTGCGGAACACCTCCGCGCTCTTGACCGGGTCGCCGAGGTAGCCGAGCGGGATGTTGCCCTTGCGGCCGAGGCGGCCGATCACACCGATCGGCAGCGGGTTGAGGTCGTCGTCCAGCACGACCGAGTCGGGCACCGCCTTGATGGTGATGCCGCCGCCGTCGGGCGCGGTCTGGCCCTTCACCGCGACGCCCACGCCGTTCGCGCCGGACTCGGACGCGCCCACCGCGTCCGAGACGATGACGCCGAGGCGCTCCATGAACGCGTCCTTCAGCGTGGGCGAGAAGAGCGCGGCGCTCGACGCCACCGCAAACAGCGAGGACAGGTCGTACGACCCCTCCGCCCCGTCCGCGCGCGGCTCGTCGACCGCCTCGATCAGCGGACGCGCCATCGCGTCGCCCGTGATCATGATGACGTTGACCTTCTCCTCCTCGACGGCCTTCCACACGCCGTGTGCGTCGAACTTGTCGATCAGCACGATGCGCTGACCCTTCGACAGGTTCTGGAGCACGCCCCACTGGGTGGCCCCGTGCATCAGCGGCGCGATCGGGAAGAACGTCCCGCCGCCGTTGCGGCCCTTCTCGGCCAGGTCCTCGGGGCGGTCGACGCGCTCGCCGTTGGTCGGGTCGATGCCGCCGCCGAGCGCGAAGATGACGTCCTCCTGACGCCACATCACGCCCTTGGGCATGCCCGTCGTGCCGCCGGTGAACAGCAGGTAGATGTCGTCGCCGGAGCGCGGCCCGAAGTCGCGCTCGGGGGAGCCGGACGCGACCGCCTCCTCGTACGGGACCGCGCCGAGCGCGCCGGTGTCCACGTCTGTGCCGTCCTCGACGACGATCAGGTGGCGCAGCGACGGGACCTTGGGCGCGACCTCGCCGACCCGGTCGGCGAACTGCCGCTGGAAGACCATGGCGACCGGCTTCGCCTGGTCGAGCAGGTACGCCAGCTCCTCGGCGACGTACCGGAAGTTCACGTTGATGCAGACGCCGCGGATCTTGTAGATCGCGAGCATCGCCTCCGCCCACTCCACGATGTTGTAGGCGTAGACCGCGACATGGTCGCCCGGCGCGACGCCGGCGTCCGCGAGATGGTGGGCGAGGCGATTCGCACGCTCTTCCAATTCGGAGTATGTGCGCCGCTCGCCGTTCGCTACGACTGCCTCGCGGTCGGGGTATTGCTCAACCGCGTGCTCGAAGAGGTCGGCAAGGTTGAATTCCATGGCCGGAGCGTAAGGTGCGAGGGCGCGTGAATTCCATAGTGTGACGGATTTACTGTGCGCCGGGTCTTGTGACTCTCTCGACCGCCCTGCACCCTTGACTCAGACAATGATCGTCTTTCCTGTGCCAAATCGGTACGGGGTCGTACAAGGAGGGGCTTTGGCCGCCAATCCGCATCTTCTGGTCGAACGCCGTGACGGCACGCTGCTGGTCACGCTGAACCGCCCGGAGGCGAAGAACGCGTTCTCCCTGCCGATGCTGGTCGGCCTGTACGACGCGTGGCTGGAGGCCGACGCCGACGACGACATCCACTCGATCGTGCTCACCGGCGCGGGCGGCGTGTTCTGCGCGGGCATGGACCTCAAGGCCCTCGCCGGAGCCGACATGGCCGACGGCGACACCGCCGTCTACCGCGAGCGCATGGCCGCCGACAAGGACCTGCACTGGAAGGCGATGCTGCGCCACCACCGCCCCCGCAAGCCGCTGATCGCCGCGGTCGAGGGGTTCTGCGTCGCGGGCGGCACCGAGATCCTCCAGGGCACCGACATCCGGGTGGCCGGCGACACCGCGGTCTTCGCCATCGCCGAGGTGCAGCGCGGCCTGTTCCCGCTCGGCGGCTCGACGGTGCGCCTGCAGCGCCAGATCGGCTACACCAACGCCATGGAGATGCTCCTCACCGGCCGCCGCTACACCGCGGAGGAGGCCCGCGAGATCGGCCTCATCGGCCGGGTCGTCCCAGCGGGCACCGCGGTGGACGCGGCTCTGGAGATCGCCGCGATCATCAACGGCAACGGCCCGCTCGCGGTCGAGGCGGTCAAGCGCTCGATCATCGAGACCGCGGACCTGTCGGAGGAGGACGCCCTCAAGCGCGAACTGGAGATCGGCCAGCCGATCTTCGCGACCGCCGACGCGAAGGAAGGCCCCACCGCGTTCGCGCAGAAGCGCAAGCCGGTCTTCCGCCGCGCGTAGCCCCCGTGGCGGCAGGCGCGGGCGTCTGCGCCGAGCCGCGCGCGGAGGGACACTGGAGGCAGCGGCGCCGCACCCGGCGGGCCGGGCGCGGTCGGGCCGCTGGAGGTTTCCATGCCTGACACCGAGGCACGTGGTGCCGTGGCCGGCTCCGAAGCCCGGCACGAGCACCACGAAGTGCACTCGCCCCCGCGTGTGGTGGTGAGGGGCAGTGACATCCACCCCTCCGACGCCGACCTGACGTCCGAGCAGACCGCCCACGCGTACGAGACGTCGCAGGCCGAAGGGGACCGCGGCGACGACTGACCGGCACCCCGGAACAACGGAAGCCGCCGTCCCCGCCGCCGCAACAGGCGGTGGAGACTGCGGCTTCCGCGCCCGTCGGGAGCTTGAGGAAACGATCTAGTGGCGCGTCGGCTCGTGGCGTCGCTCGTCCGCCGACGCACGTCCCACGTCGGCCGCCGCCGCGTCGTCGCGGCCGCCGACCCCGGGCCGGTGCCGCGGCAGCAGCAGCGCCGCCACCGGACCGATCAGCGACCCCACCGCGACCACCGTCACCGCGGTCCGGATCCCGCCCACCGACACCAGCACCGCCAGGCCCACCCCGGAGCCGAACTGCAAGGCGGTGGAGGCCAGCCCGGACGCGGCCCCCTGCTCGGCGTCGGCCACCCCGGAGGCCGCGGCGACCCACATCGTGGTGAACACGATGCCCGTGCCGAGCCCGAAGCCGACGATGCCGGGCAGCAGTCCGGCGTAGGACGCATCCTCGGTCATCCCCGCCGCCAGCAGCGCCGCCCCGGCCGAGGCCACCGCGAACCCCGCCATCAGCGTGCGGCGCACCCCCAGCCGCCCGGCCAGGCGCTCTCCCACGAGGTTGCCCGCCGTGATGGACAGCGTCGGCCCGAGGAACGCGACCCCCGTACGCATCGCCGAGTAGCCCATCTCCTGCTGGAACCACAAGGTCAGGAAGAACGGCACCGCCTGGATCGTCAGCCCGAACGCCAGGATCACGCCGGTGGCCGCGGTCAGGCTCCGCTGCCGGAACAGGCGCAGCGGCAGCAGCGGGTCGGGTGTCCGCGCCTCCACCGCCACGAAGCCGGCCAGCAGCAGCACCGCGACCCCCGCGGCACCCGCCACCCGGGCATCGGCCCACCCCCACTCGGGGCCCTGCGCGATCGCGAACACCAGCAGCGTCAGGCCCACGGTGCCGGTCAGCGCCCCCGGGAAGTCGAACCCCTTCCGTCCGACCGCTTCGCCGCCGTCTCGCCCGACCGCCGCCGCGTCGCGCGGCAGCAGGCCGAAAGCCGCCACGCCGGCGAGCACCACCAGCGGAACGTTCACGTAGAACACCGCCTCCCACCCCAGCGCGCTGGTCAGTACGCCGCCGAGCAGCGCCCCCAGACTCAGTCCGCCCGCTCCCGACACCGCCCACACGGTCAGCGCCCGGGTCCGCGAAGGCCCTTCCGCGAACAGCGTGTTGACGAGCGACAGCGTCGCCGGGAACAGCACCGCGCCGCCGATGCCCTGCACGGCGCGCGCACCGATCAGCAGGCCCGGCGCGGTGGCGAGGCCGCCGAGCATCGAGCCGACCCCGTACAGCGCCATGCCGGCCACGAACATCCGGCGCCTGCCCAGGAGATCGGCGAGGCGGCCGCCGAGGAGGAGCAGGCCGCCGTAGACGACGGCGTACGAGCTGACGACCCATTGCAGGGAGCGGTCGGAGAAGCCGACGTCCGCGGCGATCTCGGGCAGCGCGACGTACACGACCGTGAAGTCGAGCGCCGTGACCAGGCCCGCGAGAGCGAGCAGCGCGAGTGTCCAGGCGGGGCGTGCGACATGCGGCGGCATGGCCGACCTCCGGTCGGGAGGCCTCCGGGGAGGCGGGGGGTCTGTACGCCGTCCAGCCTGTGCGGACCCTCGCGCCGCACCCAGGCCCCGGCTTTGCCTACGCACCGCGTGATCACCCTCGCGCCGACTGCGGTTATCGTCGCAGGGTGGACACACGTGTCGAACTGAGCGAGTTCCTGAAGTCGCGCCGGGCACGTCTGACCCCGCAGGACGTCGGGCTGCGGGCGTACGGCGGCCGCCGCCGCGTGGTGGGCTTGCGCCGCGAGGAACTGGCCGGTCTCGCGGGCGTCAGCGTCGCGCACTACACGCGCCTCGAACAGGGCCGGTCCGACAGCGTCTCGGCGGAGGTGCTGACCGCGATCGGCACGGCGCTGCGGTTGGACGACGACGAGCGGACGTACCTGAGTCAGCTCGCCCGGCCCGACGCCCGCACGTGTCCGGAGACGGCCGTGCCGCCGCGCCCGGGTCTACGGCACCTGGTGGCGTCCTTCGGCGCGACGCCGGCCATCCTCGTCGGCCGGCACACCGAGATCGTCGCCTGGAACCCCGTCGCGGCGGCGCTGTTCGGCGACTTCGCGGCCATGCCGGAAGGCGAGCGCAGCATCTCGGACCTGATCTTCCGTCACCCGCACATCCGCGAACTGCACGGCGACGGCTGGGTGCACACCGCACTCGAACACGCGGCACACCTGCGGGTGTTGGCCGCGTGCTACCGCGGCGACAAGCGCCTCGCCGCGCACATCGAGCGCCTGCGCGCGGCCAGCCCGGACTTCGCGCGCATGTGGGCGGCGCATCCCGTGGCGCGCGCGGCCCACCGGTTCTACCGGCTGAACCATCCCGTCGTCGGCGAACTGGAGTTGTACGGCGAGTTGTTGACGTTGCCGGGCGACCCCGAGTACAGCGGCCTGGACCTGTTCGCCGCCGAGCCGGGTTCGGCGTCCGAGCGGGCCCTGCGCCGCTTGGCGGCGGCCTGACCGCCGGACCGTCCCAGCGCTCGATCGGTCAGCGGTACTCGCGCAGTCGCGGCCGTACGCCCGCCAGCACCAGCAGCACGCCGACCCCGAGCACCAGCGGAGGCGCCCAGCGCCAGCCCGCGAGTGCGTCCCGGCCCGCGTCGATCCGGCCGGTGAAGTCGTCGTGGTGGGACTTCGCGGTGGAGTCGAGCACGCTCTGGTAGTCGTAGAACTCGAACGCCAGGTTGCCGCGCCCCACGTTGGTCGCCATGCCGACCGCCGCGTCCCGGCGTCCGCTTTCGACGGCGGCGACCAGCGCCGCGTCGTCGCGCCGGAACGCCGCCAGCCGTGCGGCCAGGCCCGGTTCGGTCGACGTCGGCACCAGCAGCGCCGCCTTCTCGTTGAACTGCGCGCGGTAGTGGCCCGCTCGCTCCGGGAGCATCAGGTAGCGGCTCTCGTCGGCGTTCGCGTCCGAGGCGACCGCGCGCGTGCGGGCCAGTGCGGCGAACGGGTCGAACGCCTCGGCCTTCGCGTCGCGCACCCGGTCGCCGTGGTCGAGCAGCAGGCTCGCCCCGAGTCCGGTGAGCACCGCGACGAGCACGGTGGCGGCGACCAGGAACGGGTTGAACACGCGCCGGAAGCGCCGGGTGATGCGGACCTGCACGACCAGCAGCGCGAGCACCGCGGCGCCGCCGAAGGCGACGATCGCCAGCGCGGCCGCGCGTGCGGTGTTCCGGCCGTCGTCGGCGGAGTCGGCGAGCCCGTTCTCGGCGGTACGCCCGAGCAGGTCCGCGGCCGGCAGCAGGTCCTGGTGCATCAGCGCGGTGGCCGAAAGGTAGAAGCCCGTGGCGTTGGCGGGCGGGCGCGCGACCGGGCGTTCGAGCACCAGGTCGTCGGCGAACCGGGCCTGGGCCGTCAGAGCGTCGTAGGTGGCGAGGTCGGCGAGCAGTCGGCGCGCGGTGCCCTCGCCCGCCGGGTCGAGGCCGCGGTCCAGGAGGGTCTGCAGCGCGGCGGTGACGGCCGCGCGGTCCTGCCGCAGCTGGCGCAGCGCGGACTGCTTGTTGCCAATCTGCTCGTCGTGGCCGATCAGCAGGACGTTGGCGACCTGTGCGTCCATGTCGGCCAGCGCGTAGTAGAGGTCGGCGGCGGTCGCGGCCTGTGGCGCGGTCCCGCTGCCGATGGTGTGGAGGTTGTCGCGGGCGGCGGCGACGCCGACGACGAGTGCGGCCAGGAGCCCGGCGACGAGGGCCAGGACGACGCCGGTGGCGGCGCGGAGCCGGGTCGGGACCGACGAGCGGCGCCGGGGCGACGGTGTGTCGGGGCGGTTGGCCGCGGGCGGCGCCGATCCGGGCGCCGGAGGTGTGGGCCGGGGTATGGCCCGGGTGCTCGGGGCCGCCGGGGCGACCACGGATGCTGTCATGGACGCACGCTAGGTGACCGGCTGGACACGTGGCACAAGGTGAGATTGCGCCGAGGCGAAACACGGATGAACTCCCGGCGCGGGCACCCGGGTTGCGGGTACCTTGCCGAGGCCCGGGCCCGCGATGCGGGCCTTTGACGCAGGCCCGCGGATCACCGGCCGCGGGTCACCGCCGCGGTGCGCGCCTGCGGTTCACACCTGCGGTTCACGCCTGCGATACGGGCCCGCCGTGCGGGCCCCGGATCAGAGCCGCGGCCGGGCCGTGGCTCAGGCCGCCGCGGCGCAGGGCGCGTGCGGCTCGGCCCGGTACGGCGCCCCGTGGCTGGTCACCAGGTGCGCGGGCCCCTCTTCGGCGCCGGCGGACGGGATCTGGCGCGGCACGCGCGCCAGGGCGGCCACGTACGGCTCACCGCACGCGCCGCACAGCACGGGGGAGGCGACCGGGGCGTAGCGGTCGAGCGTGCGCAGCAGGCTTCGGGCGAAGCGCAGCGCGGTGGCGAACGAGGCCGAGGCGGCCTCGTGGTCGCGGGCGCCGTGCGCGTTCGCGGCGTCCCGCAGGGACCGGGCCAGGTAGCACAGGCTGGCGCGCGGGAACGGCGGAGCGGCGGCGGCGAGGTCGTCGGCCTGGCCTGCCACGATGCCGGCCCAGCCGGGGAAGGCGGGGTGGCGTACGGCGGACCCCGAACGCTGCGCGATGACGGTGCCGGCCAGTTTGCGCGCGGCGGCGGCGCATTCGGGGGTCAGATCCTTGCGGTCGAGATCCATGTCCGGCTCCCAGGGCTCTTCGGACGGACGGTGTGGCGGGCGGCTCGGGACGAATCCGCCTAGACAGGATGCGGCCATCTTGGCGTCAAACGCGAAGAAAGATGACCTATGTCACACCTAAAAATCCAAAAATGACCGAGATCGGAGGTTTGCGCTGCCTGGCGTAAAGGGCAAACCGGACGTTTTTTGGCCTGGTCACGCGGCAGATGCCACGCCTCTTCCAGCTGCACGGAACATCTGTTACTTATGCCCCCGGATCGCCTGCAGGCGCGTCCGCAACCTGCGGAGACGCGCGGAGACGACATGTCGGAAGGAGGGGTGCCGCGGTGCCCAGCTGGCTCCCGGAGAGCGCCGAAGGTCTTACCGAACTCGACGGCGCGTTCGGCCTGCGCCCTGCGCTCCACACCCGCTATCGGGACTACGTGACCCGCCTGTGGTCGCCCGGTGTGCTCGACCCCGTACTCACCGAGCTCGTCCGCCTGCGCATTGCCGGGCTGCACGAGTGCTCCGTCGAGCAGGCCGCCCGCACTCGCGCCGCGGTGCACGCTGGCCTCGACGAGGCACGCATCGCGCGCCTGGAGTTCGGCTCGGGCGACGCCGCCTTCACGCCGACCGAGTCCGCGTGCCTGTTGTTCGCCGAACAGTTCGTGCTGGCCCCGGAGTCGGTCACGGACGACGACCGCAAGGTGCTGACCGGGTTCGTCGGCGAGAAGGGCCTCGTCGGCCTCGCGATGGCCTGCGCGGTGTACGACGGCTTCGACCGCTTCCAGGTCGTGCTGGGCACCCAGGACACCGACCCGGACCTGCCGTACCCCGTCCTGGTCAACCCGCCCGGCCTCGACCCCGACGCGCCCGCCGAGCCGCCCGGGTTCGACCCGGGCAACGCCATTGCCGGGAGCCCGCTCGCCCTGCAGCCCGACCTGCTGGCGTCCTTCCTGCGCATGTACGGGACGTTGTGGTGGGACGGCGTCGTCGACCATCCGACCAAGGAGGTCGCCCGACTGCGCAACGCGCGCGTCATCGGCTGCCGGTACTGCCGCAACGTACGTTTCGCGCAGGCGCGCGAGGACGGGCTCGGCGAGGACCTGGTCGAGCTGATCGAGGACGGCTTCGAGGAGAGTGCCCTGGAGGAGCGCCACAAGGTCGTCATCCGGTTCACCGACTTCTTCCTCGGCGACCCGCACGGCATGGCCACCGACCGGGCCGCCGACCTGCGCGACGACCTGCTCGCCGCGTTCGGTCCGGACGGCACCGTGGAGCTGGCCGCGGCCCTCGCGCTGTTCATGGGCTTCGCCAAGATCGCGGTGACGCTGGGCAGTGTGCCGGCCGATTTTCCGACCATGGTGATACCCACCCCCGGCGGGTGAATCCGCAGGCGGGCGCCACGTGGTGGTGACCCTCGGAGGGCACGAGCAGGAACGGCGGCGGGCCCGTGAAACCCGTGCGGACCCGCCGCCGACGAACCGTACGATTCGGTGCGCGAAGGGCTGTTGCGCCCCGATCTTCTTGTGTAACGTTGCCCGCGGTTGCAAGCAGTAGAAGTAGTTCCCTCGCAAGACCGACGCCTGCGGACTCGACTGCCGTAGGCGTTTTTCCATCCCGGAGTACTTCGCGGGGAGTGGGACCACTCGACGTAAGCGACCCGGACGTCGCGCAGTGCGGCGGCTGAGGTTTTCATGAAGGAAGAAGACATGGCCACCGGTACGGTCAAGTGGTTCAACGCGGACAAGGGCTACGGCTTCATTCAGCAGGATGACGGCCAGGCCGACGTTTTCGTGCACTTCTCGGCGATCCAGACGAGCGGCTACCGCACGCTGGAAGAGAACCAGCGCGTCGAGTTCGAGGTCACGCAGGGCCAGAAGGGCCCGCAGGCCGAGCAGGTCCGCCCGCTCTGATTGCCCGCGCCCCGGCCCTCGGCCGGTCGGCTGTGACTTCGGTTTTGCGCGACTCGGAATAGCGCGAGCTGAGTACGACGAGAGGGCCCGCCCCCTGCCCGGGGCGGGCCCTCTCGTCGAACCCTTCGGCGCCGTACGGCGGATGGCGCCGTGTCAGGCCACCACACCCGCCGCCCGCAGCGCGGCCACCCGGTCCGCCATCCCGATCTCGGCCAGCACCTCGTCGGTGTGCTCGCCGAGCACCGGCGACGGCGCGCCGAGCGCGGCGGGCGTGCCCGCGAACTGCGCCGGGTGCCGCGGCAGTCGGACCCGGCCCGCCTTGGCGTGCGTGCTCTCCTCGAACAGCCCGATCGCCACCGCGTGCGGGTCGTCCGGCAGTTCGGCCGGTGAGAGCACCCGCCCGCAGGGCACCCGCTGTTCCTCCAGGAGCGCCATCGCGGCGCCGACCTCCATCGACAGCGCCGCGGTGTAGCAGCGCTGCACGAACTCGGACGTCAACTCGCGGTTCTTCATGCGCTCGCCGATGGTCGCCACCCGCGGATCGTCGTGCCCTTGCACGCCGAACGCCCGGCACATGCCCGCGAAATCGGCGTCGGAGGTCGGCGCGACCACCGCCCAGCCGTCCTTGAAGCGGATCGGCTTGAGCGTCTTGTTGAAACTCGAGTTCTGCGTCCCGTCGCTGTCCAACAGCACCTCGTTGCCCGTCGCGTCGACCCACAGGAACGACGTGACGGCGTCCAGCATGGACAGCTCGACGTGCTGCCCGCCCTGCCCCCGCTCGCGCGCGAACAGCGCCGCCGTGACGGCCTGCGAGGCGGTCAGGGCGGTCACCTTGTCGGCGGCGGACTGCCGGAGGAACACCGGCTGTTCCGGCTCACCGGGGGCGGGCACGTCGGCCTGGTTGACGGCAAGTCCGGCGTACGCCTGGATCACCGGGTCGTACGCCGACTTGCCCGCGTACGGCCCCTCGGGCCCGAAGCCGGACAACGACACGTAGACGAGGTCGTCGCGCCCCGCCGACAGGTCCGCGTAGCCGATGCCCAGCCGGTCCACCACGCCAGGGCGGAAGTTCTGCACCACGACGTCGCACGTCGCGGCGATGGCCCGCACCACGTCCCGGCCTTCCGGGGTGTGCACGTCCACGACGATCGAGCGCTTGCCGCGGTTGCAGGAGGCGAACAGCGCGCTGGTGCCGCCGATGGCGACGCCGACCCACCGTGCGATGTCGCCGATGCCCGGGCGCTCCACCTTGATGACCTCGGCGCCCTGGTCGGCCAGCAGGGCCACGGCGTACGGCCCGGTGGCGGCGATCGACAGGTCGAGGATGCGGATGCCCCGAAGCGGGCCGGTCTCACTCATGAGCTCTCCCTTGCGTGGGTGTGCCGTGCGGTGCCTCAGGCGATGAACTCCGGCTTGCTGCGCGGTCGTCCGCCCGGGCCGCTGTACGCGAGCCCGAACCCCGGCATCGTCGCGAAGCCCGCGTCCGGCAGGCTGTCGCGCAGATCGGACCACGCGTCCATGAGCCGGTCCTCCGCCGCGTAGTCGAACGGGTCGGTGAGCACCTGCTCTTCGGCGCCGCCGGGCAGTGGCCGGTTCTCGGCGAGCCAGCGCGCCGTGTGCTCCAGCGCCGTCCGCGGGGCCACCAGGTCGCGGTACCCCAGGTCGGCGCGCAGCCGCGACAGGTCGAGCACGCGGTGCGCCGGCGACGGCTGCATCAGCAACGGGCGTGCAGGGACCGCGAGTTCGAAGGGCATGGAGACGATCTCGAAGTTGTGGCCGAGTGCCGCGGCCACGGTCTCGACCACCTGGCGGACCGTCAGCACCTCGTCGTCCGCGGCGTTGTAGATGCGCCCGGCGCTGCGCTCGGGATGGTCGACGGCCAGCAGCAGCGCGTGCGCGAGGTTCTCGGTATAGCCGTGGTGGTGCAGGGTCAGACCCTCGTCGGCCAGCACGATCCGGCGGCGGCCGTCCAGCACCCGACGCACGACGCACCATTCACGCGGCGCCAGTTGGCGGGGGCCGTACACGTAGGGATAGCGCACGTGGGTCGCCCGCGGGTGATGGGCGAACACGGCCTCCTCGGTGCGCACGATGCGGAACCCCTTGGCGTCCTCGGCCGCGTCGCGCACCAGCGGCGCGTCCTCGCCGACCGGGACGGGCAGTCCGGCCGGGCCCGCGACCTCCGGGTTCATCCAGCCGCGGTACGCCGGCACGCCGCCGACCGACAGGAACCGCCCGGTGCGGCCGGCGAACGCCTCGGCGATGCGGCGCAGCCGCCCATACATCGCTATGACCATGTCGTACGCCGGACCGGCCGCGGCCTCCCGCAGCGCCCCCTCGTCGTACGGGTCTAGGTGCACGTGCCGCACTTCCTCGGGGGTCTCCGGCGACTCGTGCGTCCCCCGGTGCAGGATGCTGATCTCGTGCCCGCGGGCAACCAGCCCGCGCACGAGCGGGACGCCGGTCGGGCCGGTGCCGCCGACAACGAGGATCCGTTCGCCCATGTGCTGTCGCCCTCCCGCGGGACCGCCAGATACTTGACGCAGTCAGCTACCACGACGGGGCGACCGTATCCGCAGGTCGGCACGGGTACAAGGGCGATCCCGCGGCGGCCCTCGCGGCAATCGGGTGCCGGTGCACGCCGTAGCATGGACCCATGGGTTTCCTGCGCCGCCGCCCGCCCGCCGGGCCGGACTTCGACGTTCTCGCCATCCCCTTCACCGACTGGCCGGGGTCGGTGGTCGTGCACATCCTGCCGGGCGCCGACGGCAGCTGCCAGGGGATCTTCGTTCGGTACGACCTGCTGGCCGGCCGCGGCCCCGCGATGCTGATCGGCAACCTGCCGGCCGGATCCCCGGGTCGGGCCGAGGGCGTCGGGCGTATCGAGGCACAGCAGCTGGTCGCCGCCCTCGGGCACGAGGAGATGCCGGAGGAGTTGGGCGTCGAGGAGCACCCGGTGATGCAGGACGACGGGCTGCTCGTCGTGCGCCGCGTCAAGTACGCCGAGGGGCGGCTCGCCTGCGTCGAGTTCGACCGCAGCGACGACGTGCAGGTGCGCGTCGTGTCGTGGGACCGGCCGATCACGGACGACATCTTCGCGCTGCTCAAGCCGATCCCGGCGGAGTCCTTCAAGGTCTGAGCCGCCGCGCGCGGCCGTGCTCCGGGCGGCTGCGCCGCCGCGCCTCCTGCCGCCGCCCCGTCTCCGCCGCCGCACCCACGCCCCACGCCGCCGCACCCATGCCGCCGCGCCTCAGCGGGTGGCGCGCTTCTCGTTCCCGCGGCGGTAGTTGCCCGTCGCCCGGGCCGGCAGGTGCTGCACGGCGGTTGCGTCCCCGGCCGCCTCCGCCGCCTCGATCCCCGTGGCGAGCCGCTCGGCGGCGGCCCCCGAGACGGTCACGACCAGGCGGCCACCGCGCGACACCAGCACCTTCCGGTCCTTGGTCACGCGGTATTCGAAGGGATCGCTGACAAGCCGTCCACGGGCGTCTTCCGGCATGGCCGCCAATCTACGCGAGCCCCTCCAAGTCGCCCGGTTCGGGTCGCCGCACCCGAAATGTCGGGTTAGCGTGCGTGCACAGGAGATCCCGGGCGCACCGCCGGGGACCGGCGGAGGGCTGGGAGCGCATGCGGCGGCTGGCACGGATGTTCGCGGCCGCCGTCATCCTCGGCTTCGCCGCGCTGCCCGCCCTGCCGGGCACCCCCGCACCCGCCGCCCACGCCGAAGGCCCCGTCACGCTCTCCTCCGGCCAGGTCACCGACAAGGTCGGCGCGCTCGACGGCCGCAAGGACGAGGTCGAGACGGCACTCGCCCGGTTGGACCAGTCCCAGCGCCTGCAACTCTTCGTCGTGTACGTGCGTGACTTCTCCGGGCAGAGCCCCGCGGCCTGGGCGAACACCACCGCCGTCCGCAACGGCCTCGGCCGCGACGACCTCCTGCTCGCGGTCGCCACCGGGGCCCGGCAGTACTACGTCTCCGTCGACAACGCCGCGCGGCTCACCGAAGCGCAGGTCGACGAGGTCTCGCGCATCGCGATCGAGCCGCACCTGCGGGAGAACGACTGGGCCGGGGCGGCGATCGGCGCGGCCGACGGCTACACGGCCATGCTCTCCGGCGCGCCCGTCGTGCCCGGACCGATCGTCCCGGGGGCCGCGAACCCGGACGGCGACGGCGGTGACGGCGGGGGAGTACCCGGCTGGGTCCCCGCCGTCGCGGTCGGCGGCGTGGCGGTCGCGGGCGGCTACCTGTTCGTACGGCACCGCCGCGCCGGCCGCGACGAGACCGGCGCGGCGCCCGTACCCGGCGGTGTCCCGCTCGCGGAGCTGGACAAGTCCGCGAGTCGCCTGCTCGTCGAGACCGACGACGCGGTGCGCACCAGCGAGCAGGAACTCGGGTTCGCCACCGCAGAGTTCGGTGAGGAAGCGGTCGTCCCCTTCGCCGCCGCCCTGGACTTCGCCCGCACGGAACTCGGCGCGGCGTTCCGGATCCGGCAGCGGCTCGACGACGACGTCCCCGAGGACGACGCCGCGAAGCGGGCCATGCTCACCGAGATCACCGCGCGCTGCACCGAGGCCAACCGGCGCCTGGACGAGCAGTCCGACGCGTTCGACCGGCTGCGCGACCTGGAGGCGAACGCACCGCAAGTCGCCGCACAGGTCGCCCGGGACGCGGCCACGTTGTCCCAGGCCGTCGAACCCGCCCGCGCCACCCTTGCGCAACTCACCCGGCGGTACGCGGACTCCGCGCTCGCCCCGGTCGCCGACAACGCGGACCAGGCCGCCGAGCGCCTGGCTTTCGTGCAGGACGCGCTGACGGACGCGGACCGCGAGCACACCGCCGGGCGTACCGGACCCGCCGCGGTCTCCGTGCAGGCGGCGGAAGCCGCCGTCGCCCAGGTGGGGCAGCTCCTCGATGCCGTGCACCGGCGCGCCGCCGAACTGGACGCGGCGGCGGCGTCGTTGCCCGGCCTGATCGCGGAGACACGGGCCGACCTCGCCGAGGCGGACGCGGTGGTGGCCGCGGGCCGCAACGACCCCGCCCTTGTCGGCCTCATCGCCCGGGCACGCGGCGAACTCGCGGACGCCGCCCCGCAGCCGGAGCCGGGCTCTGCCCCCACGGACCCGATTGCCGCCGCCCGGCGCATCGAGGAGGCGGACGCCGCGCTCGACAAGGCACTTGCCGACGTACGCGACGAACAGGACCGGGTCCGGCGGGCCCGGGCCGGGCTGGACCAGGCGCTCGGCGCGGCGCGTGCCGAGGTGGCGGCGGCGTCCGACTTCGTCACCACGAACCGGGGCGCGGTCGGCGGCACCGCGCGCACCCGACTCGGCGAAGCGCAGCGGCACTTGGACCAGGCCCACGCGAGCGCGTCGGCCGACCCCGTGGCGGCCCTCGCGGAGGCGCAGCGGTCCGCGGCCTTGGCCGGTGAGGCGATCGGCCTCGCGCAGCAGGACGTGCAGCGGTTCCGCGGCGGCTACGGCGGCGGCGCGGGTGGCACGGGCGGCGGGTTCGGAGGTGGACTCGGCGGCGGATTCGGGGGCGGCGGCGGAGGGTTCGGGAACCTCGCCGGAGTCGTGCTCGGCGGCATCCTCATCAACGGCGGCCTGGGCGGCGGGCGGAGCGGAGGACGGGGCGGCGGACGGGGCGGCGGTCCCGGGCCGGGCAGTTTCGGCGGCAGCGGTACGCGGGGGCGCAGGGGAGGTGGCGGCCGGTTCTGACGTACCAACACCCGTTCGCAGAAAGGCAAGGCGCACATGAGCAGCAAGCAGACGGTCCTCGGCCGCGTCACGCAGCTGGCCAAGGCCAACATCCACGCCCTCCTCGACCAGGCCGAGGACCCGCAGAAGATGCTGGACCAACTGGTCCGCGACTACACCGAGAACATCGGTGAGGCGGAAGCCGCGATCGCCCAGACGATCGGCAACCTGCGGCTCATGGAGGACGACCACCGCGAGGACGTCGAGTCCGCCGCCGAGTGGGGTCGCAAAGCCCTGGCGGCCAGTCAGAAGGCGGACTCCCTCCGGGCGTCGGGCGACACCACCGACGCGGACAAGTTCGACAACCTCGCCAAGGTCGCGCTGGGCAGGCAGCTGGACTACGAACGGGAGGCCAAGACCGCCGAGCCGACCATCGCCGCGCAGCAGCAGTCGGTCGACAAGCTCAAGGACGGGCTCTCGAAGATGCGTGAGAAGCTCGACGAACTGCGCAGGAAGCGTGACGAGTTGGTGGCCCGCGCCAAGTCGGCCCAGGCGCAGTCGCGGGTGCACGACGCTCTCAAGAGCGTCGACGTCATGGACCCGACCAGCGAGGTGTCCCGCTTCGAGGAGAAGGTGCGGCGTGAGGAGGCCCGCGTGCGCGGTGCCGAGGAGCTGGCCGCGTCGTCGCTGGACGCGCAGTTCGAGTCGCTGGACGACGTCGCGGACGACGCCGAGGTCGCGGCCCGGCTTGCCGCCCTCAAGTCGAAGACACCCGCCTGACCGCGGAACAAGGCCCAGGAACAAGGCCCGAGGTCGAGACCAGGGGACGGGGAACCGGGATCGGAAACACAGGCCTGGAACACTGACCGGGAACCCGGAGCCAGCGGCACGAGGCCGGCGGGAGTGGGCTCCCGCCGGCCTCCTGTGCCGTTCGTCCCGAGTGGATCCGCTCCCAGGGGCCCCGCCTCCTTCCGTGTCACGCGGCGGTACGGTCCGGTCCGTCCGGGGACCCGGTCCGATGTCGTCCTCGGTCGCCGGTCAGTGCGTTCCCACCGCGGCACGCACGGCCCGGCGTACCGTCGTGCAGTCGTCGTGCAGACGGCGGAGCAGTCGCCGTTCGTCCTCGCCCGCCGAGGCCTGGTCGTGGATCCGGATCTCGCGGACCAGCACGAGCATGAGGTTGACCAGGAACGCGTCGCGCGCGAACGAGCCGCTTTGCTGCGCGGACTGGACTATCTGGCGTCGTGTCAGCGGGTCCCGGGCGAGCAGCGACCACAGCACCGCGAGGTCGTAGCCCGGCAGGTGGTAGCCCACGAACTCCCAGTCCACCAGGGCCGGTCCGTGCGAGGTGAGCAGCATGTTCGAGAACAACGCGTCCCCGTGGCACAGTTGCAGCGGCAGGCGGGACAGGCCGCGCAGGAGCTGCGCCAGGTCGCCCGCGTCACGGTCGGTCAGCAGCCCGAGCGCGTGGTATCGCTGTACGCGCGGCACGTAGTCGAAGGCCGCCTGGAACGAACCCGAGGGCGGCTTCCACGCGTTCAGCGCGCCGAAGGCCTGGAGCACCGCACGGACGTCGCCGCGCGGCAGCGCGGCCCCGGGGTGCCGCTCCACCGCCACCGGCCGTCCCGGCACGTGCTCCATGATCAGGATGCGCCGGTCCGGATCCGCACCGAACAGCCGCGGCACCCGCACCGGCGGCCGCTGCCGCGTGAACGTGCGGTACGCCGATATCTCGTGCCTCAGCCGCTGCATCCAGTGCGAGGAGTCGTCCACGAGGTACTTCGCCACCACCGGGTTGCGCCCGACCGATCCGGTCATGAGCACCGACTTCTGGGTGCGCCGCATCACCGCGCCCGCGACGAATCCCGGGCACACTTTCGCCGCCGCGGCGGCCACCACCGACGGTGTCACGGGCGGCTGTTGCGGTCCGCCCTCCGTCCCCCGCCCCGTGCGGTCCCGCGAACCGCCCCGGCCCGGCGCCGGTACGCGCCGTCCCGCCGCGTCCGCGTCGCGCCCGACCGGACCGTACCCCCCCGGCACCCCGCCGCCCGTGCGCTGGCGCCCCGGATCGGCCCCCGGCGAGCCGGGCGGGCGCGGCCCGCTCTGGCTGTTCGCCCGGCCGCCGGCCGGACCGGGCTGAGCGGGACGGCGCGTGGGGGGCGAGGTCGCGGGGCCGTACGCGGAGGGCCGCGGCGAACTGCCGCGCACGGTGGGGCCCGACGTGCCGCGGGCCAGGGGTGACGGGGAGGGTGACATCGAGGACCTTCCTGCTCCGGGGATCCGGGAGGGTGCCGCCAAAGGCCGCGCGGTCGACCGGGGGGCGGTCGGATCCGCACGGGGCCGGACCGGGGCGTCCTGGGGGCCGCCCCGACCGGTCGCCGGCACCGGTGGTGGTGCTGCCGTGCGCGTTGCTCGCATGGTGCTCGGGTCGTACGCCTTGCGCGGCGACACGGTCCGCGGCGACAGGGTCGCGTCGGCCCAGGACCGGTGCCGGGATACCGGCCGCGGGGTGGGTAGGCCCCGCGTTCCGGATCCATCACCCACGAGACTCCCTCGCGCGGGTGGTGATCCACGTGGCGGACCCTGGCGAACTGTGGCGAATCGACGGCATGCGCCTTGCCCCGCACTAGCCTCGAATCACCGAGCAACCTGGGGGCTCGAACGTGAACGGCGAATCGAAGGGCGGGCCGACATGCGGCGCGGGCGCAACACCAAACTGGTGGATCTCTTCGCGCTGACCGGTTGGTCGAAGGGCGAACTGGCCCGGCTGGTCAACCGGCGCGCGGCCGGCATGGGGCACCCGCAACTGGCCACCGACACCTCACGGGTGCGGCGGTGGCTGGAGGACGGGGAGTGCCCGCGCGACCCCGTCCCGCGCGTGCTCGCGGCGCTGTTCACCGAGCGACTCGGACGTGTTGTCACCTCCGAGGATCTTGGCCTCACCGGGCGCCCCAGGCACCACGTACCAGCCGTTCCCGAGGAACTGCCGTGGAGCACCAAGCGCACCGTGGACGCCTTGACCGAGTTCACGGGAATGGACCTCATGCTCAATCGGCGTGGCTTCGTCGGAACGGGATTCGCGTTGGTCGCGGGCCCCGTGCTTGTCACCAACTTCGACCGCTGGCTCGGCACGGCCAAGTCCGCGCCGGGCGCCGGCGCCTCCACGGCGGTGCCGCGCGCCAACGCGTTCGGCGCACGTGCCTCGTACGCTCCCATCGACGCGGGCCCCGTGGGCTCGGAGGAGGTCGCCGCGCTCGAACACGCGGTCACCGTCTTCCGCGCGTGGGACGCGAACCGGGGCGGCGGCCTCCAACGCAAGGCCGTCGTCGGCCAGCTCAACGAGGTCGGCAACCTGCTGACCGCGGACAATCCGGGAGCCGTCAAACAGCGTCTATGGGCGGTGGCGGCGAACCTCTCCGTACTGGCCGGCTGGATGTCGCACGACGTGGGCCTGAACCCCACCGCGCAGAACTACTTCGTCATCGGCGCGCACGCGGCCCGCGAGGCGGGCGATCTACCGCGTGCGGCCGAGGCATTGTCGCGTGCGGCCCGGCAGATGGTGCATCTGGGGCGGGCGCGCGACGCGCTGTCGCTCATCGAACTGGCCCAGCGCACGGCGGGGGAGCGAGCGACGCCGACCACGCGGGCCATGTTCCACACGGTGGAGGCCTGGGCGCAGGCGGCACTCGGGCAGTCGGTCGAGTGCCGGCGTACGCTCGGCCTGGCCGAACGCGAGTTCACACGTGCGCAGCCGCAGGAAGACCCGGACTGGATCGGCTTCTTCGACAGCGCGGACCTGCACGGCATGCAGGCACTGGTGTACCGCACCCTGGCCGACACCGACCCGTCGGCGGTCCGCCCCGCGCAGGAACACGCCCAGAAGGCCATGGAGTTGCGGGCGCAGGGCCATCAGCGATCGCAGACGTTCGACCTGATCTCGCTGGCGTCCGCGTACCTCCTCGACGGCCAGGCCGACGCGGGCGCGCAGTACGCCCGGCTCGCCATCCGCTCCACACGCGAGGTCTCGTCGCACCGCACGTGGGACCGGCTCGGGGACATGCAGAAGCTGACCGGGCGGTACAAGGACGTGCCGGAGATCAGAAGCCTTCACGAGGAGATCGCCGAAGGCGGGGGGCCGACGGGGCCGACGACGGCATAGCCGAGCGTCGGCCCCGGTACCGTTCCGGGCCCTGCCCGGCTCCCCGCCTGCTCGCTCCCCGCGTCTCGCGCTTACCCACGTCGCCTTCGGGCAGTGGCGTCCCGCGCGCCCAGGTCACGCATGCTGAGTCACACGTGCATCTGTCCTCTGTGCCGCTCGTGGGCCTAGGGAGTGTCTTCACATTCGCGTCGGATAGCCCGCGGGCCGTGGTGCGTGCGCTTGCAAGGCGCGGGCCGCAGCTCGGCCTGGGTTTGGCTTGGGAGGGCCGTCAGACCCGGCGGCAAGGTCCGCAACGCGGCGAGCGTGCGTGCCACGGTTCGCGGGCCCGGCGAGAATTTGAAGACACGGCCTAGGTCACGCGCAACGCCATGACGCAGGCGTCGTCCTCGTAATCGGTGTGGCCCAGGCGGCTCACCACGATGTCCACGCACGAGCGCGCGTCGGCCCCGGTGAGCAGCGGAGCGAGGGAGAGCAGCGACCGGATCGAGTCGTCGATGTCGATCCCGCGGCGCTCCACGAGGCCGTCGGTGAACAGCAACATCAGGTCTCCGGCCCGGAGTTCGAGGCGGAGCTCCTCGTAGCGCGGTTCGTCGTGCACACCCAGCAGGATGCCGCCCGGCATGTCCGGGATCGAACCGTGGCCGTTGCGGAAGAGCAGCAGCGGCGGATGGCCGGCGCGGGCCATGGTCAGCACCCGGCGGTCGGGGTCGTACCGGCCGCACAGCGCGGTCGCGACGGCCTCGGCGGGCATGGCGTGCAGGACCAGGCGGTTGAGCCAGTACAGCATTTCGCCGGGCGGGGCACCGGTGATCGCGAACCCTTCGAGGGCGCTGCGCAGCGTGGTCATCCCGGCCGCGGCGGCCAGACCGTGCCCGGCCATGTCGCCCATGCTGACCAAGACCGTGCGGTCCGGGAGGGCCATGCCGTCGTACCAGTCGCCGCCCACCCGGAGGCCGTCGGAGGGGAAGTAGCGGGTGGCGACGTCGAGTCCGGGCAGCGCGATGGCCCGGGTCCAGCGCGGCATGACCGCGCGCTGGAGTTCCGCCGCGATGCGGTGCTCGGCCTGGGCGAGTTGCCGCTGTACGAGCAGTTGCTCGCGTGCCTCGGTCAACGCGGCCTGGGTCCAGCGCAGTTCGGAGACGTCCCGGAGGATGGCCCACACACTGCGCGGAGTTCCGTCGGCGTCCAGCACCGGTTCGCCGATCAGGTGCAGCGAACGCGTCGTGCCGTCCGCGCGCAGTACGCGGAACTCCGCCTCGGCAGGCGCGAGTTCGTTGAGCAACTCGCCGACCAGAGCCTCGACCTCGGGGAGGTCGCCGGGCAGGACATGGCGGGGAAGGTCGTCGAGGCGTACCGGGCCCGCCACCGGATCGCGGTCGAACAGCAGGTACATCTCGTCGGACCAGCGGATCTCATCGGTGTCCAGGTGCCATTCCGCGCTCGCGATGAGCCCGGCGTGCGCCCGCGGCGCGGGCACGGCGCGGGACACGAGGTCCTCGTGACCGCGACCGCGTACCGGCTCGTCGGGCGGCAGCAGCAGGTCGCGCGGTGCCGCCGGGCGCGCCGGCACCAGGGTGTCGCCGACCACGGTGTCGATCAGGCGCGGACGCAGGTAGCGCTGCGACCGGAAGACCTCGGGGACCGCCGGGAACGCGTGCGTTCCGTGCCGGTACGTCTCGTGCGGCCACGCGTCGTGGTCGCGGGCGGTGGCGTCCTCGCGTACCGGCGCGCACAGTTGCGCGAGATGGTCCAGCGACTCCTCAAGGCTCGACGACAGCAACTCGCAGACGTGCGCCCGGCGTGTGGACTCCTGCGCGGTGTACGTCGTGAGCAGGTCGTCGACCTCGGACCTCAGCCGGGCCACCCTCGTCATCATCGCCGACAGATCCGCCGCGTCGAACTCCGGCCGCTCGTGCATCCACCCGCCTACGCCCGCTTCCGTGTCGCCGCACCGACTCTCGCACAGCGGCGTTCCTACCGGGGGCGATTTCACCACATTGGTGGAGGGAGATGGCGGGTTGACGGTTCCGTACCGTATCGAGTGACCTGCTGACCGAAAACGATCGAGGTGCCCGCCGGAGGGCGTCCGTGCACGATCAGCTGTGATCATCGCGGGTCGGCCGCCCGATGGGCCGACGTACCGCGAGTCGACATGCCGCGCTCCGTCGTACCGCGAGTCGACGTACCGCGCCCCGTCGCACCGGGGGCCGGCGTACCCCGAGCGGTCGAACCGCGGGCCGTCGTCCAACTCTTCGGTTCCTCGCGATGCCCCTAGCTGCCGCCGACCCGGCACCCGCCAACGGTGTGTCGTCACCCGACCGGCCCAGTAGACGCGCGGACCGCCGCGCAAGCTGCACACGATGGAGCCTGATCCGCAGTCCAAGCGAGGTTCCGGCTCCGTCGAACACGCCCGGACGAAACGGAGGATGCAGTGGGAGTCGATCCTGCCGCTTTGCGGCGTTGTCATGTGGCCGTGGACCTGGGGGCGTCCCGGACCCGCGTCTACCTCAAGAACGACGGCCTGGTCGTCGACGAACCCAGTCTCGCCGCGGTGGACACCCGCACCGGAGGACTGGTCGCCGTCGGATCGGTCGCGGCCCGGATGGTCGGCCGGTCGCCGGACCATATCCGCGTCGCGCGCCCGATCTCGAGCGGCACCGTCGTGGACGCCGAGCTGGCGCAGTCGATGCTGCGCCAGTTGGTGGACCGTCGGGTGGCGCCGATCTGGCGCAGACCCGGCGGCGTACGAGCGGTGGTCGGCGTACCGCACGACAGCGGCCCGCTCACCCGCAAGGCGGCCGTCGCGTCGCTGGCCGGGCTGGGCGTACGGCGCGTCGAGCTGGTCGACATCCCGGTGGCGGCGGCCGTCGGCTGCGGCCTGCCGGTCGACCTCCCCGAGGCGGCCATGGTCGTGGTCTGCGGCGCGGCCACCACGCAGATCGCGGTGCTGTCGCTCGGCGCCGTGGTCGCGGCGTCGATCCTTCCGGTCGGCGGCGACGCCATCGACCACGCGATCGCCGAGCACCTGCGCGCGCGGCACGGGGTCGTCATGCCCACCGGCGCGATCCGGGAGATCTACGCCCGGCTCGACGCCGACGAGGTCATCACGGTCATCGGCAAGGACGTCGCCACCGGCCTCGCCCGCACGCTGGCCGTCGAGTCGGCGGGCGTACGCGACATCATCTGCAACCCGCTGGCCTCGCTGCTCGACGGCATCACCGGCGTACTGCGCCGGTCCCCGCCGGACCTGGTGGTCGACCTGGCCGACCGGGGCATAACCGTCGCGGGCGGCGGGGCGCACATCCCCGGGCTGGACGCGATGATCGGGGCCGCGACCGGGATGCCCGTACACGTGGCGTCGGACCCGCAGTCCAGGGTGATCGACGGCCTCGCCCGGCTCATGGACGGCCGCTCCACCAAGCCGCCGCGCGAACCCGTGCACGCCGAGACGTCTTCCGCGGAAGAGACCGCCACGGACCCGGAGGCCTTCGCCCCGGTGGCCTGAGGCCATCGGGAGACGCACCGGCACCCGGTGCGGGGCTTCCCCAAGACAGCTGCCGGTGGCAGCCACATGGATGCGGCCCCATGGTGGCTACCCAGAAGAGGCGGCCCGCCCGACGACCGTACCTTCGCGGTCGTGTCGTTGGTCCCCGACGGCAGGGGCGGGCCGCCCGCGTCACGGCAGCGGGCGCCGAGGCCCAGAGGCCCAGAGGTCCGGCTGCTCGGCGGTCCGGTGCGCGGGAGCCCAGTGCGCCGCAGTCCGGTGCGCTTCAGCCCCGGGACCTAGGTCGTGTCTTCACATTCTCGCCGGGCCCGCGGGCCGTGGCACGCACGCTCGCCGCGTTGCGGACCTTGCCCGGCCAAACCCAG
>NZ_JBEZFP010000111.1:0-31492 GCF_040649515.1 Streptodolium elevatio
CGCCGACCGTCGGTCCGTAGCAAGGGCCGCCGACCGTCGGCGCACCGGTCGGCGGCCCTGTCGGCTCAGGGCTCAGTCCGTCGCCGGCAGCCCCACCAACGTGCCCAGCCGGGCGCGGTGCCGGTCGGCGGTCCCCATGAGCAGCGCCGCGCTCATCGCGCGCTTCAGGTACAGGTGCGCGGGGTGCTCCCAGGTGAACCCGATGCCGCCGTGCATCTGGACGCATTCCTCGGCGGCGTGCACCGCGACGTCGCCGCAGTACGACTGGGCCAGCGAGGCGGCCACCTCGGCGTCGTCGGACCCCTCGGCGACCGCGGCCGCCGCGTACCGTGCGGTCGCGCGCGCCGCGGCGATGTCGGCCCACAGGTCCGCGGCACGGTGCCGCAGCGCCTGGTACGAGCCGATCGGGCGCCCGAACTGGTGCCGCACCTTCAGGTACCCGATCGCCTCCTCCAACGCCCTTTCCGCGACCCCCAGTTGCTCCGAAGCCAGCAGGGCCGCGCCGACCACCAGGGCCTCTTGCAGGGCCTCCGCGGCCTCGCCCGGCGCCGCGGCGATCGACGCGGAGACGCCGTCCAGCGTCAGCGTGCCGATCGGCCGCGTCGCGTCCAGCGTCGTGATGCGCGAGCGGGTGAAGCCGGTCGCCGAGCCGTCGACGAGGGCCAGGTACGGCGCCCCGTCCACCACCACCGGGACCACGAACAGGTCCGCCCGGTCCACCGCCAGCACGCTGGTGACGGCGCCGGTCAGCAGCAGCCGGTCGCCGTCGGGGGCGCCGGTCACGGACAGCGGGAAGTCCGAGCCGGGGGTGGTCGTCGCCGGAACGGCCAGCGTACCCACGCGGGATCCGCTGGCCAGCGCGCGCAGCGCCTCGTCGCGCGCCTCGCCCGCCGGTGCCGCGACGAGCGCCGAAGTCGCCAGCACGGCACTCGCGAAGAACGGCACGGGCGCGACGGCACGCGCCAACTCCTCCAAGGCCACCCCGACTTCGCGCGCGGTCGCACCCGCGCCGCCCAGCTCGTCGGGCACCAGCAGTCCGGCCAGGCCGAGTTCGGCCGCCACGGCCTTCCACAGCGCGTCGTCGTACGGCTCTTGCGAGTCGACACGTGCCAGCACGTCGTTCCACGAACACCGGTCCGCCAGAAGGCCCCTCAGGGTGGCGCGGAGGTCTTCCTCGACGTCCGAGTACAGCAGCGCGGGGATCGCGGTCACCGGGGGATCTCCTTCCAGGGCAGCTTCGTGTCGGTACGCGGCTCGCGCGGCAGCTCCAGGACCCGGTCGGCGATCACGCCGCGCAGGATCTCCGACGTGCCGCCCTCGATGGAATTGCCCTTGGCCCGCAGGTAGTAGTAGCCGGCCGAGCGGCCGCCGTCCGAACCGCCGAGGTCCACCCGGCGCATCGACCAGTCGTCGTACGTCAGGCCCTCCTCACCGGTCAGTTCCAGCCACAGCCGCGTCGTGTCCTGGTTGATCCGGGCGAACGACATCTTGGCCGCGGAACCCTCCGGCCCCGGCTTGCCCGCCGCGAGCTGCTGCCGGATCCGCTCGTTGGCGAGCCGCGCGACCTCGGCCTCGACCCACGCCCGCATCACCCGGTCGTGCAGGCCGCCGGTGCGCACCTCGGGACGCTCGCGCCACAGCGCGGCGACCGGGCCGATCGCGCCGCCCTCGCGCGGCGACTCGCCGCCGCCGATCGCCACCCGCTCGTTCATCAGCGTGGTGTTCGACACCGCCCAGCCCTTGCCCACCTCGTCGGCGCGCATCGTGTCGGGGATGCGTACGTCGGTCAGGAAGACCTCGTTGAACTCCGCCTGCCCGGTGGCCTGCCGCAACGGCCGCACCTCGACGCCCGGCAGCGTCATGTCCAGGAAGAAGTACGTCAGGCCCTGGTGCTTGGGCAGGTCCGGATCGGTCCGGGCGAGCAGCATCGCCCAGCGCGACTTGTGCGCGAACGACGTCCACACCTTCTGGCCGTTGACGACCCAGTCCTCGCCGTCGCGCACCGCGCGCGTCGCGAGCCCCGCCAGGTCGGAGCCGGCGCCAGGCTCGCTGAACAGCTGGCACCAGACCTCCTCGCCGGTCCACAGCGGCCGCAGCAGGCGCGTGCGCTGCTCCTCCGTACCGTGCACGGCGACGGTCGGCGCGCCCATGCCGAGTCCGATCGGATTGCGGAACGGGTTGGCCGGTTTCGCACCCGCGGCGGCGAGCTCCCGCTCGACCACCTGCTGCAGCGCGCGGGGCGCGGCGAGACCGCCGCAGCCGACCGGGAAGTGCACCCAGGCGAGACCGGCGTCGAACCGGTGCCCGAGGAATTCGACGGGGTCGGTCGTGGCCGGGTCGTGAGCCTTCGCCAGCTCCCGGACCCGGGAGCGGATCTCCTCCGCGGTGACGACGGTGGACCCAGTGTTGTCGGGCAAGGTGTCGCGCCTCCTTCGTCCACAATTACTGACTGTGCGTCAACAACAGTCCGCACGCCGATGCTAGGTACACAGATCAACGAGCGGAAGGGTGCGCGGGACCGCCGCGCGCCACGAGTGGGCGCGGGAGTTGGACGGCCGCGTCCCGCACGGCTCCGCGACGCGGTACGCTCCACGTCCACTGCGCATGGCACCGGTACGTCGATACATCGAGTTACATCGATCCCGCACGGTCCCGAAGACGATCCGGGCCGTGTTCCGTGAGGACAACCAGTGACGACTCCCAGCACGGGCGCCACCGGCGGAGCCGCCCTTCTCGACACGCTCGCCGCCGAGCTCGCCGTCGACGGCGAACCGGTGACCGAGGCACTCGACGCGTGGTCGGTCCGCACCCCAATGCGGGTCTTCATCCACTATGGCGAGCACGGACTCGACCTCAGCTACGCCGAGGCCCGCCGGGCGACCGACACCATCGCGGGCAATCTGGAGGCCATCGGCGTCCGCCGCGGCGACCGCGTCGCGGTGCACTGCCGCAGCCCGTACGCCGCGGCCCTGTGGATGTTCGGCATCTGGAAGGCCGGCGGCATCTTCTGCCCCGTCGACCCCGACCTCGGCGGCGAACTGCTGCTCGCGCAGCTGACCACCATCGGCGCCGCGCTCATCGTCACCGAGCGCGCCGGACTGCCCGCACTCGAACTGGTACGCAGGCACCTGCCGTACGCCCCGCGCGTGACCGTCCACGACTCGGTCGGCATCCCGCCCGCACACGAGTTCCCCGAGGTCCCGTACTCCCGCTTCCTGGCCCGCGCGCTGCCGCCGCAGGTCGGCTCCGGGCCCGACGACATCGCGGCGATCCTGCACACCCCCGGCAACACCGGCCGCCCCAAGGCCGTCGTGCTGTGCCACCGCTGGGTCGCGCAGTCGACGTTCCTGCTGCGGCGCCTGACGACTCCCGACGACGTGGTCTACAACGACTTGCCGCTGCACACCATGCTCGGCGCGTTCGCCGGGGTCGCGCGCGCGGCCTGGACCGGGTCGACGGTGACGTTGTGGGACCGGTTCCACCCCGGCGAGTTCTGGGGGCGGGTCACGGCGACGGGGGCCAGCACGGCGGTGCTCACGGACGCCGCCGTACCGTGGCTCACCAGCGCCCCCGAGCGCCCCGGCGACGCGCTGAACCCGCTGGCCAAGGTCTGGCTGCACCCGCTGCCCGCGACGCACGCCGACTTCGCGCGGCGGTTCGGCATCGACTTCGTGGTGGCGGCGTACGGCCAGATCGAGTCGGGCATGCCGGCCGCCGCCGTCATCGAGGAGATGCGCGACGGCGAGGGCACCCCGCCCGCGTTGCAGCGCGGGCTCACGCACGAACAGGTGACCCGCGTGTGCGCGCACTACCGCGTGCCGGTCGTGCCCGCCCACGCGGTGCCGCGCAAGGGGCTCCTGGGCGCCCCGCTGCCCTTCCTCGACGTCGCGATCCTCGACGAGTACGACCGGCGCGTGCCGCCCGGCACCGTCGGCCAGTTGGCGGTGCGCCCGCACCTGTCGGGCCTCGTCGTGCAGGAGTACCTCGGCGACCCGCTCACCACGGCCGAGGCGATGCGAAATCTGTGGCTGCACACAGGGGACGCGGTGGTGCGCGACCCCGAGGACGGGATGATCCACTTCGTGGACCGCGTGCAGGACCGGATCCGCATGCGGGGCGAGAACATCTCCGCGTACCACATCGAGGACCTGGTCAACCAGCATCCGGACATCACCATCTGCGCGGTGTTCGGCGTGCCGCTCAGCGGCCGCCAGGACGACGAGATCGTGCTGTACGTCGAGCCCGACCCCGGCCGCCTGCTGGAGCCGGAGGCCTTGCACGCGTGGTGCGCGCAGTCGCTGCCGCCGTACATGCGGCCCGCGCACGTGCGCGTCGTCATCCGCATGCCGCGCACCCCGAACCACCGCGTCGAGAAGCACCGCCTGCGACGGCACTTCCTGGGGCTGGCCGACCCGGCCGGGCTGATCGTCGAGCAGACGCGCCCGCCCGCCGCGCCGACGGCCAGGGCGGCACTGCCCTCGGGACAGCGCGGGATCGGAGCGGGGTTCGGCCCGGCGGCGCTTCCGCCGGGGGCGGGCGTCGAGAACTGAGGGCGTTTCGTTCGGGCTGTTCGGTTCGGGTTGTTCCGTTCGGGTTGTCGTGACTGGGTTGTCGTGACTGGGCTGTCCTGATCGGGCTGTCGTGATCGGTTGTCTCGCTCGGGCGGTCTCGTTGATTCGGCTGTCTCGTTCGTGACGTCGCGTTCGGGTTGTCTCGATCGGGCGGTGTCAGGCGGGCTCGCGGGTATCCCGGCGCTGAGCGGGTAGGCGCTGATCCGCACGGACCTGCCGGGCGTACCCGCGTGTCGGCTCGGTCCCGGACCGGTCCCGAACCGACGCGAGGGAGCACCTGCCATGGGCACGACAAGCGGCAGCGGCCCGCGCCACCGCCGGATGGCGGGGGCCGACGCGGAGCGCGGCAAGGGCGGGTTCGGCTTCGGATTCCTGGTGTTCCTGGGCCTGATCCTGGTGGCCGCCGGCATCATCGGCCTGCTGTACGTCGGACTGGCGACGCTGACCACGATGGTCCTGTTCGCGTGGCTGCTGCTCGTCGGCGGCATCGTCGGACTGTTCCAGGCGATCCAGTCCCGCAAGGAGGCCAGTGCGTTCTGGCTGACCGTCGCGGTGGCGGCGCTCAACATCGCGGCGGGCGTCGTCCTGCTGCGGCGCCCGGACGTCGCCGCGGCGGCGCTCACGCTGTTCGTGGCGTTCCTGCTGCTGACCGCGGGGCTGTTCCGTGTCGTCGGCGGCATCGCGAGTATGTCCGCCCGCATGACGTGGACGATCGTCGTCGGCGTCATCGACCTCGGTCTCGGACTCCTCGTGCTCTCCGAGTGGCCGAGCAGCAGCCGGTACGCCATCGGCACCTTCATCTCGCTCGCCCTGCTGTTCGACGGCCTCAGCATGATGAGCCTCGGCATCGCCGGGCGCCGCATCGTGGGGATGGTCCGGGAGGCGGACGCCGAGACCGCCGGAGGCACGGCCGCCGGCGCGGCGGCGGCGTCCGTGGACCCCGCGGGTGGTCCAGTGGGCACCACACCGCGTGATGCGGACATAGAGGCCGAGTCGGAGGAACTCGCGGGCGGCGCCGCATGGCGCGACGGTCCCGGCGAGACGAACGGCGGCGACGCGTCGACCGCTGAATGGGCCGCCGACAAGGGGCCTGACACGCTGCGCAGGTCGCTCCACAAGGGTGGCGACGGCGAGGGCGCGTCGCGCTGACACACTGGCCGCCGGTCGCCTGGTCACCCGCTCGCCCGGTTGCTCGGTTGCCTGGTCGCCCGTGATCGCCCCGGCCCACCGGTTTCCCGGCTCCGTGTCGGAAAACTCCAATACCCCGCGGACCGGACCTGGCAGCGTGTGTGCCTGCCCGTGAACACAGGCCGCGGAATCCGCCCGGCCCCGAACCATGCACCGGGCTCCGCGCCGAGGACCCCCCACCCGTGAGAGCGCCCCGGGTGGGGGGTCCTCACTCGTGAGCGGCCGTACGCCTGTCGGCCCGCGTCCGTCGGCCCGCCCCCGTCAGCCCGCGCCTGCGGTCGGCTCCTGCGGCGCGTGCCGACGGGCACAATGAGCGGATGTTGATCAGGGAAGCGACCGACGAGGACTGGGCCGGGATCAGGCCGTTCTTCCGGGCGATCGTCGCGGCGGGGGAGACGTTTCCGTACGCGCTCGACCTCGACTCCGACGCGGCCCGCGCCATTTGGTACTCGGCGGCGCCGAACCGCACCGTCGTGGCCCTCGACGACGACGGCACGATCGTCGGCACCGGCAAGATGAACAACAACCGGGACGGCAACGGCTCCCACGTCGCCAGCGCCAGCTACATGGTCGATCCGGCACACGCCGGACGCGGCATCGGGCGCGCGCTGTGCGAGTACTCGATCGCCTGGGCCCGCGACGCCGGCTTCCGCGCGATGCAGTTCAACGCCGTCGTCGAGACCAACGTGCACGCCGTGAACCTGTACCGTTCGCTCGGCTTCGAGATCGTCGGCACCGTCCCCGAGGCGTTCCGGCACCCGCGCGAGGGTTACGTCGGGCTGCACATCATGCACCGGTATCTGTGACGTGCCATGTGCCGCACGGCCACGCGCCGCACGGCCACGCGCCGCACGGCCACGCGCCGCAAGCCACGAGGCACGTACCACGCGGTCGCGTCGAGTCAGGTGAGCCCGACCGACTCTCGCGAGTCCGGGGACTTCAGCCCCCGGCCTCGGGACGGCGCAGCGGCTGCTGGAGTTCGGTGACCCACTTGTCCGGGTCGTCGGGGCATTCGAGGTAGAGCTCGCGCGTGTAGCCCACCGCCTCGCGCTCGTTGGCGTCGAGCCAGTGCGCCAGCATCTGCCCGGTCGTCGTGACGGCGTCCATCGATCCGTGGTGCACGATCGCGGCGGCTTCCTCGACGGCCGGGAGGTCGACCACGGTGAAAGCTGCGGTCGTGGTGACCTCGGGCCCGACCACCATGCCCGCGTGCACGACGACCGCCTCGCCACCGCCGTCCGGGACCGCCTCGTAGTAGGCCAGCCCCGGGCCGAAGCCGACGCCGGCGGCCTCGAGGCGGCGGCACAGTTCCTCGTACAGGGGCTGGATCACCGGACCGATGTGCTCCGGCTCGTACCCCTCGGCCACCGCGCCGAGTTCGGCGACCCGGATGACGGGCAGCGGCTTGACGACGACGTCCTGTGCGGGCATGCGTCCCTCGCTCTCGATCGACCGGAGGCGCGCCTCCACCTGGGCCAGGCGCGCGGCCTCGGCCGCCATCGAGGCGGCGAGTTCGGCCCGGCGCAGGCGCAGCATCCCGCGCAACTCGGGTACGTCCACCCGCTCGTCGAGGATGGCGCCGACCTGCTGGAGGTTGAAGCCGAGGTCCTTGAGCGCGATGACGCGGTTGAGCCGGGCGAGTTGCCCGGCCGCGTAGAAGCGGTAGCCGGTGCGCGGATCGACGTGTGCGGGCCGCAGGAGCCCGATCGCGTCGTAGTGCCGCAGCATCCGCACCGACACGCGGCCGTGCCTGGCGAAATCTCCGATGCTGAACATGACGCCTCCCAGTGCACCGCCTCACATCGTGTCAGGGTGAAGTAGCCGGGACGAAAATCTTGTGACGCTGTCGGCGCGGCCGGATACGTTTCGATCATGGTCGACATGCCGGTGCGCCTTGCCGCACCCGATCCCACGTGGCGCGAGTCCTTCGTCGGGCAGCGGGAAGACGTCGCCCGCGTGCTGGCCCGGTGGCTGGCCGCGACCGTGCAGCATGTCGGCTCGACGGCCGTCCCGGGGCTGCCCGCCAAGCCGATAGTCGACCTGATGGCGCCCGTGGTCGTGCTGCCGCGCATCGGGTCCCCCGAACGCGCCGCGATGGTGGACGCGTTGACGGAGGACGGCTGGACGTACTGGTCCGACGATCCGCATGCGGCCACGCGCCTGTGGTTCCTGCGGCCGAGTCCGGAGCTGCGTACGCACCACCTCCACGTCGTCGAGTTCGGCGGCCCCCGGGCCCGCGCCCTGGTGGCGTTCCGGGACGCGCTGACGCGGGATCCGGCTGTGGCCGCCGACTACGCCGATCTCAAGCGGCGGCTCGCGGCCGAGTATCCGGAGGACCGCGAGGCGTACACCGCCGGCAAGGGCGCGTTCGTCGCCCGGGTCCTCGGCTACACGGTCGACTGACCTGAACCGGTTCGTCCGAGCCGGCTGACCTGGTGCCCGGTACTCGGGACCCACGGCTACGCCGCGCCGAACACCAGTCCGGTGAGCGGCGCGTGGGTCGTCCAGCCGAGGTGGTGATAGAGCGCCTGGCCGTCGAGGGTCGCCCCGAGGACCGCGCTCGGGGAGCCGGCGTCGGCGGCGGCGTTGCCGAGCGTACGCATCACCACGCTGCCCAGGCCCCGCCTCTGGTGGTCCGGCGACGTCTCGATCTGGTCGATGACCCCGGGAGCGCCGACGGCCGGCACGGCTATCTGGCCGCGTGCGGCGAAGTGGCCGTCCTCAGTCGTGAGGAGCACGCGCGTGAGGCCGCCGCGTGTCCATGCGCGCAGGACGTAGCCCGCCGGTACGTCCGGATCCGGCACGCGGCGCAGGGCGGTGCTCATCAGGAACCCCGGCGCGTCGAAGGACCACCCGGGCGCGAGCCACGGCTCGACGGTCTCGGGCGGCAGGAACAGCTTGATCCAGGTGCCGGGCGCGGTGATCCGGGCCGTGAGCTTGCGGAACAGCGCCTCGTCGGCGTCGGGCAGCAGCACGTGGCGGCGTACGTGCGGCACCAGGCCCACGTCGATGGTGAACCCCCACGACTCCTCGATCGGCGGGGCGGCGGACCGGGAGACGACCCAGCCCTCGACCCACGCGCGCGCGAGCAGAGCGGTGTCGGGTGCGGTTTCCACGCGGGCTCTCCGTGAGTCGGTCGGCGTCCGGGCGGTGCCTCGGACGGCAGGCTGGTGTCGGTTCGGTCTTGCAGTTGTTACTGCGTCTGGTGCTGGGCTGGCTCGTCTGGTGCTCGTCTGGTGCTCGTCTGGTGCTGATCAGGTAATGGCCTGAAGCCAGCATCGGATGTTACCCGTCTCCACACTTGCAGATTTATGTTTGCAGAGAACTCTCTGCAAGATACGCTGGCGACATGACCCGGAACAGCGAGCCCAGCCCTGGTCCCCTCGGCGCCTCCCACGAGGCCGCGGCCCACCCGGCTTCTGCCGCAGCCCACCCGGCTTCTGCCGCGGCCTCCGATGCGGCGGCGGCCGCCGGGGCCCGGCGCCGCATCGACGCGCAGAGCCTGAAAGGCCTGGCGCACCCGCTGCGCATGCGGATCCTGGAGCTGCTGAGCCTCGACGGCCCCGCGACGTCGACCACGCTGGCGCGACGCCTGGGCGAGAACACCGGCACGGTCAGCTGGCACCTGCGCCACCTCGCCCAGCACGGCTTCATCGAGGAGGAGGTCGGGCGCGGCACGAAGCGCGAGCGCTGGTGGCGCCGCGTTCCGCGGTCCAACGAGCTCAACATCGCGGACTTCCGCGACGACCCGGAGAGCAGCGGCGCGCTGTCCGTGTACCTGGACGGGCTGATCCGGCAGTACTTCGACCGGGTGACGGCGTACGTCGGCGAGGACTGGGACGAAGAGTGGCGTGGTGCCGGAACCATCTCGGACTGGCGCGACCTGCGTCTCACTCGCGACGAACTCGGGGAGATGAACGCCGAGTTGATGCGAGTCGTGGACCGCTACCGGGCGCACTCGGCAGCGCGTCCGGCGGACGGCACCGCCTCCGGCGTCGACCGCGACGACGAACTCGGTGCCGACTCCGGTGCTGGTCCCGGTGCCGCCCTTCGTGCCGTCCCCGGTGCCGAAGTGCGTCCGGTGGTCGTGCAACTCCAGTCCTTCCCGCGGAAGGGGGCGGGAGCGTCATGAGCACCCGTACGCGCGGCGGCCTGCTGCGGCGCCACCGCGACTTCCGACTGCTCTGGCTCGGCGAGACGACGGGCCGCTTCGGGGCGGCGGTGACCAGCGTCGCGCTGCCGCTCATCGCCGTCGCGAACCTGGACGCGAGCACGTTCGAGGTCGGCCTGCTGACCGCGGCCTCGTGGCTGCCGTGGCTCGTCGTCGGGCTGCCCGTCGGCGTCTGGGTGGACCGCATGCGGCGGCGTCCCGTCATGCTCGTGTCGGCCGCGGTGTCGCTCGTGCTGTTCGCGAGCGTTCCCGTCGCGGACCGGGCGGGGGTGCTGAGCGTGGGCGTGCTGCTGGGCGTCGCGCTGGCCACGGGGACGGCGGCGGTGTTCTTCCAGACGGCCTACACCGCGTACCTGCCCAGCATCCTCGACCCCGAGGACCAGGCCGAGGGCAACGCCAAGCTGCACGGCAGCGCGTCGGCCGCGCAGATCGCCGGACTCGGCTCGGGAGGCCTCCTCGCGCAGGCGGCCGGCGCGGTCAACGGCATGTTCGCGAACGCCGCGACGTACCTCGTCTCCCTGATCTGCCTCGGCCGCATCCGGCACCGCGAGGCGCCACCCGCGTCCATGACCGCTTCCACGCCCGCGCCCGCAACTCCCGGACGCGGTGGGCTTGTCGGCGGGATCGGCGAGGGGATGCGGCTGATCGTGCACGACCCGTGGTTGCGTACGCTCACCCTGTTCGCGGCAGCCTCCAACCTCGCGCTCATGGGCTACCAGTCGATCCGCGTCGTCTTCCTGGTCCGCGAAGTCGGCCTCACGGCGGGCACTGTCGGAATCCTGGTCGCGGCGGTGAGTGCGGGTGGCGTTGTCGGGGCGTTCGCCGCACGGCGGATCGCGGGCCGCTTCGGCACGGCCCGCGCCACATTGGTCTGCGAACTTGCGCTTGCCGTACCGGCGTTGCTGATGCCGGCGGCCGTTGCGGGGCCGGGCGTACTCCTCTTCGTCGCGGGCGGTTTCAGCGTCACCGCCGGTGTTGTGGCCGGGAACGTCATCAAGGCGGGCTTCCAGCAGCGCTATTGCCCGCCCGAACTGCTCGGTCGCCTCACCGCGACGTCGGCGTTCGTCAGCTATGGCACCATCCCGCTCGGAGCCCTGCTCGGCGGTGCGCTGGGGACCGCGTTGGGCGTGCGTACGGCCATGTTCATCACCGCGGCGGGGATACCGCTGGCCGGTCTGATCCTGCTGTTCTCGCCGATCGCCCGCACCCGCGACCTGCCGACGGCACCGCCACGGCACGGCGGCTCGCGTCAACCGGAGGACACCCCCGCCGCCACCTCCTGACCCCGGTCTCGACCCGTCGTGGGCGGGGCCGACGGCACATCGCGCCGCCGACCCCACCCACCTCGGTCAGCTAGGTCAACTAGCCGTTCAGGTCAGGCAGTTGCACGCCGAACCTGGCGGTTGTCCCGTCGTCGCCCAGCGAGCGGAACCCCGCCTTCTCCAGCACCCGGACGGACGCCGGATTCGCCAACTCGACCTCGGCGCACACCGTGTGTACGCCGGGTGCGGCGAGTGCGAACAGCGCCAACGCCCGGGCCGCTTCCGACGCGTACCCGAGACCGCGCCGCGACGGCACGATGCCGTACCCGATCTCCAACGCACCGTCAGTCGGCGGCCAGAACAGCCCGATCGAGCCGACCACCAGGCCGGTGGACCGCTCGATCACCTGCCGCTGCCCGTACTCGTTGACATTGGGCCGGTCCGCGACGAACCCGGCGATGACGACGTCGCCTTCGGCGGGGAAGTCCTCCGCCCAGTGGTCCATCCGGGCGCCGCTCGGCACCGCCGCAAGCTCGTCCGGCGACCACGGCCGCAGCGCAAGCCGGGCGGTGGTGACGTCGGAGGCATCCACGGAAAACAGATATGACACGCGAACTCCAGGTCGATTCGGTCGACCGGATCGCTCACACGTGCGACGCGACCCGGCCAAGGGCATGCCGAAGAACAGCCACGCGGGCCATATTCATCAACCTCCCCAGCCGAACCGGCCGGCGCGCAACCACGCGCCACCGCGAGCGTACCAACCCCGGTTTCCCTACCCCGTGATGGCACCACGGCTGGGAACCGTTGGGTGTCGGCGCGTCAGAACCCCGACCTTGACGCCCTGTCGGAAGGCAGACCGCATGCGGGGCCGGGGGAGGAGCGGGCTTTGGCGGCGGCCGATCGCGATCGGCGACGGGGTACTGCTGCCCGTCGCGTGCCGCCCGCCGCCTCCGATCGTCGAAATCCCGTACAACGAAACGCCTTCGGGGAACGGCGGGCAAGAGAGCCTCCGGCACATCGGGTCGCGTGCCCTCGACTATCCGCCGCCGGGCCAACTCCTGGACCTCGAACTCCTCGACACCGCCGTGCCCCCGATCCCGCCGTCGGACCCGCGCGTCACGGATCCAGCCGCAAGGGGCCGGACCGTAGGCTGCGGCGCATGCACAGCACCTTGACCGAGCACGCGCGGTGTCTTTACGGAGACGAGTACCGTCCGACACCTGCATGCGGTCGGGAGCATCACGAGCACTATTTCGTGGAGGAGCTGACGTTCGCCGACGCGGACGCGATCCTCGCGATGCTGCACGAGCTCTGCCCGCACCTGGTCGACGGCCGGCTCCCGGTATGGATCCGCAACCTCGCCTACCGGCTCGTGCTCTTGCAGCGGCCGGACGAGCCGGCCCTCCTGCGGGAGGCCGCGCAGAATCTGTGGCTGCACGGCCCGGACTGGGACGACATCGCGGCAGACCTCACACGGCAGGCCGAGGCATTGGAAGCCGCCTGAGCAAACCGGCGCGCAACAGCAGCCCGCCCCACAGACGAACCCGGCCTGGACCTTCGCCGCAAGAACCACGACATTGACCCCGAGCCGCGCGGAGCAGCGCGGTCGGAATCGGGGGCGACTCATGACGGCGGTTCTCCTCAAGGACTGGGACCGGCACCTCGGCAGTTGGGTGCTCACCGTGGAGACCGGCCAACTCGCCCGGTGGTCCGACGACAAGGGAGCCGGCAACGTCGGCTGGATCTCGCTCAACCGGTACAGCGGTGCGGGACCCGGCTTCCCGGTCTTCTGCGCCGTGTACGCGGACGGCCCGAACCTGTGGTTCCAGGCCGGAACCGACAGGTGGCTCGTCGACGAACACCTGACCTTTGCCCGTGAGTGCGACGCCGACCGGATCGCCTGCCGGTTCAGCCTCGTGAGCGGCTCGGACAAGTTCATCACCTGGCATTACACCGGTCCCCTCGGCGACCCGGGCAACCGCGTGGACCCGTTGTTCGACGGTCTCGACGAGGAGTTGCACGACCTCAGGCTGTTCCTCGCCCGAGTCGGCAACAACCGCGACTGGCGCCGCCGCTTCGTCTCCCCGCGCGACCCGCCCCTGCCGACGGCAGCGGACCAACCGCCTTAGGCTGCGTACGGTTCAGTGCTCCAGGGTCTGCTTGAGGTGGCGGTTGCGGTTGCTGATCAGGCGTGCCATGTAGCGCCGCAGTACGACGGCCTCCGCGAGCCGCCCCACCGGTCCGAACGGTGCGGCGAACGCCACGGTGTCGCGCATGGTCGTGGCATCGCCGTCCGCGACGAAGTGATGCTCGTGCCGCCATGAGCGGAACGGCCCGCGGCGCTGCTCGTCGACGAAGAACCCGGCCGGCTCATAGGCGGTGATCTCGGCCGTCATCCGCCACCACACCCCGAAGTGCCGCGCCCGCCAGGTCACCGTGTCCCCCAGGACCAGGCCGCGGTCCGTGACCCCCGCCACCGCCTCCTCGCACGCGCCGGCCATCGACGCGGTGTGGACGCCGACGTCCAAGGACGCCTCGAACACCCTGCGTGGCTCCGCCTCGATGTGCGTGACCAGAACAAACCGCGCCATGCCCGGAGCCTAGGCCCCCCCTCCCGCCCCGGGTGCCCGCCGGGCCTCCCGCGCACCGGCACCCGCATGTTCTAGGGAGTGTCTTCAAATTCGCGGGCCCGGCGAGAATTTGAAGACACTCCCTAGGCGCTCTCGCGGCGGCGGACGATCTCGGTGATCCAGGTCGGGGCGTACGGGGACGTGCAGTTCGGGGGCGTGGGGTAGTCCTTCAACACCTCCAGGCGTTCGCCGATGGCGAGAGCGCGGGGGCGGTGCCCGGGGTGGTCGATGCCGATCTGCGCGAGGCAGTGGTTCATCGCCCACTGGAGGCGGTCCGGGGCGTCCTTCATGTCCGCCTCGATGACGTCCAGCAGGCCGTCGAGGTCGAGGCCCTCGGGCTTCTTCGCCGCCCGCTCGGTGGTGAGCGCCCATCCGGCGCTCGCGACCACGGGGTCCGGATCGGCGAGCCAGGCGAGCCGCAGCTCCTCGGCGTGCGTGCTCTTCTTCACCACGTAGTTCACGAGCCAGTCGTGCACCTTGGGGGTACGCGCGTCGCGCAGCATGGTGTCCAGTTCCGCGCGGTCGAACGCCTTCGGGCGGCAGACCAGCAGTGCCAGGAGCCGCGCCGCGGTGTCGCCCGTGGCCCAGAGTTCGCGCGCGAGGTCCTGCTGCGTCTTGAGCCGCTTCGCGACCGCCCGCAGCTTGCCGAGGTTCACCCCGTGGTCGTCGCCGTGCTTCTCGTTGACCGCGCGAGCCTTCGGATCCTCCAGCGCCGCAAGCTCGTCCATGACCTGAGTCACCGTCGTCCCGACCACCACGCCCTCCGTCCTTCGCCCCTCGGAGCCAGCGTACGACCGGACATCGGCGTACGGACCCAGGCGACACCGGCCTGTCGAGCCGCGGTGAACCGCGTGCCGCCGGCGACGATCGGCCTGCCGAGCTACCTGCACTTGGTGAGGCAGTTCGCCGGGACAGCTGCCGGGGCTCCGCAGCGGAGCCCCGCGGCTGTCGACTTCCAGCCTGGCCCGAATGTGCCACCCGCACCGCCGACTGGCGGCCATGCGCGCCCCGGTGAAGGCAACCGCCGCAGCGCCGGCACCTAACAAAGCACCACTAGTCCTTCCCCAGGCCGCGTTTGAGGCCGAGGCCCCGTGAGATGCGGCGGCGGATCCCGCCGCCTGGCTCGGGTAGTGCGGACGGGCGCTTGCGGGGTTCGGAGACGCGGGGGGCGCCCGTACCGGCCGAGGACAGGGCTGTCGACGAGTCCGGGCCCCGCGGTCGGCCCGGGCCGTCGCGCCCTGACGAGTCTGCGCCCCGGCCGGACTGTCCCCGGCCTGACTGCCCCCGATCGGCCGCACGTCGGTCGGCGACGAATGTGCGCCAGCGGTCCCGTGTTTGGGGCAGGATGTCCGGACCGCCGAAGAACTCGTTCTCGGAGAACCCTGCCTGCACGGTGGAGACCATGTCGGCGAGTCCGGCGACACGGTGATCCTGTCCGTGGCCCAGTGCGCGCATCAACCGTTGATGCACCACCCTGTTTATGCCCCGCGGACGGTCGCTGAGCGTCACGTCGGCGTACGCCTCGCCGACCATCTCCCACCGCGACTTGAGCGCGTACCGGCTCACCTGCTCCTTGATCTTCCAGTACGTGACGCCCCAGTGCTTGTTGTCCTGCTCGAAATCGAGTTGGTGCGTCACGAAGGGCTTGTCCTTGAACCGGAGGCGGGGATTGCGGTGGTCCTTGAACCGCGCCACGCGCGCCTGGACGTGGCCGACGCCGGAAGCCTTGCCCACCTCGTCGTCCAGGCTCCGCCCCCGCAATCCCTTGCCGCGCGCCCACAGTTGGCGCGGCGGCTCGGGGTTGGCGTTGTCACGCTGGATGCCGGACCTGTAGTCGTGGGTGTAGTCCAGAACGTGGCCCCACTCGTGCACGGTGATCGATCCTGCGGCGGTGCCGATCGGGTTGATGTGCCTGTTGGCGCCGTTCAACACGTCGAAGATGAGGTTCCCCCGGTTGCCCTCGCCGAAGGTGTTGGGGTTGTAGCGGATCACGGTGCCTTCGCGGCGGCCCACCACCTCGGCGTGGACATGAGCCTCGTGCCGTCGGAAGTTCTCGATGACCACCGCCGCCAACTCCGCCTCCGGATGCCCGCGCGCGAGCGCGATCAGTGAGACGGCGAGTTCCTTGGCGCTCAGCAGATCGGCCGGGACGGTCGTCAGGTCCACGTGGACCCTGCGGTTCAGCGCGGCTTGCAGGGAGACCCGCAGGGTGTTCTCCACCCGACCCACAGATGTGGCGTCGCGCAGGTCGGTGAGCCAAGTCCCGCCGGAGGCCTGGGCGAAGGCGACTCCGCGCTCGGGGGAGCCGGAGAACCACGGCCTCGTGTCCGGCGCGCTCGGCGGCTCGGCGGGTCTGTCCTTCCATGGACGCCCGTCACCACCGCTCCCGGCATCAGACGCCACGCTCGCACCCCCGGTACCCGCACGACGACGAGAAGAGCGTCATTCCGGCGGATCACGCGGCAAAGCGCTCGGATCGAGCACGGTACCGCCTGACGTGCGACGACAGCAGCAACATCATCGCGGCGGCCAGTGTCGTGAGTCGTCAATTCGTTGGCAGTAGTTGGCGAGGGATTCGAGGATCTGGTCGGCGGTTTTGGTCCAGACGAAGGGTTTCGGGTCGTCGTTCCATACGGCGACCCAGGTGCGGATGTCCTTCTCGAGGTCTTGGACGGACTTGTCGACGCCGCGGCGTATGCGCTGTTGGTCAGTTCGGCGAACCGGCGTTCGACGAGGTTGAGCCAGGACGAGCCGGTCGGGGTGAAGTGCGGGTGGAACCTCGGGTGCGCGAGGTGCGTTTGCTGCTGAGCGCGAAGTAGACGTACTGGCGCAGAGGCATCCCGCGACTTTAGGCCGCCGAACGGACGGCCGCGCGGATTTTTCCCGTCGCGAGGCTGCACACGGTCGGGAGGGGTTTGTTCGCTGTGGGCGATCGGGGGTGGGGGTGGGAATGAATGGGGGCTCTTCATTCTTGAGTCAGGTCAGCGCAACGTACTGAACGGAACCGACTCCCAGGGGAGCCACCATGAGCGACACGACCTCCGGCATCCTGACCCTTCCGGTGCTGCCCCTCGACGACATCGTGGTGCTGCCGGGCATGGCGGTGCCGCTGGAGCTGGACGACACCGAGACCCGCGCCGCGGTGGACGCCGCGCGGGCACTGCCGGGGATAAGGGCCGGCAAGGGCAAGGCGCGCGTGCTGCTGGTGCCGCGCGACGAGGGGCACTACCCGGCGATCGGCACCCTCGGGGTGGTCGAGCAGATCGGCCGCCTGCCGAGCGGTGAGTCCGCGGTCGTGGTGCGTGGCACCGCGCGGGTGCGGATCGGGACCGGTACGACCGGGCCCGGGGCCGCGCTGTGGGTCGAGGCCACCGTCGTCGACGAGGGCCGGGCCGACGAGCGGGCGGAGGAGCTGGCGCGTGAGTACCGGGCGCTGGTCACCACGATTCTCGGCAAGCGCGGCGCCTGGCAGGTCGTCGACTTCGTCCAGCAGATCGAGGACCCGAGCGAGCTGTCCGACAACGCGGGCTACGCCCCGTACCTGTCGCAGGCGCAGAAGATCGAGCTGCTGCAGACCACCGACCTGACCGAGCGGCTGGAGAAGGTCGTCGGCTGGACCCGCGACCACCTGGCCGAGCTGGACGTCGCGGAGACCATCCGCAAGGACGTCCAGGAGGGCATGGAGAAGACGCAGCGCGAGTTCCTGCTCAAGCAGCAGCTCGCCGCGATCCGCAAGGAGCTGGGCGAGCTGAACGGCACGCCCGGCAGCGAGGAGGAGGACTACCGCGCCCGGGTCGAGGCCGCGGACCTGCCGGAGAAGGTGCTGCAGGCCGCCCTCAAGGAGGTCGACAAGCTGGAGCACGCCTCGGACGCGTCGCCGGAGAGCGGCTGGATCCGGACCTGGCTGGACACGGTCCTGGAGATCCCGTGGAACGAGCGGACCGAGGACGCGTACGACATCGCCGGCGCCCGCGACGTGCTCGACGCCGACCACGCCGGCCTCGACGACGTGAAGGAGCGCATCGTCGAGTACCTGGCGGTACGCAAGCGCCGCGAGGAGCGCGGCCTGGGCGTCATCGGCGGACGGCGCAGCGGCGCGGTCCTGGCCCTCGTCGGCCCGCCCGGCGTCGGCAAGACCTCGCTCGGCGAGTCCGTCGCCCGGGCCATGGGGCGCAGCTTCGTGCGCGTTGCGCTCGGCGGCGTCCGGGACGAGGCGGAGATCCGCGGTCACCGGCGTACGTACGTCGGCGCGCTGCCCGGCCGCATCGTGCGCGCCGTCAAGGAGGCCGGGAGCATGAACCCGGTCGTGCTGCTCGACGAGATCGACAAGGTCGGCTCGGACTACCGCGGCGACCCGACGGCGGCGCTGCTCGAGGTGCTGGACCCGGCGCAGAACCACACGTTCCGCGACCACTACCTGGAGGTCGAACTCGACCTGTCGGACGTGGTGTTCCTCGCCACGGCCAACGTCCTGGAGGCCATCCCCGAGCCGCTGCTCGACCGGATGGAGCTGGTCCGCCTCGACGGCTACACGGAGGACGAGAAGGTCACCATCGCACGTGACCACCTGATCCCGCGTCAGCTCGACAAGGCCGGACTGGACGCGTCCGAGGTGGTGTTCACCGAGGACGCGCTGCGGCTGCTGGCCGGCGAGTACACCCGCGAGGCGGGCGTGCGTACGCTCGAACGGGCGATCGCCCGCGTGCTGCGCAAGATCGCCGCGAAGCAGGCGCTGGACGACGGCATCGAACTGCCGGTCGAGGTCGGGCCGACCGACCTGGTCGACTTCATCGGCCGGCCGCGGCACACGCCGGAGGCATCGCTCGCGAAGGAGGAGCAGCGTACGGCGGTGCCCGGGGTCGCCACCGGGCTCGCGGTGACCGGTGCGGGCGGCGACGTCCTCTACATCGAGGCGTCGTTGGCCGATCCGGAGACCGGGGCGTCCGGCGTCACGCTCACCGGGCAACTGGGCGACGTGATGAAGGAGTCGGCGCAGATCGCGCTGTCGTACCTGCGGGCGCGCGGTGTCGAGCTGGAGCTGCCGGTCGGGGACCTGAAGGACCGCGGCGTGCACATCCACGTGCCCGCCGGCGCGGTCCCGAAGGACGGGCCGAGTGCGGGCGTCACGATGACCACGGCGCTGGTGTCGCTCCTGACCGGGCGTCCGGTGCGGTCGGACGTCGCGATGACCGGCGAGGTGTCGCTGACCGGGCGCGTGCTGCCCATCGGCGGGGTCAAGCAGAAGGCGCTCGCGGCGCACCGGGCCGGGATCACCACGATCCTGGTGCCGAAGCGCAACGAGCCCGACCTCGACGACATCCCCGAGGCGGTCCGCGAGCAGCTGACCATCCACGCGGTGTCGGACGTACGCGAGGTGCTCGACCTGGCCCTGGAGCCGGCCGAGACGCGGCAGCGGGTCGCCGCGGCGTGACCCGGTACCGCCGCGGCGCCAGCCGCGGGCGGGTGCCCGGGCAGTAGGCACGCGGCCCGGGCAGGACAGGAACAGGCCCCGTCGGGGCGGCCGTTGCACCGGCCGTCCTGGCGGGGCCTTCGTCTGTCCGGGGACGCGCCTCAGCCGCGCAGACCCCAGCGTTCGTCCAAACGGGTGTCGAGCGCTACGAGGTAGCCGCGCCCGAACTCGCCGTCCTCCAGCGTGTTCACCAGCACCTCCGGCAGGTCGTCCCGGTACTCCCCGGACACGGACGCAGCCGCCAGCGCGATCGTCGCCACCGTGTCGACGTCGCCGGTGTACGCGACGCACGCCCGCAGCAGCCCGCTCGTCGTCGTGTGCGCAGCCAGCGCCGTCACCGCCGCCCGCGCGCTGTGCATGCCGGGCGACCGCACCTTCCCCCGCCACGCCTCGGTCCAGCGGCCGTACCCCTCCGGCTCCGGCGCGTTCTCCGCGAGCCAGCGCGGCAGCCGCGCCACCGGACCGAGGCCGTACCGGCAGTAGTGCACCGCGTACGCCGCACCCAGAGCCGCCGCGATGCCGCCCGGCGAGTCGTGCGTGATCTTCGCCTGGAGCGTGGTGAGGCGCTCGACGTCGTCGAGCGACGGCAGCAGCCCGATGACCCCCGCCCGCATCGCGGCGCCGCTCTTGTCGCTGCCGGGACGCAGCGTGTCGAGCAACTCCCGGCCGCTCCACACGCGGTCGAGCACCGAGCGGAACCCGGAGGCGTACCCGGCGCGCTCGTCGCGGTGGTACGCGCGGACGAACCGCTCGGCCAAGTCCTCGCGCGTGGGCTCCCCGTCGAGGAGCCACTCGGCGACGGCGATGCTCATCTGCGCGTCGTCGGTGTACATACCCGGGCGTATGTCGGTGTGCGTCGGATGCCGCGCGTACGCCGTGAGAGTGTTCCCCCGGCGCACGAACTCCGGTGGTGCGTACTCGAACCCCGCACCGTACGCATCTCCGATCGCCAGTTCGAGCAACAAGGCCGCAACCCCCAAATCGTCGTGGACGACCGCCATCTGGTGTCCCTCGCAGGAGTGATGCTCCTCGCGCCGCAGCGGAGTGCGAGACGTTTCGGCGTCCCGGCGGATACCGTCGACGGTGATCACACGTCACTCATCGCGCGTGGGTCAACCGGATTAGCGGATCAGCGGGTGGCAAGTCCATGATCATCGCATCCGGCGGTGCGGGGCACGCGGCGCCGGCGGATCGACCGTTCGACCGAAAGGCGGGGGAATCGTGGAGCGACCTTCATGGGCGCCTGAGGAAGACGACCAGACCGAGTACCGCCTAAGGGACGCCCTCATGCACCTGCCGCGCGACCATGCCCGGCCCGCCACCGCCGGGCCCGCCCGTGCTCTGCCCCCCGCCACCATGCCCCCTGCCCTCGTGCCCTCCGCCCTCGTGCCCTCCGCCCTCGTGGCTTGTGCCACCGCGTCCTCCGCGAACCCGGCCTCCGCGAGCCCGACCTCCGCCGCTCCGCCCCCCTCCGCCCGCCGCACGTCCTGCCCGAGCCCGCTCGTGTCCGCGGAAGCGGGGACACCTACATGAGTTCGCGCGCCGACGACGCCTCACCGGGCGCCGCCGGTGTGGCGGCGGGCCTCGGCACCCCCGGCACCGTCCGCGACCAGGCCCCCGACGAGGCCGACGCACCCGGCGAGTTCGCCCGGCAGTGGGCCAAGACGGTCGAGGCCACCGGCTGCGTGCCGCTGCCCGCCGACGCGATGTACGGCCGACTGCGCGAGCTCACCCGGCGCCTGGGCGACGCCCTGGACACCGACCCCTTCCACGCCACCGAAGCGCGTGCGGTCGGCGAGGAACTGGTCGCCGCGCACTTCACCGGCGCCGGACTGCTGGAGCGCACCTTCGCGCTGGTCGGGCACTGGTGGCCGCGGCTGCGCGAGCGCGCCTTCACCGAGCGCCGCGACCCCGACGACTACCTGCTGCGGGTCATCCAGCTCCAGGGCGCGCTGGCCGCCGGATATGCGGAGGCGCTGCGCGCGCGCACCCTCGCCGAGCAACAGGCCGTGCACTCCGCGGTCCTGGACGCGCGCGAGCTGACCGAGCAGGCGCTGCACAGCAGCGAGGCCCGCTTCCGCGCGGTGTTCGAGCAGTCGGGGCTGGGCATCGCGATCGGCGGCATCGACGGCGTCGTGCTGGACGTCAACCCCGCCCTCGCGCAGATGTTCGGGGTCGCCCGGGCCGACCTGGCCGGGCGCCCGATGCGCGCCTTCATGTTCGCGGACGACCCGCCGCACATCCGGCAGTGGTACGACGAGCTGGTCCGCGGCGAGCGCGAGCACTTCTCCACCGAGAAGCAGTACCTGCGCGCCGACGGCGAGCCGCTGTGGACCCACCTGACCGTGTCACTCGTACGCGACGCGGCTGGCTCGCCGCAGTACCAGGTGGCGATGATGCAGGACGTCACCGACCGGCACCGCCTCTACACCCGGCTGCGCCACCAGGCGCAGCACGACCCGCTGACCGGCATGCCGAACCGGGCGCTGTTCTTCGAGCGGTTGGAGGCGCTCTTCGCCGGGCCGGGCACCGCCGACCGCGTCGGCCTGTGCTACCTGGACCTGGACGGCTTCAAGGTCGTCAACGACAGCCTGGGCCACGACGTCGGCGACCAGCTGCTGATCGCGGTGGCGCGGCGGCTCGACGCGTACGTCGCCCGCGCCGGGCACCTGATGGCCCGCATGGGCGGCGACGAATTCGTCGTACTGGTCGAGCACTCGGCGGGCACCGGCCAGGTCGTCGCGCTGGCCGAGGGCATCCTCGCGGCACTGCGCGAGCCGTTCCGCATCCGCGGCCACGACCTGTCTGTCAGTGCGTCGATCGGCATCGTGGAGCGCCCGGTGGCCGGCACCGGCCCGGCCGACACGATGCGCGCCGCCGACATCACGCTCTACTGGGCGAAGTCCGAGGGCCGGGGCCGCTGGACGGTGTTCGACACCGAGCGCAATGACCGCGAGGTGGCCCGCTACACGCTGTCCGCCGAAATGCCGGCGGCCTTGCAGCACGGCGAGTTCGACGTCGACTACCAGCCGCTCGTGTCGCTGTCCGACGGCTCGGTGCTCGGCGTCGAGGCGCTGGTGCGCTGGCGGCACCCCCGGCAGGGGCTGATCGGCCCGGACCGCTTCATCGGCCTCGCCGAGGAGACCGGCCTGATCGTGCCGCTGGGCATGTACGTCCTGGAGCGCGCGTGCCGCGAGGCCCGCCGCTGGAGCGACCTCGGGACGAACGGCCGCACGGGCTCGGCGGACCTCGGCGCCCAACTCCCCGACCCTGCCCCGTTCATCAGCGTGAACCTGGCCGAACGCCAGTGCCACGAGCCGGGGTTGGTACGCCAGGTCGAGCGCGTCCTCGCCGAGACCGGACTCGAGCCGCAGCGCCTGCAGTTCGAGCTGACCGAGTCGCAGATCATGGCGACCGACGGCGGCCCGCTGGAACGCCTGCGCGAACTCGCCGCGATGGGCGTGCGCATCGCCATCGACGACTTCGGCACGGGGTACTCCAACCTGGCGTACCTGCGCAGGCTCCCGGTGTGCGAGCTCAAGATCGCCGGCTCGTTCGTCGAAGGGCTGCGTACGCCGGGCGACGCCGACCCGGTCGACGCGCGCATCGTCGCCTCCCTGGTCGAACTCGCCCACGCGCTGGGCCTGACGGTCACCGCGGAGGGCATCGAGACGGCCGCGCAGGCGGAGCGGTTGCGGGCCATCGGGTGTGACGCGGGGCAGGGCTGGTACTTCTCGCGCCCCGGCCCGCCGGACCGCATCGCGACCCTCCTGGACGGCGTGCCGCGCGTGGGCTGATCCGCCGAAGTCGCGCCGCCGGGACCGGACTCGCCGCCGGTACCGGACTCGCCGGCGGGACCGGATTCGTCGCGGGACCCGATCCGACGGTGGGCCCCGACACACCGGCGGGACCGGACTCGCCGCCGGGACCGGACCCGACCCACCCGACCAGGGGACTCACCCCGATGGCCTCAGCACGCCCGCGGGTTGCCGACGCGCGGGCGCGCCGCGGCTCGTTCCGCCCGCACCCCACCCCTCTGACCTCGTCTTTCGCGCACGACCGAGACCCTCGGCGGCGCCCGGCGTCGAGGGTTCGGACCCGTCCGCTCAAGATCCGTTGAACGGAGTTTGATGTCCGGTGGGCAGGAATTCAACCCTTTGGACGGGCGAAAACCGGCCGCCCATAAGGTGGTTGATGCTCACTGATGTCCCTTTTGGTGCCATGTGCTGCGGACGACTGTGCCGATTCGGGGGAAAGTTTCAGCGCCATGTCGACACTGGAAATCTTCCTGCATTTCCATGGTCAACTTCCGATATGTCTTGCCGACCCGCCGGTTGATGCGGCACGTCTACGCGCGAAGCAGGAGACCGTGTCCTTCCCGTGACCTTTATGAGACCAACCGTCGTCCTCTTTCCTGAGGCCTGGACCACTATGGTTCCGGCCCAGGCAGCGCCGGATGTCCAGCATGCGGCGCCTGGGCAGAGGGACTTCATCCATGGCACGTACGAAGCGGGTAATAGCCGCGGTCGCGGTCAGCGTCATAGCGGCGAGCTCACTCGCGGCTTGCGGTGAGAAGAAGAAGGACAACAGCCAGCCGGGCGGTCCGAGCGGCGGATCCCCCAACACGGGCGCGACGGTGATCCTCGGCACCACCGACAGCAAGGTGACCTCCCTCGACCCGGCGGGCGCGTACGACCTGCCGTCGTGGACGATCTACTGGAACACCTTCCAGACGCTGCTGAGCCTGCCCGCGGGGAGCACCACCCCGACACCGGACGCCGCGCAGAAGTGCGAGTGGACGAACCCGAAGGTCTACACCTGCACCCTCAAGGACGGGCTGACCTTCTCCAACGGGACCCCGCTCACCTCCGAGGACGTCAAGTTCTCGTTCGACCGCATGATGAAGATCGCGGACCCCGAAGGGCCTTCGAGCCTTCTGGAGTCGCTGGAGAAGACCGACGCACCCGACCCGAAGACGGTCGTCTTCACCCTCAAGACCGAGGACGCGACCCTCCCGCACAAGCTCACCACCGGCGTCGGCATGATCGTGCCGTCCGACGAGAAGTACCCGGCGGACAAGCTCCGCGAGGACAACGTGCTGGTCGGCTCCGGGCCCTACAAGCTCGACAACTTCAAGCCCGACGAGGAGGCCGCCTTCTCGGTCAACGCCTCGTACAAGGGCGACGCGAAGGCGGCGAACGGCAAGTTCGTCATGCGCTACTACGCCGAGGCGTCGACGCTGAAGCAGGCCGTCCAGAAGGGCGACGTCGACGTCGCCTTCCGCGGGCTCACCCCCACCGACGTCGCCGACCTGCGCGGCAAGGCCTCCGGCGGGGGCTACCAGGTCATCGACGGCGAGGGCACCGAACTTCGCTACATGACGTTCAACGTCACCACCGCGCCCGCCGACCAGAAGGCGGTCCGGCAGGCCATCGCCCAGGTCGTCGACCGCGAGGCGATCGCCAAGAACGTCTACAACGACACCGTCACCCCGACGTACTCGATGATCCCGAACGGCGTGCAGGCGCACACCGACGCGTTCAAGGACAAGTACGGCGCCCCCGACAAGGCCAAGGCCAAGGCGTTCCTGGACGCCGCCGGCATCACCCAGCCGGTGAACATCACGCTCTGGTACACGCCGACCCGCTACGGCGCCGTCACCGCCGACGAATACGTCGAGATCAAGCGGCAGTTGGAGGCAAGCGGGCTGTTCAAGGTGGACCTCCAGTCCACCGAGTGGCAGCAGTACCAGACCGACTACAAGGCGGGTAAGTTCGCCGCCTTCGGCCTCGGCTGGTTCCCGGACTTCCCGGACCCGGACAACTACACCGCGCCGTTCCTCTACAAGGGCGGCTACTTCAAGAACAACTACGACAACCCCGCGGTCAACGACCTGGTCACCAAGTCCCAGGGGCAGACCGACCGCAAGGCCGCCGAGCCGACGTTCGCGGACATCCAGAAGCAGACCGCCGAGGACGTCCCGGTGCTGCCGATGTGGCAGGGCAAGCAGATCGCGGCCGCGCGTACCGGTGTCACCGGCGTCAAGGAGACGCTCGACCCGTCGTACATCGTCAGGTTCTGGATGATCGGCAAGCAGTAGCAGGCAGCGCTGTAGCTCCGCACGAGGGGGCGTCGGCCGGACGGAACTCCCGCCGCCGGGAGACCGATCCGTACGACGCCCCCGCGTCGCGCCCACGAGGAAGTCCGACACATGAGTCAGAAATCCGGGTCGCTGAGCCGGTACATAGCGATGCGCGTGCTGCTCGCCATCCCGATGATCTTCGTCCTGCTCACCCTGGTCTTCGTGATGCTCAGGGTGGCCCCCGGCGACCCCATCAGCGCATCTGCGGGCGGCGCGAAGCTGTCCGACGAGAAGATCGCGGAGCTGCGGCACGCGGCCGGCTACGACAAGCCGCTCATCGAGCAGTACGGCACGTACCTCGCCGACGTCGTGCGGCTCGACTTCGGCAAGTCCATCTCCACGAACCAGGACGTCGGCGACGTCATCCTCGACAAGGGCGGCGCCACCGTCACCCTGGCCACCGGCGCCCTGCTGTTCGCGCTGGTGATCGGCATCCCCGTCGGCCTGCTCGCGGGACGCTTCCGGGACAGCGGATTCGACGTCTTCGCAAGGCTGTTCGGCATCATCACGTACGCCGCACCGGTGTTCGTGGTCGGCCTGCTCGCCCAGCAGCTCTTCGCGACCAAACTGGGCTGGCTGCCGCTCGACGGCCAGACCGACCCGCTCATCGCGAACGACATCCCGGCCACCACCCACATCCTCATCCTCGACGCGATCTGGGTGAACGACTGGGAAGTCGTCTTCAACGTCCTGTGGCACCTGATCCTGCCGGCCTGCACCCTCGGCCTGCTGATCGTCGGCGTGTTCATCCGCATGGTCCGCATCAACCTCATCCAGACGCTGCGCGGCGACTACGTCGAGGCGGCGCGCGCCCGCGGCATCCGCGAACGCGACGTCGTCACCAAGCACGGCTTCCGCAACGCGCTGGTACCGGTCGTGACCGTGATCGGCCTGCAGGTCGCGCTGCTGCTCGGCGGATCGGTGCTCACCGAGAAGACCTTCAACTGGCCCGGACTCGGCAAGCAGCTCATCGAGTTCCTCAACAGCCGCGACTACGTCGCGGTGCAGGGCATCGTCACCTTCATCGCCCTCGTGGTCGTGGTGATCAGCATGCTCATCGACATCATCAACGCGCTGATCGACCCGAGGGTGCGGTACTGATGGCCAATCTCCCCACCGAACTCGTCGCGCCGCTCGCCGACGAGGTCGAACCGCCCAGGCGGTCCTCGCACGGCGTGCGCCGCGTCCTCGCGCCCATCCGCGAAGCCCAGGGCCTCGCCCGGTTCATGCTGTGGTCCGGGCTCGCCATCACCGGCATGTTCGTGGTGATCGCGGTCTTCGCCCCGTGGATCGCGCCGTACGGCCACGACAGCTACGAATCCGGCGGCGAACGCTTCCCCAAGCAGCAATCACCGGGCGGCGACCACCCGTTCGGCACCACCGTGCAGAACTTCGACGTGCTCTCGCGCGTCGTCTGGGGAGCCCGCACGGCACTCGAAGTCATGGTGTACGCCGTCGCGTTCTCGCTCTTCGTCGGCGTCCTGCTCGGCCTGCTCTCCGGCTACTTCGGCGGCTGGCTCGACCGCATCCTCGTGCTGGTCATGGACACGCTCTTCGCGTTCCCGTACCTGCTGCTGGCCATCGTGGCCGCGTTCATGTTCTCCGACGTCCCCGGCGGGGGCGTCGTCACGGCGGCGCTCGCCATCACGGTGGTGTACATACCGCAGTACTTCCGCGTCGTGCGCGCGTCGACGCTGTCGGCGCGCGAGGCGACGTACGTCGAGGCCGCCCGCGCGATGGGCGCAAAGCCGCGCACCATCATCAGCAAGTACGTGTTCTCCAACGTCATCCAGTCGGTGCCGGTCATCACGACGCTGAACGCCGCCGACGCCATCGCCACTCTCGCCGGACTCGGGTTCCTCGGCTTCGGCATCCAGCCGACCGAGGCCGCGGAGTGGGGGTACGACCTCCAGCGCGCGATCCCGGACCTCGGCGCCGACATGTGGTGGACCGCCACATTCCCGGGTATCGCCATCGTGTTGGCCATCCTCGGCTTCACCCTGGTCGGCGAGGGCCTGAACGACGTCATGAACCCGTCGATGCGCAAGCGGCGGATCCGCCCGGTCGTGATCCCGCCGATCACCAAGCCGCGCGCGACGGTCACGCTCGCGGGCGGACCGCGCGACGCGAACGCGGGCCCGGACGAGGGCGACGGCCCGGCCGCCGACGTGGGTGTACCGAAACAAGCCGGGGCCAAAGAGCAAGCCGAAGCCACGGGACGAACCAAGGCCGAGGAACAGGCCGCAGCCACAGCCGCAGCGCAACTCGAAGCCGCAGCGCAACCCGAGGCCGCAGCGCAAGCCGAGGCCGACGATCGAGCCGAGACAGGGGAGGAGACCAAGTGACCTCCGCAGACACCGAAAAGGGTGCGTCCCGGGACGCCGCGCCGCCGTCCGCCCCGGGCCCCGGCCCGGCCGGAGACCTCGCCGCGCCCGTCCTGTCCGCGCGTGACCTGCGCGTCTGGTACGGCAGCGAGCGCGGCCCCGTCACCGCCGTGGACGGCGTCTCGTTCGACGTACGCCCCGGCGAAACCCTGGGCCTGGTCGGCGAATCCGGCTGCGGCAAGTCGACGCTCGGCCGCGGCGTCCTCGGACTGCTGCCGCCCGGCACCGCCGTCGACGGCGAAGTGCGGTTCGGCGGCCGGAACCTGGTCGGCATGCCGCCGCGCGAGCTCCAACGCCTGCGCGGCCCGGAACTCGGGCTGATCTTCCAGGAGCCCATGACCCGGCTCAACCCGCTGATGCGTGTCTCCGAGCACTTCGAGGAGGCGCTGCGCACCCACAACCGCGAACTCACCAAGGCCCAAGTGCGGGACAGGGCACTGGAGTCGCTGCGCGGCATGGGCATCCCGGCGAGCCGCTACGAGTCCTACCCGCACGAGTTCTCCGGCGGCATGCGGCAGCGCATCATGATCGCGCTCGCGCTCGTGCTGCGCCCGGCCTTCGTGGTGGCCGACGAACCGACCACGGCCCTCGATGTCCTCGTCGAGGCGCAGATCATCCAGATCCTCGCCGACCTGCGCCGCAACTTCGACACCGCGCTCGTCCTCATCACCCACAACCTCGGCATCGTCGCCGAGGCGTGCGACCGGGTCGCGGTGATGTACGCCGGCCACATCGTCGAACAGGGCGACGCCCGCGAGGTGTTCGCCAACCCGCAGCACCCGTACACGCAGGAACTGATGCGCTCCACGATCTCGCTCGGCACCACGGGGCTGCACTTCATCCCCGGCTCGCCGCCGGACCTCGCGAACCCGCCGACGGGCTGCCGGTTCCATCCGCGCTGCCCCAAGGCGATGCGGGTGTGCCCCCAGGAGCCGCCGCCCGAGGTCACGCTGCCCTCCGGCAGCCGGACGACCTGCTGGCTCCCGGTGCCCGACATGACCACCGCGGAGGGACGCCGTCCGCTCGAGGCCGAGGAGATCAGCCTTGCCGACGAAGCCTGACATGCGAAAGGCGGCTCCCACCGCCGATTCCCCCGCCGCCGCACCGAGCGGCGGGCCGGGCGGAACTCTGGACAGCAACCGGGGTGAAACCCTTGTCGAAGTCACCGGCCTGAAGGTGCACTTCCCGCTGCGCGGCGGCCTGTTCCAGCGCGGGGCGGCGGCCGTCAAGGCGGTCGACGGTGTCTCCTTCACCCTCCGCAAGGGCGAAGTCCTGGGCCTGGTGGGCGAGTCCGGATCCGGCAAGACGACCCTGGGGCGCACCCTGCTCGGCCTCAACCGGGCGACCGGCGGCAGCATCCGCTACCGGGGCCGCGACCTCGCGACCCTCAAGGAGTCCCAACTCCGGCCGATGCGCCGCCGGTTGCAGATGATTTTCCAGGACCCGCACGCGTCCCTCAATCCGACGATGGACATCGCGACCGCGGTCGGGCACCCGCTGCTCGTCCACCGGCTCGTCACCGACCGGGAGGAGCGGCGGCGCAAGGTCGCCGAGACCCTGGAGCGCGTGGGGCTCAGCCCGGCCGAGCTGTTCATGGACAAGTACCCGTCCGACCTGTCGGGTGGTCAGAAGCAGCGGGCGGTCATGGCCCGGGCCATCATCGCCGGGCCCGAACTCCTCGTCGCCGACGAGCCGATCTCGATGCTCGACATGAGCGTGCGGGCCAAGATCCTGCAGCTCTTCCTCGACCTCAAGAACGATCTCGACCTGACGTACGTCTACGTCACCCACGACCTGGCCAGCGCCAAGTTCTTCTGCGACCGCATCGCCATCATGTATCTGGGCCGGATCGTCGAGATCGGCACGACCGCGGAGATCTTCGCGAACCCGAGGCACCCGTACACCAAGGCGCTGCTGGGGGCGATCCCCGACCCCGAAAAGGCGGGCGTGCCGCGCAACTTGCCGCGCGGCGAGGTGCCGGACGCGGTCCTGCCGCCGCTGGGCTGCGCGTTCCACCCCCGTTGCCCGGTGGCCGTGGCCTCCTGTGGATGGGAGGCCCGCGATCTCGGGGCGCTCCTGGAACGGCACTGGCTGGTCGCGGGCGAGGACGCGCGGGTCGCCGAGTCGGCGATGTTCGGCCGCCCGGAGGAGCTGGGTGTGGCCGGGCCGCGCCAGATCCTGCTCACCCCGGCCAAGCAGACGACGGCCGCCCAGGTCGTGGACCTGCTCAGGCGGGTCCGCGAGAAGACCGCCGACGACCCCTTCTGGCGCGGCGTGACGGAGTGCGAAGTCCGGGGCGGCAAGGTGTACATCGCCTTCGCCGAGGCCAGTGACCCGCGTCTGCGCGTGGTCGCCGCCACCGCGAACACGGAGGCACCCGTCTCGGTGGCCTGCCATCTCGTCGAGTAGTGGATCAGAGGAGCACTCTCCAGGAAGGCATGACCTAGTGTGATGAGTCTTTAGTCAGCTATAGAAGTAGGCTGTCGTCATGGCGCGTATGGGACGGCCGACGGTCGATGTGGTGCTCACCGAGGATGAGCGCGAGACGTTGCTGCGCTGGGCGCGGCGGGCGACGTCCTCGCAGGCGCTCGCGCTGCGGTGCCGGATCGTGCTGGCGTGTGCTGGTGGCGCGTCGAACACGCAGGCGGGCAGGGACCTTTCGGTGCATCCGGTGACGGTGGCCAAATGGCGCCGGCGGTTCGCGGCCGACCGGCTGGAGGGCCTGGTCGACGAGCCCCGGCCCGGTGCGCCGCGCACCGTGTCCGACGCGCAGGTCGAGGACGTGGTCGTGCGGACGTTGGAGAGCACGCCGAGGGACGCCACGCACTGGTCGACCCGGTCGATGGCCGCCGAGGTCGGCCTGTCGCAGTCGACGGTCGCGCGGATCTGGCGCACCTTCGGCCTCAAACCGCACATGACCGACACCTTCAAGCTGTCCACCGACCCGCAGTTCATCGACAAGGTTCGCGACATCGTCGGGCTCTACCTCGCCCCGCCCGAACACGCCCTGGTGCTGTGCGTGGACGAGAAGTCCCAGATCCAGGCCCTGGACCGCTCGGCCCCGGTGCTGCCGATGATGCCCGGCATGCCCGAACGCCGCACCCACGACTACTCGCGCGGCGGCACCACCACGCTGTTCGCCGCGCTGAACGTCGCCACCGGCCAGGTCATCGGGCAGATCCACCGCCGCCACCGCGCGACCGAGTTCAAGAAGTTCCTCGCCCGCATCGACAACGAGGTCCCCGCCGGCCTCGACGTCCACCTGATCTGCGACAACTACGCCACCCACAAGACCCCCGCAATACAGAAGTGGCTGGCCGCGCACCCCCGCTTCCACATGCACTTCACACCCACGTACTCCTCCTGGCTCAACCAGGTCGAGCGCTGGTTCGGCCTGCTCACCGAACGCCAACTGCGGCGCGGCGCCCACAAGAACGTCCAAGCCCTCGAACGCGACATCCGCACCTGGATCAAGCACTGGAACGAGAACCCCAAGCCGTTCACCTGGGTCAAGACCGCCGACGAGATCCTCGAACGCCTCACCGGCTATCTGAAGCGAATTAAAGACCCATCACACTAGGTCGTGTCTTCAAATTCTCGCCGGGCCCGCGAACCGTGGCACGCACGCTCGCCGCGTTGCGGACCTTGCCCGGCCAAACCCAGGCCGAGCT
>NZ_JBEZFP010000112.1:0-31390 GCF_040649515.1 Streptodolium elevatio
AGCCGGGGGCGCGGGGGGGGTGGGGGGGGCGCCGGCGTCCGGCCGGCGCCCCGGCACCCGTCAGTTGCAGCTGCCGCAGCAGCTCGCGCCCTCGGCGGGCGCCTCGGTGGCCGGGGCGACGACCTGGTAGCCGGCCTCGCCGACCGCGGCGGTCACCGCGGCGTCGTCGAGCACCCGGTCCGAGGCCACGGTCACGCGGCCGGTCGCCAGGTCGACCTGGACCCCGGTGACGCCCGCGACCTTCCCGATCCCGGCGGTGACGGACGAGACGCAGTGGCCGCAGGTCATGCCCGTGACGGTGTACGTGGTGGAGACGGCGGTCACGGCGGACGTGCTCATGAGGAGGCCTCCTGGTTCCGGGGCCGCTTTCGAGTGCGGCCCGTTCGGCGGGTACGTCTCCACTACATACCCCCTAGGGGTATCTCGTCAACCCGCCCCGCGCCGCCACGCCGATATTTTGCATAGGATACCCCCCTAGGGTACTTTCGCGGGCAGCGGTGTTCCAGACCCGAGGGAGGCGAGATGCGACCGATCCGGAACCCCGGCGGCCTCGTGCGCCGGATCGTCGACCACCCGGCCGCGCGCTGCGCGGCGTCCTGCCTGATCAGCGCCGCACTGCGGCGGCTGAACGTGCGGCACGCGGGACACAGCTCCCCCGACGCGGTGGTACGCGTACAAGACGCGTGAAGATTGCCGGGATCCGGCAATGCGCGGCGCGGCGAACAGCGCGCACCATCGGCGTGGGGGCAGTGGAGCGGGCCCCGCCGCCGACACCAACAGCAGTCCCCACCACGGCGGCGGGGCCTCCACGTCGAGGCGGTCCGTGGACGTCGAAAGGGGGGCACCGGTGGAGGAGTTCGTCGAGGCGCTGTTCGGGTTCCCCGCAATGGTGTTCACCTTCGCCCTGATCGTCGTGCTGGTCTTCTGGCTGTGCGTGCTCGTGGGGGCGCTGGAACACGACGCCTTCGACGCCGGCCCCGGCTCCGACGCGCTCGGGCTCGGGGGCGTACCCGCCACGGTCGGGGTCTCGCTGGTCGTCGCGGTCTCCTGGGCCCTGAGCCTGATCGGCGGGATCCTGCTGCACCGCGCCGAACTACCCGACTCGGCTCATGCGCTCGCCGCCACCGCCGTACTGCTCGGCGCGATCGCCGTGGCCTGGACGGCGACCCGGATCCTGGTGCGGCCACTGCGGCACCTCTTCCCCGACGAACCCGGGCCGTCCCTGCTCGACTTCGTCGGCCGCACCTGCACGATCCGCACCGGGCGGGTCGACGCGGTCTTCGGCCAGGCCGAGGTGACCGGGCGGGACGGCGGCACCGCGATCGTCCAGGTACGCCAGTACGGCGCCGACCACCTGGTGGCCGGCGGCACCGGACTGCTCTACGCGTACGACGACACCGGGGAGTTCTTCTGGGTCGCGTCCTTCGACGCGGTGTCGGACCCGGGAACCCCGCCCGCTTGAGGGCCCGTTCGCGCAGCCTCGGACGAACTCGCCGAGGCGGACCTAAGGATTTCCGATGAACGCCATAACGCTGACCGTCGGCGTGCTCGTAGCCGTCGTCCTGCTCGTCGGCATCACCCTTCTGTTGCTCGTGACCCGCTTGTTCCGCAAGGTCGAACAGGGCAAGGCGCTGATCGTCTCGAAGGTCCGCAGCGTGGACGTGACGTTCACCGGCCAGGTCGTCCTGCCGATCCTGCACAAGGCCGAGGTCATGGACATCTCGGTCAAGACCATCGACATCGCGCGCACCGGCCGGGACGGCCTGATCTGCCGCGACAACATCCGCGCCGACATCCGCATCTCCTTCTTCGTCCGGGTCAACAAGACCGTCGAGGACGTGAAAAAGGTCGCCCAGGCCATCGGTACCGTGCGTGCCAGCGACCAGACCACGCTGCAGGCGCTGTTCAGCGCGAAGTTCTCCGAGGCGCTCAAGACCGTCGGCAAGCAGCTGGACTTCACCGACCTGTACACCCAGCGCGAGGAGTTCCGGGACCGGATCATCCAGGTGATCGGCACCGACCTCAACGGCTACAGCCTCGAGGACGCCGCGATCGACTACCTGGAGCAGACGCCGCTGTCGCAGCTGGACGCCGCGAACATCCTCGACGCGCAGGGCATCCGGAAGATCACCGAGCTGACCGCGGCCGAGAACGTGCGCACCAACCAGTTCCGGCGTACCGAGGAGAAGGAGATCACCCGGCAGAACGTCGAGGCGCGCGAGGCGATCCTCGAACTCGAACGCCGCCAGGCGGACGCGGAGACCCGGCAGCAGCGCGAGGTCGAGACGGTACGGGCGCGCGAGCAGGCCGAGACCACCCGGGTGCAGGAGGAGGAACGCCTGCGTGCACAGGCCGCGTTCCTGACCACCGAGGAGCAACTCGGCGTCCAGCGCGAGAACGTCGCCCGCGAGATCGCCGTCGCGGAGAAGAACCGCGAGCGGGTCATCGCCGTCGAGAACGAGCGCATCGAGAAGGACCGGCAGTTGGAGGCCATCGCGCGCGAGCGCGAGACCGCGCTCACCCGGATCGCCGCGGACAAGGAGGTGGAGGGCGAGAAGCGCGACATCGCCGAGGTGGTCCGCGAGCGCGTCGCGGTGGACCGTACGGTCGCCGAACAAGAGGAGGCCGTCAAGCGCCTGCGCACGGTCGAGGAGGCCGAGCGCGAGCGTGCCGCGCTGGTGATCCTCGCCGAGGCCGAGGCGCAGCAGAACCTGGTCAAGGGCATCAAGGCGGCCGAGGCCGCCGAGGCGGCGGCCGCGCACAAGGCCCGCGAGCAGGTGGTGCTGGCCGAAGCGCGGCGGCAGGCCGCCGAGTTCGACGCCCAGGCCAAGCTGCGGCTCGCCGACGCGACCCAGGCCGAGGCGGCCGCGGTCGGCCTCGCGGAGGTGCGGGTCCGCGAACAGGACGCGGCCGCGATCGAGAAGGTCGGCCGGGCGGAGGCGGCCGTGGCCGAGCGCAAGGCCGCGGTGGCCGCGGACGCGGTCGGATTGAAGCTCAAGGCGGAGGCCGCGGGCCTGACCGAGAAGGCCGCGGCGATGGCCGCGCTGGACGAGGCGTCGCGCGGGCACGAGGAGTACCGGCTGCGGCTGGAGGCTGACAAGGAGGTCCGCTTGGCGGGGCTGGACGTGCAACGCCAGGTCGCCGAGTCCCAGGCGATGGTGCTCGCCGCCGGACTGGAGGGTGCCGACATCACCATCCTGGGCGGCGAGAGCGTCTTCCTCGACCGCCTGGCGGGTGCGATATCGCTGGGCAAGGGCGTCGACGGGTTCGTGCAGAACTCGGACACCGTCAAGGCGTTGGCCGGTCCCTGGATCGACGGTTCCGGCGACTTCACCCAGGACCTGACGCGGATGATCGGTTCGCTGGGGGCCGACGGCGTACGCGACATGACGGTCACGGCCCTACTGGCGAAGCTCATGCGGGGCGACGGACCTCCCGGTCTCGTTGCCCTGGGCAAGAGCCTCGGCGAGGCCAACGGTAGCGGTGGCGGCAGCGACGGCGCCAAGGCCGCCGGTGGTAGCGGTGGCTCCGGCGGTGGCGGCACCACCGGTGGAAGCGGCAGTGGGAACCCGGGCTGAAAGGCGCTGAGACAGTGACGGACACCATCGCCACCGGCGCCCGGTCCGGCGACGCGGCCGAAGGGGACTTCGAGGTCCTGCGCCGCCGCATGGCCGCGCAGGCCACCGAACTCGCCGAGCGTGTCGAGGAGTTGAACCGCCGTCGCATCGCGGTCTTCGGGTCCACGGGGATGCGGCTGATCGGCGGGGCGCAGTTGGCCACCGACGGCGACTGCGTCCTCCGCGACCTGGCGTGGGTCGGCGGAACGCTGCTGGCCGGCGGCAGCCCCGCACCGGGCGCCGCCGCTGCGGAGGCACCAGAGCACGCGGCGGTGGGCGGGACGTTCACACTCCACGGCCGCTCCGAGGGGACCGGGTCCGCGGTCACGTTCACCGGCGTCCCGCCGACCGCCGTGGGCGGCCTGCTCCAGGCGCCCGAGGTCCGGCGCGACCTCGCGGAGCTGTTCCGCTACTTCCGCGACTCGCGGCTCACGCAACTGCGCCGGATGGACGGCAAGTTGCTCGCGGTGTTCCGCACCGGACCGAAGCCCGGCGACGTGCGCGTGCTGCGCTGGCGCTTGTCCGCCGGCGGCGATCCGCAGTACGTCGACGCGCGCGGAGAGCGCGACCATGTGTTCCCCGCGCCGTACGACTTCGCGTGGACGGCGGTGGGCCGCGAGCACCACCGGCTCGGACGGCACCCGCATGTGTCGGTGGCCGACGAGCTGTTCGTCTCCACGGTGGGCGGGGCGCTGACGGTCAAGACGGTGGACGACGTCGAGTCGTCCGCGGGCACCGTCCACCGGGAACCGGTCGCCGAGCCGTTGCAGTCGCTGGCCGACGCGGACATCGCGTACGCGCGTGTCGGCACGCTCATCCTCCTGCGGGTGCGGCCGTACAAGGAGGACGTGTGGCGGCACTTCGTGCACGCGACGACCACCGCCTCGCTCGTACGTCTCGACGCGCTGGGCCAAGGTGCGCGGCGCCTGCCGGGAGACGACGGGGTGGTGTTCCCGGGCGGCTTCCACCTCGGCACCGGCACGTACAAGCAGTTCGACGCCGACACCGACGGGCTCGAACTGGAGAACGTGGTGCGTTCCCCCAACGGCGAGGACACGTTGTACGTGTTCCACCACCGGGAGCAGGGCCGCAATCTGCTGCTGTCCTACAACGCCGTGCGCAAGGAGGTCGCCACGCCGCTGGCCGGCCGAGGGTTCACGCTGCTGGACGACGGCACGCTGGTGATGTTGCGCGGCGAGCCCGAGGCCCGCCGCACGCACCCGGTGCAGGTGTGGGAAACGCCGTACGCTTCGGACGCGTTCGCCGCCGCCGGCCCGGCGGCCGAGGGCCCCCTCGGCCGCGTCGGGAACGCCGACCTGGTGGCCGGCATCGCGGACAGCCTTGCGGTGGTGCGCCTCGTGGAGGAAGGCGGCACCACCACCGCCGCGTTCGAGGCCGCGCTGAGTGCGTGCACGCGCGTGTTCGACCGCTACCACTGGCTTGCCGACCCGGAACTCGGCGGCCTACACGAACCGCTGAACGGTCTGCGCGACACCGCCCGGCACGTGCTGGAGGAGTTCCGCTCGGTCCAGGAGCTCACTCTCGCGGCCGAGCAGGCGGTGGGCGGCGAGGCCGCCCGGATCGCGGCGCTGGTCCGGCGAGCCCGCAACGAGAGCCCGAAGGACGCCGCGACGTGGATCGGTCTGCTGGCCGAAATGCGGCGCGCGCAGGGACACCTCGCCCCGCTCCGGGACCTGCGCTACAGCGACCTCGCGCGCATCGAGGCGCTGCGGCAAGGGCTCGACGACGACGTCGCCGCGACCGGGCGGCGCGCGGTCGCGTTCCTCGGCGAGGCGGACGCGTTCGCGACGCAGCGCGCCCTCGCCGACGACCTGGCCGAGCAGGCGGACGGCATCACGACCGCCGCCGAGGGCGGCCCGATCGGCGTGCGCCTGGACGAACTCGCGGACGAGCTCCGCGTCGTCGCGGAGACGGTCGGCGACCTGGACATCTCCGACGCGACCGTGCGCACGACGATCCTGGCGCAGGTCGCCGAGGTCCAGGGTGGCCTGGCCCGGGCCCGTGCCGTTCTGCGGGCGCGGCAGCGTGCGCTGGCGGAGGAGGAGGGCCGCGCCGAGGCCACGGCGGAGTTCGCGCTGCTGGTGCAGACGATCACCGCCGCCCTGGCGTCCGCGGATTCGCCGGACGCCTGCGACGAGCAGTTGGCGCGGATCCTGCTGCGCATCGAGGACCTGGAGTCGCGGTTCCCCGAACTGGACGACTTCCGTCGGGAGATCGTCGGCAAGCGGGACGAGGTCCAGGAGGCGTTCGCGGCCCGCCGACAGGTGCTGCTGGACGAACGGGCGCGGCACGCCGCCCGGTTGGGCGAGTCGGCAGGGCGGATCCTGGAGAGCGTCGCCCGCCGTGCAGCGGGTTTCGCGCGCCTCGACGAGATGGACGCGTACTTCGCCGCCGACCCTGCTCCGGAGAAGGTCCGGCGTGCCGTCGCGGAGCTGCGCGAACTCGGCGAGCAGGTGGCCGCCGAGGAGTTGGCGGGCCGGGTCAAGGCCGCCCGGCAGCAGGCCGTCCGTGCGCTCCGCGACCGCGCGGACCTCGCCGACTCCGACGGGGGCACGGTGCGTCTGGGGCGGCACCGCTTCGCGGTCACCACCCAGGCCGTCAACCTGACGCTGGTCCCGCACGACGGCCGCATGGCCTTCGCGCTGACCGGCACCGACTACCGGCGTACGGTCACCGACCCGCGGTTCGAGGCGGCCCGCCCGTTCTGGCACCAGACACTCCCCTCGGAGTCGCCCGAGGTCTACCGGGCCGAGTTCCTGGCCGCCCGGCTCCTGGCCGAGCACGGCGCGGCGGCCGGGTCCGATCTCGTCGCGCTCGTCGACGAGGCCGCGCGGCGCGCCTACGACGAGGGCTACGAGCGCGGCGTGCACGACCACGACGCGGCGCTGATCCTGGGCGCGCTGCTGCGGCTGCACGCGGCCGTCGGGCTGCTGCGCTACCCGCCGGGCGACCGCGCGGCGGCGCAACTGCTGTGGGCGTACGGCAGCGACGAACGGGTCAGACGCGAGTGGACGTTGCGTGCCCGGTCGCTGGGCAGGGCCCGCGCGGCGTTCGGCCCGTCCCCCGCGCTTGGTGAACTGTGCCGGGAAATCACCTCGGCCGCCGAAGAGTTCGCCACTTCGACGGGCGGGTGGGACGGTGCCGACCCGGCGCGGGCGGCGGACTACCTGGTCGAGGAACTCGCCGGCGGGCAGGGAGGTTTCGTCACCGCGACGGCCGCGCACACGCTCATCGACAAGTTCCGGCACTCGGTCGGCGGCGATGCGTACGACCAGGACCTGCGCGAGCTTTCGGGGCTGTCGGGAGTGTCGGGGCTTTCGGCGCGGCGGCAGTTGGTCGAGGCGTGGCTCGGCTCGTACGCTGCCTCCTCCGGGCACCCGGCAGCCCCCGGCGACCTCGCCGAAGCGGTGGCCGTGGAGTTGTGCCCCGATCTACCCCGCTACGTCTGCGCCGAGGACGGCCAGGAGACGGTGTCCGGGCTCCTGGGAACCCATCCGCGCGTCGAACGTGGCTCACTCGTCGTGCGCATCGACGAACTCCTCGCCCGGACCGAGGTCTTCCGCAGGACCCAGGTGCCCGCCTTCCGTGCCTACCAGTCGCTGCGCGGCGAACTGGTGGCCGACGAGCGCGCCCGGCTGCGCGTCGAGGAGCACCGGGCATCCGTGCCCACGACGTTCGTCCGCAACCGCCTCATCGACCGCGTCTACCTGCCGCTGATCGGCGACAACCTCGCCAAGCAGATCGGCGCCGCCGGCACGGCCAAGCGCACCGACAACCACGGGCTGCTCCTGCTCATCTCCCCGCCCGGCTACGGCAAGACGACCCTCGTCGAGTACGTCGCCGAGCGCCTCGGCCTCCTCCTGGTCCGGGTCGACGGCCCGGCACTCGGCCACGCCGTGACCTCGCTGGACCCGGCCGAGGCACCGAACGCGACCGCCCGCCGCGAGGTCGAGAAGATCAACTTCGCGCTGCGGGCGGGCAACAACGTCCTGCTCTACCTCGACGACATCCAGCACACCTCACCCGAGTTGCTGCAGAAGTTCATCCCGCTGTGCGACGCGCAACGCCGCATCGCGGGGGTCCACGACGGCCGTTCACACACGTTCGACCTGCGCGGCAAGCGCTTCGCCGTGGTGATGTCCGGCAATCCGTACACCGAGGAGGGCCGTCTTTTCCGTGTTCCCGACATGCTCGCGAACCGCGCCGACGTGTGGAACCTCGGCGAGGTCCTCGCCGGCAGCGCGGCGGCGTTCGAGCTCAGCTTCGTCGAAAACGCGCTCACGTCCAACGCCGTCCTGGCCCCGCTCGCCGAATGCGGCGGCGAAGACCTCGGCCTGCTGCTGGACTGGGCCGCGCACCCGGACCGGCCGGTACGCCCCGATCTGCTGGAACACGCCCGCGCCCCCGCGGAACTCGACCGGATTCTTGCGGTGTTGCGCAGGCTCCTCACCGTGCGCGGCACGGTGCTCGCGGTCAACGCCGCGTACATGGCCTCGGCGGCCCGCACCGACGCGTCGCGCACCGAACCGCCGTTCCGGCTGCAAGGCTCGTACCGCAACATGAACCGCATCGCCGGACGGGTGTCACCGACGATGAACGACGCGGAAGTCGCCGCGCTCGTCGCCGACCACTACGCCGCGGAGGCACAGACCCTGGCGGCGGACACCGAGGCGAACCTGCTCAAGCTCGGCGAACTGCTGGGCACGCTGACGGCGGACGAACAGACCCGCTGGGCGGCCGTCAAGGCCGCGTACGTCGCGAACATCGCGTACTCCGCGCACATTCCGTCTCCCGGTCCCCCGAGTGGCGGGAGGTGAGGCTCGGAGTCCCACGCCCGGACGCGGAACGCGCTCCGGCGCAAGGCAGGTTGCTCAGTCGACGACGACGCGGATCACCCGCAACTGCGCGTCGTCGGAGTCCGGGAGGACCATCCCGGCCGCCACGCCGCTGCGGAGGTAGTCGACGACGGCCGCGGAAATGCGCTCGCCCGGCAGCACGACCGGGATCCCGGGCGGGTACGGCGTGATCATCTCCGCGGCGATGCGGCCTGCCGCCTTGTCCGCCGGGACGTGCTCGGTCTCCGCGAAGAAGGCGTCGCGCGGCAGCATCGCGCTCTCCAGCCGCATGTCGGCCGGGGCCGGAACCTGGACCGGAGGCGAGCGCCGGGCCAGGCCGTGGGCGTGCTTCGGCAGATCGCGCAGCGCCCGCAGGAGCACGCGGGCGGTGGCGTCGTTGTCGGCGTACGACAGTTGCGCGCTGATCCGCCGGTGGTCGCAGACGTGCAGGTTGATGCGATGGTGGTCGCGCAGCCAGTCCCCCGCCGCGTACCCGCTGATCCCCAACTCGGCCACGTCTATGACGAGTTGCAGTGGATCCAGCTCGAAGGCCAGGTCGGCACCGAGGAATTCCTCGCGGTGGACGCGCAGTCCGGGGATCATGCCGATCTCGGCGCGTACCTTGTCGGCCAGGGCGAGCGCGTCGCCGAGCAGCCGGAAACCGTGCTCGGCCATCTGGCGACGCCAGCCGTCCATGGCGGCGAAGATCAGCACATTCGGGCTGGTCGTGCCCAGCAGGTCGGCGCACGCCGCCAGCCGCCGGGCGTCCACGCGGTCGCCCCGCAGGTGGAAGACCGACCCCTGTTCCAGGCCGCCGCCCATCTTGTGGACGCTGGTCACACACACGTCCGCCCCGGCATCCATGGCCCAGGTCGGCAGATCGGGGTGGAAGGGCAGGTGCGCGCCCCACGCCTCGTCGACGATGACCGGGATCCCGCGGGCGTGGCAGACCTCGACGATGCCGGCCAGGTCGGCGCACGTGCCGTACGGGGTGGGGCTGGTCACCAGCGCACCCGCCGCGTCGGGGCAGGCGTCGTGGGCCGCGGCGTAGTCGTCGGGTCCCGGCGGGTGCGCCAAGTGCAGGTCGGGGTCCCAGTGGGGGTCGATCCACACGGGCTTGATGCCGCTGAGGACCAGGCCCGACACGACGGACTTGTGCGCGTCGCGGGAGACCAGGAGCTCGTGGTGCGGGCGCGTGACGGCGAGCATCGCGCTCTTGACCGAAAGGCTGCTCCCGCAGGTCGTGAAGAACGTGTGCTCGGCCGCCACCGCGTCGGCCATCAGTTCTTCGGCGCGCGCCAGGACCCTTCCGGACGACGTGCGGTCGTCGAGGCCCGCGATCGCGAGGACGTCGGAGCCGAAGACCTCCGCCCCCAGCACTTCGCGCACCCGGGGATCGGTGCCCCGGCCCTGCTTGTGGCCGGGTGGCGTGAACGGGACGTAGCCGCGCCGGTGGTACGCGGCCAGCGCCTCGAGGACGGGTGCTCGGGAGTGGTCCGGTTTTGTGCCCATGGCCGTCCTCCTCTCACCGAAACGCCGGTTGTCGGTTCGCGCTCGTCGTTCCCATGGCTTGGCCGCTGCCCGCGATCGGCGGCGGTATTCCCCGGCAGACCCTGCGTGCCGGACAGGTGTGCGGATCGGCTCCCCGGCGTCCGACGTCTCCGATTGCCCGACGCCTCGGGTCCCGGTTTCGAGGCCGGCGACCGGGGTCGGGCGGCCGGTCAGGAGCGGCGGACTGCTCGCGGGCCGACCGCCACGGCGCCCAGGGCCGTCACGCGGGCGCGCAGTTCGCGGTCCGCGGTGACCACGGCGCAACGGCGTCCCGGGTCCGCGTCCCGGGCGGCGGCCACGAGGCGGACGATCTCGTCGTCCCCGCTCCCGGACGTACCCACCACGTCGACGCCGGGCACGCCGGTCAGTCCGCGCGCCTTGCCCTCCACGACGAGCACCACGTCGAGCGGCCCCGTCTCGGTCCAGTCAGGAACGCTGCCGGTCGCCGCCAATCCCTCGGCCGCGTCACGCACGAGCGCGTCGCGCAGGCGGCGGGCCGCCCCGAGGCGGTCCCGCCACCAGCCGTCGGGGACCGAGCCGACCACGTTCGCCGCGTCCACCACCACGAGCGGCATCTGATCCGTCATATCCGCCAGTCCACCACAAAACCGGGGGCGGGCCGGGCACCGTGGGCATTGGTCACTTGGTTGGTGACGCGTTCTCTGTCACGTGGACTTGGTCAGGGTCCCCGTGGGGTGACCAGTAGCGTCGTCCAAGGCGGTGAAGAAGAGCGTTCCGTCGCTCCGCAGTTGCAGCGTGGACTGCCCGCCGTCCGTACAGGCGTCGTTTTGGCGGCCGCCGCTGCCCGGGACGTCCTCCACCAGGATCGCCGTCGGCTCCACTCCGACCAGCCGGGTCTCGCCCCGGCATTCGATACCGGCCACCGTCGAGAGCATCGTTCCCACCACGGTTCCGGACGCGCCCTGCTTGAGCACGATCGTGACGTGCTGTTCCACCAGCGACACTTCCAGGCCGGGGATGGCGATGCCGCCCTTCCAGGTACCGACGTACGCCTCCGGAAGCGATCCCGGCTTGAACGAGGCGGTCGGCGGCGGCGACGGTTTCACCTGATCGGCTTGCGCGCCGCCGGGCGTCGACGACTGCGACTGCGATCCCGAATCGCCCTTGCCCTTGTCTCCGTCCCCGCGCAGGAGGACTACGGCGGTGATGACGGCGGTGACCGCGATCACGGCGGCCACGACGTACAGCCAGGGCGGGCGCCGGGCCGCCGTCTGCACCCCTCCGGCCGTGGGCGCGTCGAAGGGTCCGTACGCCGGCTCCCGGCCGACGAAGGTCGTCTCTGCGCGCGGCGGACCAGGCGACGGTTCGCGGTAGTCGTAGCCGGCCGACGACGGCGGCGGCGGATAGGGCCCCAGGGGCGGCCCCGCGGCCGGGGCCTCGTCCTCCAACTCCAGCAGCGCGACCGCGCGTCGGCTGACGGTGTTGGCCAGGTCCGGCGGCAGCCACCCGGCCGCGACCAGTGCGGCCGCGTCCCCACCCGGGAGCACCGCGCGCAGTACGTCGTGCGGTGTCGGGCGGTCTCCAGGCGCCTTGGCCAGGCAGGCGGCCGTGACGGGCCGCAGCGACTCGGGCACGGTGTCGAGCCGCGGCTCCTGCGTGAGGACGCGGAAGATCAGCGCCTGCGAGTTCCCGTCGCCGAACGGCCCCTCGCCGGTCGCGGCGTAGGCGAGCACCGCGCCGAGGGCGAAGACGTCGGTCGCGGGCCCGATGTCGCCGCCCTCGATCTGCTCGGGCGCCATGAACCCGGGTGATCCGACGGTCATTCCGGTGCTGGTCAGCACGCTCGCGTCGACCGCCCGGGAGATGCCGAAGTCGATGACCCGGGGGCCGTCGGGCGAGAGCATGACGTTGGTCGGCTTCAGGTCGCGGTGCACAACTCCGGCCTGGTGCACGGCGGTCAGCGCCTCGGCGAGGCCGGCGGCCAGCACGTGCAACGACTGCTCCGGCAGGGGGCCGCGCTCGGCGACCGCCTCGCCCAGCGAGAGGCCGGGGACGTATCCGGTGACCAGCCACGGGCGTTCGGCCTCGGTGTCGGCGTCCAGCACCGGCGCGGTCCACGCGCCGCCCACCCGGCGTGCGGCGTCCACCTCGCGCCGGAAGCGTCCGCGGAAACCCGGGTCGTCGGCCAACCCGGGCAGGATCACCTTGATGGCGACGATCCGCCCGGTACGGCTGCGGCCCACGTACACGCGTCCCATGCCGCCGGCACCGAGCACCCGCAGGACGCGGTACGTCCCGAGGCTGCGCGGATCGTCCGGTCCCAGAGCCCTCATTTGCTCACCACGGCCCCGAGGATACGCACCGGAACGGTCCACGACGTTCGGGATTCCCCTCGCTGTCACCCGTGGGGGGCCGCCGAGTTCAGGCGTTGTGGACGGCTTCCCCGGCACGACAGGCGGCGCTGACCCCGATCCGGTCGAGTTCCTCGTGCGGGGTCCGACAGGGGTCGCCGTCGAAGATCGCGGCGAAGACGTCGGCGGCGTCGCGCACCGTGGCGGGTCGAATGTCGGTCATGCTTCCGCCGAACACCGCGGCGTCCTCGGTGGGGTGGCCGTGCGGTTCCACGAACCCCGGCAGCAGACACCGGCCTTCGAGGTCGACGGTGCGGGTACGCGGGCGCGCAACGGGGCGATGTCCTCGGCCTCGCCCACTGCGAGGATGCGGCCGCCGCGCACCGCCACCGCCACCGCCACCGCCTGGGCGAACGGCTGGGCCGGCTAGGCGGTGACGACCGTGCCGCCTTCGAAAACCAGGTCGGCTTCCGCGCTCACGCGGCGGCACCGCCCGACGCCTCGGGGCGGCCGATCGAGCAGACGATCCTGCCGTCCCGGGCGTCGGCGACGATCTCGTCGCCGGGCTGCGCCTCGCCGCCGAGCAGCAAATCCGCCACCGGGTTGTCCAGTTCGGACTGGATGGTGCGGCGCAGCGGCCGGGCGCCGAACTCCGGTTTGTGGCCGAGTGATACGAGGAGTCTGCGGGCCGCTTCGGTGACCCGGAGGGTGAGTCCCTGGGCGTGCAGGCGCCGCCTGCTGCGGTCCAGCAGCAGGTCGAGGATGTGCGCGAGGTCGTCCTCGTCGAGGCCGTGGAAGATGATGATGTCGTCGATGCGGTTGAGGAATTCGGGCGGGAACCGGTCGTGCAGGTCGCCCATGAGGTCGTCGCGGATCTCGCCGACGTCGCCGTGGTGGGCCAGGATGCGCTGCGCGCCGATGTTGCTGGTCATGATGACGACGGTGTTGCGGAAGTCGACGGTGCGGCCCTTCGCGTCGGTCAGGCGGCCGTCGTCGAGGACCTGGAGCAGGGCGTTGAAGACGTCCGGGTGGGCCTTCTCGACCTCGTCGAACAGCAGCACGCTGTACGGGCGGCGCCGGACCTTCTCGGTGAGCTGGCCGGCTTCCTCGTGGCCGACGTATCCGGGCGGGGCGCCAATAAGCCGGGAGACGGTGTGCTTCTCCTGGAACTCGCTCATGTCGAAGCGGATCATGCGGTCGTCGTCGCCGAACAGCATGCCGGCGAGGGCCTTGGCGAGTTCGGTCTTGCCGACCCCGGTCGGCCCCAGGAACAGGAACGAGCCCACGGGCCGGTCCGGGTCGCCCATGCCGGCGCGGTTGCGGCGTACGGCCCGGGAGACGGCGGTGACCGCCTCGTCCTGGCCGACGACGCGTTCGTGCAGTGCGTCCTCCAGCTTCAGCAGGCGGTCCTTCTCGTTCTCGGTGAGTTGCGCGACCGGGATCCCGGTCTTGCGGGACAACACGTCCGCGATGTCGGCGGCGGTGACCTCGGCCACCCCCTCGCGGCGTTCCTCGCTGCCGGCGAGTGCGGCCTCGGCGCCGGCGATCCGCCGCTTGAGGTCGCTCGCGCGTTCGAAGTCCTCGGCGGCGACGGCCTCGTCCTTCTCGCGGCCGAGCTTGGCGATCTCGTCCTCGTGGCCGACCACCTCGGTGCTGCGGCGGCGTGAGGCCAGGCGTACCCGGGCCCCGGCCTGGTCCAGGAGGTCGATCGCCTTGTCCGGCAGGAAGCGGTCGGAGACGTAGCGGTCGGACAGGTCCGCGGCGGCGGACAGGGCCTCGTCGGTGAACCGGACCTGGTGGTGCGCCTCGTACGCGTCGCGCAACCCGTCGAGGATCTCCACGGTCTCGGCGACCGACGGCTCGGGGATCATGACCGGCTGGAAGCGTCGCTCCAGGGCGGCGTCCTTCTCGATGTGCCTGCGGTACTCGTCGATGGTCGTCGCGCCGACCGTGTGCAGTTCGCCGCGGGCGAGCGCGGGCTTGAGCATGTTGCCCGCGTCCATCGCGCCTTCGCCGCCGGCCCCCGCGCCGACCACGGTGTGGAGTTCGTCGATGAACAGGATGGTCGAGTGCTCGGCGGCCCTGACCTCGTCGATCACCTTCTTCAGGCGCTCCTCGAACTCGCCGCGGTACTTCGACCCCGCGACCAGGCCGGGCAGGTCGAGCGCGACGACCCGCTTGCCCTCGAGCGTCTGCGGTACGTCGCCCGCCACGATCCGCTGCGCGAGCCCCTCGACGATCGCCGTCTTCCCGACCCCCGGCTCGCCGATGAGCACGGGGTTGTTCTTCGACCGGCGCGACAGGATCTCGACGGTCTGCTCGATCTCCTCGGCCCGGCCCACCACGGGGTCCAGGCGCCCGGCCCGGGCGTCCTCGGTGAGGTCTCGGCCGTACTCGTCCAGCGTCGGGGTCTCGCTCGGTTCCCCGCCCGCTCCCCCGGCCGCGGTACGGCCGCCGCCCTGCTCGGCCTCGCCGCGCGAGGCCCGGGCGACGCTGCCCGCCAGCGCGTCGACGTCGGCGCCGCGGGCGCGCAGCACTTTCGCGGCGCCGGTGTCCGGGTCGCCCAGCAGCGCGCCGAGGATGTGCTCGGCACCGATGTACGTACCGCCGGACGCCTGGGACAGGGCGTGCGACCCGATCAGCACCCGCTTGGCCGCCGGGGTCAACCCCGGTTCCGACGAGGGCGCGTTGTCCTCGCGCGGCAGCACCTCGGCCAGGTCCCGGCCGAGCCGGTCCGGTTCCGCGGCCGCCTTGGCCAGCAGCGCGCGGGCCGGTTCGGTCTGCGTCGCGGCCCACAGCAGGTGCTCGGTGTCCAGGTCGGAACTGCCGTCTTCCTGGGCTTTGTTCGACGCGGTCGCCAAGAGTTCCCGGGCCGAATCGGTGAGCAGGCGGCCGATCGGCACCCGCTGCACCGCGGGCGGCGAGGTGCGCGCGTCCAGCCCCAGGAAGCGGTTGAGCAGGCCGGAGAACGGGTCGTCGGCGCCGAAGCCGAAGGAGGACATGGTCATACGGGGCCGTCCTGGGTGATTCGAGCGTGCCGTGCGGGACCGCTCTGCGGCAGGTGGTCCGGGCCACTCGGCGGGCGGGTGGCGCGAACGCGGGGACGCGTGCGTGTACCCGGGCTCGCCGCCGCTTAGCGCCGATCCGGCGACCGGCGGCGCGCTTTCCCTCGATCGGACGCCGCGGTTCGGCGCCGGCCGGGCACCGGCTCGCCGTCGGGCCCGTCCCGCCCGCGCCGGGAACGCCCCTGGCAACCGGGCTACGGCTCTGATAGTGGTGGATCCAGTCAAGCAAATTGGGAGGCAGGCATGCGGGGACTCGTCGGCAAGGTGGCGGTGCTGACCGGCGGCGCCCGGGGCATCGGCGCGGCCACCGCGCTGCGGCTGGGTTCCGAAGGCGTCGCCGTCGCACTCGGGGATCTGCACGAGGAGGAGGCCGAGGCGGTCGCGTCGCGGATCCGGGACGACGGCGGGCAGGCCCTGGCGGTCCGCATGAACCTGCGCGAGGAGGACTCCGTGCAGCGGCTCGTCGAGGCCGCCGTGGACCGGTTCGGCGGCATCGACCTCGTCGTCAACAACGCCGGCGGCAGCCTCGGCGGGGACCGCAACGTCGCGGAGAACGAGGACCGCATCTGGCAGAGCACGTGGGACCTCAACCTCATGGGCACCGTGCGGGTCACCCGCGCGGCGCTCCCCCATCTGCTCGCCCGAGGCGGCGGCGCGATCGTGAACATCGCCTCCGGGTCCGGCACCCTCGCGACGCCGGGGCTGGCGGCGTACGGCACCTCGAAGGCCGCGGTCATCCAGCTCACCCGGAACGTCACCGCGGCGTACAGCCACCTCGGAGTGCGCTGCAACGCGATCTGCCCCGGGATGATCATGACGCCGGGGGCCACCGCCGCCATGCCGTCCGACGTCGTGGCGCGCATCGCCGAGCGCATCCCGGCCGGGCGCACCGGAACCCCGGAGGACGTCGCCGGCCTGACGACCTACCTCCTGTCCGACGACGCGGCCTATGTCAACGGCCAGGTCATCCACTGCGACGGAGGCGCCCGCGACATCGGGCCCTCCGGACCGGCCCGCTGACCCGACCACCCACACGAAAGGAGGCATCCGTGGTCCTGCTCGTCGACGTACGCGACAAGGTCGCCCTGATGACGCTCAACCGGCCCGAGGCGCGGAACGCGCTGTCCCCCGACCTCGCCGCCGCGATCCCGGAGGCCGTCGCGGAGCTCGACGCCCGCCCGGACGTCGCGGCCATCGTGATGACCGGCGCGGACCCCGCGTTCTGCGCCGGATTCGACCTCAAACGGCTTGCCACTACCGGTACTTCCCGTGCAGAACGCAACACCTCCGCCGAACCGCCGCCCTACTGGGGTCCGTTCCCGCCGCACACCACGCCGATCATCGGCGCGGTCAACGGCCCGGCCGTGACCGGCGGATTCGAACTCGCGCTCGGCTGCGACTTCCTCATCGCGTCCGAACGCGCCCGCTTCGCGGACACCCACGCCCGGGTCGGCCTCATGCCGGGGTGGGGGCTGACCATCCGCCTGCCACAGCTGATCGGCCCCGCACGCGCGCTGCAGATGAGCGTCACCGGCGAGTTCGTCGACGGACGCCGGGCCTGCGACTGGGGTCTGGTCAACGAGGTCGTCCCGCACGACGAGTTGCTGCCCCGGGCCATGGACATCGCGCGCCAGATCGCCGACATCCCGGCCGTGTACGTGACCGAAGTGCGCGACATGTACCGCGAGATGGCGGAACTCGACGGCGACGCGGCCTACGCGCGCGAGCACACCCGCGCCCGCGCGTGGATGGACAACCGCTTCGACCAGGCGCGACTTGCCGAGGTACGCCAGGGCATCGTCGACCGCGGGCGCACCTTCGTCGCCGACACCGCGGCCGACGGCACCACCGACCCACAGCCCCAGGAAGCGTGATGAAGGTCTACACCGGAATGGACCCGCGGATCCCGCTGCGCGACGTGGCCGCCCACGCGCGCCGCGCGGAGGCCGCCGGATACGACGGACTGCAGGTCTCGGAGACCGTGCACGACGCGTTCGCCCTCGCCTTGCTGGCGCTGGAGCACACCGAGCGGATCGTCGTCCGCACGTCCGTCGCCCTGGCGTTCGCGCGTTCGCCGATGCTGACCGCGTACACCGCGTGGGACCTCGCGCGCTTCTCGGGCGGGCGCTTCCACCTCGGGCTCGGCACCCAGATCAAGCAGAACATCGAGGACCGGTACGGCATGCCGTGGTCCGAACCCGCCGCCCGCATGCGCGAGTACGTCGGGGCCGTCCAGGCGGCGTTCGGCACGTTCCGCACCGGCGAGCGGCCCGCGTTCCACGGCGAGCACTACCGCATCACGCGCATGCAGCCGTACTTCAACCCCGGCCCGGACGAGGACACCCCCGCCCCACCGATCTACCTCGGCGGCGTCAACCGCCGCATGTGCGCGCTCGCGGGCGAGGTCGCCGACGGGTTCGTCACCCACCCGACCAACTCCTCGCCGCGCTACCTCACCGAGATCTGCCTGCCCGGCCTTGCGGAGGGCGCCGCGTCGCGGGCGCAGCCGCGGACCCTGGACCTGATCGCCGGGACCCAGGTCATCGCGGGCGCGACGCACGCCGAGCTGGACGCGGAACGCGAACGCCAGCGGCGGTTGTTCGCGTTCCTGTACTCCACGCCCGCGTACCGGCGGACCCTGGAGCTGTACGGCTGGGCCGACCTGCAGGACCGGCTCGCCCACATGATCCGCCGCGACCAGTGGGACGACCTGCACGCCGTGGTCACCGACGAGGTCCTGGACACGCTCGTCCCGATGGCGCTGTACGAGGACCTCCCCGAGCTGATCCTCGGCCGCTGGGGCGCCCTGGCCGCGGGCGTCACCGTCCCGCTGCCCGCCAACCCGGACCACGACGGCCGGGTCGCCGAGGTCGTGAAGGCCCTCCAGTCCGCGGGCTGAAGCCCTCCTGCCCGGTCCCGGGGCTGCCGAGCCCCGGGGCCGGGCATCCCGGGGGCGCCTGCCGAAGGGGCCATCCGGGTGTCCGAATATGACAGATAGCCGTCATTGCGGCCATGGGACGCACCGGCGACGATAGGGGCATGCCCAGTCCCCACCGAGTCGTCATCGCGGTCTTCCCCGACGTCGACCTGCTCGACGTCACCGGCCCGGCCGAGGTCTTCGCGCTGGCCAACCGGGAGACCGGCGGACGGGCCGGCTACCAGGTGCGCCTTGCCGCACCCGAGGCCGGACCGGTGGCCACGTCGGCAGGCGTTCGCGTCGTGGCGGATCTGACGTTCGCCGAGGTGGGGGCCGCGGTGGACACCCTGCTCGTACCGGGAGCGGTGGACATACACCCGGACGGCCCGGTCGCCCGCGTCGACGCCGCGGTGGTCGACTGGGTCAGGACGACCGCGCCGCACGCGAGGCGGATCGCGTCGGTGTGTGTCGGCGCTCACGTGCTCGCCGCCGCCGGGCTGCTCGACGGGCGGCGGGCCACCACCCACTGGTCGACCGCGGCCCAACTGGCAGCCGACCATCCGGAGGTACGGGTCGACGCCGACCCGATCTTCGTGCGGTCCGGCCGGGTGTGGACCGGTGCCGGGATCAGCACGTGCATGGACCTGGCACTTGCCCTGGTGGCCGAGGACCACGGCGAGGACCTGGCGCTCGCGGTGGCCCGCCAACTGGTGATGTACCTGCGGCGGCAGGGCGGGCAGAGCCAGTTCAGCGTCCCGCTGAGCAGACCCGCCGCGGCCCGCCGGGACATCGACGAATTGCGCGTGTTCATCACCGAGAACCTCGACGACGACCTGTCGGCACCGGTCCTGGCCGGGCGCATGTGCCTGAGCGAACGCCACTTCGCCCGGGTCTTCCGCCAGGAGACCGGCAGCAGCCCGGCCGCGTACGTCGAATCCGCGCGCGTCGAGGCGGCCCGCCGCCTTCTGGAGACCACCGACGAGCCGCTGGACCGCGTCGCGACCGCGACCGGCATGGGCTCGGTGGAGACCCTGCACCGGGCGTTCCGCAAACAGATCAACACGACCCCGGCGTCCTACCGCCGCAGGTTCCGCACCGGCTCCTGACCGGCGGGCCCCGGCAGGTTCGGCCGGGTCCCGACGGATCCGGCCGTATCCAGTTGCATCCAGCCCGGTCTGGCCGGGTCCACAACCGACCATCCCACCGATGCGGGCAAGCCCGGCGACAGCGGGCTTCGCCATGCCCGCATTCCCCCGCACACCCAGAGAATCCAACTGAAAGGCACCCAAGTACTCATGAACGCCTCCGCCACTCTCCGCGAAGTCACCGGCCGCGACAACGCGCTTCCCAAGCTCGCCGACGCGACCCTGGTCTTGATCGACTTCCAGAACACCTACCGCTCCGGAGTCATGGCCCTGGAAGGCGCCGAACCGGCTCTGGCCGCCGGGGCTCGTCTGCTCGCCGCGGCCCGCGCGGCAGGCGCGCCCGTCGTGCACGTCGTAAACGACGGCGGCGAGGGAACGCCGTACGACATCCGCGCCGAGATCGGGGCCATCAGCGACGAGGTCGGCCCCGTCGGCGATGAGCCGGTCGTGGTCAAGCAGTTCCCCAACGCCTTCCACCTGACCGAGCTGGAGCAGACACTGCGGGACCTGGGCGCCGGCCCCGACCTGGTATTGGCCGGGTTCATGACGCACATGTGCGTGACGTTCACCGCGCAGGGCGCCTTCAACCTCGGCTACCGACCCACCATCGTCGCCGAGGCAACGGCAACCCGCTCCCTGCCGGGCCCCGACGGAAACGTCGTCTCCGCCGCCACCCTCCAGTCGAGCGCCCTCACCACGATCGGCGACCTGTTCGGCGTGGTCGCCCGCACGGTCGAAGACCTCCCCGTCTGACCCCGGGTTGTGCGCCGCAGTTGCCGGTCCGGCGCACCTTTCCACGCGGCGGTCCGCCCGGTGGAAGGTGCGCGGGACCGGCAACTCCCGTTCGAGAACAGCTCGCTGCGCTTGCCTCACTACGTGGCACAATGCGCGGCAATGACCGAGCTACCATCAACTCGACCCGAGCCGACGGCCCGCACGATCGACAGCACCCCAACCACCCACGCAGTCCCCGCAGTTGCCTTGCCGTCACCGCAGGTCCGGGCCCTCGGCTCGCTCCGAGGCCTGGCCGTCGGCGACGCGCTCGGGGCGCAGCACTTCGTCCCGGCCAACCTCGCGCGGCTGCGCCGCCGCGAACTGCCCGACGCGCCCTGGCCCTGGACCGACGACACCGAGATGGCCTGCGCGGTGTACGCGGAACTCGCCGCCCACGGCCGCATCGACCAGGATCGGCTGGCCGCCTCCTTCGCCCGGCACCACGACTTCGACCGCGGGTACGGTCCCACCGTCAACCGCATGCTGCGCCTCGTCCGGGCAGGGGGCTCGTGGCGCGAACTGGCCGCGGAGTCGTTCGACGGCACGGGCTCCTGGGGCAACGGCGCGGCGATGCGCGTGGCGCCGCTGGGCGCCTGGTTCGCGGACGACCCGGAACGCGCGGCGTACGAGGCGGCCCGGTCCGCGGAAGTGACGCACCGTCACCCCGAAGGCGTCGCCGGGGCTGTCGCAGTCGCCGTCGGCACCGCACTCGCGTGCGACCGCACCGCGCACCTGGCACCGGACGCTTTCGTGGCGGCCGTCGCCGCGGCGACGCCGCCCGGTCTGGTGCGCACCCGCCTCGACTCGGCCCGGCGGCTCCTCGACCGCGCGGACGCGGCCCAGGTCGGCCGGACTCTCGGCAACGGGCGCCGCGTCAGCGCGCCGGACACGGTCCTCTTCACAATCTGGGTGGCCGCGCGGCACCGCGACGACTTCGAGGCGGCCTTCTGGGCGACCGCCTCCGCGGGCGGCGACGTCGACACCACCTGTGCGATCGTCGGCGGCATCATCGGCGCACGCGTCGGTGCCGAGCGGCTGCCGGCGGGCTGGTGGGACCGCGTCGAAGCGCTGCCCGACTGGGCGTTCGCCGCGGCGCAAGCCGACTGACGCCGCCGACCCGCGCCCGCCCGCAAGGGCGTGGACCCCGCTCGGGCAGCGCGGGCATGATGTCCCGATGACCAGGGACCCCCGGCTTCCGGGCCGACTGCTGCTCGCCGAACGCGACGCTCTGCTGCCCGTCCTCCGGGCGGCGGAGCCGTCCGCGTTCGCCCTCCCGACCGTCCTGCCGGGGTGGTGCGTGCGCGACGTGCTGGCGCACTGCGCGGCCGCCTTGACCATGGCCGCCACCGACACGCTGCACGACTTCGGTGACGAGGCCAACGCGGCGGACATCGCGGCCCGGGCGGACCTGCCGATCTCCGCCGTGCTCGACGAACTCGAGGCCGGCTACGCGGGTGCGGCCGAGGCGATCGTGGCGCGCGGCGGCGCGTGGGACGCGCTGGCGCTGGGCGAGTGGGTGCACGGCGGCGACGTGCGCGAGGCGTTCGGGATCGGGGACGCGTACGCGAGCGCGGGCATCGACGACGCGCTCACCCTCTTGCAGGAGCGCATGGCGCAGCCGTTCCGCGCGCTGCCGCCCACCGACGTACGGCTCCCCGACCGCGAGCTGCGCCTCGGCGCGCCCGACGCCGCACCGGCCGCCACGCTGGAGACCGACGCCGCGACCCTGATGCGCCTGATCGCGGGCCGTTCACCCGACCCGGAGCGGTACACGCTCAAGGGCGCGGCACCGCAGGTGTACGTCACCTTCCACTGACCCGGCACGGTCCCCTCCGCCCCGAAACCTCCCGCCGACCTGGGCTGCTACCGCCCGACCCGCAGCAGCCAACGCCAGCGCGGTAGTTCGAGGACCAGGGCGACGGCCACCAGCCCAGTGACCGCCAGCGCCGCCCACCGCGGCCAGGCCGCCCACGCACCCGCCACGGCCGCCGCGAACTGCAGCAGCATGATCGCGATGGTCACCACGCCCGGCACCGCGACGACGACCTGGTTCTTGTCGCCCGGCGTCGAGAAGACGGTCGGGAGCGCGATCAGCGCCGGCACCGCGGCGACCGCGAGGATCGGCGAGACGGACGCCAGGGCCCACGGCGCCGCGACCCACGCGACGAGCTCGGTGGCGAACCTGAAAACGGACGAAAGCCGGTCGTCCGGCCGGTCCGGAGACGTGCTGGCATCCCCCGCCCCGGGTCGTGCCACAAGTCGCGTCACGGTGTCTCCGGGACGAGCAGCGTCATGGTGCTCTCGCTGTGCGCGAATCCGAGCTTCTCGTACGTCGCGCGCGCCGGGTTCCCCTCGGTCACCGCGAGGCCCAGTGCCCGCACCGCGTCCGCGGCGGCGCGGGCGAGCGTGGCGCGCAGTGCGGTCGCGCCCAGCCCCGCGTACGCACGGTCCGGGTCGCGGAAGACCTCGGTGACCCACGGTCCGAGCAGAGGCGGCGCGCCGGGGCGGTCGTTGGCCAGGCAAACGGCGACCGGGCGCGGCCCGTGCCGGAGCACGCAACTTGCGGGCATGAGGGCGCCGATGAGCGTGCCTTCGTACAGCGTCGCCAATTGCGCACGGGCGGAGTCGAAGGACTCGCCGCCCGGGTTGTCCGGGTGCCCGGGCGGATAGGCGCCGATCCACGCGGCGGTCAGGTCGGCCGGCTCGTGCTCGACCGCGGGCGACAAGGTGATGCCCGGCGGGAGCTCGGGGGTCGCCCAGGACGGCTCGGGCGGCCGGGCCACCAGGTCCCAGGTGTAGCAGTGCGCGTGGCGCTGGAGCCGGGCTCCGGCGGCCGCGAGCGCGTGGCCCTCGCGTTCCTGCGCGCACACGGCCCAGCCGGGCAGCGCGCGCAGCACCGCCGCCGCGAGGTCCGCGGGCGGTACGCCCGGCCGGGGCTCCAGGTCGTCGGCGAGCCGGTGGCCCCGCCAGTTGCCGACGACATAGTCGGCGACCTCACGGTCCTTGTCGTCGCGCAGCGTCCGTCGTTCGTCCATCGGCACATTCTGCGTCCTCGGCGGCGCGGGGCGATCCGATTTACGCGGCCCTCATGCCCTCCACGCGCTGTGACCGGTCCCACGTGAACGGCTTCACAAAGGCGCCGATAGAGTGTCGGGATGGGACCCTTGACGCCTGATGGCGCCGAACTCGTAGTCGCCGTCATATGCTTCGCGCTGGTCTTCCTGATTGTCGGGAAGGTCCTGATCCCCCGGATCGCGCGCACACTCGACGAACGCCACGAAAAGCTCGAAGGCGGCTTCGACCACGCCGACGGCCTGCGCGAAGAGGCCGCGGATCTGGCCCGCCAGATCGCGAAGGAGAACGCCGAGGGCCGTCGCGAGGCCGCCCGGGTGCGCCAGGAGCTGATCGAGGAGGGCGCCGAGTCCATCGCGGAGTCGCGCGCCGAGGCGCAGCGTGTCCGCGACGAGCTCGTGGTCTCCGGCCACAACGCGATCGCCGAGGAGCGCGCGCTCGCCGAGGCCGCGCTGCACGCCGAGCTCGGCATGATCGCCACCGAGCTGGCCGGCAAGATCGTCGGGGAATCGCTGGGTGACTTCGTCGCCTCCGGCGACACCGTCGAGCGTTTCCTCGCCGAGGCCGAGACCCGCAAGTCGGCGAACTCCGCCTCCTGAACGACCGCACCGCGACTCACGCACCACCGCACCACCGCACCACCGCAAGATGGCACCTCAGCACCACGGCACCATCCCCACCACTTCGCCGGCTCCTCTACCATCGACAATGCAGTTGTCCGTACCGGACGGCCGCGGCAGTCGACAGCGGAGGAGCCGGCGAAGTGGCGACGGGACCGGACGGCACCCCGGGCGATCCCCCCGGCTTCGAGCTCCCGCTCCGCCTGTTCATGGCGTTCCGCACCGTCATCGACGAGGTGCACGAGGATCTGGCGCGGCACGGCCACCCCGACGTCCGGCCGATGCACGGCTTCGTCTTCCAGGCCATCGGCCCGCACGGGACCACCGCCGCGGACCTCGGCCGCACGCTCGGGGTGAGCAAGCAGGCCGCCGGCAAGACCGTCGCGAACCTCGAACAGCTCGGGTACGTCTCCGTCGGCCACGACCCGCACGACGCCCGCCGCAAACTGGTCCGCCTCACGTCCCGCGGCGTCGAATGCCTCGCCCTCTCCGCCCGCGCCTTCGAGAACGTCCGGGCCCGCTGGTCCGCCGAACTCGGCACCGAGCGCCTGCGCGCCCTCGACGACGACCTGCGCCGCATGACGCCCGCCGACTTCTTCCGCCTCGACTTCCCCGGCTGGTTCGGCACCGCCTCCTGACCCGGGATACGCCCCGGGCCGGCCGTGCGGCGCGGTCACTTGACTTGAAGCGCACTTCAACTACGAGGCTGGGCACATGACTTCATCGACACCCTTCACCGACGCCGAGACCGCCTACCTCCTCTCGCAGCGCCTCGGGCGGCTGGCCACGGTCGCGCCGGACGGCGCCCCGCAGAACAACCCCGTCGCGTTCAAGGTCGACCAAATCCACGGCACCATCGACATCGCCGGCTACACCATGGGCGCCAGCCGCAAGTTCCGCAACGTGGAGGGGAACCCGGAAGTCGCACTCGTGGTCGACGACATCGCGTCGTACGACCCGTGGACGGTACGCGGCATCGAGATCCGCGGTACGGCCGAGGCACTGCGCGACGTCGAGCACACCGGCCGCGGCACCAGCCCGGAGATCATCCGGATCCACCCCCGCCGCACCATCACCTGGGGCATCACCCCCGAAAGCCCGGGCATGAAGGGCCGCAGCGCGGGTGACGCCGTCCGCGCGCCCGATGCCTGATCATGGAGTGATGCCCTCTGAGCCGCACCCCGGTAAGGACGCCGGGCAGCGCCCCGAACCGCCCGCGGACCCGCCCGTCCCGGTGACGGAGCCTCGCACCGACCCCGGGCCGCCGACGCTGTCCCATGTGCTGGCCGTGGTCGGCACCGACGTGCTGGAACTGGTGCACGCCCCCCGCGGGACCGGCGTGCCCGTGCGCGGCGTGGCGCTCTACGACGCGGGCGAGGCGGTCTGGGACCGCGAGCGGCAGGAACAGCGGGAGAGGCAGGAGAAGGAACCGGCGGACGCCGCCGGGCGGCACTCCTCCGACGGGCTCCTCCTGCTCGCGGTGGGCGTCGATGTGGCGTCGGCGGCCGCGCCGGACGTCCTGCTGGCCGCCGACCGTGCCGGGGCTGCCGCCGTCGTCATGCGGCGCGGCGCACTGCCCGCGGGTGCCGCCCTGTCGGCGACCGCGCGCCGGGTGGACACCGCGCTGCTCACCCGAGGCCCGGGCACGGACTGGACCGAGCTGCTCGCGCTGCTGCGCGCGGGTGTCTCGTACGCCGACCAGGTCGGCCGCGACGACGGCGACGCCGTCGACGGGCCGGACCTGCGGCGCGGGCTGGACCAGGTGCGGCTGGGCGATCTGCCCGCCCTGGCCAACGTCCTGGCCGACCTGGTCGGCGGCGCGATCACGATCGAGGACACGCGGTCGCGAGTGCTGGCCTACTCGCGTACCGACGGCGACGCCGACCCGCTGCGGCAGCTGACCATTTTGGGCCAGCGGGTGCCGGAGTGGCGGGTGGCCCAGCTGCGCGAGAGCGGGTTCCTGCGCGAACTGTGGACCTCGTACGACGTGGTGCACCTGCCCGCCGGCGGGGACTTCGCCGAACGCCTGGCCGTCGCGGTCCGGGTGGGCGACGAGGTCCTCGGCTCGCTGTGGGCGGCGGCGACCGGCGGCGGCAGCCTGGCCGAGGGCTCCCGGGCCGCGCTGCGGGCCGCCGCCCGGGCTGCGGTCCCGCACCTCATCCAGCACCGAGCGCACAGCCGGCTCAGCGCGCGACGGCACGAGGAGGCCCTGCTCGGCGTCTTGACCGGGCGCGTCGCGGCGTCCGACCGGGAGCCCGCACTCGGCCTGGACGACGCGCGGCGCTACGCGGTCGTGGCCATCGACGCACCGCCGAATGCGAAGGACGGCACGGTCGGCGGGGCCGCCTGGCAGCGCCTGCTCGATGTGCTCGCCTTGCAGGCCGCCGCGCTGCGGACGTCCGCCGACGGCGCGTCGGTGCTCTCCGCGCAGTCGGGCCGGCGGATGTACCTGGTGGTACCGGTCCACGAGGACCGGCCGGAGGCCCCGGTCGCGCTGGCCCGCGAGCTGGCGGCCACCGCCCGGACCGTGCCGCCGGGATCGGTGCTGGTCGGCGTGGGTCGCGCGGCCGCCGGCGCGTCGGGGCTGTCCGAGTCGCGGGCGTCCGCCGACCTGGTGCTGCGAGTGCTGGCCGAGCGGTACGACAGCCCGGGCGGCTCGGCCGTCGCGGAGCACGACCAGGTGCTCGTCCCCGCCACCCTGCTGCAACTGCTCGACCGGGTCGAGCCGGTGTGGCGGGCCTCGGACACCGGGCCGGTGCACCGGCTGGTCGCGTACGACGCGGAGCACGGCACCGCCTTCCGCACCACGTTGTCGGCGTACCTGGACGCGTTCGGCGACGTGGCGTCGGCCGCGGCCGCACTGACCGTGCATCCGAACACGCTGCGCCACCGGCTGCGCCGGATCCGCGAACTGTTCGGGCTCGACCTGGGCGACCCGGCCGCCCGGCTGCTGGCCGACGTGGGGCTGCGCATCGCGGCGCGCGAGGACCCGCCGGCGCGAGGCTGAACCGGGCGCACGTCGCCGGACGCGTCGCGGCTCCGTTGTCCGATCGGCCAACGTCCCGCGTACGACTCCGTACGATCGGCTGATGACGCCGTCGCGGCTCCGGGACCATGCTTTTCGACGTACCGGTCCCCGCCCCCGCCCCGGCGGACGCGTCCGCCCACGAAATCCGAGGTGTTCCCTGTGTTCTCCGGCCTCTCCGCGGCAGCTTCCCCCACGATCGTGGGCGGCGACGGCACGGCCACCGGCACAGCCCCTGACGCCGGGCGGCGCGCGGTGCTCGACGAGGCGGTGCGCCTCGCGGTACGCGAAGGTCTGCTCGACGCGCCGGCTCCGGTGATCGGCCTGCTCGACGTCGAGGGCATCCGCGGCACGGTGGCCCGGCTGCATGCGGCGTTCGAGTCGCCCGCGCCCGTACTGCACACCTTCGCGGCCAAGGCGTGCGGCCTGGTCCCTGTCCTGCAACTGCTCGCCGAGTCGGGCATGGGCTGCGAGGTCGCGAGCCCCGGCGAGCTGGCGCAGGCCCTCGCGGCCGGCTTCACCCCTGACCGGCTGGTTTTCGACAGCCCCGCGAAGACCATCGACGAACTCGAACTCGCCGTCGACCTGGGCATCGCGATCAACCTGGACAACTGGCAGGAGCTCGAACGCCTCGACGCCGTCCTGGCCGCCCGGCCCGCCGACGACCGCACCCCGCGCGGGCCGCTCGGCATCCGGGTGAACCCCCAGGTCGGCGCGGGTGCCATCGGCGCCATGAGCACCGCCACCGACACCTCCAAGTTCGGCATCGCGCTGCGCGACCCCGGTGCCGAGGAGGCCCTCGTCGAGGCCTTCCGCCGACGCCCCTGGCTCACCCGGCTGCACGCGCACGTCGGTTCGCAGGGCTGCCCGCTGCCGCTCATCTCCGCCGGTGTCCGGGCCGCGTACGAACTCGCCGAGCACATCAACACCGCCGTCGGCCACCGGCAGATCGACAGCCTCGACATCGGCGGCGGCCTTCCGGTCAACTTCGACGGCGACGAGGAGAGCCCCGGCCACGCCGCCTACGTGGCGCAGCTGCGCGAGGACGTCCCGGGCCTGTTCGACGGCCGGTACGCCCTGGTCACCGAGTTCGGCCGCTCCGTCCTCGCCAAGCACGGCATGGTGCTGACCCGGGTGGAGTACACCAAGTCCGCCGGCGGGCGGCCGATCGCGATCACCCACGCCGGCGCGCAGGTCGCCGCGCGCACGGTCTTCATGCCGCGGGCGTGGCCGCTGCGGATCGGCGTGTTCGACGCGGACGGCGTCCCGAAGGCCGGGCCGGCCGTCGTGCAGGACGTGGCCGGGCCGTGCTGCTTCGCCGGCGACCTCACCGCCGAGGGCCGCGAACTGCCCCTGCTGGAACCGGGCGACGTGGTGGCGCTCTACGACACCGGGGCCTACTACTTCTCGTCGCACTTCGCCTACAACTCACTGCCCCGCCCCGCGGTCTACGGCTTCCGCTTCGACGGCGCCGACCGCGCGCGCTTCGCCCTGGTGCGCGAGGCGCAGACGCTCGCCGAGATCGTCGCGGAGTCGGGTGCCGCGTACGCCGATTCCCTCGTCGGCCTGGTCGACGCCGGGGCCGTCGAATCCATGCGGGCCGCCGCCGAAGGCACGCCCGGCGACGACCCCGCCGGCAACGCCGACGACAACCCCGGCCGCGACCCTGGCCCCGAGGAGGTGCCCGCATGCGCGTCCTGATCTCCGCCGACATGGAGGGTGCCACCGGCACCGTCCTGCCCGCCGACGTGACCGCCGGCACCCCGCGCTACGAGCGCTTCCGCCGCCTGCTGACCGGCGACGTCAACGCCGCCGTGGCCGGCTTCGCCGCCGCCGGAGCCGACGAGATCCTGGTCAACGACGCGCACTGCGGAATGGACAACGTCCTCCTGGAGGACCTCGACCCGCGCGCGAGCCTCATCGTCGGCCGCCACAAGCCGCTCGGCATGATGCAGGGCATCGAACTCGGCGTCGACGCCGTGGCGTTCGTCGGCTACCACACCGGCGCGGGCGAACCCGGCGTCCTGGCCCACACCTACCTGTCGCACAGCATCCTCGCCGTGCGCATCGACGAAGTGCCCACCGACGAAGGCCGGTTCAACGCACTCGTGGCCGCCGAGGCACAGGTGCCCGTGGTACTGGTCACCGGCGACGACCTGACCTGCGCGGCGGCCCGGTCCTGGGCCCCCGGTGCCCGGACCGTCGCCGTGAAGACGGCGCTGAGCAGGCACGCCGCGGTGTGCCGTACACCCGCGGCCACCGCCGCCGACATCACCGGCGCGGCGACCGCGGCGCTGGCCGACCGGGCGCGGGCGCGCACCGCGCAGCTGACCGGTGCCCCGAGCGGCGGCACCGCGCTGACCGTTTCGGTGGACCTCGACAGCCCGTACCTGGCCGACCGTGCCACCGCGATGCCCGGGGTCACCCCCGACGGGCCGCGGACGGTCGCGTTCACCGCCCCCGACGCCCGTACCGCGCTGCGCCACTTCCGCGCGCTGACCTGGGTGATCGGCAGTGGCCGGGAGGCCGAATGGACCTGACCCGGCCGGACTGCCCGGTGCGACGGCGCACGGCTCCGGCCGACGCCTGCCGCCACGCCCCTTGACGTTTCCCGCTCGTTCGCCGAACCGTTCCGCCCCTCGTTCCGTTCGTCCTTGCTCCGCCCTTCCCGTACGTCCTACTCCGGCGCGCCCGCCAACGGCACGCGGCCGGACCGACGGGTGTGCCGCGGGCGCCACCGCCGTGCGCGCGGACCGGCCGCCCTAGCACCAAGGCCCCGCCCCATGCCAGGAGTTCCCATGAGACATTCGCCGACGATCCCGCAGCCGCCGCGCAAGGCGGGCGGGACGGACGTCCCCCAGCTGAGCAGGTCGCTGCGCAACCGCCACATGTCGATGATCGCCATCGGCGGCGCGATCGGCGCGGGCCTGTTCGTCGGCAGCGGTTCGGTGATCAAGACCGCCGGACCCGCCGCGATCGTGTCGTACTGCCTCGCCGGCGCGCTCGTGCTGTGCACGATGCGGATGCTCGGCGAGATGGTCGTGGCGCGGCCATCCTCGGGGTCGTTCTCCGATTACGCGCGGACCGCCATCGGCCCGTGGGCCGGGTTCACCATCGGCTGGCTGTACTGGTACTACTACGTGATCATCGTGGCAGTGGAGGCGGTGGCCGGCGCCGCGATCCTGCACGCCTGGATCGACGCGCCGCTGTGGCTGCTGGCCATGGGGCTCATGCTGGTGATGACCGCGACCAACCTGCTGTCGGTCAAGTCCTTCGGCGAGTTCGAGTTCTGGTTCTCCTCGATCAAGGTCGCCGCGATCGTGGCCTTCCTGATCGTCGGCACGCTCTTCGTGGTCGGCGCGTGGCCGGGCTCGTCGTTCGACTTCTCCAACCTGACCTCCCACGACGGGTTCACGCCCAACGGCTTCACCTCGATCTTCTCGGCGATCGTCGTGGTGATCTTCGCGTTCGGCGGGGCCGAGATCGTGACCATCGCGGCGGCGGAGAGCCGCGAGCCGGAGCGCTCGGTGGCCCGTGCCACCACCGGCATCATCTGGCGGATCATCCTGTTCTACGTCGGCTCGATCTTCCTGGTGGTGACGATCGTCCCGTGGGACGGCGCCGAGGTGCTCAAGAGCCCGTACGTCGCCGCGCTCGACACCATCGGCGTGGACGGCATCGGCACCGTCATGGACATCGTCATCCTCACCGCGGTGCTCAGCGTGCTGAACTCCTCGGTGTACGTGTCCTCGCGGATGGTCTTCGCGCTCGCCGAGCACGGCGACGCCCCGCGCTGGATGGTCGCCACGAGCCGCCGGAACGTCCCCACCCGCGCGATCCTGGCGGGCACGGTCGTCGGCTGGCTGTCGGTGCTGCTCGCCTACCTCTCCCCCGACCGCGTGTTCACTTACCTGGTCAACTCCTCCGGTGCGATCGCCATCTTCATGTACCTGCTGATCGGTGCCTCGCAGTTGCGCATGCGGCGGCGGCTGGAGCGGGAGGCACCGGAGCGGCTGACGCTCAAGATGTGGCTGTACCCGTACCTCACCTGGGTGGTCATCGCGGGGTTCCTGGGCGTGCTGGTGGCCATGGCCGTGATCGACGACCAGCGCACGCAGTTGCTCACGAGCCTGGTCAGCCTCGGCGTGGTGCTGGTGGCCTACGCGGTGCGCCGCGCGCGCGGACGCGGCGGCCGGTCAGCGGACCGCGTACATGCGGATCACCACGACGTCGTCCCCGTCGGGGCGGGCCAGGCCGACGAACACCGTCTCGGCGAGCCAGCGGTGGGCCGGGGCGTCGGTCCGGAACACGGGTGACGTCCGGTAGTAGTGGCCGGCCTCGGAGACCTTGACGTCTCCGTCGTGCTGGTCGGGGCTGTCGGGGTCGGGGTGGTAGAAGCCGCGGTTGACGATGTCGACGACGGCTCGGTCGTCGAC
>NZ_JBEZFP010000113.1:0-31241 GCF_040649515.1 Streptodolium elevatio
TCGGTGGCCTGCTGGTGGACGATCGCCTGCACACGCCGCGCGATGTTGACGAACGCCCGCTGCGCGGAGTCACGCATGCCCTCCTCGGCCTCGACGGCTTCCGCCACCAGGCGCAGCACGGTGCGCTGGGAGGCCGCGAACTCGGCGGTGACTCGGGGGAGTTGTTCGTCGGTGGCGGCAAGTTCATGGACGATCTCACGCGCAGACTCGCCCTGCTTGAGACGCAGGATCGTCTTGGGGAGCAAATCCTCCGTGAGGCGCTGCTGCGCGGCGTCCTGGGCGGCGAGGTACTGCCGCAGAGACTCCGCTTCGGCCTGGTGGCGGTGGTACTGCGCGGACACGTCGGCCTCGCGCTCGCGGGTCAACTGACGTATTCGTGCGCCGCGGCGTCCCGCCGCCGCGGTGGCCACCGCGATGGCACCGGTGGCGACGGCCAGGCACACACCCAGCACCAGACGCGCGTCGGCGTCGACGAGAGCGACGACCACCGCGGACGCGGCGGCCGATAACGCGGTCGGCACCAGCCAGGCGGTGCCGACGGGAACGGGACGTGACGGTTCGGGTGGCGACCCGACTCGGACCATGGACATCCTCGGATTCGTGCGGAGGGGGGCACGGAGACACGGAGAGTCGCGCAAGACACGGCATCGGCCGGTCGGACACCCGGCGACGCTTGTGGCCTCGCCGACTGACCCGGCCCGGCGTACCCCCAAGGGGTTTCCGGCCGTTCGGGTGGCCCGCTCATTTCAGGCCACCCGATCAGGCCGTCCGCGACGGGCCGTGCGCGTCTTGCGGCCACCGCCGCCGGTGACCTGCGCGCGGAAGCCCACCCTCGTCGCGTACGCCCGGCCACAGCGTGGCAGCCTGCAACAACCCCGTCATTGCGGTCGTTTGGACCCCGCAGGCTGGCGACCAATGGTGGTAGTCGCTGCATGTCGCAGGGCCTCAGGGAGCATAGCCGTTCCGCGTGTGCATCGACGACTCCGCGCCAACGAATCCGTACGCCGTCACCGGCGCGCCGGGGCAACGCGCAGTATCTGCGGGGGATTCAGCAGATCCGTGCCGATGATGCGTCGACGAGCGCGCGGACGGTTGCGCCGGGGGCCGACGTGTTCGGGTGCGCGGTGCACCAGGCGCAGACGTGCTCGCCCTCGCGCACGAGCAGGCACGAATAGTTGTCGGCCGTCCGCTCGGTGCGCAGCACGGCGAAGGGCGCCGTGCCCGGCGAGCGCATCGCCGCTACCGTGCGGGCCCTCGCACGGCGGTACACCTGACGCGCGGCTACCCGCCGGCCCCGGGCTCGACCAGGCGGAGGCACCGGACCACGCACGCCGGGTCGGGCTTTCCCGGTTCCACGCGTACCTCGCGCGACCAGGTCCAGGGGGCCTGCTCGTCGGCGACGAAGTAGCCGACCTCCAGGGCCTGGACGACCTCGCCCTCCCGCATGAAGAACAGCACCGAACCGGTCGGGAAGGACGCGCGGTAGGGCAGCATCGCCGCGCACCCGACCGCGGCGTCGACGTCCACCACGCCGTGCCCGGCATCGCCGGGCTGCGCGACGACGAGGCCGGCGGAGAAGGCATACACCGCGTCCCAGTCCCCCGGCGCCAGTTCGGCGAGCGGGGCGCCTGTGCCGGACGCCTCGACCCGCCGCAAGGCGTCGCGCAGTTGCCCCGCGGCGCCGCCGTCTTCGGCGTACGACGCCACGCACGTGTCTTCCCGGGCCAGGTCGTCGGTCGTCAGCGTGTGGACGCCGACCGCCGCCACGTACGCCGCGACCAGCGCGGCCACCGCCAGCAGGACCCATTTCCCGGGCCTGCGGCGGCGACGCCGCAAATGCCGCGCGAGTTCGTCGTCGAGTGACGCCATATGGAGGTTGTACTACCGGGCGGGCCCTCGCACATCAGCGCCGGGGATGGGCACCGGCGATGGCACCCGCGTTCGGCGTTGCGGTCGGACGCGAACGGCAGCGGCGAAGGGTCGGCACAATAACCGCATGGTCGAGAGCAACCCCGATTTGGTCACCGCGTCCTGGTCCCGGATCGACGCCTGGCTGGTCGCGCACGCACCCGCGAGCCTGGCCCGGCTGGGTCCCCCGGCGGATCCTGCGGCCGTGGCCGCCGCCGAACGCGTGCTGGGCGTCGAACTGCCCGCGGAGCTGGCCGCCTCACTGGCGTGCCACGACGGCATCGAGCCGGAGTGCCGGGTCTTCCCGGAGATGGACCTCCTGTCCGTCGCCGGGGTGGTCGACCAATGGGAGCTCCGCAACCAGGTCGAGGCGGAGTTGTTCGACGACGAGGAGGACCTGCCCCCGCTGGAGGGGGACCCGTATTGGCACCGCCTGTGGATCCCGGTCGGCCACTTCCAAGGCGACCTGAACGTGATCGACCTGCGCCCCGGCCCCGGGCAAGGCCGCATGGGCTGGGTCTCGCACGACGGCTCCAGCTCCTTCGCCGGCGAGGAACTCGGGACGCTGGGCACGTACTTGGCCGCCCTGGCGGACACCCTGACGACCGGCCGCCAGCCGATCCCCGGACTCTGGGAGGAGCCGTGCGTCAGCCCCGACGGAGAGCTTTCCTGGTGGGGCGTGCCCCGTGGCGGCGTCGGCTGGTCCCCGGCACCGGTCGGCCTGCCCGGCGTCGGGCAGGCGGACGGCGCTCGGGCGGGTGACGGCCCGGCGGAGTGACGGCCCGGCGGCCCCGGACCGGGCCGACGTCGGCCCCTGAGCGCGGCCACCAGTCCCGCCCCGACGGGTGAACACCCCTGTCACGTCGCGGTCGTCGCGGGCGGGGAGAATCCGGGCCCACCGGCCACCGGTACGTCGGCATCGCCTGCGGCACCGACGAGTGCGGCGTACACGTCCGGCTCGGACGCCAGCGCGGTGAGCTCCTCGGGAGTAAGCAGCGGGGCGTCGGTCAGCACGTCCGGTCGGCCCGTCACGCGGTTGGCGCTCCCCAGCCCCCGAGACTTGCCGTCGGGCGTGACGAGGTACAGCACCGAATGCCGGTCGCCGCCGACGGTCCGGCTCGCGGTCACCGTCTTCGCGCCACCGGGCAGCACGCCCGTGACGCAGTCGGAGAACGGGTACGTCGGCGCCCCGATGGCCACGGGAGGGAGATCCGGATCGCACGGATCCGCCGGCGCCGCACCGGGGGCCACCGAGTCGCCCGTCTGGAAGGACAGTTCGGTCCGGCCGCCGTCCGCCCGGGTGAGGACCATGGCGTACGGCGAGCCCGGCACCGGATCGGCGGCCACGATGCCCGGTGGCAGGTGTGCCCGTACGGCGGCCAGGGCGGCCGCACCTTCCGCGTCGAACGGCGAGCCCGGGGAGCCCGGCGAACCCACGGTGGGGGCCGTGGTGTCCGACGGCTGTCCGGGACCGGTCGACGACGGGGCCACCGGCGCCGAGGGCGGGGCGCCGACCTCGGCCGGGCCGCCCGCCATATCGGCCCCGCCGACCAGCACGGACGCGGCCAGCGCCGCGCCGCCCAGCACCGCCGCCCCGGCTGTCGCGGCCGCCGCGACCCGGATCCGCGCGGTGCGCCGCACGCGCTTGCCGTGCGCCTTGATCCGCGCGAGGTCGACGGACGCGTGGGGTTCGTCGACGAGGAGTTCCTCCAGCATGGAGGCCAGGTTGTTGCCGTCACCCATGGTTGTTGTCTCCGTGTGGTCGAGGTGGGTCAGGAGTGCGCGATGTCGTACACGGAATCGCCGAGTATGCGGCGCAGTTGCTCCAGGCCGCGGGTGGTCGCCGACCGCACCGCCGCCGAGCTCTTGCCCAGCAGCGCCGCGGTCTCCGCCACGCTCAGGTCCTCCCAGTAGCGCAGCACCAGCGCGGCCCGGTACACCGGCGTCACCTGCGCCAACGCGGCCAGCAGCGCCAGTCGGCGGGCCTCGTCCGCGTCCACGTGCGCCGAGGGCTCGGGCAGGGAGTCCGAGGGCAGTTCCCGGCTGCTGCGCTTGCGCCGCGAGTCGATGTACGCGTGGACGAGCACGCGACGCGCGTACGCCTCGACGCCGTCGGTCCGGTGCACGCGGGGCCATACCGAGAACAATTTGGCGAACGCGGCCTGCACGAGGTCCTCCGCGGTGTGCCAGTCACCGCACAGGAGGAAGGCCAGTCGCCGCAGAGCTTGGTGTCTGGCCAGCACGAATTGTTCGAACTGGCGCTCCGACGCGGGCGTCATCGAGGCATCCCCCAGGTGTTCACGGGCGTTGTGCGGACAACGGTAAGAACGGAACGGCCCCCGGCAAATGTTGCGTGGCCGCTCTTCGTCGCTGCTTCGGGAGCGCGCCTCACCCGGGATCGGGGGCCTGCGGCACAGCCTCGGGAATGCCTCCAACGCGTGGACGCGAAAGGTGAATTGGACTAACTTTTCGCGCATGGATTCCGAGCGGGCGGCACGGCTCGACAACATCCGTACTCCGCGCGGCCGTTACGCGAAGGGCGTCCGCCGGCGCAACGAGATCCTGGCGGTGGCGCTCGAGGTCTTCGCGACGCTCGGCGAAAAGGGCGCGCTGATCAAGGAGATCGCAGACCGCATGGGCATGTCCCAGGCCGGCGTGCTGCGCTACTTCGGCTCTCGCGAGGGCCTGCTGATCTGGGCGCTGGCCGAGCGGGACCGGCTCGCCAAAGAGAAGGTCGCCGAGGAGACGTACGCGGATCCGATCTCGCCCATGGCCGCGACGCTGCGCCGCAGCAGCGACGTGGCGGGGCTCGTACGCCTGTACGTGAGCATGGCCGCCGCATCAGGTTTTCCCGACCACCCGGCGCGCGACTTCTTCGAGGTCCGCAACGGAGACATCCTCGCCGCGCTGCGCGAGGGTCTCGCCGAGCTCCAGGTCCAGGGCCGCATCCGCGCGGACATCGACCCGGACGCCATCGCCCGGCTGGCACTCGCCGCCGCGGACGGCATCCAGCACCAGTGGCTGATCGACCCCGACGTGGACATGGGCGGCGTCATCGACACCATCGTCGCCCTGGTCGTGGACGTCGCGCCGCCGCCCGACCAAGCCGGCAACCCCGATCGGTGACGCCGCCCGGTGGCGGCCGCGTAGACAAAGGAGACCGTCCGTGACGAACGGACCGCGATACCTCTCGGCCCGCACGCCTTCGGTTCCGCGCGCGGTTCCACGCACGGAGGCGGCCTCGCGCGCGTCCCGTTGGGCCGTGGTCTGGCTGTTCGTCGCGGCGCTTGCGGCGGCCGGCTGCAGCCGCGAGGGCCAAGAACGCGTACCGGAGGGGAAGCCCTTCCCGGCGCCGCAGGCCGTGGGCGTCGCGTCCGCCCCCAGTGGCACGCCCGACGGCAGCGGGTCCCCCACCGCGGCGCCCTCCGCGGCAGCCACCCCCCTGCCTGACGACGCGTTCTACGATCCGCCGGAGCCGCTGCCGCAGGGCGCGCCGGGCACCGTGATCCGCCAACGCCCCTACACCCCGGCCGAGGCCCGGCTCACCCAGCCGTCCCGCACCTCGCTGGTGATGTACCTGAGCACCGGGACGGACGGCAGTCCGGTGGCCGCGAGCGGGCTGGTGACGGTGCCGGACGGGCCCGCGCCCGCCGGAGGGCGGCCGGTCGCCGCGGTCAACCACGGGACCATGGGGATCGGCTCGACGTGCGGGACGTCGCGTTCCCCGGCCTTCGCCGGGCTGGAGGACACCAGTCCCGTCGCGAAGCTTCTCGCGCGCGGCTTCGTCGTCGTCCAGCCCGACTACATCGGCTTGGGCGTGACCGGGGTCCGGCACCCGTACCTCAACGGCAGGTCCGCCGCGTACGCCACGCTCGACATCCTGCGAGCCGCGCGCACGGTCGACCCGGAAGTCAGTGCGACCGCACTCGTCTACGGCGGATCGCAGGGCGGCCATGCGGCGCTGTGGACCGCGCACCACGCGGCCGAGTACGCCCCCGAACTCGACCTCAAAGGGGTGGCCGCCAACGCCCCGGCGGTCGGCTTCGAGCTGATGCCCGAACTGATCGCCCAGCAGTCGCCGTTGGCCACGCCGTACGTCGGGATGCTGCTGATGCTCGTCAACGGCGCCTCGGCCGCCGACCCGGCGGTCAAGCCCGCCGAACTCCTCACCCCCGCGGCCCTCGCCGCCGCCGAGCAGATCTGGACGGAGCCGTGTATCAGCGGGGGCACCCCGGTTCCGCCGGCCACCGACGTCTTCCGCCCCGGCGCCGACCTGGGCCCGCTCAACGCCGCGCTCCGGGCCAGTGCGTCCAACGAAGTCACCACCTCAGTACCGGTGTTGCTACCCCAAGGCGGCAACGACGTGCTGAGCAGCCTGAACGAAGGCCTGGCCAGGCAACTGTGCGAGAAGGGCACGAGCGTGGAGTTCAAGTTCTACGCCGACCAGGGCCACACCATCGGCGGCGGGCCCATGGACGACGCGATCGCCTGGCTCGACGCCCGGCGCGCGGGCGAGCCCGTGACCGGAAGCTGCGTCTTCTGACGCCCCGCGACGGGACCCGAACGCGGCGTCGCGGTCGTTGTCAGGAGATCGAAACGGCGCCGTAACGGGAGGCGGGATTCGGCGAAACGCGTGCTCCCTACCTTCCCGGCATGGACACGGATGTGGATACCGGGATGGATACAGGCCCAGGGCCTGCGGGAGTTCTCGGGTCCCGCGTGGAGGAGCGGCTGCGTACCGCGGTACTGGGCGCGGAGTTCGGGCTGCGGGAGCGGCTGACGGAGAGCGGCCTCGCGCGGCGCCTGGGGGTCTCGCGTACGCCGGTCCGCGCCGCGTTGGCCGGGCTGGTCGCGGACGGGTTGCTGACCCGGGCCGACGGGGCGTACTACGTCGCGGTGCCCGATCTCGCCGAGCTGCGCGACCTGTACGAGCTCCGGGTCACCTTGGAACTGCGCGGTATCGCCCGGGCCTTGGAGAGCCCCACCGTCCGGCACGACCCCGCGGTCCTGGCGGAACAGCGGCTCTGGTGGCGCTCGATGCGCGCCGAACCACCCGAGCCCGGACCGGGGTTCGTGCTCCTGGACGAGCGGTTCCACGTCGAGCTGTCGCGGGCCGCCGGGAACGCGGCGCTGACCGCGGCGCTCGTGGCGGTCAACGCGAAGATCCGGCGGATCCGCATGTACGACTTCCTGACGGCCGATCGGGTGACGACGACCGTGGTGGAGCATCTGGAGATCCTGGAACTGCTCCAGGCAGGCGAGTTGGACGCGGCCTACCGGGCGCTGCACGTCCATGTCGGGGAGTCGCTGGCCGTGGTGTGGGAGCGGGCCACCCGGGCGCTGACGCAGATGACGTTGCACGGGGGCGTGTCATGAGCTTCGACACGCTGCTGATCGCGAACCGGGGCGAGATAGCCGTGCGGATCCTCCGGACCGCGGCCGCGCTCAGGCTGCGCACCGTGGCGGTCTACTCCGACGCGGACGCCGGGGCCATGCACATGCGCATGGCCGACGAGGCGGTGCGGATCGGCCCGGGTCCGGCCGCGGAGAGCTACCTGCGGGTGGACGCGATCCTGGAGGCGGCGCTGCGCACGGGGGCCGGGGCGGTGCACCCGGGGTACGGGTTCCTGTCCGAGCGCGCCGACTTCGCCCGGGCGTGCGAGGACGCGGGCCTGGCGTTCGTCGGCCCCACACCGGGGCAGATCGAGCTGTTCGGCACCAAGAACACCGCCCGTGGCGCCGCCGCCCGGGCCGGCGTCCCCCTGATGCCGGGCACCGAGCTGTTGGCCGGTGTCGAGGACGCGGTGACGCAGGCCGACCGGATCGGCTATCCGGTGATGCTCAAAGCGGCGGCCGGCGGTGGCGGCATCGGGATGCGGGCGTGCGCCGACGAGACGGCCCTGCGTGCCGCGTACGACCAGGTCACCCGGACCGCGCAGGCGGGGTTCGGCAACGCCACGGTGTTCCTGGAGCGGTTCGTCGCCAACGCGCGGCACATCGAGGTGCAGGTCTTCGGAGACGGCGCGGGCCGCGTGGTCAGCCTCGGCGACCGTGACTGCAGCCTCCAGCGACGCCACCAGAAGGTCATCGAGGAGGCCCCCGCACCGCAGCTTCCCGACGGGGTCCGCGAGCGGATCCACACGGCGGCGCGCGTGTTGTGCGCCAAGGTCGGCTACCGGTCGGCGGGGACCGTGGAGTACGTGTACGACGCCGACCGGCGCGAGGCGTCGTTCCTGGAGGTGAACACCCGGCTCCAGGTCGAGCATGCGGTGACGGAGGCGGTCACCGGCGTGGACCTGGTGGAGTGGATGCTGCGGCTGGCCCGCGGGGACGCGGGCTTCCTCGACGGCGTGCCGGACCGCGGACCCGAGGTCCGCGGGCACAGCGTGGAGGCGCGTCTGTACGCCGCGGACCCCGCCCGCGGCCACCAGCCCAGCTCGGGCGTCGTCACCAAGGTCGCGTACGGCCCCGGTGCACGCGTCGACGGCTGGATCGCACCGGGGCAGGCGGTGGGCACGTTCTACGACCCCATGCTCGCCAAGGTCGTCACGCATGCCGACTCGCGCGAGGAGGCATTCGCGGCGCTGTTCGAGGCGCTGGAGCGGACCGAGGTCGCGGGGATCGAGACCAACCTCGGGCAACTGCGTGCGGCGGTCGCCGATCCCGTCGTGTCCGCGGGCTGGATGACGACCTCGACGCTGTCGTCGGTCAGGGACGCGCGGCCGCGCATCGAGGTGGTACGCGCCGGCACGCTGACGACCGTGCAGGACCTGCCCGGCCGACTGGGCGGCTGGGACGTCGGCATCCCGCCGAGCGGGCCGATGGACGACCGCGCCTTCCGCGACGGCAACCGGATCCTCGGGAATCCCGACGGCGCGCCGGGTTTGGAATGCACGCTGGACGGCCCCCGGCTGATGTTCACCCGTGCCGCGACGGTGTGCGTCACCGGGGCGCCCGCGCCGGTCACCGTGAACGGGTTCCCGGTCGCGCAGCGGGAGGCCGTGCGCGTGCCGCCCGGCGGGCTGCTGGACGTCGGCACCGCGGCGGGGCCGGGCATGCGCACCTACATCCTGGTCGCGGGCGGGTTCGACGTCCCCGGTTACCTCGGGTCCGCGTCCACGTTCACCGCGGGCGCGTTCGGCGGCCACGCCGGCCGGGCGCTGCGCGCCGGCGACGTGTTGCGGCCGACCGACGCCGCATCGCCTGCCACTCCCGTTGCCATGTCGCCGGCCATGTCGCCTGCCGTGTCGCTTGCCACGACCGCCACTTCCGCACGGGCCACCGCGCGCCAGGCGGCGACGGTCGCGCCGAGCGGCACCGCGGAGCCCTTGCCCGCGCCCGAGTTCACCGATCGCTGGGTCGTCGGCGTCAGCGAAGGTCCGCAGCCCGCACCCGAATACCTCACCCGCGCCGACATGGCCCAGTTGTACGCGACGTGGTGGAGCGTCACCAGCCAGGCGGCGCGAACCGGGGTGCGGTTGTCCGGGCCCAAGCCGGAGTGGGCGCGGCCCGACGGAGGCGAGGCGGGACTTCACCCGTCCAACCTGCACGACAATCCCTACTCCGTGGGCGCGTTGAACCTTACCGGCGACACTCCCGTGCTGCTCGGACCGGACGGCCCGAGTCTGGGCGGGTTCGTGTGCCCGGTGACGGTCGTCCCCGGAGAGCGGTGGAAGATCGGCCAGATGCGGCCCGGCGACCGGGTGCGCTTCACGCCCGTCGCCGAGCCGGCCGCGCGGGCCCTGCGCTCCGGCAGACTCGCCGCCGCGACTCCGGCGACCCGCGCCCCGGAACGGGACGACGGCGTCCTGGCCCGCATCGAGGCCACGGACGACGCGCCCGAGGTGGTGTACCGGCGCGGGGCCGCCGACAACGTGCTGGTGGAGTACGGGCCGATGGTCCTCGACCTCGGGCTGCGGATGCGGGTGCACGCCCTCGCCGCCGGCCTGGCGGCTCGCCGGCTGGACGGACTGGTCGACGTCACGCCGGGCGTACGCTCGCTGCACCTGCACACCGATCCGGACCGGCTGCCGCAGCGCCGCCTCGTCGACGTGCTCACCGAGATCGAGGCCGAACTGCCCGCCACCGCCGACCTGTCCGTGCCGAGCCGGGTGGTCCGGCTCCCGATGTCCTGGGACGACCCGGTCGTCGGCCGGGCCATCGCCCGCTACCGGGAGACCGTCCGCGACAACGCCCCGTGGAACCCGTCGAACATCGAGTTCATCCGGCGCATGAACGGCCTCGCGCACGCCGACGACGTCCGCCGGACCGTCTTCGAGGCCGAGTACCTGGTGCTGGGGCTCGGGGACGTGTACCTCGGTGCCCCGGCCGCGACGCCGCTGGACCCGCGGCACCGGCTCGTCACCACGAAGTACAACCCCGCCCGCACCTGGACCGCGGAGGGCACGGTTGGGATCGGCGGGACATACCTGTGCGTGTACGGGATGAACAGCCCCGGCGGCTACCAACTCGTGGGGCGCACCGTGCCGATCTGGAGCACTTACGCGAACGCGGGCGGGTTCGAACCCGGGGTCCCGTGGCTGCTGCGCTTCTTCGATCGCATCAGCTGGTATCCCGTCGAGCCGGCCGAACTCCTCGGCATCCGCGCCGACCTCACCTCAGGACGGGCCGGACTCGACATCAGCCCGGGGACGTTCACCCTCGCCGAACACCGCGCCTTCCTCGCCCGGCATGCCGGCGACATCGCCGCGTTCCGGGACCGCCAGGCGCACGCCTTCGCCGCCGAGCGCGCCGCGTGGGAGGCCGCCGGGGAGTTCGCGGCCCGGCCCGAACCGGAACCCGTTGCCGCCCCCCGGTTGGCCGTGCCGCCCGGCGGCGAGGTGGTGCGGTCCCCGCTGGCCGCCACCGTCTGGGAAGTCGCGGCGGCACCGGGGAGGTTCGTGCGGGCCGGTGACACACTGGTCCGTTTGGAGGCGATGAAGATGGAGGTCGTGGTGACCGCACCCACGGACGGATTCGTCCACCAGGTCCTGGTCGAGGCCGGACGGCAGATCGATCCGGGCGCGCCCCTGGTCGTCCTGGCGATGGAGGCAGCCGCATGACCCCCTTTCCGACACGCACCCGTGTCGAAGCGGCGTTTCGGCGCATCAAGGAGGTCGACCGGCCCGAGGTGTGGATCCTGCTGCGGGACGAGGCGGACGTGCTCGCGGACGCGGACCGCGTCGACGCCAGGACCGCGGCGGGCGACGAACTCCCACTCGCCGGGCTGCTGCTCGCGGTCAAGGACAACGTCGACGTCGCCGGGTTGCCGACCACTGCGGCCTGCCCCGCGTTCGCGTACACACCGCCCCGCAGCGCGACCGCGGTCGCCCGGCTCGTCGACGCGGGCGCGGTCGTGCTGGGCAAGACCAACCTCGACCAGTTCGCCACCGGGCTGGTGGGCACCCGGAGCCCGTACGGCGCGGTGCGCAACGCCCTGCACCCGGAGCGGATCTCCGGGGGATCCAGCTCCGGGTCGGCGGTCGCGGTCGCGCTCGGCGTCGCGGACCTGGCGATCGGCACCGACACCGCGGGCTCCGGCCGGGTGCCCGCCGCCCTCAACGGAATCGTCGGAATCAAGGCGACCGTGGGCCTGGTGCCCACCACGGGGGTCGTCCCCGCCGCGCGCCCTTACGACTGCGTCACCGTCTTCGCCGGCACCCTCACCCTGGCGGCACAGGCCATCGCCGTCATGGCCGGGCCGGACGATGCGGACCCGCTCAGCCGCCGGTGGCCGCCCGACGTACGCCTGGCCGCACCGCCGCGACCACGCATCGCGGTCCCCGGCCCTGCCGCGCTGGCCCCGCTGACCGACGACGCCCGCACCGCTTTCGCTGCCGCCGTCGACCGTCTCGCGGACGCCGGGGCCACGGTCGAGGTCGTCGACGTCGCACCGCTCACCGCCGTCGCCAAACTCCTCTACGACGGCGCACTGGTCGCCGAACGGTACGCGGCGGTCGGGGAATTCCTCGCCACCGAGCCGCCGGGTGCCGACCCGACCGTCTCGGCGATCATCCTCGCGGCCGCCTCGCTGTCCGCCCACGACCTCGCCGCGGACCAGCGGCGCGTCGACGAAGCCCGGGCGACGGCCGCGGCGTTGCTCGGCGGATGCGACGCGCTTCTCCTGCCCACTACCGTCGGCCACCCCACGCTTGCGGAGGTCGCCGCGGACCCCGTCGGCGTCAACAGCCGCCTGGGCACGTACACCAACTTCCTGAACCTCCTCGACATGGCCGCCGTCGCGGTCCCCGCCGGAACCGCCGACGGGGCGCCGTTCGGCGTCAGCGTGATCACCCGCGCGTTCGACGACCAGATCGGCGTCGACCTCGCCGCGCACCTGACCGGCGAGACGATCGACCCTCCCCTGCCCGAACTCGGCGTCGACTTGGTCGTGTTCGGCGCACACCGGAGCGGGCAGCCACTCAACGGCCAGCTCACGGAAGCGGGTGCGCGCCTGCGCGGCATCGTGCGCACCGCCCCCGACTACCGCATGCTCGACCTGCGCACCGAGCCGCCCAAGCCGGGCATCACCGCCACCGCCCCAGGCGAGGGCGGAGCCCTCGAAGGAGAACGCTGGACCTTGTCCCCCGCAGCCCTCGGACTCTTCCTGGCCGCGCTCCCCGCCCCGATGACGCTGGGCAAGGTCATCCTCGACAGCGGCGAGGCGGTCACCGCCTTCCACTGCGACGTGCCTCCCAGCGCCGACGTCATCGACGTGACGCCGTACGGGAGTTGGCCGAACTACCTGGCGGCCCGCCAGTAAATGCGACCGCCACGTCACCGCACACCCCACGCCGACGTCGTGTCTTAAGAGAGGAGCAGGGCATCCCGCAGTGGAAGTAATGGGTCAATGGCAGTTGTCAGGTTGACCGATGCGGGGGCGATCGCCACTCGCCTCGCGAGGGTGAGGCGGCCAGCGGCGGAGGTGGATCGCGTGCGCTTGTCGGGATGGCAGGCCACTCCTTCGGACCGATTCACCCTCGTGGACTCGCCGACGACCTCGGCACTCCCGTTCGACAGGGTGGGCGGAGTCGTGCCGCTCGCGGGGATGTTCGCTCGCCACGCGACCGAGCCCTATGCGTGGTGCGGTGTGCGTGCTCAGGACGGCAAAGTGTTCGTCAGCCGGGCGGTCGCATCCGGTGGTCCGGAGGGGGCCGACGGCACGGTCTTCGTCAACTCGTCCGTGTCGTTGCTGTTGGACTTCCTGGTCTGTGGGCGGTCGGGTCGAGCCGTGCCGCCTACGTCCGCGCGGAGCCGTTTGATGCGGCTCGTGGTGGCGGGGCGGAGGGCTCCGAGGGCACGGACGAGGGCAGGGGGGCCGGTTGGGACGAGGGCCGGGAGCGCGGGTCCGGATCGCCGCCCAGGTGGTCGGGGGTCCCCGGGCGCCGACTGAGGCCCTCCAGGATGTTCAGCGCCATGGAGTCGCGGATGCGGTCTACGCAGGTTTGCCACTGGCGGCTGAAGCCCGGTCTTGCCTCCAAGTCCGCCCACACCGCCAGGAGTTCGGCTGATGTGTCGACGCCGGGCGACCACAGGTGGATCAGTTGGTGCACGGCCGGGCGGATGCGGCGCAGGGAGGCGGAGTCGGACTGGCCGGCGCAGGCGCGGTCCGCGGCTTCGGCGAGGACGCTCAGGAGCCAGTCGTGCAGGGCCAAGTCCTCGCAGAGTGCGGCGATTTCCGTGATCGCGGGGAACCGGTCCGCGGGGAGGCGCAGTTCGAGGGTGCGTTCGGTGGCGCCGTACAGGGTGAAGGTTCCGCCGGGCCGGCTGCCGGACTCGGACGGTGCGGCGGACCAGCGCAGTTGGGTGCGTCGCGCGCGGAACGTCGCCTGGTGGTCCAGCGCCGGGGACCTCTGGACCTGGCCCAGGAGGCGTTCGGATACGGCGCCGGGGGCGAGTTCCCGGTCGGGCGGGCGTGTTCCGGGAAAGCCGTCGGCCAGGTCGTCGGTGCGGGCACGGCCGATGACCTCGACGGTGCCGGGGCGTTCGAGGTAGTGCGCCCACGGCAGTCGCCGGGTGCCGCCGGGGACGAGGGCGCCGCGGGTCGATGCCTGGAGTACGCGTCCACCGGTGACCTTGGCGCGGGCCAGGAGCGTGCCGACGCCGCGCGCCTTCGCGGCCGAGCCGGTGCGTACCGGGCAGTCGACGGCCTCCACGAGATCGGCGGACAGCGCACGGGGCACCGGGCGTTCGGCGGTGCGTACGTGCGCGCCGTGCACGAGCAGGGCGAGCAGCGCCTCGGCGCCGATCCGCCCGAGCGGCCGGGAGTTCATCAGCAGTGCGGTGCGAACCTCGCCGACGACGAGCAACGGCGGGGTCACCGCCGGCCGCCCTCGGGGGAGGCTTCCCGGTGGGTCCCGTCGCCGGTGAGCAGGGTGTAGGCGATCCTGCCGGTCGGGTCCCTCGGCAGCAGGACGCCCTCGGCCTCGGCGCGCCGGACCGCCTGGCCGCCGACGACCGGATCGACGGCGGTGTGGCCGAGGATCAGCCGGACCGCATGCTCGATCGGCAGGAAGCGGCTGCCCAGCACGGAGAACGTGCGGTACGCCGCGAAGGGGGCGGCCGCCGGGTTGAGCCGGAGCAGTGCGGGGAGGTCGTCCCAGTCCCGGGGAAATTCCGGGGCCGTCCACGGGACCGGGGGCAGCACCGGCGCGCCGCGGTCGCGCAGCAGGCCCAGACGCAGAAGTTGCCACACGGCCGCGAGGAACGGACAGGACCAGACGCGCTGTTCCCCGTCACCGGCCCACAACTCCACGTCGAGGAAGACCGAGTGGTTGCGCGCCCCGATCTCGCGTGGCGGCCGCCAGGCCTCGCGGGGCGCCATCGCCTCGGCGCCGTGTCCGTGCGGGGTCCGCACCCCGTTGCACAGCCACCCGGTGTCGTGCGCGGGCGGCCGCGTCCCGTTGGTCCCTTCCACGGGTGCGGGCACCAGCCGGGCTTCCAGGAGGGCGGCCGGCCCGGAACCCGCGGCGGAGGCCGCGCAGCCCGATTCGCGGGCGAGGTAGTCGATGACCAGCCCCGCTTCCTCGGCGGCGCGCAGCAGTTCGGGGATCACCTCGGCAGGTGTGGCGAAGCGGGTGAAGTAGTCGTCCACCAGGAAGCACGTGCTCACCCGCGCCCGGGTGCCGGGCGGCGCGGCGGTCGCGCGGGCGGCCTCGATCCAAGGGGCGACCGCGGCGAAGTGGCGGCGCAGGCGCTCGGGCCCCTGCGCGAAGTCCTCCATGTACAGGTGTCCGAGCTCGATCGACAGGTGCGCGTACGGGATGGACTCGGTCGGTTCCTCCGCCGACCACTCGCGGAAGACGGTCTCCGCCCGTTCCTGGTACGGGAGGTCGGCACCGTCGCGGAACCCGGCACCGCCGCGGACGCCGGCGCTGTCACGGGCGCTCACATGACCTCCCAGGATTCCGCGTCGGTCAGGGCGTCCGCGAGGTCCCGCAGGGCGTCCACGGTCTCGCGGTTCGCGATGCGGCGGACCACCGCATCGGCGTCGGTGAGGAGTTGCTCGCGCCACTGGAGCACGGGGTCGAGCGGGACCGAGCCGAGCAGGTTGGTCCGGCCGAGCCGGTTGGCGGCGGCGAGGTCGTGGAGCTCGCGGTCGCAGGCGACGAGCCATTCCGCCTGGGTGGGGCGCAGCCCCGCGCCGAGGGCCGGGCCGGACTTGGGGACCGCGGCGCGGATGTAGCGGATGCGGTCGGCCAGTTCCGACCGCTCGTGCCCCATGGCCGCACCGGCGGCGAGGATCCCGCGGTCGCCGTGCACGAGGTCGGCGGTGGCGACGATGTGCTGCCGCGTCCAGCGGTGGAAGACCAGCCAGCGGATCCGGGTCTCCCGGAACTCGGGCCGGGTGACGGTGCGCAGCGCCAGATCGATGGCGTACGAGCGGCCCGCGCTCAGGTCCACGAACGTGACGTCGAACTCCTCCTCCAGGCGCAGGAAGAGTTCGGCGCAGGGGCCGACGGACGCGTCCTCGGCGGCGAACTCGCCGCCGCCGACGTCGCCGGGGAACAGCTCCAGGCGACCGCACGAGGGCGGGCGCATGCGCAGTTCCTGCCGCCGGGTGTGCGCCCACACGTCGATCTGCCGCGGTTCGCCGCCACGGCCCCGCAGGTAGGTGTGCAGGCCCGAACCGGCGGGCCGGTCCGAAACGTCCAGTTCGAAGACGGCCTTCGCGGTCGGGGAGCCGAAGTCGAAGTCGACGTACGCGACGTCGTCGCCGAGCAGCGCACGGCGGTAGGCGATGTTGGCGCACGTGACCGTTCGGCCAGTGCCGCCCTTGTCGGAGGTGGCGAATACCAGCATGCGGCTCAGCCCCTGCCCGCCTGCTCGCGCGCGGCACTCAGCTCGTCGAGTCGGCGCAGCGCCTCGGCCGCCAGGGCGACGGCGACCCCGGGCCGTCGTGGGGCCTGGTCGCGCGACCGGCCCAACACCGCCGCGACGAGGTGCAGTTCGGCGTCGGTGGCGGCGGTCGGAGTGGCACGTGTCAACATCTCGTGCGCGAACAGGTGGTCGGCCTCCCGGATCATGTCGGCCGCCAGTTCGGCTAGGCGCCGGCTCGGCGCGAGGTCGGCGGAAATCCCCGCGGCGGCGACGACCAGCACTTCTACGACACGCTCGGTCATCCGCCAGGACATCTCCGCGGGCGGCGCGATGAGGCCGGGGTAGACACGCGCGGGGGCGTCCCAAAGGCCCGCGGACGGCCCCGCGTCCAGGCGCCGCCCCCACACGTGGTCGCCGAGTTTGCCGGCGAGGGACAGCATGGCGTCACGGTGCTCGACGTTCCGGGTCAGCGCCGCGACTTGGAGAGTCCGCTTGAGCAGTACGGGCGCGAAGTCCGTGACCGCCCAGCCCAGCTCCGGCCCGTGGCGGTCGGTGCCGGGGAGGGGCGTGACCATGCCGGGGTGGTGCAGGGCGACCGCGGGATCGCCGGGCAGGGCGCGCCGGGTGATCCGGGCTCGGCCGGCCAGTTCAGCCAACACCGCCACCAATGGGGCCAGTTCGTGCTGCGGCGGCAGTTCGTCCGGGTCGCCCTGCCGCATGAGGTTGTGGATGACGATGGAGGCCACGTGCAGTGTCCGGTAGTCGGAGTCGTCGCCGCCTCGCCACGGTATGTCCTGGAGGGGCCAGGCCGCGTCGCCGAACCGGGCCAGCGCGCTCCAATAGCGCTGCGCCAACTCCCAGCGCAGTAGCAGCTGTTGGGCCAGTGCGAGCTGTTCACGGTTGAGGAGCCCGGGCAGCAGCGTCTGCCGCGAGGAGAACAGGTCGACGATGCCGTCCATGGCGGCGACGGTGAAGTGCAGGGAGGGCTCGGGGTCGGCGTCGTGGTCGGGGCGACTGGGGGTCCTGACCCGGCCCCACGACCAGCCGCAGGAGAAGAGCATCGACTCGTCGTCCAGCCCCCGCAGCCCGTCTCCCGCGGTACTGAGGCCGCCGAGGCCGCCGCGGATGGGCTGGAGTTGCGCCAGCAGCTCGCGCAGGCGGCGCTGGTCCCGCGGCCCGTCGGGGAGCACGGCGGTCAGCAGCGTGCGGCCCTTGGCGGAGTCGGGGCTGAACACGTCGGCGACGAAGGACTCGCACAGGGCGTTCATGGCGTGTGTGAGCCGGGTGGACGCCGCGCCGCGCAGCACCGCGAGGCGTTCGAGGGTCGCTTCCGCGCGTACCCGCGACTCCCGTTCGCGGACGAAGGCGAGCACCGACAAGGACAACGTGACCGCGATCGAGAAGGATTCGACGGTTTCCCATGCGTGCCGGGTCGGCGGTGGCGCGTCCGCCGGGTCGAGGACGCGCAGCGGACCGCCCGAGAAGAGCGGCCGGCCCTCCTTGTCCGTGTACGCCGTGAAGTACTCGGCGCAGACCTCGGTCACCGTGTGCGGGATCCCCTTGTGGTCGCCGAGCGGCGCCAGTGCCGCGAGTACGTCCGGGCCCGTGGTGTCCGGGTCCGCGAAGCCGAGGCCGGGCATCCTCATCGCCGGGTAGAGCAGGCACACCAGTTGCTCGGCGTCACGCAGGGAGTCGTGGGAAGGCCAGGCGTCCGCATCGGGGGCACAGCGCCCGGCCATTCGGGCGGCGAGCACCTTCCACAGGTCGAGCAGCCGCCGCCTGGGCAGATTGGTCACGTACGCAAATCCTCGTTCCGGGTTTCTTCCGGGCCTTTCCCGGTGTTCTTGTGGCGTTCTCCGGGGCTCAGGTCACGTCACGCGGCCCCGGGCCAGCATCATCCCCGTGTAGCCGTCCCGCAGCGGCGTGTCGCCCATGTCGATCCGGGCCACGTCGAGCTCCGCCGCCAACGGCGTCAAAACCCGGGAGACCACGGCAGCGTCCACCGCGACCGCGGGGTAGTCGCGTCCTCCGACCACGTAGCCCTGGGAGTTCTCCATGAATCCGATGGCGAACAGCGCGCCGGGGCGCAGCATTTCGCAGAAGCGGCACAGTGCGGTCCGGAATTCCTCCAGGGATGTGGAGAAGGACTCCGCGACGAAGAACATCGTGCCCATGTCGTACGGGGCGGGCAGGTCCGGCCGGTCCAGCAGGTCGGCCTGCCGTACTTCCGCGCGCTTCGCCAGGGCCGCGCGCGGGTCGCCGATGCCCCGGTATTCGTCGTGGACCGCCAGGACGTCCCAGAAGGCGTCCCAGGTCGGCGCGAACCCGGCCGTCTGGGCCCTGAGCCACGCAAGGTTCGACGACGAGTGTTCGAGGAGGGTGATCTCGTCGCAGAACGGCAGCATGGCCAGTGCGGGATACAGGTTCGCGCCGGATCCGACGTCGACCCCGCGTGCGCCGGCGCGCGGCTCGCAGTGGCGGAAGAACTCCCCGAGCAGTTCCAGGATCCGCCGGTCGGCGTCGGACAGGCGGGCGTAGTTGTGCGCGACGTAGTCGTCCGAGTTGAACGCGTCCCAGTCGTAGGCGGCGTTGGCGGGCATGACATCTCCCAAAAGGCGGTTGGACGCGGTGCGGTGGCGCGCCGCGGGCGCGGGCAGGGCACGGCCTTCTCGGCCGGATGGCGGATGCGAAGCGGGCCGGCTTACGTCCCGGTCTCGGGGTGCGGCGCGTAGCGGGCGATCGAGTCGCGGATCCGGTCCGCGTACGGTCCCTCCCACCACGGGACGGTCCGCAGGAGGATCGGCGCGCTCCCGCCGACCTGCGCCCACGCCCGTCCGCGCGGCATGCTGCCGAGGACCGCCGCGTCGAGCACCGGCTCACTCCGGGAGGAGCGGGTGGCGGCCCGGGAGAAAGGGTCGAAGGCCGACCAGGAGACCTGGTGCGTCGCGGGCTCGAAGTCCGGGGACATGCCCGCCAGGTCGCCCAGGAATCCGGTGTCGGCCGAACCTCCGCCGTACACACGCACGTTGGCCGCGCCCCACATCGCGGCCATGCCCGTCTGCCCCCACACCGCGACGCCCTGTGCCCACGACTGCAGGATCGTCATCATGACGATGCCCCGGGAACCGTAGTGCGTGTAGAGCGACGGGAGTTCGGGCCACGGGCAGACGTTGGCGGCCTCGTCGAGCACGAAGACGGCCGGGACCGCCAGGCGTCCGCCGCTCGATTCGATCGCACGTCCCTCGAACTGGTACGCCAGCGCCGTGGTCAGCGTCAGGATGAGCGGCGCCGCGACCTTGTGGGTCTCCTCGGACAGCAGGTAGATCGTGCCGTTGTCGTGCGCGCCGAAGTCCGTGTGCCGGAACTGCGGGCGCGGTCGGCCTTCGCCCGGCGTCACCCACCGCGCGATTTCGGGTGCGGTGAGCGGCGCGGCGATCTGGGACGCCACCCCGTACACCCCGGCCCGCTGCGTGACGGGACCGGCCGAGACCGCCTCCACGGACGCGGCGACCACGTCGTGCCCCGCGTCCCGCAGGATGCGGGCGGGCGTGTCGTCGGTGGGGCGCCGCAGCCACGTCAGGACCGCCGTGACGGGCAGTCCGGCCTCGGACGCGGCGAGGAGCACGGCGGCGAACAGGTCCTGCCCCGCGGGCTCGAAGTAGCCGTCGCTGCGCACGTGCGCCCCGCGGTTGGCCCCGGCGAAGAGGGACGCGGCGATGGTGGCACGGACCACCGAGCTGCCGACGAACGTCAGCGGGTCCCACCACCAGGAGGCGGGTTCGTTCGCCTGGTTCTGCGGGTCGAAGACCCAGACGGGGCCGCGGCGTTCGCGCACTCCGCGGGTGGCGTCGACGATGTCGCGCTTGTTCGACGTCACGACCACGGCGCCGGGCGCCTCCACCACCGCGGGGATCGCCCGGGTCGTGGTCTTCCCGGTACGCGGCCCCCAGATGTCCATGTGCATGTCCTCCCACGACGCCCACACGTCGCGGCCGCCGCGTACCGAGCGCCCGATGCGGACTCCGGGCACCGAGGTCCGCGCGCCGAGGCGTGCGGCCGCCGCCGCGGCTCCCCGCGCCGAGGCGGCGGGGAGATCCCGCGGCCCCGCGAGGTGGCGCGCGGTGCGGTCGATCGTCGGCCGGCGCCGTCGGCGGCGTACGAGCACCAGGGCGCACACCGCGGTGGGCGTGCCGATCGCGGCCACCGCCGTCACCGCCGCCGGAACGCCGAACCGCCAGGCCACGGTCGCGATCACGCCCACCAGGCCCACCGACGCGAGGAGGGCCAGGACGGCGGTCGACCCGTACGGCGAGGGGCCGCGCCGCCGCAACGTCGCCGGCACGTCAGACGCCGATCCGAGTGCCGGAGACGGGCGTTCGGGCGGCCGGGCCGACTGCGGCCGTGGTTGTGCGCATGTGCGTCCCCTTCGTTGTCGCGGGACGCGGCACCGCCCACAGGTCTCACGACGGCCGAATCCCGCCGCCAATGCTGGGGACGTGCCGAGCCACGAGTTGGCCAGAAGCGCACGGGGACTGTGCGATTTGCACGCGGCGCGCGGGGGATCCGCGGCCACGGGACACCCTCGGCGCTCACTGACCTTTCTGCCGCGTCCGGTGACCTTCGGTCCTCGGCATCACCGGACGTCGACGGCCGCCTCCGGCACGACAGAAGGGCCGCAGCCGTGATCCGTCCGCCGGTCCCGGTCACCGCCGCCACGCCGCGGCCGCCTCGTCCGGAGCCGGCGCCTGACACCGCCAGGCGCCACACGCTCCGCCGGGCACTCCTCCGGCCGGTGATCCGACCCGAGCGCGTTCTCCCGCAGGTTCCGCGGCCGCCACGCCGTCTCGCCCCGCGGATACCGCGAGTCGAGCGCACCGCCGACGGGCCGGCCGCCAAATGCCCTGAAGATTTTTCCCGTACGGAGGGAACCTCCTCGCGAGTCGCGCGTCTGGACCCCCGTACTGCGTGTCCCGCGCGGTACGGAACCTGTGAGGAGCCCGGACTTGTCCCATCCCCTTCGCGGTCGTCCCGACCGGCGCGGCCGTGCGCGCGTCGGCGCGGCGAGCGTCCTCTTGTCGGCCTGCGCGGTCCTGACCACGGGCGCGGGTGCCGCCTACGCGACGAGCACGCCTGCCCCGGTCCCCAGCCCGTCGGTGCCGGCGACCCCGTCGGCGTCCCCGACGGTCGCTCCGCCGACCGACATGACACCGGCCCCGAGTGCGCCGCCCACTCTGACGCAGAAGCCCACCCTCCCGCCCGCGCCTCCGGGTGCGTCGGCGGCGAAGCCGACACCGGTGCCAACCGCCGTGACGCCTTCCGGGTCGCCGAGCGCCCCGACCGTGCCGGCGGAACTGCCGCGCACCGGATCCGGGACCTCGCCTCTCGTGTACGGCGGCGCGGGTGCCGCGTTCCTCGTCGTCGGCACGGGCGGGATCTTCCTGGCCACGCGCGGGCGCAGGCAGTCCACCGCCTGACGTCTTCAGGACAGTTGCCCGAGGGCTATGTGACGTGACGCCGGCCGGACGTCCGTCTCGACGCCGCGGGACGCGCGCCACCCGGTGCGCGTCCCGCGGTGCAACCAGGTGCGCGGTCCCACACGTACGACGTACGCGGCAGGTCCTCGGAAGCGGACCGCCCCGGACGGGACCGCCACCGCCCCCTTTGGTCCATCGAGGAGCGTATGACCACGGAGAACACGCTGTCGCTACCGTTCGGCCCAACGCGCCGGCCGATTCTCCGGCGGCCGTCCCGTACGCGCGCCCAGGACCTGGCCGGCGTGCTCCTGCGCATGGGCCGCGAACTGGCCGACCGCCACGAGGACCTTCGCCCACCGGCCGACGACCTGCCTTCCGGCGTCACCGCCGCGCCGCCCGGCGGGCTCACCATCACCGACCTCTACCACGGCCACCGGGTCGAACTCGTGCGCCTGGCGGCGCTGCTCGTCGACGACGTCGACGCGGCGCAGGACATCGTGCAGGACACCTTCGCGGCGACGTACCGCCGGTACGGGGCGCGGATGACCGGCGTGGACGACCCGCTACGCTACCTCCGCAGAGGCGTCGTCAACGGCAGCCGCTCGCTGCTGCGCCGCCGCCGCACCGCGCGTGCCTGGGTGCCGCCGCAGCTGCCGCCCGCGCCGTCCCCCGAAGAGGACGCGGTACGCGCCGAGTCGGACCGGGAACTCCGGGCGGCCCTGGACCGATTGCGGCCCCGGCAGCGCGAGGTGCTGGTGCTGCGCTACTTCGCGGGGCTGAGCGAAGCGGACATCGCGCGCACGCTCCGTGTTCCGCAGGGCACCGTCAAGTCCACCGCGAACCGCGCGCTCAAGGCGCTGCACCGGATGCTGGAGCCAACCCGATGACGTCGGACCGTGAACTGCGCGCGCTGGAAGACCGGGTACGCACGCACCTGCAGCAGCGGGCCGCGGGCATCACCGTGGACACGCTGCGTCCCGCCCAACCGCCGGTGCCGCCGCCCGGTGGCGCGCGGCGCCTTCAGGGGTGGCGAAGGCCCGTTCTGCGGCTGGCGGTTCCGCTGGCCGTCGGAGCGGCCACGGGACTTGCGGTCCTCGTGTGGGCGGTCCTCGCACCCGATCCGGGAGCGGCGACCGATCCGGTGCCGGTTCCGCCGGCGGGGGTTGGGCAGGACCCGACACGGTCGCAGTCTCCGGCGCCCGCATCGACTCCCGCGCCCACGCCGACGCCGACGCCGACGTCCAAACCCGAGGGGCCGGGCATCCCGTCGCCAAGTGTCCCGCCCGGCCTGCCGCCTGCCATCTCTCCGACGGCCGCAACACCCGCCGCGTCAATCGCGTCCCCATCCGACGCGCCGCCGGCGAAGCCGCTGTACCCCGGGGATCAGCCGTCGACCCGGCCCACCCAGACGGCGACCACACCCGGGCCGACATCGGTCCCCTCGACGCCACCCGTTCCGCAGCGCCCGCCGGGCACAAGTGCCCCGCCCACGACGGTGACTTCCTGATCTCAGATGTCAGATCTCAGATCTCGGGCAGGGAAGGGTCCGGCACCCAGGGAGCCGTGGCGGTGACGGACCAGCGCTCGTGGTCACGCCAGGCACCGTCGATGAAGAGGTAGGCGGGCGAGAGGCCCTCGTACCGGAACCCCAGGCGTTCGACCAGGCGCAGGGACGCCTTGTTGCCGGGCTGGACGTTGGCCTCCAACCGGTGGAGACGCAGGTCGTTGAAGGCGTGGTGCAGGACGGCGGTCAGTCCTTCGGCCATGTACCCCTGCCCCGCGGACGGGGCGAACGCCGCATAGCCGACGGACGCCCCCTGGTAGCGCCCCCGGATGATCGAATTGATGTTCACCGTGCCGGCCGCCGCACCCGTCTCCCGGACGCGGATCAGGTAGCCCCGGTTGGTGCCGTCCTCGAAGCGCCGCATCCAGGTCCGGAACTCCTCGGCGGTCGCGGGTAGTTGCATCCACGGCCGATGGAGGTCGGCGCTGGCCCGCACGAGGGAGCAGAACTCGTCCTGGTCCGCGAGGGTGAGCGGGTGCAGTTCGACCCGTGACGACGTATTGGACATGCCGCCCATGCTAGATCGTGTCCGCGGGGACGCGCGGGGGCCGTCGAACGCTTGTTCCGCCGCGAGGTAGGGTCACGGAGGCGTGGACGTATATGAGGCCGTGGACAGTCGCCGGGCCGTGCGGGCGTTCAGCGACGAGCCGGTGCGCCGGGACGTACTCGAACGAGTGCTGTCGACGGCGGCGCGGGCGCCGTCGAGTGGGAACCTCCAGCCGTGGCACGTGTACGTCGTGACCGGTGAGCCCCTGGCGGAGTTGAAGAGGCGCGCAACGGCACGGGCGCTGTCCGGGGACCCGGGCGACGAGCGGGAGTACCCGATGTACCCGGCCGATCTGGCCCCGCCGTACCTGGACCGCTTCTCCGCCGCGGCCGCCCAGCGGTACGCGGCGCTGGGCATCGAGCGCGACGACCCCGAGCGGCCCCGGAAGATCGCGGCCCTGAACTCGGGGGCGTTCGGGGCTCCCGTCGTGCTGTTCTGCTACCTCGACCGGACGATGGGGCCCGGTCAGTGGGGTGACGCCGGGATGTACCTCCAGACGGTCATGTTGCTGCTGCGGGCGGAGGGGCTGCACAGCTGCCCGCAGGTGATGTGGACCATGTACCGCAGGACTGTGAGCGAGACGGTCGGCGCCGACGACCGGCTCGTCCTGTTCTGCGGTGTCTCGGTGGGATACGACAAGGCGGGCGTGCCGCCGCTGCGCACCGGCCGGGCGCGCGTCACGGAGACCGTGAGCTTCGTCGGAGGGTGACGGCCCGGCCGCGCGGGTCAGCCGGCCGTGAGCCTCGGCGTACGCAGGGGTTCGGTGCGGCGGTCGCCCGTCGCCTCGAAGGCCGCCGCCAGCGCGAGCAGGGCATTGTCGTCGTACGCGCGTCCCGCGAAGGTCAGCCCCACCGGCATGCCGATGTCGGCCATGGTGCCCATCGGCACGGTGACCGTCGGGATGCCCAGGTGCCGCGGCACCAGGTTGCCGTTCGCGACCCAGACGCCGTTGCGCCAGCCGAGGTCGGCGGAGGCCTCGTTCACATCCATGTCCGCCGGGCCGACGTCCGCGACCGCGGGGAACACCACCGCGTCGAGCCGCAGTTCGTCCATCCACTCCTCCAGGTCGATCCGGCGCGTCTCCTCCAGCCCGCGCAGCCCCTCCGCGAGGTGCGGGATGTCGGTGACCGAGGCGTACGGGCGTTCCCGCACGAACCGCGGGTACTCGCCGATCGTGTCGTCGAAACCGGCGTAGCGGTCCGGGAGTTCACCCTCGTGCTTGGGCCAGATCCGGGCCCCGTCGACGTCGGCCAGCGTGCCGAGCTCCGGGTCTCCGTTGGCGCGCAGGAAGTCGTCCCAGGCCCACGCGGACAGGTCCTCGATCTCGACCGTCAGGAACTCGCGGGCCACCAGGCCGCGCGTGTGCAGCGAGGGCGCCCCCGGGCGGTCGGACTCGTAGTTCGAGACGACCGGGAAGTCGACTTCGACCACCTCGACGCCGGCCGCCTCCAGGTCGCGGCGGGCCGCGTCCCACAGCGCGAGCACCGACGCACGTGTCTCGATGCGCTGCCCGGTCTGCCCGCCGATGCCGCCGTCGGGGTTCGTCCCGGCCTCGGGGTCCGCGTTGACGTACATCTTGGGCACGCCTACGCGCCGACCGGCGAGGGCGGTCCGGGCGGCCGCCGCGCTCGCGGGGGCCAACTGCGGGTACGAGGCGGGGCGTACCTGCGACGCCGCGGGCAACGCGACCCACGGCTGGGCACGCCACAGGTCACCGCGCGTCTCCGGGTCGTCGGCCACGATGACGTCGAGCAGTTCGAACAGGTCGGCCATGGTGCGGGTGTGCGGGACCACGACGTCCATCGTCGGCACGAGCGGCCAATTGCCGCGCACCGAGATCACCCCGCGGCTGGGCGTGTACGCACACAGCGCGTTGTTGGAGGCCGGCGCCCGCCCCGACGACCAGGTCTCCTCGCCGAGGCCGAACGCGCCGAACGACGCCGCCGTCGCGGTGCCCGACCCGTTCGACGAGCCGGAGCCGTACGCGCTCGTCAACCAATCTGCGCTGTAGGGGCTTTCCGCTCGCCCGTACACGCCGCGCTGCATCCCGCCGTTCGCCATCGGCGGCATGTTGGTCAGGCCGATGAGCACCGCCCCGGCGGCGCGCAGCCGCTCGACGGCGAACGCGTCGCGCCGGGCCACGAGATGCTCGAACGCCGGCGAACCGGCAGCTGCGGTAAGCCCCTTCGCGAGGTAGCTGTCCTTGGCGGTGTACGGGATGCCGTCCAGAGGGCCGAGGGTCTCGCCGCGGGCCCGGCGGGCGTCGGAGGCTTCCGCGTCGGCGCGCGCGTCCGGGTTCATCACCACCATCGCGTTGAGCGCGGTGGCGGTGCCGGGGCGGTCGTAGGCGTCGATCCGGGCGAGATACGCGTCGAGCAGCCCGACCGCGGTGGTCTCGCCCTTCTCCAGCGCGGCGCGCAGGTCGGCGATGCTCGTCTCCACGACGTCGAAGACGTCGAATCCGCGCGTCATGCGGGGTGCCTCCTGCTGGCTGATCCGTCGGGCGAAAGGCCTGGGCGTGCTTGTGGGTCTTGTGGGTCTTGAAGCTCTTATGCGGCTTGTGGGGCTTGTGGGCCAGTGGGCCTGGGCGAGGCCGTGCCGGATCGATCCGGCAGTGCCGAATCTAGCCGGAGCCGGATCGATCCGGCAAGCGCCCGACCAGGGCATCTACAATCCATGGCTGTGACCGTCCGCATCGTGACCCTGCTCGACGTGGCCCGCGCCGCCGGCGTCTCCCGGAGCACCGCCTCGGACGCCCTCCAGGGCTCCGGGCGCGTGGCCGAGGCCACCCGCGCCCGGGTCCGCGCGACGGCCGACGCGCTCGGCTACCGCCCCAACAGCGCCGCCCGCCGGCTGCGCCGCGCCAGCACGGGGGCCATCGGCCTGCACCTGCCCCGGACCGCGAGCCGACTCGACTACTACATGAACCTCGCCTTCGGGGCCGTCGCCCGCGCCCAGGACGACGGGTTCGACATGGTCCTGCTCGGCCGGTCCGCCGCCGCCCACGGCCCACTCGCCTCCCGCGTCGACGGCCTGCTGCTCATCGACCCCGACACCGCCGACGACGCGGTGCCCGACATGCTCGGCGCCGGCGTCCCCGTCGTCACCGGCGAGCGCTACCCGGGCCCGTCCCCCGCCCCCAGCGGCGCGGTGGTCTGCGACAACGCCGCCTCGCTCACCGCCCTCCTCGACCACCTCGCCGAACGCGGCGCCCGCCGCCCCGCCCTGTTGGCGCCGAGCGGCGAGTCCACCTGGGCCCAGGCCCTGCGCGACGCCGCCGACGCCTGGGGGCGCGAGCACCGCACCCGCGTCGCGGTACGCGCCGTGCCGTTCGCCGCCACCCCGAACGAGGCCGCCGACGCCGTACGCGACCTCCTCGGAGCAGCACCGGACGTGGACGCCGTGGTCTGCGGTCCCGACGGCGCGGCGCCGGGGGTCCTGCACGCCGCCGCAGCGCTCGGTCGCACGCCCGCGAAAGACCTGCTGGTGGCCTCCTGCGTGGACGGAACCGCGACCCGCACCAGCAACCCGCCGATCACCGCGGTCGACCTCAGGCCCGCGGAGTACGGACGCGCCTGCGCCGAACTGCTCTGCGACATCCTGGCCGACCGCACCCCGCCGGACACCGTCCGCCCGCACGACTGGGTCCTGCACCCCCGGGCCTCCACACAACCGGCCCGCTGACCCGCCCCCGGTGGTCGCCGCCCCGCGGTCCCGCATCCCCGGACTCGAACCCGTGATCGACGTACGTCACGACTCGGTTAGTGTGGCGCCCGGCCGCCGAAGAGCCTTCGGTGCCGAAACGGTGACGCCGCCCTGCCGGCGACATCGCATCGACACCCCCGAGGCCGGCGCCACCGCCATCGACCGGAAGGACCTCCGCCCGTGACCGTCGCCCGCCGACATGTCCTCGTCATCGGGATGGGCGCCGGGGACCCCGAGCACCTGACCCTCGCCGCCGTGGCCGCGCTGGGGCGTACCGACGTGTTCTTGGTGCTGGACAAGGGGCCGGAGAAGGACAGCCTGGTCCGTGCTCGCCGGGACATCCTCGACCGGCACGCGAAGGCCGACCACCGCCTCGTGGGAATCCGCGACCCCGAGCGCCGGCGCGACGTGGCGGACACCCCCGCCTACCACGCTGCCGTGCGCGTCTGGCGGGAGCGCCGCACGGACGCGTACGAACGAGCCGTCCGCGACGAACTCGCCCCGGGTGAGTGCGGCGCCGTCCTCGTCTGGGGCGACCCCGCACTCTACGACGGGACCATCGACATCCTCGACGACGTGGCGGCCCGCGGCGGTGTCGACTTCGACTACGAGGTGATCCCGGGGATCAGCAGCGTCTCGGCGCTGGCGGCGCGCCACCGCACCACCCTCACCCAGGTCGGCCGTCCGCTGCACATCACCCCCGGCCGGTACTTCACCGAGGAACTCGCGGACCTCACCGGCTCCGGCGGCGACATCGCCGTGATGCTCGACGCGCACCAGGCGTTCACGCGCCTGCCCGGCGACGACATGTGGATCTACTGGGGTGCCTACGTCGGTACGCCCGACGAGATCCTCGTCTCCGGCAGGCTGTCGGACGTCGCCGACCGCATCGTGGCATTGCGTGCCGAGGCCCGGGCCCGGCACGGCTGGATCATGGACACCTACCTGCTGCGCCCGTGCCGGGACGATCCCGCCGAGGAACCGCCCGGCGCCTGAGCCGGAACCCGGGCGGGAACCCGCGCCGGAACCCGAGCCTGGCGAACGGGCTCAGGCCTGACCGGCGTCCGCGGGCTCGGGCCGGGCCTCCGCGTCGCGCTGCCACCGGGCCTGCATGTCGCGCGGGGCGACGAACACGCCTGTCGCCTCGGCCGTGACCCGGCCCTGGGCCAGGATCTCGCCGGTCGCGAAGCTCTTGCGGCCGTCGCGGTGCGTCCAGCGCGCCCGGACTTCGAGCGGCACGTCGTACGGCGTGGCATCGCGGTAGCGGATCTCCAGCCCGGCGGTGAAGCCCGGCCGTCCGGCCGCCGACGTGGCGATGCCGAGCAGGTGGTCGAGCAGCGTGGCCACCACACCGCCGTGCGCCCGGCCGGGCGGGCCGCTGTGGGCGGCGGTCAGGACGCAGTCGGCGACGACCTCCACGGACCGCGGTTCGGCGCCGACGTCCACCGCGTCCAGGACCGGGCGGATGACCATCCGCGGCGCCTGCGGGTTGAGCATGCCGGAGCCGGCCTGCGCGAGCTGGTCGATGCGGCCGTCGGGGGTCCGGGCGAAACGTACGGCACTGGGGTGGGTGGCCGCCTTGAGGAGTTCGGTGGCCTGCGCCACCAGGCCGGCCGCGGCCGAACGCACGTCCGCTCCGACATCGGTGAGCACGGTGGCCTCGACCAGGTCCCGGACCTGCTCGACGAGGTCCAGAGCCTCGTCGGGGATGGATGTGACGTCCGGGATCTCCCCCACGATCAGCTGTTCGAGTGCGGCGAAGTCGTCGGTGTCGGTGCCCGGTTCGGCCACGGCGGTGCTCCTCGGTGTTCCGGCGCGTACCCTGGCGGACCCGCCACTACATGACTGTGACAAGTAAATCCCGCCGATCATATACCGCCTGTCCCCGGCCACCGACCCGCGCCGTTGGTCAAGGGGTGTGGGCAGCGGACAGAGCACTGCACCATCGCGCGGCGCGGGCGCGCAGTTCGTTCTGGTCGCCGCCGTCCGCCGCGTCCCCGACGAGGGGTACGCCGACGCCGACGGCCGCGGCTCCGGCCGTGAGGTAGGCCACCGCGGTGGGGGCGTCGATGCCGCCGACCGGGACGAAAGGCACGTACGGAAAGGTGTCCCGCAACGCCGTCAGATATGCCGGGCCGCCGACGAAGGCAGGGAAGAGCGCGACGCCGAGCGCCGCGCGACGTGTGGCCGCCAGGATTTCGCTGGGAGTCAACGCGCCCATCAGGACCGGCAGTTCGGTTCCGGGGCTGCCGACGTGCGGCGTCGGCTCGTCGATCAGCCCCGGGGTGACGAGGAAGCTCGCGCCGGCGGCGGCCGCGCGGGCGGCATCGTCCGCGGTCAGGACGGTGCCCGCGCCGAGGACGGCGTCGGGGCCGAGTTCGCGGCGGGCGTGCTCGATCACCCAGAACGCGTCGGTGGTGGTCAGCGAGACCTCGCTTGCGGTGATGCCCTCTTCGGCGAGAGTCAGCACGGTGCGCAGGGCGGCGGCACGGTCGGTGCCACGGACGATCGCGAGTGTCCGGAAGGGGAGTTCGGCCAAGTGCATGAGGTTCCTTCGTGCCGGTCGGTGCGGTGGGCGGCCTGGAATGCGTTCGGAAGATGTCCGTCCGCAGTCGGCCGGTGTCTTGTGATCGTCTAACCCGTCAGCCGGCCTTGATCCGCATCTCGTCCGCGAAGCACCCGCTCGGACGTCGGACGCCCAGGCGCCGGGCGGATTCGGAGACGGCCGCGGGGCTCGGCAGTCGGCCGGAAACTGCGGACGTTCGTGTGCCCTTCGCGCCCGAGGGCAGCGTTAGGCGGACCATGTCACGGCGATCGCCACCGGAGGCAGGACGTGAACGAGTACGCCCGAGGAATACCGGAGTCACCCGCGGAGTGGGGTCTGTTGGCGGTGGGACTCGCCGTCTTCGGCGGTGCCTTCCTGGTCCGGGCGCTGTGGCGCAGGCGGAACGGGCGTCCGGTCAGCACCCGCGAGGACGAGGACCCGAATCGACCGGACGGCCCCAGCCGGAGCGCCTGGAAGTGGTGGCTCGGCGCCGGGGCCGCCGGGTATGTGGGCACCGTGATCGTCCGCGCGGCAACAGGCGCCGACGCCGTCGGGATCTGGCTGTTCCCGGCGCTCGTCTTCCCGGCCTGCGGCCTCGTCCTGCCGGCCAGGACGGCGCTCAACGCGTGGAGCGCCCGCAAAGGCCACGAGTTCCGGGCCGGTCGACGGCACGACGGGAGCGCGAACACCGCACGGTAGGACCACGAGATCCGCTCCCCCGACGGTCTGCGAGCGCATGCACCCGCGCAAAACCGGGCGCGGACTGCCTGGTTCGGCTCGACACGGCAGGCTGTGCCGCCGGACCCCGCCGGGGACAGGGCTTTCGGGCCTGTCCCCGGCGGGGGCGTGCGCGGGCCGGGTTGTCGGCCCCGCCGTCAGACGGTGAGGTCGTCCGGCTTGGCCGCCTTGTCGACCGGCAGGAAGTCGTCGGGAACCGGGTACTCGCCGAGCAGGTACCGCAGGATCGCCGCGTGCATGGCCTCGACCGGCGCGATCGTCGCCGCCGTCTCGATCCCGGCCGGTGCGGTGACGTTGAACTGCGCGAACAGGTAGGTCTGCGCGGCCTGGTCCTCGAGTTGCAGCGCCAGTTTCGCGACGCCGGGCACGTCGGTGACCTTGCCGAGGGCGTCGGTGACCGCGGCCTGGCTCTTGAGCGGTACGCCGGTGATCGGCGGCTTC